>CAZEMS010000025.1:0-57306 GCA_964513475.1 uncultured Mycobacterium sp. | reverse complement strand
TCGCCGGTCATCCACACCGCCGGGTACTTCATCGTGACCTTGGAACCGATGTTTCCGTCCACCCACTCCATGGTGGCCCCGGCCTCGGCGCGGGCTCGCTTGGTGACCAGGTTGTAGACGTTGTTCGACCAGTTCTGGATCGTCGTATAGCGCACGCGGGCATGCGGTTTGACGATGATCTCGACGACCGCCGAGTGCAGTGAGTCAGACTTGTAGATCGGCGCGGTGCAGTTGTGCACGGCGAAGCCGTAGGCCAGGTAGCTGTCCGGGCTCTCCACGTCGAGGTTGTACACCGGCTCGTGAGCCTCGCGCACAGCCCGTTTCCGGATCGGCACGGCGAAGTAGTCACCGCAGTCGCGGGCCTGCTTGGGACCGTGGCCGCCCTCGGTCCACTGCACCTGGTACATATCCTTGCGGACACCGTTGCGGCCGCTGATCACGCCGGGTCCGGCCGGTCGGCACAGCTCCACCGTCGCGTAGTGACCCAACCGCGCCAGGATGGCCTGCAACTGGAACGCCCACACACGGGAGGTCGTGTGCGCACGCTTCCACAGCGCACCGCCTCGGCGCGTGACGTTTCCGTCGCCGCTGACGTACGCGTCGACCAGCTCGCGCAGGAACGTCTCGTCCTGGCGCATCAGGGTTTCGGACAGCTTCTTGTTCGCCGATCCGACGCCGACGTGATCACGCATGGCCGCGTAGCCCGCCTTGGTGTAGACCAGCACCCGTGCTGAGTGCTTGTGCTCCTCCACGAGCACCGAACCGGCGGTCTCATACAGCGACTTGCACGCCTGCCGGACATCCTCCACGTACTCGAATTCGTTGCTGTGGAACGAGAACACGAGCGACTCGCACTTGTTGGTGAGCGTGGCGTGACCTTCGGCCAAGTAGTAGCCGGCCAGCCGCGCGAACTCCAACGGCAGAACTGTCTTGTGCGGCACAGGCTTAGGCTTCGGGTAGATCAGGAAGTCGCCCTCAGCGACGTCCTTAGCGGCGATCCAACGCGGCTCGGCGCTCTTCAGCTTCGCGGTATCGACCTCGGGCTTCCAGCCATTGCGCGGCTTCCGCGCCACCAACACCTCGTCGCGCGGAACGACCAGCACCGGATGCTCCGACGTCACCTCGAACGAGTTGGCCGGCGACATGGGAGTGAACCTGAACAGCTCACCGTTCAGATCACGCACCTGCACGGCAGTGACGCGGTGCGGCCGGCCGTCGTGACCGACGACGCGATCGCCGACCCTGATCGACTCGATCGGGACAAGATCGCCGGCAGCAGTCGTGACCAGCTCGCCCGCCGGCAGGCAGCCCTCCACATAGTGCACATAGGAGCCTTCGTCGGCGATGATCAGCGTCCGCTCGAATTGACCCATGTTCTCGGTGTTGATCCGGAAATAGGCCTGCAGCGGGATGTCGACGTGCACACCCGGCGGGACGTAGATGAACGAGCCACCTGACCAGACCGCGGTGTTCAACGCGGAGAACTTGTTGTCTCCGGCCGGGATCACCGTGCCGAAATGCTGTTTGAACACGTCTTCGTGCTCGCGCAGCGCAGTGTCGGTGTCCAGGAAGACGACACCTTGAGCTTCCAGATCTTCGCGGATCTGGTGGTAAACAACTTCTGACTCGTACTGAGCCGCCACGCCGGACACCAGTCGCTGCTTCTCGGCCTCCGGGATGCCCAGCTTGTCGTAGGTGTTGCGGATGTCTTCGGGCAGGTCATCCCAGGTGGCGGCCTGCTTCTCGGTTGAGCGCACGAAGTACTTGATGTTGTCGAAGTCGATGCCATCCAGATCAGAGCCCCAGTTCGGCATCGGCTTCTTGCCGAAGGTGCGCAGCGCGCGCAGCCGGACGTCGAGCATCCATTCCGGTTCGTTCTTCTTCGCCGAGATGTCGCGGACCACAGCCTCGGACAGGCCACGCTGTGCGCTGGCCCCCGCGACATCGGAATCCGCCCAGCCGTAGCCGTAGTTGCCCAGCGAGGCGATCGTCTCCTGCTGGGTCAGCTGCTCCGGGGTGGCTGTCATGTCGACACTCCTTCAGGGGGTCGGTGTGGCTGCTGCTCGGGCTGTGTTGGGGCAGCAACCGGTACGTGTGTGGTGCATGCGCAGTCGCCGTTGACGATCGTCGCCAACCGCTGTACGTGGGTGCCGAGAAGTTCGGCCATGGCCTCGCGCTCCGCCTCGCACAACTCCGGGAACTCCTCGGCGACGTGTGAGACCGGACAGTGATGCTGGCAGATCTGCACGCCGTGTATCGGACCGGTGACGGGCGTGGTCGTGGTCGCATAGCCGGCCTCGGTGAGCGCACCGGCGATCCGTTCGGCGGTGTCCTCCACGCCCTCGCCACCTGCCGGATCACGGGCCACCGCGGCGAGGATCGCGTCGATACGGCGACGCGCGAAGGTCTTGACCGCGTCGTCTCCGCCGATCTCGCGCAGCTGGCGCATCGCGGCCGCGGCGAGGTCGTCGTAGGTATGCCCGAGCTTGGCTCGACCGGCGGCGGTCAGCCGGTATCGCCTGGCGGGCCGACCACGTCCTGTGTGTTGCCAGGCGGCCGCAGCACTGGCTTGTGCGTCGCCGGCTTCGACGAGCGCGTCGAGGTGCCTGCGCACACCGGCCGCCGAGATGTCCAGCCGATCACCGATCTGACCTGCGGTTATCGGACCTTCGAGCAGCAGCTGGACGACCGCCTGGCGAGTCTGCCCGTCGGAGGCCGGTACAACTTCTCCGACCGAAGCTGCCGGCGACGCGAGTGGCGCCTCGGTCGGGGGCTTCGGCCGGAATTTCACAACACCATTGTTACGGAATTAATCAAGCGGTTCCACCCAGTCCACCCTAACCGTGACGCATCCCATAGCGGTCCCAGATAGCCCCACCGGAGCCGGTTACTCTGCTCGGATGGCCCGTCTGGCTGGGCGCCTGTCGTCCCTGAGCACGTCGATCGCCAGCCTGCACGCCGACGAACGACCCGTCGGCGAGCCGCTGAACGACGCCGAGCTGGTGGCGATGCACCGCACCCGGATGTTCGGAGCCACCGGCACGGTATTGATGGCGATCGGAGCGCTGGGCGCCGGCGCCCGCCCAGTCATCCAGGATCCGACTTTCGGAGTTCGCCTACTCAACCTGCCATCGCGCATCCAGACCGTCTCGCTGACCATGACCACGACCGGCGCCGTGATGATGACCCTGGCCTGGTTGATGCTGGGCCGGTTCGCCCTCGGCAGCCGCAAGATGTCGCGCAGCCAGCTGGACCACACGCTGCTGCTGTGGGCGCTGCCGCTGCTTATCGCACCGCCGATGTACAGCAAAGACGTCTACTCCTACCTTGCGCAGAGTGAGATCTCGCTGATCGGGCTGGACCCCTACCGGGTCGGGCCCGCATCCGGGCTGGGCCTGGACCACGTCTTCACCCTGTCGGTGCCCAGCCTCTGGCGCGAGACCCCGGCACCCTACGGTCCGCTGTTCCTCTGGATCGGCCAGGGCATCTCCGCACTCACCGGGGAGAACATCGTCGCCGCAGTGCTGTGTCACCGCCTGATCGTGCTGATCGGGGTTGGCCTGATCGTGTGGGCCACCCCGCGGTTGGCCCGGCGGTGCGGAGTCGCCGAGGTCAGCGCATTGTGGCTGGGTCCGTGCAACCCGCTGCTGTTCATGCATCTGGTCGCGGGAATCCACAACGAAGCACTGATGCTGGGCCTGATGTTGGCCGGCACCGAGTTCGCGCTGCGCGGAATCGACGCCGCCGGTCCGCTCCTGCCCCGGCCACTGACCTGGCCACGGGGGCGGGCCGGCTGGGCCCCGTGGTGGCCGTTGTCGATGCTGGTGTTGGGCACGGTCTTGATCACCATGTCGTCGCAGGTGAAGCTGCCGTCTCTACTCGCCCTGGGCTTCGTGGCGATGGGGTTGGCGTGCCGATGGGGCGGGACGTTCAAGGCGTTCCTGGTGGCCAGCGGCTCGCTGACTGCCCTCTCGTTAGCGGTGATGGCGGTCATCGCCTGGGCCAGCGGCCTCGGCTTCGGCTGGATCTCCACCCTGGGCACGGCCAACGTCGTGCGCAGCTGGATGTCACCACCGACGCTGCTGGCGCTGGGCGCCGGCCACGTGGGCATTCTGCTCGGGCTCGGCGACCACACAACCGCGATACTGGGGTTGGCCCGCGCGATCGGAGTGATCCTGATCGCGATCCTGGTGAGCTGGCTGCTGATCGCGGTGTTGCGCGGGCGACTGCATCCGGTCGGGGGTCTGGGCGTTGCGCTGGGAGCCACCGTGCTGCTGTTCCCGGTGGTACAGCCGTGGTATCTGCTGTGGGCGATTATTCCGCTGGCGGCATGGGCGACTCGACCCGGATTCCACACGACGGCGATCATCGCGACGCTGGTCGTCGGCATCTTCGGGCCGACCGCCAACGGCGACCGATTCGCGCTGTTCCAGATCGTGATGGCGACGCTGGCCAGCGCACTTATCGTGGCGATCCTCATCGCCTTGACATACAACCGGCTGCCCTGGCGACCCCTGCGGCAACCGTCCGGGCAGCCTGCGCCTACCGATCAGCGCTCTGACGCCTACGCTGAGTCCCCGTGACCTCGCGTTCAGCCGTCCCGGTGCGCCTGCGCGGGGTCTGCAAGCGGTACGGATCCCTCGACGCGGTATCCAACCTGGACCTCGACGTGCACCGCACTGAGGTGCTGGCGCTGCTCGGACCCAACGGCGCGGGCAAGACCACCACCGTGGAGATGTGCGAGGGCTTCCTGCGGCCGGATGCCGGCTCCATCGAGATTCTCGGACTGGACCCCAACGCCGACAACGCGAAACTACGCGAACGCATCGGCGTGATGCTTCAGGGCGGGGGTGGCTATCCGGCCGCCCGGGCCTGCGAGATGCTCAATCTCGTTGCGGCATACGCGGCGAACCCACTGGACCCGCGGTGGCTCATGGAGACGCTGGGGTTGACCGAAGCCGCGCACACCACGTACCGCCGCCTCTCCGGCGGACAACAGCAACGGCTGGCCCTGGCATGCGCAGTCGTCGGGCGGCCGGAACTGGTCTTCCTCGACGAACCCACCGCCGGAATGGACGCCCATGCCCGAATCGTGGTGTGGGAGTTGATCGACGCGCTGCGCCGAGACGGGGTGACCGTCGTGCTCACCACGCACCAGCTCACCGAAGCCGAGGAACTGGCCGACCGGCTGGTCATCATCGACCACGGCGTCGCGGTGGCCACCGGCACCCCGGCCGAACTGATGCGCAGCGGCGCGGAGAACCAGTTGCGGTTCACCGCCCCAACGATGCTCGACCTGTCGCTGCTGATGTCGGCACTGCCCGAAAGCTATCGGGCCAGCGAAACCTCGCCCGGCGAGTACCTGGTCGAGGGACTCATCGATCCTCAAGTCCTCGCCACGGTGACGGCGTGGTGTGCGCGACTGGACGTGCTGGCCACCGACATGCGGGTGGAGCAGCGCAGTCTCGAAGACGTCTTCCTCGACCTGACCGGCCGGGAGTTGCGGTCATGACCAACCGTTTCGCCCCGGGTACTTTCTCGCCCGATCCGCGTCCGGCACGCGTTTCCGCGATGCTGGCCGCGCAATGCGGTCTCGAGCTCAAGCTGCTGCTGCGCAACGGCGAGCAGCTGCTGCTGACCATGTTCATCCCCATCACGCTGTTGGTCGGGTTGACACTGCTGCCGCTGGGCGATTTCGGCGCCAACCGCGCGGCAACCTTCGTCCCGGCGATCATGGCGCTGGCCGTGATCTCGACAGCATTCACCGGCCAAGCCATCGCGGTGGCGTTCGACCGCCGCTATAGCGCTCTCAAGCGCCTCGGCGCGACCGCCCTACCCGTGTGGGGCATCATCGCCGGAAAATCGCTGGCGGTGGTGGCCGTGGTCTTCCTCCAGGCGATCCTGCTCGGCACCATCGGGATGGCCCTGGGTTGGCGCCCGCAGATTGCCGGACTCGCGTTGGGCGCGGCGATCATCGCGCTGGGCACCGGCGGCTTCGCCGCACTCGGGTTGCTGTTGGGGGGCACGCTGCGGGCTGAGATCGTGCTGGCGGTGGCCAACCTGCTGTGGTTCGTCTTCGCCGGACTGGGCGCGCTGACGCTGGGGGGCGGCATGGTTCCGCACTGGCTGCAGTGGGTCGCTCGGCTGACTCCGTCGGGGGCGCTGACCGAGGCGCTCTCGCGGGCCATGACACTGTCGGTCGACTGGTTCGGCCTGGCCGTGCTGACGACCTGGGGCACCGTGGCCGCGTTGGGTGCGCTGCGCTGGTTCCGGTTCACCTGAGGACCACCTGGCAATCCCGCCGCCGACGGCGGACCTCTACGATCGGGCGGTGCCCGTCGGACGTCTGTTTCTACGTCTGGTCGATGTGCTTCCCATGCCGAGCCTGCAGGTGCAGCGCGCCATCGCGGCGGCGGTGATCCTGACCCAGGGCGGCATCGCGGTCACCGGTGCGATCGTGCGGGTGACGGCCTCTGGCCTGGGTTGCCCAACCTGGCCGCAGTGCTTTCCGGGCAGTTTCACCCCTGTTCCCCACCCCGAGGTTCCGGGTCTGCATCAGGCCGTGGAGTTCGGCAATCGCCTGGTCACCTTCCTGGTGGTGGTGACCGCAGCGCTGGCCGTGCTGGCTGTCACCCGAGCACGGCGCCGACGCGAAGTGCTCGTCTACGCCTGGCTGATGCCGATATCGACGGTCGTCCAGGCGGTGGTCGGCGGGATCACCGTGCTCACCGGCCTGCTGTGGTGGACGGTGGCGATCCACCTGCTCGCCTCGATGACGATGGTGTGGATAGCGGTGCTGCTCTTCGTCAAGATCGGTCAACCCGATACCGGCGTGTACGTGCCGCGCGCACCGACACCGCTACGTCAGCTCACTGCGCTCAGCGCCCTCGCGCTGGCCGCGACATTGGTCTCCGGCACGCTGGTGACCGCCGCGGGCCCGCATGCCGGCGACAAGAGTGTCGAAGACCCGGTTCCGCGGCTGCAGGCGCCGATCACCACGCTGGTCCATCTGCATTCGTCGCTGTTGATCGCCTACCTGTCACTGCTGGTCGGTTTGGGGTTCGGGCTGCTCGCGATACGGGTCGCCAAACCGGTGCTGATCCGGCTGGCGGTGTTGCTGGTGGTGGTGTGCGCACAGGCGCTGGTGGGCGCCGTGCAGTTCTACGCCGGTGTTCCCGCCGCACTGGTGGCCGCGCACGTTGCAGGCGCGGTGCTGTGCACCGCGACGACCGCCGGGCTATGGGTTTCGATGCGAGAACGGGCCCAACCCGAACCGGTCCAAGGCTGATTCCACCTCTAACGCGAATGCCCGCTGCCGACGCTCGCGGGTTGATTCGTCGAGCTGACGCCATCCCAGCGACGGCTCCACCAACTCCAGCTCGAGTAGCCGGGGGTCGTCCGGACCACCGATCACGTCGACCCGGGCGTACAGGAAATCCTTGCGCCGACACCCCAACCTGGCGGCGCCGGCCTCCAGCGCGGCGTACCCGACGTCCCACAACGCGAAATCCGGCTCGTTCGGCGACAACGACTCCTGGGCATAGGTTCCGGACTCGTCGAACAACGGCATACCGCGCGGCGGCAGGATCGCCGCCTTGGTGAAGGCATGCGACTGCTCCCCTCCGACGAACACCAACGCCGTCTCACCTTTCTCGATGCGCGCGTCGTAGGGCTGAACCAGCACCGTGCGGCCCTGGCGATGCAGCGAGTCAGCATGCCGGCACGCGGCATTCGGATCGGTGAACCGCTGCGCGCCAACCGATCCCACTCCGACGGCGGGCTTGACCACGACCTCGGTGCCCGGGATGACGATCTTCTCGCCGGGGCCGAAGAACTCGGTTGGCACCGTCGGCACGCCGGCGTCGGCCAGGTCAGCGAGGTAACGCTTGTCGGTGTTCCACACCACCGCCTGCACCGGGTTCACCAAGTGGCGGACGCGGCGAGCCCATCCGACGAACTCGTCGAAGCGCTCGATGTAGTCCCATGTGGCACGCAAAATCACCAGATCAGCCTGCAGCGTGCGCGGGTCATCCCAGGGCATCCATCGCGCATGCAGGCCTCGTTTGCGCAGGGCATCGACCAGGCCGTCGTCGTCGCCGTCCCCTTCCGGCAGAGCCCGGCACGCGGCCAGCACGATCCGCGGATGGAACACATCAGGGCGAGCAGGCTTCACGTTGGCAGGATAGTGAACCTCCGGCGACCCGGCTGGGATGCGGCAGGATGGTGGGCGTGCAGGCCATCGAAGTCGCAGAACCCGGCGGACCGGAGGTCCTGCGCTACGTGGAGAAGGACCGGCCCTCCCCCGGTCCGGGCCAGGTGCTGATCAAGGCCGAAGCGATCGGCGTCAACTTCATCGACACCTATTTTCGCTCGGGGCTGTACCCACGCGAACTGCCCTTCGTCGTCGGCTCGGAGGTCTGCGGCACGGTCGAGGCCGTCGGCGCCGACGTCGCAGCCCTCCGAGTCGGCGATCGGGTGGTAACCGACAAGGCGACCGGCGCCTACGCCGAATACACCTTGGCGCCGGCTGACTTCGTCGCCTACGTGCCCGACGGGCTGGCACCCGAGGTGGTGGCCTCCGCGCTGCTGAAGGGCATGACCGCGCACTACTTGCTCAAGTCGGTTTATCCGGCGCAGCAGGGAGATGACGTTCTGGTGCATGCCGGCGCCGGCGGCGTCGGGCTGATCCTGACCCAGTGGGCGACCGCCCTGGCTGTGAAGGTCATCACCACGGTGTCGACGCCGGCCAAGGCCGATCTGTCCCGGCAGGCGGGTGCCGTCGCGGTGCTCGACTACCCGGGCGATCCCGGCGAGTTCGGTGCCCGGGTTCGCGAACTCACCGGCGGCAACGGAGTGGCGGCGGTCTACGACGGCGTCGGCGCCTCCACCTTCGACGCGAGTCTGGCCAGCCTGGCGGTGCGCGGCACGCTGGCCCTGTTCGGCGCCGCCAGCGGGCCGGTGCCCCCGGTTGATCCGCAACGCCTCAACGCGGCCGGCTCGGTCTACCTGACCCGGCCCAGCCTGGCGCACTTCACCCGCACCCCAGATGAGTTCGGCTTCAGGGCCGGCGAGTTCCTGACCGCGGTGGCCGATGGAACCATCGACGTCACGGTCAGCAGCCGCTACCCGCTGGCCGCTGCGGAACAGGCACACCGGGATCTGCAAGGCCGTAAGACGGTCGGCTCGGTGGTACTGACGCCGTAGTCCACGGCGATGTCCCGGGAAGATCGAGATTGAGGATTTTCCGGGAAAGTGCGAGAAGAGGCCTGCGAAGATTCAATCTCGGTGCGGGGCGGCAGCGAGTCAGGAGCCCAGCAGCGTCGGCAGCGCCAGCACCGAGTCGACGGCCAGCGCACAGAACACCAGGGCCAGGTAGTTGTTCGACTGCAGGAACAGCCGCAGCGGCTTGACCGGTTCGCCACGGCGCACCCCGGCGTGGAGCTGGTGGGCCAACACCAGGAACCAAGCACCAGCCACGATCGCCACCACCGCGTACAGCCAGCCCGCGGCCGGTGTCAGCGCGAGGGTGGCGAGCACGGTCAGCCAGGTGTAGACGACGATGTGGGTGGTGACTTGGCGCTCGGTGGCAACCGCAGGCAGCATCGGGACCCCGGCCGCGCGATAGTCCTCCTTGTAGCGCATCGCCAGCGCCCAGGTGTGCGGCGGCGTCCAGAAGAAGATGATCGCGAACATCACCAACGCCGGCCACTGGATGGTCCCCGTTACCGCAGACCAGCCGATCATCACCGGCATACAGCCGGCAGCCCCGCCCCACACCACGTTCTGCGAGGTGCGCCGCTTGAGGAGCAGCGTGTAGACGAAGACGTAGAACGCGATCGTCGCGCCCGCAAGATGGGCCGACAACAGGTTGGTGGTCCACCACAACCAGAAGAAGGAACCCACCGAGAGCGCTAGCCCGAACACCAACGCATGGCTTCTGGGCACCGTGTCACGGGCCAGCGGTCGCCGCGCGGTGCGCTGCATCATCTTGTCGATGTCGGCGTCGGCGACGCAGTTGAGGGTGTTGGCGCCCGCGGCCGCTAGCATCCCGCCGACCAGCGTGTTGAAGATCAGCAGCGGGTCGACCGTGCCGCGGTGGGCCAGCAGCATGGCCGGTATCGCGGTGACGAGCAACAACTCGATCACTCGCGGCTTCGTCAATGCCAGGTAGCCGGCCAGATAGCCGGCGAAACTGCGAGGAGCAGTGCTGCTCGCCCGCGTCGGCGCGACACGCTCGCGAATGCTCACGCAGGTAACTCCTCGAGGTGGCGATGGCGCCAGCTTCTAGTACAGAAGACGCTTCTACTACAGAAGATGGTAGACCGCCATCGGCGGTCTCGGTCACCGCATGGCCGTTTCGGTAAACAGCAGCGTAAACGTGCGCCGTGCGGCCTGCGCCCCGTAGTCCCTGCGCACTAGGGTGGCAGTGGATCGGCTTGTCGACTGACGGGAGTGCGCCACGTGACCACACGGGAAGAGATCTCCGACCTCACCCGCCCCCACCACCCCGACGACTGGACCGAGCTGGATTCAGCTGCCGTCGACACAGCCCGAGTGCTCGCGGCCGACGCAGTACAGAAGGTCGGTAACGGACATCCGGGTACCGCGATGAGCCTCGCGCCGCTGGCCTACACGCTGTTCCAGCGGCAGATGCGCCACGACCCCAGCGACGTGCACTGGCTCGGCCGAGACCGTTTCGTACTGTCCTGCGGGCACTCCAGCCTGACCCTTTACATTCAGCTCTTTCTCGGCGGATTCGGCCTGGAACTCGCCGACATAGAGGCGCTGCGCACGTGGAAGTCCAAGACCCCGGGGCATCCGGAGTTCCGCCATACCCAGGGCGTGGAGATCACCACCGGCCCGCTGGGCCAGGGTCTGGCGTCAGCGGTTGGAATGGCGATGGCTGCGCGCTACGAGCGGGGCCTCTTCGACCCCGATACCGCACCAGGCGCCAGCCCGTTCGACCACTTCATTTATGTGATCGCCTCGGACGGCGACATCGAGGAGGGTGTCACCAGCGAGGCATCTTCGCTTGCCGGCACCCAGCAGCTCGGCAACCTCATCGTGTTCTACGACAAGAACCAGATCTCCATCGAGCACGACACCAATATCGCTCTCTCCGAGAACGTGGCCGACCGCTACCGGGCCTATGGCTGGCACGTGCAGGAGGTGGAGGGCGGCGAGAACGTGGTCGATATCGAGCGGGCCATCGAAGCCGCCAGGAACGTCACCGACAAACCGTCGTTCATCGCGGTCCGCACCATCATCGGTTACCCGGCGCCGACCAAGATGAACACCGGCGGAGTGCACGGCTCGGCACTGGGCGAGGACGAGGTCGCTGCCACCAAGCGGGTGCTCGGGTTCGACCCGGACCAGAACTTCGAAGTCCACGACGATGTCCTCGAGCACACCCGCAAGCTGGTCGAACGAGGCCGGGAGGCCCATGCGAAATGGCAGCCCGAGTTCGATGCCTGGGCGCAGCGCGAACCCGAACGCAAGGCCCTGTTGGATCGACTGCTGACGCATGAACTTCCCGAAGGCTGGGACGCCGATCTGACCCACTGGGAACCGGGTTCAAAGCCGTTGGCCACCCGTGCTGCGTTCGGTCAGGTGCTCAACGACGTGGCGCCCAACCTCCCCGAGTTGTGGGGCGGCTCAGCGGATCTGGCCGGAAGCAACAACACCACGATCAAGGGCGTGAAGTCCTTCGGCCCGCCGTCGATCTCCACTGATGACTACACCGCGGACTGGTACGGCAGGGTGCTGCACTTCGGCATCCGCGAACATGCGATGGGGGCGATCCTGTCCGGCATCGTCCTGCACGGGCCGACTCGCGCGTTCGGTGGCACCTTCCTACAGTTCTCCGACTACATGCGGCCGGCCGTGCGACTCGCGTCGCTGATGAACATCGACACCATCTACATCTGGACCCACGACTCGATCGGACTGGGCGAGGACGGCCCCACCCACCAACCCATCGAGCACCTGGCCGCACTGCGAGCCATCCCGAACCTGTCAGTGGTGCGCCCCGGCGACCCCAACGAGACCGCGCACGCCTGGCGCACGATCTTGGCGCGCGGTGCCACCAGCGGCCCGACCGCCTTCATCCTGACCCGGCAAGGCATCCCGGTGCTGGAGGGCACCAGCGCGGAGGGCGTGGCCAGGGGCGGATATGTACTGGGCGGTGAGGGGTCCTCGAGCGATGCCGATGTGATCATCATCGCCACCGGATCGGAACTGCAGCTGGCTGTGGAGGCGCAGAAACTTCTCGCGGAGAAGGATCTCACCGCCTCCGTGGTCTCGATGCCCTGCATGGAGTGGTTCGAGTCGCAGCCGAAAGAGTATCGCGACAGCGTGCTGCCGCCGGAGGTCTCCGCACGCGTCGCCGTCGAGGCCGCCGTCGCCCAGAGCTGGTACCGGTTGGTCGGCGACACCGGTGAGATCGTCTCGATCGAGCACTATGGCGAGTCCGCCGACGCCAAGACCCTGTTCCGTGAGTTCGGGTTCACCCCCGAAGCCGTCGCGGCGGCGGCCGAACGAGCAATCGACAACTAGGCGGACTACTGAGAGAAGGGGAATCGCCATGGCACAAAATCCCAACCTGGCGGCGCTGAGCGCGGCCGGAGTGTCTGTGTGGCTGGACGACCTGTCCCGCGACCGGCTGCGCACCGGCAACCTGAAAGAACTGATCGACACCAAGAGCGTTGTCGGCGTGACCACCAACCCGTCGATCTTCCAGGCGGCGTTGTCGAAAGGGGACGCCTACGACGCCCAGGTCGCCGAACTTGCCGAGCGCGGCGCGGACGTGGACGCCGCCATCCGCACCGTGACCACCGACGATGTCCGCGATGCCTGCGACGTCCTGGCCGACGTCCACCAGGCCAGCGACGGGGTCGACGGCCGGGTGTCGATCGAGGTCGACCCGCGGCTGGCGCACGATGGTCCCAAGACGATCGCGCAGGCGATCGAACTCTGGAAGATCGTCGACCGGCCGAACTTGTTCATCAAGATCCCGGCCACCAAGGCGGGCCTGCCTGCGATCACCGCGGTGCTGGCCGAGGGCATCTCGGTGAACGTCACCCTGATCTTCTCGGTGGAGCGGCACCGCGAAGTGATCGAGGCTTACCTGTCCGGTCTGGAAGCGGCCAGGCAGGCCGGGCACGACCTTTCGAAGATTCACTCGGTGGCGTCGTTCTTCGTATCCCGGGTAGACACCGAGGTGGACAACCGCCTGACGAAGATCGGCAGCGCAGAAGCCCTCGCGCTGCGCGGCCAGGCAGGTGTCGCCAACGCCCGGCTGGCTTACGCCGCATACGAGGAGACGTTCGTCGGCGCCGCTCGCTACGAGGCGCTCAAAGCTGACGGCGCCCGCGTTCAACGCCCCCTGTGGGCATCGACTGGTGTGAAGAACCCCGAGTACTCCGACACGCTCTACGTCACCGAACTGGTCGCGCCCAACACCGTCAACACCATGCCGGAGAAAACCCTCGACGCCGTCGCCGACCACGGCGTCGTCACCGGCGACACGGTTACCGGCAAGGCCGAAGAAGCCCAGGCGGTGTTCGACAAGCTCGAAGCCCTCGGCGTCGACCTGGCCGACGTGTTTCTCGTTCTGGAGGACGAGGGGGTCGAGAAGTTCGAGAAGTCGTGGCTCGAGCTGCTGGAGGCGACCCAGACCCAGCTCACCGCCGCCGGCAAATGACGGGTGCACAGGGGCCCGTCCCGGGGGTGACCACTCCGGCTCCACCCGGGTGGCGAAACCCGTTGCGAGACAAACGCGACAAGCGCATGCCGAGGATCGCCGGACCCTGCGGCGTGGTCATCTTCGGTGTCACCGGTGACCTGTCCCGCAAGAAGCTGATGCCGGCGATCTACGACTTGGCCAGCCGGGGTCTGCTGCCGGCGTCGTTCTCACTGGTCGGCTTCGCCCGGCGGGATTGGGCCGACGAGGATTTCGGAGAGATCGTCTACGAAGCGGTCAAGCAGCACTCGCGGACACCGTTCCGCCAGGAGGTCTGGGACCGGCTGGCCGAGGGAATCCGTTTCGTGCAGGGCACCTTCGACGACGACGACGCGTTCGCCCGGCTCGCCGCCTGCCTGGAGAAGCTTGACGTCGAGCGCGGTACCGGCGGCAATCACGCCTTCTACCTGTCGATTCCGCCGAAGGCGTTTCCGATCGTGTGCGAGCAGCTCAAGAAGTCCGGCTTGGCCCGGCCCCAGGAGGGCCGGTGGAGCCGGGTCGTGATCGAGAAGCCGTTCGGGCACGATCTGCAGAGCGCGGTCGAGCTCAATGGCGTGGTCAACACCGTCTTCCCGGAGGAGTCGGTGTTCCGGATCGATCACTACCTGGGCAAGGAGACGGTCCAGAACATCCTGGCGCTCCGCTTCGCCAACGAGTTGTTCGAGCCGGTATGGAACGCCCACTACGTCGACCACGTACAGATCACCATGGCCGAGGACATCGGCCTGGGCGGCCGGGCCGGCTACTACGACGGCATCGGGGCGGCCCGGGACGTGATCCAGAACCACCTGCTGCAGTTGCTTGCGCTGACAGCGATGGAAGAGCCGGTCAGCTTCCACCCTGAGGAGGTGAAAGCCGAGAAGATCAAGGTGCTCTCGGCGACCCGCCTGGCTCAGCCGCTGGACCTGACCACCGCCAGAGGCCAGTACACCAGCGGCTGGCAGGGCGGCGAGCAAGTGGTGGGACTGCTCGACGAGGACGGCTTCTCCAAAGATTCATCCACCGAGACGTTCGCCGCGATCACCCTCGACGTCGACACCCGCCGGTGGGCCGGAGTACCGTTCTATCTGCGCACCGGAAAACGTCTGGGTCGCAGGGTGACCGAGATCGCGCTGGTTTTCAACAGGGCGCCGCACCTACCGTTCGACGCCACCATGACCGAAGAGCTCGGCAAGAACGCATTGGTCATCCGGGTGCAACCGGACGAGGGCATCACGCTGCGCTTCGGTTCCAAGGTGCCGGGCACGGCGATGGAGGTCCGCGACGTGAACATGGACTTCTCGTACGGTTCGGCATTCGCCGAGGATTCCCCCGAGGCCTACGAGCGGCTGATCCTCGACGTGCTGCTCGGAGAGCCGTCGTTGTTCCCCGTCAACGCCGAAGTTGAATTGTCTTGGGAAATACTTGATCCCGTCCTCGACTATTGGGCTTCGAACGGCAAGCCGGATGCTTATCCGGCAGGAACCTGGGGGCCGGAGTCGGCGTTCGAGATGCTGCGGCGCAGCGGCCGCGAATGGAGGCGGCCGTGATCGTCGACCTGCCCGACACGACAACCAACGACGTCAACAAGAAGATCAACGCGCTGCGCGAGGAAGGCGGTGCGGTCACGCTGGGCCGGGTGCTGACGCTGGTGATCGCCCCTGACACCGAGGATCTGGTCGAGGACGCCGTCGAAGCCGCGGCGTGGGCCAGCCACGAGCATCCATGCCGGATCATCGTCGTTGTAGCCGCCGACCGGATGGCTGACCAGCCACGATTGGACGGACAGCTGCGGGTTGGCGGTGACGCCGGTGGCGGCGAAGTCGTTGTGCTGCGCACCTCCGGTCCACTGTCTGCCCATGCCAGCAGTGTCGTGCTGCCATTCCTTTTGCCGGACACTCCGGTGGTGACATGGTGGCCCGGAGCGGCGCCGGAAGTGCCCTCGCAAGATCCGCTCGGGCAGTTGGCGATTCGTCGCATCACAGATGCGACCTTCGCCCAGGATCCGCTGGCTTCGATCAAGAGCCGGCTGCAGGTCTATGCCGCCGGTGACACCGATCTGGCCTGGAGCCGAATCACCTACTGGCGGGCGCTGCTGGCATCGTCGATGGATCAGCCGCCCTACGAGCCGGTGAATTCTGCGCTGGTATCCGGGCTGAAAGACGAGCCCGCACTGGATATCCTGGCCGGCTGGCTGGCCAGCCGGATCGGCTGCAAGGTACGCCGAGAGGTCGGTCCGCTGAAAGTCGAACTGGTGCAGCCGAGCCGGACGACTACGCTGAGCAGGCCCCAGGAAGGCTTGACCGCCACCATCACCCGCACCGGACGACCCGAGGCACTGGTACCCCTTGCGCGCAGAGAGACTCGCGACTGCCTGGCCGAGGATCTACGACGGCTCGACGCCGACGAGATCTACCACGAAGCGCTACAGGGCATCGACAAGGTCCACTACGTATGAGTCTGATTCAGACCTACCCCGACCGCTCGGCGTTGGTGGCGGCCGCCGGCGATCGCCTGGTCGACACCATCGTCGCCGCCGTCCGCACCAGGGGCCGGGCGGACATCGTGCTGACCGGTGGCGGCACCGGAATAGCGTTGCTGCGGCGGGTCGGCGAACGGGCTGGTGAGATCGACTGGTCGCAGGTGCACCTGTACTGGGGCGACGAGCGCTTCGTCGCCTCCGCCGACGACGATCGCAACGAGAAGCAGGCGCGCGAAGCCCTGCTCGACCACGTCGCTGTCCCTGCGGCCAATGTGCACCCTATGGCGGCCCGCGACGGCGAGTTCGGCGACGACATCGACGCGGCCGCGGCAGCGTACGGTGATGTGCTCGCGCCGCGGTTCGACGTGCACCTGCTCGGCATGGGCGACGAGGGGCACGTCAACTCGCTGTTCCCGGACACTCCGGCAGTGCGAGAGACCGGACGGTTGGTGGTTGCCGTCACCGACTCCCCCAAACCGCCACCACAACGCATCACGTTGACGCTGCCGGCGGTCAACCTCGCGCGGGAGGTGTGGCTGGTGGTTTCCGGTGCGGAGAAGGCGGAGGCCGTGGCAGCCGCTATCGGCGGGGCAGACCCCGTCGAGGTACCCGCAGCCGGCGCCGCGGGTGTCGAGGCGACCCGTTGGCTTCTTGACGAGGCCGCCGCGGCGAAGCTCTGATTTCGATCCGCTGCGGCAGATCGCAGGGCGCGCGGGCGGGCACGCGGGCGTCGAGTTGGACACGGTGGTTGTGGTTCGAGGTCCAACAACGACCATGAAGTCGATTTCGACAAACGGGCGGCGCCGGCCCCACAGCGTCCGGCCGGCGGTCATAATTGCGGGCATGGCTGACAAGGACGGCAAGGTAGCACCACGCACCGGCCGCGAGCGGATTCAGAAACTTGCGAACGCCGCGCTGAACGCCGACGTCACGGTGGAGCAAGTGGACACGTTGCTGAACGAGCTCGGCGAGACATTGCTGGGTCTGAACAACTCCGCTGCGGGTCTGGACGCCACGCTGGCGCGGTTCAACGACACGATCAACCACATCAACGAACTCACTCCTCGCCTGCACGGGGTGGTGGACCGGATGGAGGAGATCGTGACCCGGGTCGAACGCATCGTCGGCCTCGCCGAGTCTGTGACATCGCCGGTCGCGGTCACCGAGTCGGCTGTACGCGGAGCGGTGAAGGCCATCCGCGATCGGGCACATCTGTGACCCACACTTGACCGTGGCCCGGGTCCCGAGGATGGACCCTAACCGCTGTTGCGCAATGCGGTGGCCAGCCCACTCATGGTCAACAGGATTCCACGCTGCACAAATTGGTCGTCTTCGCCGGAGCGGTACCGCCGCAATAGTTCGACCTGCAAGTGGTTCAGTGGCTCCAGGTACGGGAATCGGTTGAACACCGAGCGGGCCAGGGCCGGATTGTCGGCGAGCAGATCGTCCTGGCCGGTGATGAGTTTGTACATCCGGATGGTGCGGTCGTGTTCGGCGACGATCTTATCGAACACCAATCGCCGCAACGCCTCATCCTCGACGAGTTCGGAGTAGCGGGCGGCCAGTCCCAGATCCGACTTCGCCAGCACCTGCGCCATGTTGGACAGCACCGTCGACAGGAACGGCCATCTGCGGTAGAGATCCTGGAGCACTTCGAGCCTTCCGTCGCCTCCGGCGATCCAGTCCTCGAACGCGGTGCCGGTGCCATACCAACCGGGCAGCATCACCCGTGACTGACTCCAGGCCAACACCCACGGGATCGCGCGCAGGTCGGCGATCGACGAGGTGGGCTTGCGCGAGGTCGGGCGGCTGCCGATGTTCAGCGAGCCGATCTCGCTGACCGGCGTGGACGCCATGAAATACTCCACGAAACCCGGTGTGTCGTGGACCAGGTCAGCGTAGGCACGCTGCGCACGGGCGGCGAGTTCATCGAGCACCTCATACGCCGGTTCGGCGGCTTCGCCCAGTCCTTCGACGTCGAGCAGGGTGGACTCCAGCGTCGCGGCGACCAGGGTCTCCAGGTTGCGGTGCGCGATGCGCGGCTCAGCGTACTTGGCGGCGATCACTTCGCCCTGCTCGGTGATCCGCAATGAGCCGTTGACCGCGCCCGGCGGTTGGGCGAGGATGGCGTCGTAGCTGGGTCCGCCGCCGCGACCGACGGTGCCGCCCCGACCGTGGAAGAGCCGCAACCGGATTCCGGTCTTGCGCGCGGACTCCACCAACTCGAGTTCGGCGCGGTACAGCGCCCAGTTGGCTGCAAGATAGCCGCCGTCTTTGTTGGAATCGGAGTAGCCGAGCATCACCTCCTGGCTGTCGCCGCGACATGACACCAGCGAGCGGTACAGCGGGATGCCCAGCACGGCTTCGAGAATGGCCGAACCACGCTGCAGGTCGTCGATGGTCTCGAAGAGCGGCACGATGCCGACGGGACAGTACGGATGCTCACCGGAGTGCGCCTCGGCTGTGCTGAGCAGCCCGGCCTCCTTGAGCAGCACCGCAGCCTCGAGCATGTCCGAAACCGACCGGCACATCGAGATGACGTAGTTGGGGATCGCATCCGGCCCGAACACCCGCACCGCGCGGGCAGCCGCTGCGACGATGTCGAGTTCTTTGCGGGCCAGTTCAGACAGCCCGGCTCCGTCACGGGTCAGCGGGCGGCGCATCGACAGCTCAGCGACCAGCAGGTCGACCCGATCGGGTTCTGCCAGTGACGCATAGTCCGGATGCACGCCGGCCCAGGCGAACACCTCGGCAAGAACCTCCTCGTGCACGTCCGAGTTCTGTCGCATGTCCAGGCCTGACAGGTGAAAACCAAAGGTGCGCACCGATTCCCGAAGCTGGGCGAGTCGATCGTCGGCAAGCAGCGCGCTGCCGTTGGCGCGCAGCGACGCGTCGACGACGTCGAGGTCGGCGGAAAGCTCGGCCGGGGCGAGGTAGGGCTGCAGATCCAGATCGAGAATGTGCTCTGGCTGTCGATCCAGAATCTGCGCGGCGGTCGCGGTGAGTCTGCCGTGAATGACCCGGAGAGCGCGCCGGTACGGCTCGTCGGCGCGGGCGGGTTCGTGGCAGGCGTCGGCGAGGACGGTCAGTGCGTCACTGACCACGACCAGCCGTGCCGACATCGACAGCTCCTGCTGGAGTGCGGTGATCTCGCTGAAGTAGTGGCTCAGCGCGGTGTAGGCCGCCCGAGAGGTAGCCAGCCGGACCACGTCGGCGTTGACGTTGGGGTTGCCGTCGCGATCACCACCGATCCAGGAACCGGGCCGCAGGATCGGGGCCTCCAGTATCCGCGGGTCCGGCCAGCGAGCCTGCAGGGCGCTGCGCACCCCCGCGTTCACCTTGGGAATGACTTCGAAGAACGCCGCCGGGTAATAACGCAGCCCGGTCTCGATCTCGTCGGAGATCTTCAGTCGGGACAGCCGGATCAGCGCCGTCTGCCACAGCGTCAGGATGTGCCGGCGCAGCTCGCGTTCGACCCTCGGATTGTCGTCACCGACACCATCCCGGTTGTGTAGCCGCAGCCGCATCAGTTCGGTGATCCGGTGCTGGGCGTCGAAGACGGTGCGGCGACGGGTCTCGGTGGGATGCGCGGTGATGACCGGGGACACCAGAGCCCCGGTCAAGGCGTCGGCAACGGTGGAAGTGTCCAGGTCCGCGGAGTCGAGCTTGAGGTAGGTGGCCGCCAGGGTGCTGTTCTGCGGCGGACCACCGGCGGCAACGTGGATCGCACGGCGGCGTTCCCGATGAATGTCCTCGGCCACGTTGGCCAGCAGCGCGAAATGGGTGAAAGCGCGAATGACCGGAAGAGCGCGGTGCACATCGATGCCGTCGAAGAGGTGGGCCAGCTCGGCGCGGTCGATCTCGGAGCGCCGCACCCGGAACGACTCGACTCGGGCCTTCTCGACGAGGTCGAATACGTCCTCGCCGTTCTGCTCGCGGATGGTGTCGCCGAGTATTCCGCCGAGCAGGCGGATGTCCTCCCGCATCGGTTCGGTGGCTTCGCGACCGACCGCCGTGCGGGTAACCGACCCGATGGGCGCCAACACGGTGTCGGGTGCGTCAACCATGGTCCCAGTATCGGTGCCGGTGCGGTGGCCCGCATGGCGAGCCGAGGACAGGAACTACTGGTACTTGACCATCAACGCGGTGCCGACGATGGAGACCAGCCAGATTCCGGTGACGAACAGGGTCAAACGGTCGAGGTTCTTCTCCACCACAGTCGAGCCGGAGAGGCTGGACTGGACACCGCCGCCGAACAGGGTGGACAGACCGCCGCCCTTGGCTCGATGCAGCAACACCAGCAGGACCACCAGGACGCTGGTGACCACCAAGATGATCTGCAAGGTCAATTGCATGCCGGCCAGACTACAGGGGTCCGCCGGCGGCGATCGCCGACAGGGTTGCGAACTGCTCGCCGTCCAGCGATGCGCCGCCCACCAGGGCGCCGTCCACATCGTCCTGTGCGACGATCTCACCGACATTCTTGACGTTCACCGAGCCGCCGTAGAGCACCCGTACGCCCGCAGCCAGCTCAGGTGAGGCCAGTTCGCCCAGCTCGTCTCGAATGGCCTTGCAGACCTCTTGCGCATCCGCTGCGCTCGCGACCCGGCCGGTGCCGATCGCCCAGACAGGCTCGTAGGCGATGACGGCGTTGCCGATCTGCTCGGCGGACAGCCCGGCAAGAGACGATTTCAGCTGGGCGATGTTGTGGTCGACGTGCTGACCGGCCTCACGCACATCGAGGTGCTCGCCAATGCACACGATCGGGGTGAGACCGTGCCGGAACGCCGCACCTGCCTTGGCGGCGACCAAGGCGTCGTCCTCATGATGGTAGGTGCGGCGCTCGGAGTGGCCGACCGTGACGAAACTGCACCCCAGCTTGGCCAGGAAAGCTCCGCTGATGTCGCCGGTGTAAGCGCCGGAGTCATGCTGCGACAGGTCTTGCGCACCGTAGGTGAGCCGCAACCTGTCACCGTCGATCAGTGTCTGCACGCCGCGCAGGTCGGTGAACGGCGGCAGCACCGATACGTCTACCTTGTCGAAGTACTTGTCGGGCAGCGAGAACGCGATCTTCTGCACGAGCGCGATCGCTTCGAAATGGTTGAGATTCATCTTCCAGTTGCCGGCGATCAGCGGCTTGCGGCTCATTAGGGTCCTTGTCTCGGTGTTCAACACTCTTGGAGTACTTGCAGGCCGGGCAGGGTCTTGCCCTCGAGATATTCCAGCGATGCCCCGCCGCCGGTGGAGATGTGGGAGAAGTCGTCCTCGGGCAGGCCGAGCGCGCGCACCGCCGCGGCCGAGTCGCCACCTCCGACGACACTGAACGCACCCTTGCCGGTCGCGGCGACGATCGCTTCGGCGACGCCCTTCGTGCCCGAAGCGAACGCGGGGAACTCGAAGACGCCCATCGGCCCGTTCCAGAAGATCGTCCGCGCGTTGGATAGCAGCGTGCTGAAGCGGCTGACGGTGCCCGGACCGACGTCGAGGCCCATCTTGTCGTCGGGGATGGCGTCGTCAGCCACGATCTCTGCCGGTGAGTCGGCGACGAACTCGTCGGCGACCACGATGTCGACCGGGACGTGGATGACGTCGGCATAGGTATCCATCAGGCGGCGGCAGGTGTCGATCATCTCGGGTTGCACCAAGGACTTGCCTATCGAAACACCTTGCGCGGCGAGGAAGGTGAAGCACATACCGCCGCCGATGAGGATGCTGTCGGCCTTTTGCGCGAGCCGTTCGATAACGGCGAGCTTGTCGGAAACCTTCGACCCGCCCAGCACCACCGCGTAGGGCCGGTCGGTGGACTCGGTCAACTGCTCGAGAACCTCGACCTCGGTGGCCACCAACCTGCCCGCATAGCGCGGTAGCAGCTTCGCGACGTCATAAACCGAGGCCTGTTTGCGATGCACCACCCCGAACCCGTCGGAGACGAAGGCGCCGTCCGGACCGACCAGGTCGACGAGTTGTTCGGCAAGCTGCTGTCGATCACCGTCATCCTTGCTGGTCTCGCGCGGGTCGAAGCGGACGTTCTCGAGCAGCAGGATGTCGCCGTCGGTGAGACCCTCAGCGCGAGCCAGCGCGTCGGCGCCGACCACGTCGCCGGCCAGTTGGACGTGGCGGCCCAGGTGCTCACCCAGCGCGGTGGCAACCGGCGCCAGCGAGAGCTTGGAATCCGCCACGCCCTTGGGTCGGCCGAGGTGTGCGGCGACGACGACCTTGGCACCAGCGTCCGACAACGCCTTCAGGGTGGGCACCGAGGCCACGACACGGCCTGCGTCGGTGATGTTGCCGTCGTCGTCGAGGGGCACGTTGAGATCCGAGCGCACCAGCACGCCCCGATCTGAAACCCCTTCTGCCAGAAGGTCTCCGAGAGACTTGATCGGCACGGCTCTAGAGGGACTTACCGACGAGCGCGACCAGGTCGACCAGACGGTTCGAGTAGCCCCATTCGTTGTCGTACCAGGACACCACCTTGGCCTGGTCGTCGATCACCTTCGTCAGCCCGGAGTCGATTATCGAACTGTGCGGGTCGGTGACGATGTCACTGGACACGATCGGCACGTCGTAGTACTTCAGAATCCCCTTCAGTGAGCCCTCTGCCGCAGCCTTGAAAGCGGCGTTGATATCAGCTGCGTCGGCGGCCTTGGCCAGCTCCACAGTGAGGTCGGTGGCCGAGCCGGTGGGGATCGGCACCCGCAGGGCGTAGCCGTCCAGCTTGCCCTTCAGTTCCGGCATGACCAGGCCGATGGCCTTGGCGGCACCGGTGGAGGTGGGAACGATGTTGAGGGCAGCGGCACGGGCCCGGCGCAGATCCTTGTGCGGCCCGTCCTGCAGGTTCTGATCCTGGGTGTAGGCGTGGATCGTGGTCATCAGCCCCTTGACGATGCCGAACTCGTCGTTGAGCACTTTGGCCATCGGACCGAGGCAGTTCGTCGTGCATGAGGCGTTGGAGATGATGTTCTGGCTGCCGTCGTACTGGTCGTCATTGACGCCGAGCACGATTGTGATGTCCTCGTCGGTGGCCGGCGCCGAGATGATCACCTTCTTGGCGCCCGCCGAAAGGTGGCCCTTGGCCTTGGCGGCGTTGGTGAAGATGCCCGTTGACTCCACCACCACGTCGACGCCCAGATCCCCCCACGGCAGGGCGGCCGGGCCCTCGCGGACCTCCAGGGCCTTCATCTTGTGCTCGCCGACCACGATGGTGTCTTCGCCTTCTAGCCTGACGTCCGCAGCCAGCCGCCCCAGAATGGAGTCGAACTTCAGCAGGTGCGCCAGAGCCGCGTTGTCGGTGAGGTCGTTGACCGCCACGATCTCGATGTCAGCGTTGTTGCCGGCGGCCTGCTGGGTCGCCAGAGCCCGGTAGAAATTCCGTCCGATACGGCCGAAGCCGTTCACGCCTACCCGGATCGTCACAAGTGTCCCCTGTCTGCTTGGTCCGCCATCGAGCTGCTCCATCGCCAGCCTAGTGGGACATCGATCAGGTCGCGCGGGCGGTCAGTGCACCGCCAGGCTCTGATCGGTGAACGGATTGCCCACCCACTTGCGCCGGATCCGCTGCAGCGTGCCGTCGGCTTCCAGCTCCGCCTGGGTTGCGGCGATACGGCGCAGCAGGCGCGGATTGGAGCGTGCGACAGCTATCGCGATGTTCTCGGTGGTGATGCCGCGTTGCACTAGTTCGACGCCCTCGGTGACATTGACCATTTCGGTCAGCACCGGCGCCAGTTCCAGCACCGCGTCGCAGCCGCCGGTGGTCAGATCGTGCAGGGCCGCTCGGATACCACCGGGACCGATACTCGCGCCGCCGTAGATGCGCACCTGAGCTGCGAGCCCCTCGGCAACAAGGCCCTCTGCCGCCGCCTGGGCGGTGCTGCCGTGCTGGACCGCGATGGTGAGGCCGGCCAAGTCGTCGACGGACCGGACGCACGGACGCCGATTGGTATCGACGGCCAGCGCCTGACCGGTGATCAGGTACGGCGGCGCGAAAGCGACTTTCTTCTCGCACGCTGGCGTCACTGCGATTCCCGAAGCAACGCAGTCATACTCGCCGGCGGCCAGCGCATCGAGGATGCCATCGAAATCGGCCCCGTGGTAGGCGGCGAACTCGACGGCTACGCCCATCGCCGCGCCGACCGCACCCACCAGGTCGATGTCCAGACCTCCCCCGCCCCGACACCCCTGATCCCCGACGCCGTTGAACGGCGGGTTGGGAAACGTCGCACCCACCCGAAGCATGTCCATCGGCTCACGGTAGCCGCGGGTCTGCGCATGACTCGGCGGCACGTCAGTCCCGAGGTGTACATTCGCATATATGTTCGAACATCTGGGGACCGGCGCGCTGGTCGAGGCGATAGACGAGACCCATCGCGCAGAATCGAGGCTCGCGGCACGTCGGTTCGCGGCGATCGCCGAATTGCTCCATCGGCGAACGACCGAAGCCGAGCGCGAGGACGGCGACCCCGGCTACACGCTCATCACCGGGTTCCAGCGCACCGCATCCGAAGTCGCCGCGGCGATGAACCTCTCGCCTATGGCCGCCGGCATCACGGTCTCGGCCGCCGACACCCTGGCCAACCGGCTGCCGAAGGTGGCGGAACTGTTGGCAACCGGCGACACCAACTGGCGCACGGTGCAGTTGGTGATCAGTCGCACGGAGTTGGTCAACGATTCCAGAATCAACGCCGCACTGGACACCAAACTCGCCGACCGCATCTCCCGATGGCAGTGTTGGTCACGCAGACGCATCATCAATGCCGTCGACGCAGCGGTACGCACCCTCGATCCCGACGCCGTGCGTGAGCGGGTTCGCACGGAGGACAACCGACACGTCGACGTCAGTGCGCTGCCCGACGGCAAGGCCAAGGTAGACGCAATCATCGGCGCTGAGGCTGCAGTGGCCTTCGATGCGCGGCTGACCCAACTTGCCCGGGCAGTGTGTGCAAGAGCGACTCGCGAACTCTCGCCCACCGCCGCGCCGACGCCATGCAGGCGATGGCCCAGGGCCGAGCACTGACCTGCAACTGCGAAAGCCCGGACTGCTCCAGTCGCACCGAGGTGATCCGCGAGACCGCGGGAACAACGACGGTGATCAACGTGATCGCCGAAGCGAAGACCGTACTGGGCGACGGGCCTCGCGCCGGTTACATCGACGGCTTCGGCGTTGTTGATGCCGAGGTAATCCGTGAGCTTGCGAACAGCGCGCAGTTGAGGATGGTGCATCAGCCCGTGGTGCGCCCGGCCGAGATGTTGCGGTATCAGCCCTCGGCAGCCCTGGCACGCTGGGTGAGAATGCGCGACCTCACGTGCCGCTTCCCTGGCTGCGACCGGCCCGCGTCGATGTGCGACCTGGACCACACCATCCCGTTCGACCATCGCGATCCGGCGTCCAGCGGGCTGACCGTGCCGAGCAACCTGAAAAGTCTTTGCCGCCAACATCATAGAGTCAAGACCTTTCACAACGGTGAACGTGGGTGGCACGACGTTCAGCTGCCCGATGGAACCGTCGTGTGGACCTCTCCGGCGGGTAGGACCTACCGAACCACCCCCTGCGGCGCGGACCTGTTTCCCGGCTTCGGCATGCCGGCGTGCACTGCGCCGTCCGCCCGACGGGTTACCCGAAGTCAGACGCGGGCTGCTCGGATCGACCGCAGACGCATGGTCAACAGGAGACAGCGGCCGGTCAATGCCGCAGCTCGTACGCTGCAACGAGCCCGGCGCCGCGAGGTCGACCATCGGAAAACGCGAAACCGCATGCGCCGCATGTTGTTTCTTCTCAGAGACACCCCAAGCGCCAGCCCGTTCTGCAGCTGGGTCAACGACCCGATCGAACCCGAGGAACTTCCCCCGGACTGGCGGCCGGAACCACAGCCGCCACTACCATCCGACGATTCGCCGTTCTGAAGATCAAGCGTCCTCGAGTAGATCCGGCGTGACCGCCGACTCGGTGTCCGGAACGCCGTCCTGTTTGGCCTTGCGGTCAGCCATGGACAACAGTCGCCGAATACGTCCTGCCACAGCGTCTTTGGTCATCGGCGGGTCGGCCAGGCGCCCGAGCTCTTCCAACGATGCCTGCCGGTGCTCGACGCGTAACTTGCCGGCTGTGGCCAGATGGTCGGGCACGGTATCGCCGAGTATCTCCAGTGCACGTTCGACCCTGGCGGCTGCCGCCACCGCCGCTCGGGCCGAACGCCTCAGGTTCGCGTCGTCGAAGTTGGCCAACCGGTTGGCTGTCGCACGCACCTCGCGGCGCATCCGGCGCTCCTCCCAGGTCAGCCTGGTTTCCTGGGCGCCCATCCGAGTGAGCAACGCCCCGATGGCCTCACCGTCGCGTACTACCACCCGATCGCTGCCCCGCACCTCGCGAGCCTTGGCGCTCACGCCGAGTCGGCGCGCGGCGCCGACCAGCGCCAGCGCCGCCTCGGGACCGGGGCAACTCACCTCCAGAGCCGAGGAACGACCCGGCTCGGTCAGCGATCCGTGCGCCAGGAACGCACCGCGCCACGCCGCTTCGGAGTCGGCGATGCTGCCGCCCACCACCTGCGCGGGCAGCCCACGTACCGGCCGACCGCGCAGGTCGAGCAGTCCGGTCTGGCGGGCCAGCGCCTCCCCGTCCTTGGCGACGCGCACCACATACCGGGTGTTCTTGCGGATGCCGCTGGCTGAGAGCACATGAACAACAGCGTTGTACCCGTAGAGGTCGTAGATGTCCTTGCGAAGCCGGCGGGCAATGATCCCGAGGTCCACTTCGGCCTCGACGACGACACGACCCGACACGATGTGCAGTCCACCGGCAAACCGCAACAGCGAAGCGACCTCTGCACGACGAGCGCTCACCGCGGTGACCACCAATCGGCTCAACTCGTCTTTGACCTCAGCTGTCATAGCCACGGGTTGTCACCTCTCGGTCCGTTCGGTGTTGCTTCAGTTCGAGTTCCGTCAGCCCGGACGGAGGAGGCCGGAGCCGCATTAACCCGGACCCGCTCAAGGGCTGCGGCCAGCTTCGACGGGTCGTGCAGGGCGGTGCCGGGCCTGGAAACATCAGCGAATTCGACCTGGGCCGCCAGGATGGTGGCTGTCCGGCACAGCTGTTCACGCTCACGGTCGCTGGGCACCCGGCTGGCATCGACAATGATGTCGTGCACCTCGAAACCCGGTGCGTGTTGGGCCAGGACGTGGATGTGGCGCTCAACGGAGAATCCGGCGGTCTCACCCGGTTCGGCGGCCAAGTTGAGAACCAGAGCCCGGCGGGCTTGGGTCGCCTTGAGCGCCGATGCCAATTGCGGCACCAGGACGTGCGGGATGACACTGGTGAACCACGACCCCGGACCGAGGACCACCAGGTCGGCGGCCATGATCGCATCGACAGCCTGTCGGGTCGCGGGCGGATCTGCGGGCAACAGCCGTACCCGCCGGACCTTCCCGACCGTGGTCGCGATCGCGACCTGCCCTCGGATCACCCGGCTCATCCGAGGATCGTCCTCGAGACCCGCGACGTCCGCCTCGATCTGCAGCGCGATCGGGCACATCGGCAGTACCCGGCCCTTCACCCCCAGTATCCGGCCCAACTCGTCCAGCGCGGCGACCGGTTCGGCAAGCACCTCACTGAGTCCGGCCAACATCAGATTGCCGATCGGGTGCCCGGCCAGCGCTCCACTGCCACCGAACCGGTGCTGGATGATGGTCGCCCACAACCGTTCGTGCGGACTGTCAGATGCCAACGCGGCCAACGCCATTCGCAAATCACCGGGCGGAACCACATCGAGTTCGCCACGCAACCGGCCCGACGAACCGCCATCGTCGGCAACGGTCACTACAGCAGTGACGTGCGGACTCAGTCGGCGCGCGGCCGACAACGTCGCGTAGAGTCCGTGGCCGCCCCCGAGAGCGACGATCCGCGGGCTCATTCCCGCCCCAGATCCCGGTGCAGGGCCCGCACTGTCAACTGATCACCGCCCTGCAGGCGTAACGCCAAGGCCTCGGCCATCGCGACGCTGCGATGCTTCCCACCGGTGCAGCCGATGGCGACGGTCATGTAGCGCTTCCCCTCCCGGCGATATCCCTCGATCACGAGGCCCAGCAGTCGATGGTAGGTGTCCAGAAACTCCGCGGCGCCGGACTGGCCCAATACGTAGTCACGCACCGCCGGATGCTGGCCGGTGTGTGGCCGCAACTCGTCCACCCAGTGCGGGTTCGGTAGGAACCGCACGTCCATCACCGTATCGGCATCCATTGGCAGCCCGTACTTGTACCCGAACGACTCCACCGTGACACTGATGTGCGCAACCGCCTCGCCACCGAACGCGCGTTCGATACTTTCCCGCAACGCGGGCACCGAGAGCGTCGAGGTATCGATCACCAGATCGGCGGCCGCCCGCACCGACGCCAGCATTGCCCGCTCGGCGGCGATGCCCTCGGCAAGCGTCTGATTGCCCTGCAGAGGGTGACTACGCCGGTTCTGTTCGTAGCGGCGCACCAGCATGTCATCGGTGGCATCCATGAACAGCACTCGCGGGGTGATGCTGCGGTTGGCGAGTTCGGTTCGCACCCCGTCCAGGTCACCGGTGAAGCCGCGCGAGCGCACATCCATCACCACGGCCAATTGGGTGATGCGCGACCCGGAGGCCAGCCCGAGTTCAACCATCCGGGCGATCAGTTCGGGCGGCAGATTGTCAGCGACATACCAGCCGAGATCCTCGAGCACTTTGGCCGCGGTGCCACGACCTGCGCCGGACAACCCGGTGACCAGAATGACGTCGATCCCAGAGTCCGCGGTGTCCGGATTGTCGGTACCACCGTGCACGTCGTCGTGCATCATCTCCCCGCCCGGCCCCACCCGGGCCCGTTCTGTCATCCCGATGCTCTGCTCTGATCATCGCCCATCGGGACCGCCACCGCACCGGAATCTCCCCCGGCGGCACCGAGCGCCTCCAGCACCGCGTTGGCCGTGGCCACGCCGATACCCGGCACTGCCGTTATCTCCTCGACCGTCGCCTCTCGCAGCCGCGCCACCGATCCGAAATGCGCTACCAGCGCCTTTCGGCGGTGCTCTCCCAGCCCGCGCACCGCATCCAGCGCTGACGCGGTCATCCGTTTGGAGCGCTTGCTGCGGTGATAGCTGATCGCGAACCGGTGCGCCTCGTCACGCACCCGCTGCAGCAGGTACAGCCCTTCGCTGTTGCGCGGCAGGATCACCGGGTCGGGTTCGGACGGGACCCACACCTCCTCAAGACGCTTGGCCAGACCGACGACGGCGACATCGGTGACACCAAGCTCGTCTAGGACCCGCTGCGCGGCGTTGACCTGGGGAGCCCCGCCGTCCACGACGAACAGGTTGGGCGGATAGGCAAACTTGCGCGACCTGCCTTCCGGGGCCGCGAAGTCTTCGGTCTTCTTCGTGGCGCGCTCTGCGACAACCTCACTCGTCGGCTGGGTGTCGTGAAGATGCCGCCGAAAGCGTCGCCGCGTAATCTCGGCGATCGAGGCCACATCGTCGGAGCGGCCCGCACCGGCGGCCTCTCGTACGGCGTAGTGCCGGTAGTCGGACTTCCGTGGCAGGCCGTCCTCGAAAACCACCAGCGAAGCCACCACATCTGTGCCCTGGACGTGGCTGATGTCCACGCACTCGATGCGCAGTGGCGCGTCCAACAGCCCCAATGCATCCTGAATGCTTTGCAACGCAGCAGATCTCGCAGTGAAGTCCCCGGCCCGCTTGAGCTTGTGCTGAGTCAGCGCATCCCGCGCATTGCGCGCCACGGTCTCCGCCAGCGCACGCTTGTCTCCGCGGTGCGGGACTCGCAGCACCACCCGTGATCCACGCAGCCCGCTGAGCCAGTCGGCTAGTTCGCCGGAATTGTCCGGCAAGCAGGGCACGAGGACCTGACGCGGGACCGGGTTCGTCGACTCATCAACGACGCCGCCGAGCTGGACCTGATCTCCGTAGAACTGGGTGAGGAACTGTTCGACCAGCTGCTCCTGACCGGATTGTCCTGGGTCACTGGGCTTCTCGACGACCCAGCCACGCTGACCCCGTACCCGCCCGCCCCGAACGTGGAACACCTGCACCGCCGCCTCGAGGTCATCGTCGGCGAACGCCACCACATCGGCGTCTGTCCCGTCGCCGAACACCACAGCCTGTTTCTCCAGCGCCCGCTTGAGCGCGGAGATGTTGTCTCGCAGTCGGGCGGCGCGTTCGAAGTCAAGCTGCTCAGCAGCCCGGTTCATCTGGTGTTCCATGTCGCGGGCGAGCCGGTCGGTCTTACCGGACAGAAAGTCACAGAAGTCCAGCACTACGCGACGGTGTTCGGCGGCGCTGACCCTGCCGATGCAGGGCGCTGAACACTTGTCGATGTAGCCCAGCAGACAAGGCCGGTCGATCTGGTTGTGCCGCTTGAACACTCCGGCGGAGCAGGTGCGAGCCGGGAACACCCGGGTAAGCAAGTCGAGCGTCTCGCGGATAGCCCAGGCATGCGAGTACGGCCCGAAGTACCGTACGCCCTTACGGCGCGGCCCGCGGTACACCATCAGTCGGGGAAACTCCTCGTTGAGGGTAACCGCAAGTACCGGGTAGGACTTGTCGTCGCGATAGCGGATGTTGAACCGGGGATCGAACTCCTTGATCCAGTTGTACTCCAGTTGGAGAGCCTCGACCTCGGTGTTGACCACGGTCCACTCGACGCACGCGGCGGTCATCACCATCTGCCGGGTACGCGGGGCCAGGCTGGCGATGTCAGCGAAGTAAGAGGTCAGCCGACTGCGCAGGCTCTTGGCCTTGCCGACGTAGATCACCCGGTCGTGCGGATCCCGAAACCGGTACACACCCGGCCCGACCGGTATCGACCCGGGCGCGGGTCGATACGTGGCTGGATCGGGCACGAAACCAGGTTACTGCCGCGAACCTCAGCTAACGTTTGGGGATGCGGACCCCTGCGTCCCCGCGCAAGTCGGCAGCCCTGGTTGCCGGCGTCATCCTGCTGATGGTCGGATGCTCCGGAGGAGAGCGGGAAGAAACCACGCCAGCCGCCGGGCCCTGCGAGATCGTGTCCAACGGTACGCCGATCCTCGAGACCCCGTCCGCCGCGGCCGGCGGGGCTGCACCGACTTCCCGCAACGTCTCGACCAATCCAGAGATCGCAACCGGCTACCGCACCGACATGACCGCGGTACACGTCGAGCAATACGCGATCGCTACCGCCAATCCGCTGGCCACCCAGGCCGGGTGCCGGGTACTGCGGGACGGTGGGACCGCGGCGGACGCACTGGTGACCGTCCAGGCAGTGCTGGGCCTGGTGGAACCACAATCATCCGGTATTGGCGGAGGCGGCTTCCTGCTGTACTACGACGCCGCATCTGGCCAGGTACAGGCGTACGACGGCCGGGAGACGGCACCAGCGGCGGCGACCGAGAACTACCTGCGCTGGATCAGCGACACCGAACGCAGCGCACCCGAGCCCGACTTGCGGGCTTCCGGCCGTTCGATCGGCGTGCCGGGCATCGTCCGCCTGCTGGACCAGGTGCACGGCGAACACGGCAAGACACCGTGGCGAGATCTGTTCCAACCCGCGGTAGACATGGCCGACAACGGCTTCGACATCAGTCCCCGGCTCGCCGCGGCCATCTCAGACGCCACACCGGATCTGCGTTCGAATGTCGAAGCGCGCGACTACTTCCTCGATTCGGAGGGCACTCCGAAACGCGCGGGGACGTCGCTGACCAATCCAGCGTACGCAAAAACCTTGGGCGCCATCGCCACCGACGGGGCCACGGCGTTCTACACCGGGGACATCGCGCGTGCGATCGTCGCGGCGGCAACAGACGCGTCCGGAGGACGAACCCCGAGCCTGATGACCGAACAGGATCTCGCCGGATACGCCGTCAAGATGCGCGAACCGGTGTGTGTGATCTACCGCGGCCGCGAGGTCTGCGGCATGCCGCCCCCGTCGTCGGGCGGCATCGCGGTCGCCTCGACGCTGGGCATTCTCGACCACTTCGCCATGAACGATCATCGGCCCGACGACGTCGATCTCAACGGAGGCCGGCCGGCCGTGATGGGCGTGCACCTGGTGGCCGAAGCGGAACGGCTGGCATACGCCGACCGCGACAAGTACGTTGCAGACACCGATTTCGTCCCGCTTCCGGACGGCACCCCCGAATCGCTGATCAACAGCGAGTACCTTTCCGCGCGAGCCGCGCTGATCTCGCAGGACCGCAGCATGGGCATGGCTGAACCCGGTGACTTCGGACCACCGTCGGAGCCCGCGCCACCCACTCCCGAGCACGGCACCAGCCACATCAGCGTTGTCGACTCATTCGGAAACGCGGCCGCGATGACGACCAGCATCGAGGCGGCGTTCGGCTCTTTCGCGATGGTCGACGGTTTCCTGCTCAACAATCAGCTCACCGATTTCGCGGCGCAACCCGTCGGACCGGAAGGCCGACCGGTGGCCAATCGGATCGAACCTGGGAAACGGCCGCGCAGCAGCATGGCGCCCACCCTGGCGTTCGACCCGGCCGCCCCCGGCCAGGCGGGACCGCGAGGGTCGCTCTATGCGGTACTGGGCTCGCCGGGTGGTTCGGTGATCATCCAGTTCGTGGTCAAAACGCTTGTCGGGATTCTGGATTGGAACCTCGACCCGCAGCAAGCGGTGTCGATGGTGGACTTCGGAGCAGCCAACACCCCGGAGACGAACGTGGGTGGCGAACACCCCGCCATCAACGTGTCCGACAACGGCGACCACGACCCGCTCGTGCAGGGCCTGCGGCGGCTGGGCCACCACGTCGATCTGGCTGATCAGTCCAGCGGTCTGGCAGTCATAGTGAGCGACCAGACCGGTTGGCTGGGTGGGGCCGACCCACGGCGCGAGGGACTGGTGATGGGCGACACCGACTGAGTCAGCAGGACCCGATGCCGTAGCGGTCCAGCAGAACCCGGACCTGGTTCATCGCCGCCACGGCGTGATCTTTGTCGATCGCCTGGATCGCGAGCACCGGGATGTACTCGTCGTCAGGCAGATCCACTCTCGCCCAGCGCGCGCCGGGCGGGAACGAGACGCCGACGAGGTCGCCCCACTCGATGACCCGATACCCGAAGAGGTTGCGGATCGCCACCCCCTGAGCTCCGATTCGCAGCCGGGGGCGGGTGAGCAACAGCACCAGACCGGCGAGGACCGCACCGAGCAGTGCGAACGCAACCTGGTCGGCGGTCTGGAAGATCACACCGCTGGAGCGCACCGTCAACAGCAGGCCGAGCACGATGTGGATGACGAGGATGAGCACCGCTGCCCCGTAGGCGAAGTACGGTGTCAAGCGGGGACGCAACTCGATCTCCCAGTCCTCCGAGGTCATCTGCTCGATCGCAGATCTCGCAGCGTCAAGGCCGCCGACAGTGCGGCCGCGGCTGCTTGAGCTCCCTTGTCCTCACCGGAGTTCGGCAGCCCGGCCCGGTCCAGTGCCTGCTGTTCGGTGTCGGTGGTGAGGACACCGTTGGCAACCGGTGTCTCCGCGTCAAGCGAGACCCGCGTCAAGCCCTGGGTAACCGCGTCACACACGTAGTCGAAGTGGGGCGTCTCACCGCGAATCACCACGCCCACGGCCACCACGGCATCATGATTTCGGGCCAACGCCTGTGCTATCACCGGGATTTCGATGGCGCCGAGCACCCGGACCACGGTGGGGTCGGGTACCCCGGCAGCAGCGGCAGCCTTGCGGACACCGTCGAGTAGCGCGTCGCAGATGTGCTCGTGCCAGGTGCTCGCGACGATGCCCAGCGTCAGCCCGGACGCGTCCAACTGCGAAACGTCGGGAACGCCTGCTCCCCTCACAGCCGCCTCACAGCGCCCCGCCGAAGTCGACGTCGGTTCGACGACGATCTCTGAGGTCGACGGTGTCACTGACGGTGTCGTGGTACTCCTCGAGACCCACCAGGTCGTGGCCCATACGGTCCCGTTTGGTCATCAGGTAGCGGATGTTCTCCGCGTTGACCCGGACCGGCAAGGGCACGCGTTCGATGATCTGCAGCCCATATCCGTCCAAGCCGACACGTTTGGCCGGGTTGTTGGTGAGCAGCCGCATCGACCGGACCCCGAGGTCGTTCAGGATCTGTGCGCCGATACCGTAGTCCCGCGCGTCCGCGGGCAGACCCAGATTCAGGTTGGCATCGACGGTGTCGTCACCGGCGTCCTGAAGTTGGTAGGCCTGCAACTTGTGCATCAGCCCGATCCCCCGGCCCTCGTGACCGCGCATGTAGAGCACGACTCCGCGGCCCTCCCGTGCGACCAAGGCCATCGCCGCATCCAGTTGTGGTCCGCAGTCACAGCGCCGGGAGCCGAACACGTCACCGGTCAAGCATTCCGAGTGCACCCGCACCAGCACGTCATGGCCATCTCGATGTGGGCCGGCGATATCGCCACGGACCAGCGCGACATGCTCGACGTCCTCGTAGATGCTGGTGTAGCCGACGGCGCGAAACTCACCGTATCGGGTTGGGATCCGCGCTTCCGCGATGCGTTCGACGTGCTTCTCGTGCTTGCGTCGCCATTCGATCAGGTCCGCGATCGCGATCAGCGCCAGTCCGTGCTCGTCGGCGAAGACCCTGAGTTCGTCGGTCTTGGCCATCGCGCCTTCGTCCTTCTGGCTGACGATCTCGCAGATCGCACCGGCGGGCTGCAGCCCGGCCATTTTTGCCAGGTCGACAGCGGCCTCGGTGTGTCCGGGGCGGCGCAGCACCCCGCCGTCCTTGGCGCGCAGCGGCACCACATGACCGGGCCGGGTGAAGTCCTGCGCGGCACTGTCAGGATCGGCCAGCAGGCGCATCGTGGTGGCCCGGTCTGAAGCTGAGATTCCAGTTCCGACACCACTTTTCGCATCGACTGTCACGGTGTAGGCGGTGCCGTGCTTATCCTGGTTCACCGCGTACATGGGCAGCAGGCCGAGCCGGTCGCAGATGGCGCCTTCCAGCGGCACACAGAGGTAACCCGACGTGTAGCGCACCATGAAGGCGACGAGCTCGGGGGTTGCCTTCTCGGCCGCGAAGATGAGATCGCCCTCGTTCTCGCGGTCTTCGTCATCGATGACGACGACGGCCTTACCCGCGGCGATATCGGCGACCGCCCGTTCGACGCAGTCCAGCCTCGTCATCTCTGCCACCCTTGCCGGTTCCGCCGGTGGAACCTTCGTCGTCCCTTCAGTATGAACCACCGGTGGACAGCGGTTATTGCCGCTGCTGTTTCTGCTGATAGGCCACGATGGCCAGCGCACCGGCCACCGGCCCAGCCACCGTCGGAGCAGGCGACGTCCGGCGAGTCGTCAACCATCACCCTCGACGTGATCAGGGTTTCTGCTGGTCAAACCGGCATTATGAGCGAGTAGCCGTTCAACGTACTTGGCGATGACGTCCACCTCGAGGTTGACGTCGGCGCCGACGGCTGCGCTGCCCAGTGTGGTGAGCCCGAGGGTGGTCGGGATCAGCGAGACCTCGAGCCAGTCAGGACCGAGGCCCGAGACTGTCAGCGACACGCCGTCGACGGTGATCGACCCCTTCTGAACCACGTAGCGGCTCAGGGCGGCAGGCAGGGCGATCCGCACCACCTCCCAATGCTCGGAGGGTGTGCGGGAGATCACATGTCCAGTGCCATCGACGTGGCCCTGCACGATGTGTCCGCCGAGCCGGCTGCTCACCGCGGCGGCTCGTTCGAGGTTGACACGGCTGCCGATGACGGCGCTGCGCAGGCTGGAACGGTCCAGTGTCTCGGCCATCACGTCAGCGCTGAATGTGGCACCGGGCACCACCTCGACCACGGTCAGGCAAACTCCGTTGACCGCGATGGAGTCACCGTGTCCGGCATCTGCGGTGACCACCGGACCGCGGATAACCAGCCGGGAAGCGTCGTCGAACTCCGACCGGCCGACGATCTCCCCCAGTTCTTCCACGATTCCGGTGAACATCTGACCAGGCTAGCCAGCATCGCGCCGCCCGGAGGAGGCGGTGCACACCCTCTACGATCTCTGCCTACGATCTCTACGATGCAAACCATGCAGACGCGTCCCCGCCGGAACGCCGACCTCGTCGCCCTTCTGGCAATCGTCCTCACCGCCGCGGCGGCCCTCGTCGCGGGATGCTCGGCAGACAAGGCCGACCGGCCGCTGCCCGACGCCGCGACCCTGGTGAAGGAGTCCAGCCAGACCACGCGGGACCAGCACAGCGCCCACCTTCAGTTGACGGTGAAAGGCGAGATCAAAGATCTGCCCCTGGAGTCGCTCAACGGTGACCTGACCAACACGCCGCAGGTCGCCGCGCAGGGCAGCGCCAACCTCCTCTTTCTGGGCGAACGCGTCGACGATGTCGACTTCGTGGTCTACGACGGCATTCTGTACGCCGCCATCACCAAGGGCAGCTTCCAGGACTTCGGCCCGGCTGCCGACATCTATGACGTGTCGGCCATCCTGAATCCCGACGTCGGGCTGGCCAACGTGCTGGCGAACTTCTCCGATCCGAAGGCCGAGGGCCGCGAGACCATCAACGGGGTGGAAGCGGTTCGGATCACCGGCAACGTCAGTGCCGACGCGGTCAACAAGATCGCACCACAAATCGGGGCGACCGGCCCTCTGCCGGGCACCGCGTGGATCTCCGAGGACGGCGACCATCAACTGGTGCAGGCCCGGCTGGATCCGAGCCCCGACGACAGCATCACCATGGCGATGACGGAGTGGGGCAAGCCGGTCACAGTCACCAAACCCGCGGTGTGATGCAGCGCCAGGGCGTAGTGACCGGTCGCGGCGTCGCCATCAGCGCCGGCAGCCTGGCGGTTCTGCTTGGCGCTCTCGACACTTACGTCGTGGTCACGATCATGACCGACATCATGCGCGACGTCGGCATCGCGGTGAACAAGATCCAGCAGGTCACCCCGATAATCACCGGATACCTGCTGGGCTACATCGCCGCGATGCCGCTGCTGGGCCGGGCCTCGGACAAGTTCGGGCGCAAGATGCTGCTGCAGGTCAGCCTGGCCGGTTTCGCGCTGGGTTCGGTTATCACCGCGCTCTCCACCGATCTCACCGTCCTGGTGATCGGGCGCATCATCCAGGGCACCGCAAGCGGCGCGCTGCTGCCGGTCACCCTGGCATTGGCCGCGGACCTGTGGGCCGCCCGCAACCGGGCCGCGGTGCTCGGTGGCATCGGCGCCGCCCAGGAACTGGGCAGTGTGCTGGGGCCGGTGTACGGGATCGCTGCGGTGTGGCTTTTCCATCACTGGCAGGCGGTGTTCTGGATCAACGTGCCACTGGCGGCGGTCGCGATGGCGATGATCCACTTCGGCCTTCCGTCGAGAAGCAACGACCACCCGCCGGAGAAGGTTGACGTCACTGGCGGGGTGCTGCTGGCGATCGCGCTGGGCCTGGCCGTGGTCGGCCTGTACAACCCGGAACCGGACGGCAAGCAGGTGCTACCGAGTTGGGGACCGCCCGTGCTGCTGGGCGCTCTCGTAGCGGCCGCGCTGTTCTTCGGATGGGAGCGGGTGGCCCGCACCCGGCTGATCGATCCGGCAGGGGTGCATTTCCGGCCGTTCCTGGCGGCTCTGGGCGCCTCGCTGGCCGCCGGTGCGGCGCTGATGGTGACGCTGGTCAATGTCGAGCTGTTCGGGCAGGGCGTGCTGCGCATGGACCAGTACGCCGCCGCCGGCCTGCTGCTGCGATTCCTGATCGCGCTGCCGATCGGGGCACTGCTGGGCGGTTGGCTCGCCACCAGGGTGGGTGACCGCGCCGTCACGTTCACCGGGTTGCTGATAGCCGCCGGCGGGTTCTGGCTCATCTCGCATTGGCGGGTAGACCTGTTGGCGGCCCGTCACGACCTCGGCTTCATCTCCGTGCCGACCCTGGACGCCGACCTGGGCATCGCGGGTCTGGGACTTGGCCTGGTGATCGGCCCCCTGACGTCGGCCACGCTGCGGGTGGTGCCGGCCGCTCAGCACGGCATCGCCTCGGCCGCGGTGGTGGTGGCGCGCATGATCGGCATGCTCGTCGGCATCGCCGCGCTGAGCGCGTGGGGACTCTACCGATTCAACCAGCACATGCAGACCCTGCCGCCGACTGAGGGGGCCAATACGCTGGCCGAACGACTGACGGCCGAAGCTGCGCGCTATCGCGAGGCCTATGTGCTGCAGTACGGCGAGATCTTCGCGATCACCGCAGTGGTCTGCCTGGCCGGAGCGGTGCTCGGGCTGTTCATCGCCGGCAGACGCGAGCATGCCGAGGAGCCGACCGACGGCGGCTCGCAGCCCGCGGGCGCACCGGCTCAGGACGCATCGACGCAGCTCATCGACTAGGTGCCGGTCGGATCAGCAGCGTTCGAGCCCGCGAGCCATCAGGGTCGGTAGGCCGGCGCGGCCGTGCTCGTTCTCCGGCTCCACACGGGTAGAACCCCGAATCGCATTCCGGAGGAACGCCTTGAATCCTCGGGGATCCACCGAGCGAGTGCAGAGCCACTCCTGCAGTGCAGTCATTGCTCGGAAATCCTTCGTTGCTCAGGTTCTTGGTTGCTCGGGTTCTTCGATCATCCGCACGCAACTCAGCGCTGAAAGCGCGACATATGACAGTTCGGCCACGACGGCCGACTTCGGGTATCAGTCTAGCGGTCGGGCGACGGAAATTCGCCGCTCACCGCTCGGCCGGGTCGAGTGGGGAAGGCGACATTTCGGGGTGAGTGAGATCTATGTCAACTGCGCTCGTGCGCAGGAACGTCGATTGCTCCGATCACAACCCACATCACAGGTCACATCGCAACTCGCGTCACAGGTCACATCACAAGTCACAGCACAAGTCACCTCAGACCCCCGGAGCCGCTTTGCGCTTTCCCGAAGATACACTCAGCGACGGAGATGCACCCAACCGCGCCCGCCTCGGCGAACAGGCGGTAGTGTCTCCAGCATGCTGATGGCCGCGCTGCGCGACATGCAGTGGCGAAAACGGCGTTTCGTCATCGCAGTCCTCTCCACCGCGATCATCTTCGCGATGACGCTGGTCCTCACCGGACTTGCCAACGGGTTCCGGGTGGAGGCCGATCGCACAGTGAACCAGCTCGGAGTCGATTATTTCCTGGTCAAGGCCGGGGCGTCGGGCCCGTTCGTCGGAGCCACCCCGTTCGCTCCGGTCGTACTGCCTCAGGTCGCCAAGGCTCCGGGGGTCGTCGCTGCCGCCCCCCTCGCCTACGCCGGCGGTACCGCCACCCTCGACGACACCGCCCACAATGTGGACATATTCGGAGCGCCGGAGCACGGACCGGGCATGCCCGCGGTTTCAGAGGGTCGACCCCCGGCAGACCCCGACGAAGTCGCAGTGTCGAGCACCCTCGGTCGAGGCGTGGGCGACGAGGTCGAGATCGCTTCGCGCACGCTGGAGATAGTGGGTATCGTCGAGAACTCGACGGCGCTGGCCAACCTGCCCAACGTCTTTCTGACAACCGAGGGGGCCCAGAATCTGGTTTACGGTGGCGAACCCCTGGTGGCTTCGATCGGCATCCGCGGCAACCTCGACCAGGTGCCCGACGGCTATCGAGTCTTGGATCGAGCGGGCGGGGTCGAAGACCTGCTCCGGCCACTCAAGGTCGCTGTGAACTCGATCACAATCGTTGCGATCCTGCTCTGGGTGGTTGCTGCCCTGGTCGTCGGATCGGTCATCTATCTTTCGGCGCTGGAACGCCTGCGAGACTTCGCGGTCTTCAAGGCGATCGGTGTTCCCACCACAAGCATTGCCGCAGGCCTGGCGTTGCAGGCGGTGATCATCGCGTTGCTCGCAGCGCTTGTCGGCGCCGGGCTCTCGGTGCTGCTTGCACCCCTGTTCCCGATGCATGTCAACGTTCCGACTGAGGCCTTCGTCGCGCTGCCGTTGATCGCGGTCGTCATGGGACTGATAGCCAGCGGGACCGGGCTGCATCGCGCGGTTTCGGTCGATCCCGCCATCGCATTCGGAGGTCCGTGAGCCTTGGGCGATCTGAGCATCCAGAACTTGGTGGTCGAGTACACCAGCGGCACGGAGAAGATCCGGCCGATCGACGGCCTCAGCCTCGACGTCGCCGCTGGTTCGCTGGTGATCTTGATGGGACCGAGCGGCTGCGGCAAGACAACGTTGCTGTCCTGCCTGGGTGGCATCCTGAAGCCGACCGAGGGCGCGATCAAGTTCGGCGATGTCGACGTCACAACGCTGGACGACCGCGGGCTGGCCACCTACCGTCGCGACACGGTCGGCATCGTTTTCCAGGCCTTTAACCTGGTGCCGAGCCTGACGGCGATGGAGAACGTGATGGTGCCGCTTCTGGCCGCCGGCGTATCGCGCCGTGCCGCTCGAAAGAAAGCCGGGCAACTCCTGGACAGGGTGGGCCTGGAGGAGCGGATGTCACACCGGCCGGGTGACCTGAGCGGCGGACAACAGCAACGCGTCGCGGTCGCCCGCGCGATAGCGCTTGACCCGCCGCTGATTGTGGCCGACGAACCCACCGCGCACCTGGACTTCATTCAGGTCGAGGCAGTCCTCCGGTTGATCCGCGAACTGGCAACAGGCGACCGGATGGTGGTCGTTGCCACCCACGACAGCAGGATCCTGCCGCTGGCGGACCGGGTCATCGAGCTCGTGCCAGACTTCGCCAACGCGGACCGGCCGCCCGAAACGGTACAACTGGCCGCCGGAGATGTTCTGTTCGAGCAGGGCACGATGGGCGATTTGATCTACGTCGTCACCGAGGGTGAAGTCGAGATCATCCGCGAACTGGAAAGCGGCGAAGAGGAATTGCTCAAGGTCGCCACCGTGGGCGAGTACTTCGGTGAGATCGGCCCGGTGTTCCACCTCCCGCGTTCGGCGACCGTGCGGGCGGGCGTCGATGCCACCGTCGTCGGCTACACGGTGCAGGCGTTCCGGGAGCGGCTCGGCATGGGCGGCCTGCGCGAACTCATCGAACATCAGCCGATACCAGACTGAGCAGCAGATCGGGCCCGATCGGCTCGATCCCGTCGAAGCGCCACCTCTGGGCCTGCGCGATGCTCAATACGCCGACGTCGTCGACAGCGGTGATCGGCCCGCCCAACAGGATCGGCGCGACGTAGGCGAGAATGCGGTCGATCACCCCGGCCCGCAGGAACGCACCGGCCAGTGTCGGTCCGCCCTCCACCAGTACGTCGGTTCGATCCCCCAGCGCTTTGATCACCTCGTGCGGATCCCGGGTACGGATCACCATCGTCCGCGAGTCATCGTTCAGCACTCTTGCGTCTGCGGATATCTCACGCTGACCTACCACGACACGCAGCGGCTGCCGGCCGGCGAGCGACCCGTCGGGCAACCGCGCGGTGAGAATCGGATCGTCGATCAGCACTGTGCCGGTGCCCACGATGATGGCATCGGCGACCGCGCGCCTGCGATGAACATCTGCGCGGGCCGCCTCGCTGGTGATCCAGTGACTGCTACCGTCTGCTGCTGCGCTGCGGCCGTCGATGCTCGTGGCGAATTTCCATGTTACATAAGGTAACCCAGTGCGCTGCTTATGCAGCCACTCCCGCAGAGGCCCGGCCGACACGGCGTCGGCCAGAACGCCCGAGGTGACCAGGACGCCGGCCTCGGCAAGCCTCGACATGCCGCCGGCGGCTACCGGGTTGGGATCGTCAACGGCATAGGCAACGGACGAAACTCCGGCTTCCACAAGAGCATTCGCGCACGGTGCGGTCCTGCCCTGGTGACCGCACGGCTCCAGCGTCACGATTGCGGTTCCGCCGAGGGCACGCCGCCCGGCCCGCCGCAAAGCCATCACCTCGGCATGTGCACCGCCGACCGGCTCGGTCGCCCCCACCCCGGCCACCGCACCGTCACGATCCAGAATCACCGCACCCACCGGGGGGTTCGGATACGTTGTCCCCTTGACCTTTTCGGCTTGATCAATGGCCAGCCGCATGGCGGCCTCGGGGTTCATGATGCCAGGTGTTTGGACACCGCGGCTGCTTGGTGTCGTAACGCCTGCACCGCTGCCGCGGGATCTCCGGCGCTGTAGACCGCCGAACCGGCCACGAAGCAGTCCACCCCGGCCTCAGCCGCGGCCTCGATGGTGTCGGCGTTGATGCCGCCGTCGATCTCGACCAGGATGGTCAGCTCGCCGGCGTCCACCAGCCGGCGTGCGACGCGAACCTTCGGCAGTACCTCGGGAATGAACTTCTGGCCCCCGAAGCCCGGCTCCACCGACATGACCAGCAACGTGTCGAACTCCCGCAGAATCCCCAAGTACGGCTCCAGCGGGGTGCCCGGCTTGACACTGAGCCCCGCCTTGGCCCCGGCCGCGCGGATGTCGCGGGCCACCATGACCGGATTGTCGGTGGCCTCGGCGTGGAACGTCACGTTGTAGGCGCCGGCCTCGGCATATGGGGGCGCCCAGCGGTCGGGGTCCTCGATCATCAGGTGGCAGTCCATCGGGATGTCGGTGGTCTTCAGGAGTGCTTCGACCACCGGCAGCCCGAAGGTCAGGTTGGGCACGAAATGGTTGTCCATCACGTCGACGTGCAGCCAGTCCGCCCCGGCCACAGCGTCCGCCTCATCGGCGAGCCGCGCGAAATCGGCCGCCAGGATCGACGGCGCGATCATCGGTTCTGCCATGGGCTTCACCTTACTTTGAGCCGTTTTGGACCGGGACGTCCGAGACCGCCAGGGCCGCCGCGAACATGGCATCGGTACCGTGACGGTGCGGCCACAGCTGAACGTAGGGCCCCTCACCTAGATCCCCGACCGGCGCGAAGAGCGGCCTGGTGTCCAGTGCGGTCACCGGGTACCGACGCAATGCATCGGCCACCACACCGACGGTCTCGGCCAAATGCGGGGAGCAAGTCGCGTAGAGAACCACACCACCCGGGCGGGTGAGCCGGATGGCCGAACCGAGCAGTTCACGCTGCAGCCTGGTCAACGCGGGCACATCGCCGGGCTGGCGGCGCCAGCGGGCTTCCGGCCGGCGCCGCAGCGCGCCCAGACCCGTGCACGGAGCATCGACGAGGACCCGGTCGAAACCTGATCGCAGGCCGGGGTCACGCCCGTCGACCCGGTGGACCTGCACGGACAGTCCCCGGGTGTTCTGCTCGACCAGATCCGCTCGCCGCTGTGCCGGTTCCACTGCGGTCACGACGGCGCCGCCACCGGCAATCGCGGCGAGCAATGCGGTCTTGCCGCCTGGGCCGGCGCACAGATCGAGCCAGCGCAGACCGTCCGCACCGGTGACCGGCGCCAGTGTCAACGCGCGGGCCACCAGTTGACTGCCCTCGTCCTGGACCAGCGCCGCGCCGTCGCGGATCTGGTCGAGTCGACCGGGATCACCGCCGGGCAGGTACACCGCGTACGGCGAGTATCGGCCCACCGTGCCGCCCACCCCCGCTGCCAGCGCCTCGGCAGTCAGGACTCCGGGTCGGGCCGCCAGGTGCACCACCGGACGCTCGTCGTCGCTGGCGAGTAGCGCGTCGAGTTCGCCGGCGCGGGAACCGAGCGCGTCGGCGAACGCCTGCGCGATCCAGCGCGGATGGGCGTGAACGAACGCGCTATGGCCTACCGGGTCACTTCCGGATGCCGGTGCAAGCAGATCAACCCAGGACTGCTCGTCCCGTGCGGACACGGCGCGCAGTACGCCGTTGACGAAACCCGCTCGCGCCGAGTCGAATTCAATGCCGGCCTGTTCGACGGTGGTAGACACCGCCGCGTGCGGCTCCACCCGGGTGCGTAGCAGCTGATAGGCCCCCAACCGCAGGAGATCGAGCAGCACCGGGTCGATGCGTTCCACCGGACGGGCCGCGGCATGGCCGATGACCGCGTCCAGTAGCCCGCGAGTCCGGCAGGTTCCGTAGGTCAGTTCGGTCGCGAACGCAGCGGCGCGTCCGGTGATGTTGCGGTCGGTCAGCAGCGCGGGCAATGCCAGATTGGCGTAGGCATCACGCTGCGACACCGCTCGCAGCACGTCGAATGCCGCACGGCGGGCCGGATCGAGCGGCCTGCGACGCTGGGGCCGACGCCCCCGTGCTGCCTGGCTCACCGCGCTGAGGCCGACTCGCTCAGGCGCGCACCACGGGCCCAGTCGGCGGCATCCATCGGTTTCTTTCCCGGCGGCTGGACCCAACCGAGCCGCACCGGATGCGAACCCGTGCCCACCCACACCCCTTCGGGGACGACCCGGATCGCCCCCGGCACGAGATCGTCCGGCACCGCTGCGGCGGAGTCCAGCGCCACCGGGCCGATCTTGAGGCGCAGATCGCCGATCTCGGTCCACGCACCCGGGTGGGGGGTGACCGATCGAATGCGCCGATCGACCGCTTGAGCGGGCAGCTCCCATCGCACCCGCGCGTTCTCGACGGAGATCTTCGGTGCCAGGCTGACGCCCGCTGTCGACTGCGCCACCGCGGCCAGCGATCCCGCGGCGATGCCGTCGATCGTCGTCTCCAACAGGGCAGCGCCGGACACCGACAGCCGCTCGAGCAGCTCCCCGGCGGTGTCGGTCGGCCCGATCGCCTCCGTGACCACGCCGTACACCGGACCGGAATCCAGGGCAAGCTCGATCCTGAACGTGGTGGCGCCGGTCACTGTGTCACCAGCGGCAATGGCGGACTGCACCGGAGCCGCGCCGCGCCAGGCCGGCAGCAGCGAGAAATGCAGGTTGACCCAGCCGTGGCCAGGCACCGCCAGCAGTTCTTCGCCGAGCAGCGCGCCGTAGGCCACCACTACGCAGCAGTCCGGTGCCAGCTCGTTCAGTTCAGCCACAAACTCGTCCGTGTTGGGGCGCGCCGGCCGCAGCACCGGAATGTCGTGTTCGGACGCCATCTGCGCGACCGGTGAGGGCGTGAGCGTGCGGCGCCTCCCAGCCGGTGCGTCGGGACGGGTCAGCACTGCGACCACGTCATGGCGGGGGGATTCGATCAGCCGCCGCAGCGACGGTAAGGCCGGCGCGGGAGTGCCGGCGAAGACAAGACGCACCGCGTCAGTTTAGGGACGGTCAGCAGACCGGTTCGGGTATGGGGTTCAGTGATGGTCGGCACCGGTTCATCGCTGGGTCCGGTAGTACTCCCGTTCCGGGACCCTGGCCAGCGGCGCGACGAACATCCAGGGAATGGTGGAGACCAGCCGGTTCAGTGTCGCGACGGCGTCGTTGTAGTACTGACGGGCGAACGCGAGCTTGTCCTCGGTGTCGGCGAGATTCTGCTGCAGGTTGAGGAAGTTGGTCGACGAGTTCAGTTGCGGATAGGCCTGCACCAGCCCGAGCACCCGACCGACCGCGTTGTCGAGTTCCTTTTCGGCGGCGCTGCGTTGCGCCACCGACTTGCCGTGCGTGGCCGAGGTCAGCGCCGCTTGGGCATCGGTGGCGTGGTTCAGGATCGCCTTCTCGTGAGTGGCGAAGGTCTGCACCGTATGCACGAGGCTCGGAATCAACGATGCGCGACGGGTGAGTTCCACGTCGATGCCGGATAGCGCCTCTGAGACTCGGATGTCGGCAGAACGGATCTTGTTGTAGCCCATGACCAAACCGATCAGAACCAGCACTGCGAGCACCAGAACCAGTATCAGCAGGAACCTCACCATGATCCGCCTCCTCCCCCGCCGCCGCCACCACCGCCGCCGCCACCGCCACCGCCACCGCTTCCGGATGACGATTGGGAAGCGGTGTAGGCGCCGATCGACGATGACAACGCCGATTCGAAACTGTCGAAGTTCGCGCCGCCGGGTCCACCGGCGAATCCCCATCCGGTGCCCGACGACGAGTGGTACCAGTCAGGTTGTGGGGCAGGCATTCCCGTCGTGGCCTCGTACTTCTTCGCCCACAGCGCAGCGCTGCCGGCGGCGACCGCGAATGGCACGTAGGCGCTGTAGAGATCCTTGCGGGCTCCGAAGTCGAATCGCGTCTCGGCGGAGTCGGTCGACAACAGTCGGTGGAATCCCCCTGCCCGCGACCATAGGTCCCGTCCGGCCGGGGTGCGCCGCGAGCCCACACCCGTGCGCCAGGCGAGGATGGTGAGCAGTAAGAACACCGCGAACGGCGCTCCCCACAACGTGGCCGGAATCCCGAACCATCCGAAGAAGGCGCTCAACGAGAGCACCAACGCCACGAAGTTGGCGAAGCGCAACCACAGTTCTTTTCCGCGCTTGACCAGCAAGCCACCGTCGGAGGCCCACTCTTTGGCCGCTGCGGCCATCTCGGTTTTCGCCTTGCTGAGCTTCTTGCCGCTGGAGACGGTGCCGTTCGCTTTGAACTCACGACCGGTCTGGTTCACGCCGAGCGCGGCGCCGACCTTGCGGCTGACCGGGTCGAGCAGGTCCCACTGCGATTTATCGGCAAGCCCTCGGACCGTCCACTTCTTCTCGTCGGTCTGGGTCAACGAGACCATGCCGCGGTCGGCCAGGTAGAACAACGTCGCGGTCAACCCATCCTTAGGCACGGCTTCGGTGCGGATGTACTCCAGCTGGACCGGCCCGAGCCCGGGCGGGGGCGCGTACTGCAGGCCGAAGCCGGGCGGAGCCTCTACGGTGGTCCGATACCACAGGATCGCTCCCACCCCGGCCAGCACGGTCAGCAGCCCCACCCACAGCAGTCCGGCCGGCGACCGGCCCAACACCGGATCCCACCGATACGACCACGGCAATTCCGCCCGCGCAGGGGTGGGCACGTCGATACCGGCCCGCAGGGTGACCGGGGTGCGTGGGAGCAGGTCGAGCGCCGACAGCTGCACACGGTTGCCGGAGACGGTAAGCGTGTCGCAGGACCGGCCGACGTCGCGGCCGACCGAGCACTGTGCGCCGGTTATCTCGGCCGGCAGGTTGACCACGATGTCGGCCCGCTGGATCGAATTGTTCCAGGCCGGGGCGATGACGTTCCAGAAGAACACCGAACGCGCACTCGGGTCACCGATGGTCTGGGCGAACTGCCTGTCCGCGCCGGCGTCGCCCGGATCCAGAACGCCTGCTATCCGATAGCGGATCTCGAATCGGTGTGCGCCGCGCGACAGTGTCGAGTCGGGATCGCCGATCTTGGCGACCCGGAACCGCTTGGCGCTCTCCCACAGCATTCGATACGGAACCGGCGCGCCGTCCATCGTCACCTCGGTGACTTCCGGCGGCTGCCGCACCCCCGGATCGTTCGGGTTGGCCACGTCCCAGTACCGGAAAATGCCGTGGCGCCCGGACGGGAACTCTCCGGTGATGGTCTCGACGGCGTCCAGGTTGCCATCGCCGTCGACGGTGAACTCGGCGCGAAAGTCAGTGAAGACCACCGGGTCGTAAACGGCCCCTGCCTCCGAGTCGTCGCCGGTGAAGATCACCGGCCAGAGCAACCCGATCACAACAAGTCCCAGCCCGATCAGCAACGCCACAGCGCGGCGCATGCCCACCTCCTGTCTGACATGACCAGCCGTGCCTGCATCAGCCCCGTACTCGTATCAGCCCCATGCTCGTATCAGCCTATGTGCAACGGGTCGATCTGCACATTACGGGCCTCTGACCTGCGAAAACACCGTTTTCGGCGAAAGCCTACCTATCCGCTACCTATCCAGCAGCCGTTTGCGGAGGTCAAAACCGTTTGCTGCCGGGTTGAGTCTGCCTCTATCAAGTTACAGTCACCCCCCACCGGCCCCCGCCTTCGAGGTCAATTCGTACCAGAACAGGAATATCCACGTATTCAATTTCTTGTGGCGCGACCCGCGCAATTCACGTAAGCTGCCGAGTATCCCCCAACTCGCCATTTTCGGCCAATCCCGAATTTAATTGAAAAACCAAATTAGCGCATCAATTTCATAAAACCGCCAGAACACAATCGCAACGCTGAAAACCCAAATATGAAGCACGACAGTAATAAACGCGAGCACATACGGAACCACCTTGGCCCGGTCGCACATGACCGCCCACCATTAACCGACTACCTTTGAGGTCTAATCATGCCCAGACAATTGATATCCACAACCAAAGCGGCCAAGATACTTAATGTATCCCCCAACACAATTCGCAAGTTCATAGCAGACGGTAGTCTTACCGGCTACACCGTAGGCCGCTTGGTCAAATTAGACGCAACCGAAATAGATACCTTCATCGAACGTCACTCCACTAGGGCCGCGCGATGATAAGCGAAAACACAGCGTCGCGACATCCTGAGGATTATCAATGGCATGTCCAACGTATCCGATATGCTTGTCTACGTGACCCTCACAATCAGCGCAATATGTGGCCCCACTTGGGCATTTCACGCGAGCGATCGCCTCGTGACTGTGCCGAAAGGTGAATGGGACCCGCAGAGCAACAAGACTATCGTGGTAATCGGGTCCGACTGCTGGCTCGTGATGGGCTACACTGGCATTGCTTACCTAAATAATCGATCCACAGATCGACTGATAGCAGAGGCTATCGCGGGCTATGAAGTAAAAGGACCTATTAGCCCATTTGTTCCAGACATGCCATTACACTACCACGAAATACAGAATAGAATAAAGGCAGCGCTAGAAAGCGCCTACAACAGACTGCCAGCCAAGACGCGCAATGAGCATAAGACCTCGGTCTTAGCATCCGGTTTTCAGCGTAAGTCCAAGGGTGTTAAACCAGTCCTCTTTCGCATGGACGTACAGGGTGATTCGGCAACAACCGATGAGCGTATTGATCGCAATGTCGCGACCGGAGCGCTAACACATGTCTCAGGCGCGGGACAATGCGAGCACGGTATCTTGAATAGGATGTACGAGTCAATGAACCATTATAGAGACTCGCCAAACTCCGAAACCCACGAACCCAAAGTTATCCGAGCGATGATGATGGATGCTATAGTAGAAACAGCGCTAAAGATACCCGATAAAGTCGGAAAAGACGTAGTTGGGGTATTCGTGGATATATCCGATAAGAAAGTCAGCGCGAAATTTGTACCATATGAGTCAGCCAAACAAATGGATTTTGCCGAACAGGCTGGCGTCGATGAAAAATGGAGAGACGTACCTAGTGTTTCCACGCCGTACATGCTTGGCCCCGGCATGATCTACAGCCCTGCACTAGCTAATCCTGGCGGATGGGTCGATGTCAGGACCGGCGTCACCTTTGAATATTCCGGGTGGGAATCAGACTCGGGTGAAGGTCCCGGTGGTGGCTACTTCATGGGACAGCCCCGCAAACCAGCCCCAAAGTAGAAACGCAGCGCTGACTACCACGTTAATTGACTTGGGGAGGATTCTCAAATGAAGCTTGCCGGATTGTATTGCCCCCGAGCACATTTCAGCGGCCCTGGACAGATTGGGAAAACAGGACCGCTGAAATGCCCGCAGCCACAGAGGTAGAAAGGATGAAACCCTCGCGGCTTTGGCGCTAGGCCGCGCTGGCGATTCGTGCCAGAAATAGCCGCGCTGAAAACCTAGCTCGATATGTAGTTTTTCTATCGAAACACCAAGTGGCGTAGACGTTCTTGGAAACATCAAGTGGCGTCTACGGTTTCTAACTTGCTCCTTGTGGCACGTTTCCCTATTCAGAGCTACCTACGGGCTTGACGTCTCTAGATCAGGGACTACGGACCCATTGGTGGTGAAGTACCGCGATAGCGACCGCCTCGATCCGGCCCGGCGTTCTCTAGAGACTTCGGCCTAAGACCCTCACCCCATGAAAACTCGCTAGCACCAGGGTCTTTCATGTCGTGAGGATCAAGCGGTGGAATTATGTCCGGGTCATATCGCATGGCTAACCCCCAATTCACTTCGCCACAGTTGGCACGGTGTTAGGTAGAACCATCGTTCGCGCACACCGATGACGTTGTTCTGGCTGTTAGCGCCATAGGTGGCAAAAACACTGATATAGCCTGCCGGGCAATACTCGCTTTCGATCACCCATAGCGGCCCGTAGCTGCCGGAAATCTTCAAACCGTTGGCTGTAGTGGCCGGGGCAACCTGACCAACGATATTGTCTGGCTGTAGGTATGCCGGGGCTCCAGCGCTAGGAACAAATGAGTGTTTGGCTGTGACACTGTTCTGGTTTTCCTCGCCAGCTTTGAAGGTTGAAATAACCTCGCCTTCAACAGGATTGCACAGACAGATTAGCTGCGCTGTCGGCTCAACACCGTAGCCATGTTCGCGCACGGTTTTCAGGCCGGTTTCTAGGTCACCGGAGTCAATCGTAGTCGCACCACTGACCAGGAAATGATTGTGTGATCCGCTAAATGTCTTGCCCATGTATTCGGGCGGGATCATCACATCATCGTTGTAGATGCTGTAGCAGGTATGCCCAAAGCTGTTTTCCTCAGGCACATTTGAGAACAATCGCTCTAAGATGCTTCCGTTGAGCAGTCTATTATCTGCCTCCAAAGCGAAGTCCACGCTAGCGGCAACCTGTTGTGAAGTCATGTCCCGCAGGGCTTTCCATGTGAACCGGGTCGCTTTGTCGTAGTCTTTGAAGGTATAACCCAAAAGTTCGTAGTTTCCGGCCCGGATGGCTGTTGGCTCTCCGTACTCTGAAGCTTCATCGAAGCTGTCAGCGGTGGCCGATTGTGGAATTGCGTCAGCGGTGTTGGTGGTGAAATAACTCAGCAGACTTGCTAGGGCCGAGCGGTGTTCGTTCCATGTGTTCAGGGCCGAATTAACCTCGCCCCAAATAACATTGAGATCTACTCCATCGGCGGTGACGTTGACTAGAACATCACCTTCAGTGCCATAGCCTGAATCTGCACCGAACGGAACCGGAATAGAATGTTCGCTGGCGAGCGAGGGATAAATAGTAACCATAATAGTGAGCCTCTCAAGAACGGTCGTAAAGTTTGTTTATCCGTCCCGTCATCTATTAGGACGGTAGGGAAATTACGCCAGTTCGTCGGCCACCTGAGTCCAGTGTGACGCGGGGACGGCGTGCAGGTCAAGTGCAACCAGGCCCGAACATCCGTGAGGCTGTCACCGTCAATGCTGTTGCACATCAATGCGTTTCGTGTACTGTCAAAGGTGGACCCGAGGTTGGTCCGGTCCTCTCTATTTCAAAGGCACACTATGTCAAAAATTGTCGAAAATCCCACGATGAAGAAATACCTAAATGCTGACGGGTCGGCTAAATACGTTGAAACGCAAGGCCCAAAGATGTCGGCTAGCGGAATTAGAAACGCTGCATACCGTAGCCGGAAACTGGGCCGACCGAAAATCATCAACGGCGTAGCCTACTGGACCCACAAACAACTAGACGATTGGATTGAGTCACTGTGATGAGTAGCGAAGCATTTTGGCAACGAAAAGATGAGATTGACCGCGAGCTTGGCGTAGACCTAGTTCCGCTAGATGATCGGCCAAGAATCAACGCGATGGCTGATCAAATGGACTCAGTTATTCAGGCGGTCGATTTTTGGGATTCGCCAAGACTGTACGAAATCGACGGCGCGAGGGCCAGGTGTCTTGAAATTCTGAAAGCACACCGTTTTGCCGATTCGCCAGACCGTGACTTTCGTTATGCCGATTGGGATTTCACTTCAGAGGAAGCTGTTGACCTGATCGACATGCCACCGTTTGACCCTGATAACCCTGATCATGCCAGCGTGCCTAGATTGATCTTCGCCAAGACCCCTCACGTTGTGCGGGTTTTCAGGGGAACCGTGTATGACACCATGACCCACTATCTGCTCTCTATCGCCGCTGGCGATCACTGGACTTGCGATTGGGGAACCAACGGACCGCATGAGATTAGGCCGCAGGTATATGAAAACCCCGACAATGGGGAGCGTTCCATCATTCAATCCAACCCGTATGTAATGACCAAAGCTATGGGCGAGTACCTCGTGGCGTTCATCATGTGCTCGCTGTGTCTCGATGATGTGATAGCCCGCAGCCAGCAGTATTCTCTATCCGGCGCAAACGCACATGATCGGGAACTTATTGACGGCCAATGGAAACCGCGCTGGTTCAATCCACAGCAGAAGATGATCCGTTTCGCCAACGGGCCACATAAGCAGACCGTGTGGGACAGCAACACAAAGCAATTCCCGGCAATTGGAGGCAACAATCTGTGGCCTGCGGCCTACCAGATCGACGGTATTACGTTCATTGTGCCGCAGAGCTTTTCACAGTGGCGTGATGTCGATGACCGTCGCTATGACTCGCTGCTCTGAAACAGCAGTTCTCCGAGACGAATTGGCCCAACCATGAAAGCGACAGCGAAAACCCGCTCAAGTTCCCTAGAGCCATATAAGGGAACCGGAGCGGGCCAACCTTGGAGTAGGTTATTTCACGAGACACCCGAAAGCATCCGATGAGCAGAGTAGTCCCTGCAGCACCCAGACAGCAAGTGCCGCTTGCAGTTTCAATTCCTGATGTGAGCGGACTGACGGTCACGCAAGCAGCGTATGTTTGGGTGAAACATGGTGTGCCGGTGGTTCCGTTCGATCCAACCGCCGGTAAAGGTAAATCGTGCTGGAATCTCTATAACTACGACGAACTAGCCTTCACTCCCGCCGACATAGACGACCTTCGCATTTGGGTTGATTTTGAAAACCTCGCTTTGGCGACCTCGCCCGGGGCTATCGTGACCCCCGATGGCTTTCGTTGCGTTGTGTTCGATATTGACTCCCCCAACCTCGCACCCCGGTACCTGCGTCATCACCTATCGAACTTAGCTGTCCCGTATATCAACACCCGTCCTAATGAACATCCACGGCGCGGGCACTACTGGTTCACCGTGGACTCAAACGTCACGTTACGAACTGGCGAAGGCATTGAGTTACGAAACACTCGCCTAGTCAACACATCTGGTAAGAGATACGGCGAGGTTCGTTGTTTAGGTGGTGGCATTGTTCTACCGCCGTTTGGGGATCGTACGGTCATACGAACGGGTACACCGCCACCGTTACCTGACGAGCTTCTCAATGAAATCCTAAAGGCCGGGGCCGGGGGTGAGCAGCAGTCGATCACTACCGAGCAATTTATCGCTCGCTACATCACCAGCACCCGGCCAGCCAAACTCAGCGGTTTAGTGAATCTGCACGCAAGAATCCTCAACTCAGGCGAGAACCCACATGATTGTATGGGCAAGGTTCTGCTCGTCGGTCTTGGCGAGGCCAAAATCGGCTATATCTCGGCCGCTGCGGTCATTCGTACCCTAGGTGATATTTGGGCTGCCACAGATAGACCTAACCGTGAGTTTCAGGGTCTGGTGTCGTGGTCTGTCAAGATCGTTGAAAGTTCCGACCCTAGAGAAATCAAAGCACGATCTGATCGGCATAAGGGTAGTGACTCCCGTAGATACTTCGGGAAACTATGACCGATTCATATACCGCCAAACGCGAACGGGTTCTTAACATTCAAGATAGATTTACCTGAAACTAATAGGGCCGCTTTGGCTTTGGTGTAGAGGACCGGCAGCAGCGCTATCCGCTTGTGGAAAATTACCACCAGCGGTGACCCGACCCTTGGAGTCACGTTCTTGTTTCTGAATTGCAGTCCTTTTCTCTTCTTCTGCAACCACTTTCAGAATTTCAGCCCTGGCTTTACGGAGTGTACTAGCTTCACTAGGGGTCAAATCTAAACGGCAAATTGCCGGAGGTTTTCGGCCTGCCTCGATTAGCTGCCGTATGCCATTGTGGCCCTGCCTATTTCGAGTCTATTGGCGCCTTTGTGATTTACGGCACAAACCTACCTATGGCGACTCCCGTTGTGCCAGTGAGATACTCGACGGTAGGCCGCACACAGACCTATCGCATTCACCGGCCACCGAGCCAACTCAGGAGACGACCCACATATGCCCGCACCACCTGTTCCCCTTCATCCTTCAGGAGTGCCGTTTACTGGCCCCCAGCTGCTCACTGTGCTGCGCTGGCGTGAACGGGGGGGTTATACCCTGGAGGAAATCGCCGAAAAGCTGGAACTGTCAACGGAATCCATTAAGCGGCTATTGTCTTCGGCCAGGCGGCACAGAAGTTTCATGCAACGTCGTAAAGACACGATAGAGGATGAACTGTCGGTTTTAGACAAACGCCTCGCTGAGTTGAACAGATAGATGAAAAATAGCCCAGGGATTAGACCGCGAAATCTATTCGCCCTGGGCTATTTTCGTAGCGATAGGAACCATTGTGAGCCAGCCAAATGCAAGTGTCAACCCGCCAAATAGTAACCCGGGCAACGGAAATCAGGCAGGGTGGCCGTCGCCGGCAAAACCTCTGAAGGTGGCCCGTGAATATCTTGAGGTAGTTCGCCCGATCATTTTCCGAAACGGTGAATGGCTCGCTTATGAAAACGATCATTGGCAGACGGTTTCGGTGCTTGATATTCGGAATAGCCTTTATGAGACGTTGGAGGACGTGCAGTATTGGAATCCCCAGCGAAACGAACTAGTCGATTGGAACCCGAACAAAAACAAGATCGCCAACGTATTGGACGCGCTGCCTTCTATTGCCAGCCCAGAACATGAAGTCGCCGAAGGCGGTTGGTTCAGGCAACCCGAGGATGACTGGCTAGACCAATTAGATGCCGAAGAATGGCTTGACGAGAGCGACCAGTTCATCCCTTGCCGCAATGGGCTATTGCGGTTAAGTGATCGAAAACTGTTCAAACACAGTCGGGATCATTTCAACCGTTATGTCTTGAACTGTGACTATGATCGTCTTGCCGTCAGCGACGATTGGGAAAAGCAGTTTATTCCAACAACTTTCGACAACGATATCGAAACATACGAAACGGCAGAGGAATTCGGTGGTTACGTGATTTCTGGCGACACCACAAAACACAAGCTACTAGACATCTACGGGCCATCCCGCAGCGGAAAAGGTACCTACGTTCAAGTAGTGAGCTCGTTTTTACCGGAGTCGGCAACCGTCGGTTTGGTCGTCGATCAGTTCCTTAAAGATGAGCGCTTCGGTTTGGGAAATCTCGTGGGACGTTCATTAATCAGCATTTCGGACCAGCGCGAACGTTTGAATGACAAACGAATTACCCGCTTGATTAACAACGTTGTCGGATGTGATCCGGTCATGGCGCGATCACCCTTCGGTGGTTATTTCAACGGACCTTTGCCCGGTCGCTTGATAATTTCAGATAACGAGATGACGGTAATTCCCGACGACAGCGGCTCTATTGCTGCGCGCACTATCTGCATTAGAACGCCGAATTCCTATGTGGGCGCGGAAGATTCAAAATTGCGGCCTCGGTTATGCAGTCCAGAGAATCTGTCGGGCATCTTGAATCGGTTTCTGGACGGGTTGGACCGGTTAAATGATCGCGGGGATTTTCGGCAGCCGAAATCAGCCGAACGTGTGGCCCATGAAATGCGGGACCAAAGTAGCCCTGTACGGCAGTTTCTCAAGGCTTACTGCACTTTCGATGCCAACGGGCGTCAAAGAAAGATAGACGTCTACAACACATATTTACGGTTCTGCCGGTCACGGAATTTAGCGCCGCTGTCAGAGCCACGTTTCGCGGTGGCTCTCTATTCAACAACAAAAGATAAGGTCGGGCAGTCCAGACCACGAATCAAGGGTGAGCGGGTCCAAATGTATACCGGCATAAGGCTGGTGGCCGGGGTGTCAGAGTAGGCAGGTCGGGAAATGGTCGGGGTAAAAATGCCCTCTGACCTGCACGGTCAGTGTGGACAGGGTAGATTCGGCTCCCCCCCCTCCTATACCTATCCCCTAGTAGATATATATGAGAAATATATATATATACCCTGACCACCCTGACAGGGGAGGTAGAAGGTGGTTTTTAGAGTGACCATTGGGGTGGCCGGACGGTGACCGCAGGACTGACCGGGCCGGATTCTGGGTTATTACGTACGTTAACAATTTGAAAGCGATTGAAAGATAGGGGATTTAGAGTGACGTTTTCGAATCAGGGCAATGAGACCGGAAGGCTGGAGCGGGTGGTGAGTGATGAATAACGAGCGCAATGAGCGTAATGACCGCAATGGCCGCAAACAGGATGGGATAAATAGAGGTAATAGACATGGCGGGATGGATAGCGGCAATGGCCGTAAACAAGAGGGACAAAATATAGACAGTAAACAGGAGCGGGAGAGTAAGCGCAAAGAGCGGAAAGAGCGCAAAGAGGACGCAGTCCGCAAGCGGCGCAGAGCTATTGCGTTGTTTAGGCAATGCGGAATGAGCGATGCTGAGATAGAGGCCGAATTGGGGATGACGCTTAAACAGGTCGATATGGAGGACAACATTATCGACGTTGAGGTTGTGAGTATTGAAGATAAAACGGACGATAATAACCTATGGTCTAAATCTCCTATGGGTAACAGTGATGGCGAAATGCGGGAGCGGTTCGGCTCTTCCAGTGTGTTGGCGCTAAAATCCGTTGAGTCGAATTCGTCGGCCTCTCAATCTAATTCAGGCGCCGAAACATTAAGCGGCACCAAGAAGGTTCATAAATGGTCTGAAGAATTTTGGGCTCAGGCAAAACCAGAGGTTCAAGCTAGACGTTGTAAAGCTCACCGTAAGAACGGTTTTCGCTGTCTTAAGGCAGCTATTAAAGGTGGCAGAGTTTGCGCTACCCACGGCGGTTCTGCTCCGCATGTCAAGGCCGCAGCTAGAGCACGTTTGGACAATGCAGCAGATCGTATGGCCCGCAATCTATTACGGCTCGCTGATGATGCCGAGAGTGAACAAGTGCAGTTAAAGGCCACAGACAGCGCACTTGATCGCGTCGGCATCCGGCCACCCAACGAGGTATTTATCTCACCGGGGCAACCGAAGCCGTGGGAGGAAGTCTACGAGGGTATGGGCACTATGACCCGCGAAGAGTCTAGGGCCGCAAGAGGATTAGGCCTAGAAATAGATCAGGCGCCTATTGACGCAGAGGCGAACTCAAGTGATAGCCAACATAACTCACCTAATCAGACAACCGCGAGCTATCGGCCCGATGATGAAGTTGTGAACTACCCGCAGGGCAGTGAAGATGCTCGGCAGGAACCAGGTAATGAAGGTGTTCATTGTTCAGGCAACCATGACGTGAGTTCCTTCACCACCCCGGCCCCCGCCTTCGATGCCACGACCCTAGATGTCGATTGCGACCGGCTCAGTGACACGCACACAGACGAACGTGAGGTTCGGATGCGATCACACCAGACCGAACCTGTAGATGGTTCACAGAGCGGGTCTGCTGCACGAATAGGTGACATCTGAGTTGGCTTGCCCTACGGGGTGGGC
>CAZEMS010000024.1:30282-57732 GCA_964513475.1 uncultured Mycobacterium sp. | reverse complement strand
CCCCGAGTCGCTTCGCTCCTGCCCGCCGGAGCCCTTCCCCGAGTCGCTTCGCTCCTGCCCGCCGGAGACATCCCCCGAGTCGCTTCGCTCCTGCCCGCCGGAGCCGGTCTACATCCTCGGTGCCGGCATGCATCCCTGGGGCAAATGGGGTAACGACTTCATCGAATACGGAGTCGTGGCCGCACGCGCCGCGCTCAACGACGCCGGGATGGACTGGCGTCAGATCCAAATGGTTGCCGGGGCGGACACGATCCGCAACGGCTACCCGGGCTTCGTCGCCGGGGCGACCTTCGCCCAGAAGCTGGGCTGGAACGGCGTGCCGGTCTCCTCCAGCTACGCAGCCTGCGCAAGTGGATCCCAGGCCCTGCAGAGTGCGCGAGCTCAGATTCTGGCCGGATTCTGCGACGTGGCGCTGGTGGTCGGCGCTGACACCACCCCCAAAGGGTTCTTCGCCCCGGTCGGCGGCGAACGGAAGAACGACCCGGACTGGCAGCGGTTCCACCTCATCGGCGCAACCAACCCGGTCTACTTCGCACTGCTGGCACGCCGGCGGATGGACCTGCACGGCGCCACCCTCGAAGACTTTGCCCAGGTCAAGGTCAAGAACGCCCGCCACGGCCTGCAGAACCCGAACGCCCGGTTCCGCAAGGAAACCTCCGTCGACGACGTGCTGACCAGTCCGATGGTGGCCGATCCGCTTCGGCTCCTCGACATCTGCGCCACCTCCGACGGTGCCGCCGCCCTCGTCGTGGCCAGCAAGCCCTTCGCCGAAAAGCACCTCGGCTCGGTTGCGGGAGTGCCGTCGGTGCGTGCGGTGTCCACCGTCACCCCCCGCTATCCGCAACATCTGCCCGAACTGCCCGACATCGCCACCGACTCCACCGCCGTCGTACTCGCCCCCAATCGGGTGTTCAAGGACCAGATCATCGACGCCGCCTACGCCGAGGCCGGCATCGGGCCCGAAGACCTGTCCCTGGCCGAGGTCTACGACCTGTCGACCGCGCTGGAACTGGACTGGTACGAGCATCTCGGTCTGTGCCCCAAGGGGGACGCCGAAGCACTTCTGCGCAGCGGCGCCACAGCACTGGGCGGACGCATCCCAGTCAACCCGTCAGGTGGCTTGGCCTGCTTCGGCGAAGCCATCCCCGCCCAGGCCATCGCCCAGGTGTGTGAGCTGACCTGGCAACTCAGGGGCGGAGCCACCGGCCGCCAGGTCGAGGGCGCCACCGTCGGCATCACCGCCAACCAGGGTCTGTTCGGACACGGTTCATCGGTCATAGTCGCCCGATAGCCCGGCAGATGCCCGAAACCGTCCTGGTGACTGTGAAGCCCGGCAGCCGCAAAGGGCCCCTGGTCGAGGTGGGCGACGACGGCAGTGTGACCATCTTCGTGCGGGAACGCGCGGTCGACGGCAAAGCCACCGAGGCGGCGACCCGCTTGCTCGCCGCGCATCTGAATGTCGCGCGCAGCAGCGTCAAACTCGTCACCGGCGCCACCTCCCGCGTCAAACGATTTCGAGTGGACCGCTAGCCCACCAATCCAGAACCCGTCGACACGTCATCGACGCAACGCCGGCATCCCACGATGCGCTTTTGCCATCGCGACGCTATACAGTCCCGGAAGCCGCGTGCACAGCGTGCGTGTCAATCGCGACGGAGGTTCATCAGTGGGCTCGTGCTCCCGACGGGCGGCCTGGCGAGGCTTGATTCCGCTGATTCTGATGGTTCTGGCCGGTTTCCTCTGGGCGGGCAACGCGACCGCTGATCCATCTGACACTGCGACGGTTTCGGGACGGCTGGTGAACTCCGGCGAACCTGTCGCTGACGCAACGGTACGCGCGCTCGGCCCGGACGGCGCCGAAGTCGCAACCACCACCTCCAGCGATGACGGCCGATGGTCGCTCGAGGTCCCAACCGGTCAGTACACCTTCGAGGTGGACAGCGACAGCCTGCCTGCCGGGGTAACCGTGCAGACCGCCGTCAGCCGCGACGTGGCCGCCGGCCGGATGAACGCCGTGGTCTTCACCTTCGGTGAGGTCCGCACCTCGATGGAGACGCCGCTGTATGAGCGGGTCATCCGGCTCACCATCGACGGACTGCGGTTCGGTCTGGTCATCGCGGTCGCTGCTATCGGTCTGAGCCTGATCTTCGGCACCACCGGGCTGACGAACTTCTCCCACGGCGAGCTGGTCACCCTCGGCGCTGTGTTCGCCTGGGTCTTCAATGTGACGATCGGTTTGCCGTTGGTCGCCGCGTCACTGCTGGCGATCGTGGCGGGATTGGTGGTGGGCTGGCTCAACAACGCGACCATCTGGCGGCCACTGCGCAAGCGGCGGATCGGCCTGATCCCCATGCTGGTCGTGTCAATCGGCCTGGCCATCACCCTGCGCTACCTGATCCTGGCGCTTTTCTCGGACCGATCACGCGCCTACGACGGCTACCAGGCGAGTGCGCAGCGGCAATGGGGGCCGATCGCGATTACCGACATCAACCTGTTCACGATCGTCGTCAGCGTGGCGGTGCTGATCGCCGTCGCATTGATGGTGCAGAAAACCCAGATCGGCAAAGCCATGCGAGCGGTGGCCGACAACAAGAGCCTGGCGGCCGCATCCGGCATCAACGTCGAACGCGTCATCACGTTCGTCTGGTGCCTGGGCGGCGCGCTCGCCGCGCTGGGCGGAGTGCTGCTGGCGATGTCGGAACTGGGCGGTCGGGCCCAGTGGGAGATGGGTTTCAAGCTGCTGCTGCTGATGTTCGCCGGCATTACTCTGGGCGGCCTCGGAACGGCCTACGGCGCCCTGTTGGGCTGCATCATCGTCGGCCTGCTGGTGCAGCTGTCCACCCTGTTCGTCGATCCTGATCTGAAGTACATCGGCGGCCTGCTCATCCTGATCCTGATCCTCATCGCGCGGCCACAGGGAATTCTGGGCTCGCGGGAAAGGATCGGGTGATCGGCCGACATGGACCTGCTCAGCGCGTTGCAGACATCGTTCGCCCAACTCATCGGACCGTCGGCGATCTTCTACGCGCTCCTTGCGATCGGCTTGAACCTGCATTTCGGCTACACGGGGCTGCTGAACTTCGGCCAGATCGGCTTCGCCCTGCTCGGCGGCTACGGCGTCGGGATCATGACCGTGACCTACCAGCAGCCGTTGTGGGTCGGCGTCCTCGTCGGGCTGGCCGCGGCCGGACTGCTCGCGGTTGTGCTCGGTATTCCCACACTGCGGCTGCGCGCCGACTATCTGGCGATCGCCACCATCGCCGCCGCCGAGGTCCTCCGGCTGGTGTTCCGCTCCACCGCTGCCGACCCGATAACGGGCTCGACCAACGGGCTGTACGGATTCGCCGGCTCCTTCACCCGGTTCAGCCCGTTCGACTCCGGCAAGCAGTACTCGATTCTGGGCGTCAAGTTCGTCGGCGACGACGTCTGGGCGATGGTGGTGGGCTGGACGCTGGTGCTGGTGCTGTGCGGGTTCATCTACCTGCTCGCCCGCAGCCCATGGGCTCGGGTGCTCAAGGCGATCCGGGAAGACGAGGACGCGGCACGCGCACTGGGCAAGAACGTGTTCGTCTACAAGCTGCAGGCGCTGGTGCTCGGCGGGATGATCGGTGGCATGGGCGGGGTCTTCAACGCACTGCAGACCAAGTCGATCCACCCCGACTTCTATTCGACTGCTCAGACTTTCTACGCGTTCGGGGCGCTGCTGCTCGGCGGAGCGGCCACCGTATTCGGTCCCGTCGTGGGAGCCATGCTGTTCTGGTTTCTGCTGGCGATCCCCGATGCCATCCTGCGCCAGGCCATCGCCGGTCCGGACCCGCTGCTACCGCTCACCGACGCGCAGGTCGGAGCGACACGCTATGTCCTGCTCGGCATCTTGATCGCAGTGCTCGTTGTGTTCCGGCCGCAGGGGCTGATGGGAAAGAAAAGGGATGTGCACCTCGATGGTTGACGCACCCCAGACCTGCGCCAGGATCTTCGCCGACGCACCGGCCGAACCGGGATCAGCGAAGCCGGATCCAATCCTGTTGGTGGACAACATGTCACGCTCTTTCGGCGGCCTGAAAGCCGTCGACGTCAGGCACCTGGAAGTCCAGCGCGGCTGCATCACCGGCTTGATCGGACCCAACGGCGCCGGCAAGACCACGCTGTTCAATCTGCTCACCGGTTTCGACCATCCGGGAACCGGCACCTGGACCCTGGACGGTGCCGATCTCGGCAACCTCCGCACACACCAGATTGCCCAACGAGGCCTGGTGCGTACGTTTCAACTCACCAAGGCGCTTGCGAACATGACCGTGCTCGACAACGTCCGACTGGGCGCCCCCGGCCAGATCGGTGAGCGCATCGCCGGATCCCTGTTCCGGTTCGCGTGGCGCGGGCAGGAAGCCGAGATCACCGCTCGGGCGCGCGACATGCTCGCCCGGTTCAAGCTGGACGCCAAGGCGGACGACCCGGCGGGTTCGCTGTCGGGCGGACAGCGAAAGCTGCTGGAGATGGCTCGCGCACTGATGACCGATCCCAAAGTCATCCTGCTCGACGAGCCGATGGCAGGTGTGAACCCGGCGCTCACCGAAAGCCTGCTGGCGCACGTGAAATCGCTGCGCGACCAGGGGATGACGGTGGTCGTCGTGGAGCACGACATGGACGTCATCTGGGACGTCAGCGACTGGGTGGTCGTGATGGCCCAGGGCGCGGTCATCGCCGAGTCAACCCCGGAAGCGTTGGCCGACAACGCAGTTGTGGTAGACGCCTACCTGGGCAGCCATCACGACCAGATGCTGGAGTTCGATGCAGAAGGCAATCCTGTCGGCGCCACGGCCGAACTGGCCAAGAAGATCGAACTGGCGGAGCAGGCTATCGCGGACGAAGCCGGCGCCAAGGACGGGCGCCGACAATGAGCCGGGATCCGCAGGACGCGCTGCTACGGGCCGACCGGCTGGTGGCCGGATACATCCGCGAAGTCGACATCCTGTGCGGCTGTGACTTCTTCCTGCGCGAGGGCGAGATCGTCGGCATCATAGGACCGAACGGCGCCGGCAAGTCGACACTGCTCAAGACGCTGTTCGGACTGATACCGGTGCGGTCTGGGACAGTCACACTCCGAGGCGAGGACATCACCTCCGCTCCTGCACACCTGCTGGTCGACAAGGGCGTCGGGTACGTCCCCCAGAATCAGAACGTGTTCGCCTCGCTCACCATCGCGGAGAACCTGGAGATGGGCGTCTATCTTCGCAAGTCCAAGTTCGCCGAGCGGTTCGAGTTCGTCAGCACGTTGTTCCCGCTGATTGCACAGCGGCGCCGGATGAAAGCGGGAGCCCTGTCCGGTGGGGAGCGGCAGATGGTCGCGATAGCCCGCGCACTGATGATGGAGCCGTCGGTGCTTCTACTCGACGAACCTTCCGCCGGTCTGTCCCCGATGTTTCAGGACGAGGTGTTCATCCGCTGCAAACAGATCAACGCCGCCGGCGTCTCGGTGATCATGGTCGAGCAGAACGCGCGGCGCTGCCTGCAGATCTGCGATCGCGGCTATGTGCTCGATCAGGGCACCAACGCCTACACCGACACCGGCCGAAACCTCATCAACGATCCAAAGGTGATCGAGCTCTACCTCGGTAGCCTGGCCCGCCGTCGAGACGGCGGAACCGGCTCTTAGATCAGTGCTGGGATCAGCTCTGACCCTTGACGATGATGAAGTCCTTGGTGTTCAGCGTGTTCGTGTCGTCGAACTCGAGGCTGCCGTAGGAAGCGATGGACGGCTCACCCGCGGCCGAGAACGCCAACTCCCCGGTCACGCCGTTGAAATCGATATTCTCACCGGCCCGGATCTTGTCACGGCAGTCCGCGAACGTCGTGCACAGCACGCCGTCGCCGGTCACCGCGTTGATGTTCGCGGCGATATCGACCCCGGCAGTCGATCCGGCCTGCTCTGCGGCGAGTGCCGAGATGACGATCGCGTCGTACGCCTCACCTGCGTAGTTGAAGTCGACCAGAGCGGGGTCCGCGGCCAGGAGCCGCCCCTCGAACTCGGGGCCGATCTCGGTGAGCGGGGTTGTCCCCTTCATCCCGGTCAGCAGGCCCGTCCCCACGGCCTGCCCGAGGGCGTTGCCCATGTTGCCATCGGTTCCGTAGACCAGCATTCCGTCGGACGGACCGATGCCGACCTCATGCATGCGGGTGAGGATCTTTGCGCTCTCTTCGAACCCGATGACCGCGACCGCATCGGGGTTGAACTCCTTGATCTGGTCGACCTCGGCGTTGAACGATTGCGCGTTCGGATCGTAGATGATCTTGGTGATCTGGTCCGGCGCGATACCCGCCTCTTGCAGGTCGGCGACCGTGTTCGCCGCCAAGCCGGTGCCGTAGGGATCATTGAGCGCCAGAATCGCGACCCGCTGCGCGCCGTCCTGGGTGATCAGCTGCGCCAACGCCTGCGCCTGCAGCACGTCAGTGGGGGCGGTGCGGAAGTACATGCCCTCATCCGGATAGCAGACGAACTGATCGGAGGTATTGGCGGGCGAGAACATCACCACGCCGGCACTGACGATCTTGTCGATCACTTTCAGCGAGACCGCCGAGGACGCCGCCCCGACGATGACGTCGACGCCTTCGGCGAGCTGACGGTCCACCGTGGTGTTCGCGGTATCCGTCGTGGTGTCACCCGAGTCGCCGGAGATCAGCTCGACCGGCTGGTCAAGAACGCCGCCGGCGTCGTTGATCTCGGCGATGGCCACGTTGACACCCGCGATTTCGGGCGGTCCGAGGAAAGCAAGCGTCCCGGTCTCCGGCAGCAGCGTGCCTATCTTCAGCGGACTCCGGTCCGGAACCGCGCCGGCCACCGCCTGGGCCGGTTCACAGTCCGTCGAGACGATCGTCTCCTCGAGGACGTCGGAAGGTTTGGCGTCGGACGAGCCGTCGTTGCTGCTCTCACTCGAACATGCCGTCAGCGCGAGAGCGGTCAGACCCACGAGAGCGAAAGCGCGGGCAAGGATCGGACTTCTCATCGGAAAGCTCCTGTTGTCTGGCGTCTCATCTGGCATCGGGACCTCGACGCCGCAGCTTAGCGTCCGGCCGGTGAGTCCGCTGGACGGGGTGTGGGACCTGGCGAGCTGGCGGCACCCGATCCACATTGAATTTCGCAGCGATAGTGCGAGTGCGGACCTGCCAATTTTCAATCTCGGCGCCTCAGGTCGATTTGGGGGCGTCAAGGGTTTCGAGCACAACTTCGGCAACACGCCGCATCGTGGTGCGGCGGTCCATCGCGGCGCGTTGAATCCACTTGAACGCAGCCGGCTCGGTCATCCCCTGCTTGGTCTGCAACACACCCTTGGCCCGTTCGATCAGCTTGCGGGTCTCCAGCCGGTCAGCCAGCGAGGCCACCTCCCGCTCCAGCGCGGTGATCTCGGTGAATCGGCTGACCGCCAACTCGATAGCCGGGATCAGATCGTTGATGCTGAACGGTTTGACCAGGTAGGCCATCGCCCCCGCGTCGCGCGCCCGGTCAACCAGATCACGCTGACTGAACGCGGTCAGAACCACGATCGGCGCGATGCGCTTGCCGGCGATCTCGGAGGCCGCGTCGATGCCATCGCGCCGCGGCATCTTCACGTCCATGATCACCAGGTCGGGCTTCAGTTTCTCGGCCAGTTCTACGGCTTCCTGCCCGTCGCCGGCCTCTCCCACGACTTCGTAGCCCTCATCACGCAGCATTTCAGCCAGGTCCAGCCGAATAAGCGCCTCGTCCTCGGCGATGAGCACCCGGTGCGGGTTGGCGGCCTCGGTAGTTGGCCCACTCTCGGGCAGTCCGGTCATGGTTGTCATTGTGGTCGCCGCCGGCACGATCGGCGACTTCGGGGTGATCCTCTAGGGTGGGAGGCCGCACACGCCCTCGTATCCCAACTGGCAGAGGAACTGGACTCAAAACCCAGACAGTGTGGGTTCGAATCCCACCGAGGGCACATCAGCGCGGGTGTCGCGGCATACCCTAAGCAACGTGGCTGTCAGGAACCTCCGCACAGCGTCGCCCCGCACGCAGCATTACCGGGACAGCATCGTCCGCAATCTGCGCGTGCTGAAGATCGCCGCGGTGATCGCCGCACCCGTGTCGCTGAGCTTCGGACTCCTCCAGTTGTACATCGGCGGTCAGGTTGCGGTGCTCGGCGTCGTGAACCTGACCTGTGCGGTCGCTTTCCCGCTGATCCCGCTGCTCTACCGATTCGGAGAGCTGATCGCGCCGCTGACGTTCTTTCTGATCGCCTACATGTCCTTGACCTTCGTGTGCTGGAGCATCGGCACCGGGTCCGGGCTGCAGCTCTATTTCCTGGTGGCGACGGTCCTGGTCGTTCTCCTGCTGGGCAGCGAACGAATCGTGTTGTGTTCGGTGCTGGCGGGCATGGCGGTGGCGGCGATCATCGCTCTCGAACTCCTTGTGCCGCACGACAGGGGGATAGCGCCGGAGTGGACGGTCACCGTGGGATTCGTCAGTTCGGCGGTCACGGCGTCGCTGATGATCTTCGCCACAGTCTTCTATGCGCTACGCGAGACCGAGCTCGCAGAGGCCGCCATGGAAGCCGAGTACCGGCGCTCTGAGTCCCTGCTGACCAACATCCTGCCGGCGGCGATAGCCCAGCGATTGAAGGACCCCGAACACGACGTGATCGCCGACAAGTACGACGACGCATCGATCTTGTTCGCCGACATCGCCGGATACACCAAGCGCAGCAGCGATACCTCGCCGACCGATCTGGTGCAGTTCCTGGACCGGTTTTACACAGATCTGGACCTTCTGGTGGACCGCCACGGACTGGAGAAGGTGAAGAGCAGCGGCGACTCCTACATGGTGGTCAGCGGGGTACCCAAGCCACGCCCGGACCACCTCGAGGCCCTGGCCTGCCTGGCACTGGACATCGCAGAGGATGTTTCGGATCTCACCGATCCGTACGGACGCGCGGTACCACTGCGGATTGGCCTGGCCGCAGGTCCAGTGGTGGCCGGAGTCGTCGGCGCAAGCAAGTTCTTCTACGACGTCTGGGGAGACGCGGTCAACGTCGCCGCCCGGATGGAGAGCACTGACGTCGCAGGGCGAATTCAAGTGCCGCACAACGTCTATGAGCGCCTTAGGCACCGTTTCGTGTTCGAGGAGCGCGGCGACGTCGACATCAAGGGCAAGGGCGTCATGCACACCTGGTACCTGGTGGGCCGCCGCGACGAAGCCGTCCGGGGCGAGATCGAGCGGCCAGCCCCCGCGCCGGCGGGGACATCTCGGCACCGCTGATCCGACCTCATGTTCGCTGCTGGTCTTGCTGGTCCTGCTGGGCCAGGAGCCGCGCGTAGCCCGCGCCCATGCCCAGCAGCACCAATCCCACCACGATGAAGACCACGACGCGGAAGATGCCATCGAGCGTCCCGAGATCGAACAGGAACAGTTTGGCCATCGCCGCGGCCACCAGGGCCAACCCAGCGGCGATCGGCACCGAGCGTTGCGCCTTTGGACGCCTTGCCGCGTAGCCGAACAGCCCGGCTGCCATCACGATCCAGCAGATCGTCGCCGCCATGTGACCGGCGAAGAAGCCTGCTGTCAGGCCACCGGCGAGGACGCCGGCGGTAACCGTGAAGATGGTGACCGCGTAGACGCTCACCATCGCGACGCCGGCCCATATCTCCTCCCGTCCGGGCCAGCACCGCGCGATGGCTACCGCGCTGGCCACCATCAGCACGCTGGCAATCAGTGTGGACACCGCGGCGGAGGTAGTCAGCTGGGTCGCGATCGCCAACGACCTCGGTGGTGCATAGTGCAGATAGAACCCAGCTCCGATGGCGGCAAACCCGATCGCCGCCCACCGTGCGACAACGTCGTGGCGCCCGGCGATCGCAACCACGACTGCCAGCGCCAGCAGCAGCGGCCCGGCGACTTCTCCATCGAAACCCACGGTGACCGCGATCAGGGCCGAGACTGCGGCCAACGTCGACCAGATCCGGCGCACCGCGCCGGCGACACCCGGTAGCCGGTCGGCGAGAAGCACGATCGGCAGCAGCAGCCCGGCCAGTGCGGCGGCCATGCCCGCAGCGACTCTGTGGTCGACGGCCAACGACACCGACAGCGCGGGCACCACACCGGCAACGGTGAGCAGGGCCATCGCCACCCGGTTGGTGGTGCGCGGCAGCAGGAGCAGCGCCGCGGCGATGGCGAACATGGCGGCCAATCCGCATGCGCTGGCCACCTTGAGTTGGTGTTCGTTGCCGAAGGCGCTGATCACCAGCGCAGGCAGCAGCGGGAAAGTGGCGGCGGTGATGCGGGCCGCGTGCAGCCAGATCCAATCCTTGCCGAGCTGAACCGGCAGCGACGCCGCCGACAGCGCCAGCATGAAGCCGATGAGCAGCAGCGTGATCCCGTCGGTTATCACCGGGGCAAGCAGTATCAGCGGCACCAGGACCAGCAGGCCGAGCTGCTCGGAGTCCCACCACCGCGCCAAGCTGAGTCCGGCCGCCGCGATGACGGCCGCCAGGACCAGGCCTACCGGCGGCGACACCCAGTCGTAGATGGTGGTGACGGCCATGACGTCCATGTATGCCGTCGCGATCCCGGTGGCGGCCAGGGCGATAGCTCCAACCCGACCGCCTGGACGCGCATGCAGCCATACCCCCGCGGCAACCAAGCCCACCGCAAGCGCGCTACCGGCGGCGACGCGGATCTCCGGGCGAAGGATGCCCGCCTGGGCGGCCAGCACGAGCAGGAGCACCACGCCGATCAGCGTGACTGCGACCCCGGCGATCGCCAGCGCCTTGCCGATCCAGCTATCCGAACGTGGCTGATGCGGCGTGGGCGGCTGGTGCGATGAGGGCGGCCGATGTGACGGGGGTGTCGGCGGTACGTAGTTCTGGGGCCGGTACTGGGGAGACGGATAGCGCTGAGGCGGGTAATACCGGGGCGGGTAGTAACCGGGCGGGTAGTAACCGGGCGGGTAGTAACCGGGCGCCGAGTACTGGGCCGGATACTGCTGGGGCGGGTAGTGTCCGGCTGGGTATTGCGGGGGCGGGTGGTGCCCTTCGGGTTGGTTCCGGGCCGGGTGGTCCGACGCGGGAGAGGTCACCGGGGCTTGCGATGCCAGCACCCGGTCAAGTTCGGTGAGGTCGTTCGACGCCTGCGCCAGATGGCGCGACGCGGCCGCAAAATCCGCGGAGAGCCGAGAAATGACAGCATGCTGCGGTTCGGTCATAGCCCAATCTTGGCAGTGGGACCGTGGTCAGCGGATGAGTAGGACTACCTGATTCGACTTCACGGGTCGGCTGGGTCATCCAGGCCGTGTTCGATCGCGTAGCGCGCCAACTCGACACGGTTGGCCACCTGCAGCTTGCGGAACGTCGCCTGCACATGGTTTTCGACCGTCCGGTGACTCAGCGACAGGCGGCCCGCAATCTGCTTGGCGGTCAGCCCCTTCGCCACGTAACGCAGGATCTCGGTCTCGCGTTCGGTAAGGCTGGGTTCGGCGGGACCACGACCGGGAGCCTGCGCGATGCGCCGATACTCGCCCAGCACCAGCCCGGCCAGTCCGGGAGTGAAGACCGCGCGACCCTCGGCGGTGGCCCGGACGGCATCGGCCAGTTCGGATCTGGACGCACTCTTGACCAGATAGCCGGTGGCCCCCGCCTTCACCGCCTCCAGCACGTCGTCACGCTCATCCGATGCCGAGAGCACCAGCACCCGCGACGATGGTGACACCGCAAGCACTTCCGTCGTCGCCTGCGTTCCAGTGCCGTCCGAGAGTCGCATGTCCATCACCACCACGTCTGGGCAGACGACGGCGGCGCGGCGGCGCGCAGCAGCGACGCCGTCCGCCGTCGCGACTACTGCGAAGCCCTCCTCTCCCAGGTCACGAGCTACCGCTTCGCGCCAGATGGGATGGTCGTCGACGACCATGACCGTCGGCCCCTCGTCAGCCATCGCTTGCCTTCCGGCGTGGCACCGTCAGCTCCCATTCGGTTCCTGCCCCGGGATCGCTGTGCAACGTCGCACTTCCGCCCAGCCAATTCATCCGCCCAACAATGGATTTAGAGATTCCGGCCCGGCCTTCGCGCACGGCTTCTGGTAGCCGGCCCGGCGCTATCCCGGACCCATCGTCACGGATGCTCACCACTACGGCGTCTCCGAGATCTTCCAACAACACGTACGCGCGCGCCTGCGGACCCGCGTGCGCGACAACGTTGTCCAGCACGTTACCCACCGCAGCCTCGAGTTCGGCCGCCACATCGGCGTCCAGGGGCACCGCAGGTCCAGGCAGGCTGACCGATACCCGGTCAGATTCCCGCGACCGCAGCAGCGCACCGACATCGACCGTGGTGCCAGGCGCTACCGGTGGGCCGGTCGCACTGACCAACCGGCGCAACGCCCGTTCCTGTTGGCCGGCCAGCTCTGCTAGTTCCGCTGTCTCACCGCCGATCTCACGGCCGCGGCGGGCCACCAGCGTGAGCACTTGGATGGCTCCGTCGTGCACCTGCCGGGACAACCGTTCGCGCTCCTCGAGCGCCGCCGACAACCGAGTGGCCCGCTCGAGTTCACCGTGCGCGCGCCGCGCGGTCTGAGCAGCCATGCCGACTGCCAGCCCGACAGCCAGTTCGATCACGATGGTTGCGTCCCGACCCAGATCGAAGTTGACGTAACCCTTGGTCGCTGCGCTCGCCAGCATCACCAGGACACCTGTGAGCATCCCCGCGATCGGGCCGAACAAGATCGCAGCGGAGATGGTCGCGTTGGTGGCCCACAATGTCGTGGGCCAGGACTGGTTGTCGAGCACCCATGGATTCGAGGCGACTAATTCGGTGGACAGGATCAGCGCCAACACCACCGCGATCTCGGCCAGTACCCAAGCGGGGCGTCGGCCGAAACCGCCCAGATAGGCGATCGCGCAAGCCACGCTCCATCCGATCAGCACCGCGAACAGCAACCACCCGAGTGCCGGCCGGTCCAGGTCGGGGTTGACCGCGACCTGAAAACCCAGTGCGTACAGGCAACTGAGCAACCGGAACACCTGAGCCGCTCGCCACAGCGGCGCAGCTGGATCCGGTGGTCGAGGCACCTACATCACCTTCTACATCACCTTCGACAGGAAGGCTTTCGTGCGTTCGTGTTGCGGTTTGCTCAGCACCTCGCGCGGATCGCCGGCCTCCACGATCACTCCGCCGTCCATGAACACCAGCTGGTCGGCGACTTCGCGGGCGAACCCCATTTCGTGGGTGACCACCAGCATCGTCATGCCTTCACTGGCCAGCTTCTTCATCACGCCGAGAACCTCCCCCACCAGCTCTGGGTCCAGAGCCGACGTCGGCTCGTCGAAGAGCATCAGCTTGGGGTTCATGGCCAGCGCCCGGGCGATGGCCACGCGCTGTTGCTGCCCGCCGGAGAGTTGCGCGGGGTATGCATCGGCCTTGTCTGACAGTCCCACCTGGTCCAGCAGATCTCTAGCACGCTCCAGCGCTTGTTGCTTCTTGACGCGCTTCACGTGGATCGGCGCCTCGATGATGTTCTCCAGCGCGGTGCGGTGCGGAAAGAGATTGAAATGCTGGAACACCATGCCGATGTCCCGCCTCTGTTTCGCGGCGTCACGCAGCCGCATCTCGTGGAGTTTGCCGCGGCCCTCGCGGTAGCCCACCAACTCGCCGTCGACGTAGAGCCTTCCCGCCGTGATGGTTTCCAGATGATTGATGCACCGCAGGAAGGTCGACTTGCCCGAGCCCGATGGTCCCACGATGACCAGCACCTGACCGCGCTCGACATCCAGCGTGACGCCTCTGAGCACCGACAGGGCCCCGAAGTCCTTGCACACGCTCTCGGCGCGCACCATTACGTTGTCGGTCACTGGCGCCCCTCTTCGGTCTGGGCCTTCGCCAGGGCTTCGAGTTGCTTGCTTGTGAGCCGGCGGGATATCCCTCGGGAGAAGTGGCGCTCCAGGTGGAACTGCCCGACCATCAGGACACTGGTGATGAGCAGGTACCACGTCGCGGCGACCATCAGCAGTGGAATCGGTTCGAAGATGACTCCGGCGATGTCCCGGGCCCGGCCATACAGCTCGAGACTGTAGGGCACCGCGGTGACCAACGAGGTTGTCTTCAGCATGCTGATCACCTCGTTGCCGGTGGGCGGGATGATGACCCGCATCGCCTGCGGAAGCACCGTGCGCCGCATGGTCATCCACCACGACATTCCCAGCGCGGTCGAGGCCTCGGTCTGCCCCTCGGGCACGGAGCTGATCCCGGCGCGGATGATCTCGGCCATGTAGGCGGCCTCGTTCAGACCCAGCCCGACCGCCGCGAGAACGAAGCTGATGGAAAGGTTCTGCAGATTGAAGGCGAACAGCGTCGGGCCGAACGGCACCCCGAGCTGAATGTTCTGGTAAAGGGTGGGAAACAGGCCCCAGAACACCAGCTGCACATACACCGGCGTGCCGCGAAAAATCCACAGGTACACCCACGCCACCGATTTGAACACCGGGTTGGGCGAGAGCCGCATCACCGCGAGGAGTACACCCAGTGCGAGCCCGAGCACCATCGCCCAGATGGTCAGCTGGATGGTGTTCCAGGCGGCCGCCGAGATTCGCTCGTCGAAGATGTACTTGCGGTATGTCGCCCACCCGTAAGCACTGTTGGTGGCCGCTCCGTAGAGGAACAGGGCCACCAGCGCGACGATGACGACCGCGCCCACCCATCGCCAGGGATGGCGGAGCGGGACCGCGTCGATGGCAGCTGGCGACGACGTGGTGGTAACGGACATCTGGCGACCCCGTCCTCAGTTGATGGCGCCGTTGATCACCGGCTTGTCGATCATCCCGGCTTCGACACCCCAGTTTGTGGCGATCTGCCGGTAGGCGCCCGTCTCGATCAGGTGCTCGAGCGCCAGCTGCAACGAGCGCGCCAATGGCGAGCCTTTCTGCACCGGCCAGCCATACGGTGCAGCGTCGAAAATCTCACCGGCGGCCTCAAGCTTTCCGTTGCTCTGCTTGATCGCATAGGCCGTCACCGGGAAATCCGCTGACATGGCGTCGGCCTGACCCAGCACCACAGCATTGGTGACGGCGTCTTGGCCGTCGAACTTGAGGATCTCGATGGCGGGTTTCCCGGCGTCGGTGCACGCCCTGCTTCTGGCCGGCAGTTCCTGGGTCTCATGGACCGTCGTCTTCTGCACTGCCACTTTCTTGCCGCAGGCGTCGTTGGGATCGACCGCCTCGCCCGGGCGCTGGGCCCACATCGAACCAGCCTCGAAATAGGTCACGAAGTCGACCGATTTCTCGCGCTCCTTCGTGTCGGTGAACGACGACATGCCGACGTTGTACGTCCCACCTTGGATCGCCGGAATGATCTTCTCGAAGTCGGATTCCCGGTACTCCGGGGTGAGGCCCAAGGTGGCGGCTATCGCGTTCATCAGGTCCACGTCGAAACCGACGATCTTGCCGCTGGGATCCTTGAATTCGTTGGGCGCATACGGAACGTTGACTCCAATCACCAGCCTCCCGGACGCCCTGATGGGCTCGGGAACGGTATCGGCTATCGAATCCACCTTCTGCACTGACGGCTTGGTGCCGGCGGTCGGCTCAGCGGTATCGACGTTGCTCACACATCCGGAGAGGGCAACGGCACCACTGGCTAGGAGAATCATTGCGATGCGCCACAACTTGATCCGTCCACGACCGGCATTCCGAGAACCTGACACGAGTTGTCCCCCTATCTCGCAACGGCAGCCAAACCAGTACGGGTTGCCGTAACGAGAACAGTAGCCCGGGTTCGCCGGCCCGGCAGGCGATAGAGATCCGTAGGCCCAGTGGCCGGAGAATGCCATAGGCCATCGGTCAAGGCGACATTTGTCCCCGATGGCGGGGAAAGCACGCCGCTGCCGCCAGGGCTGTGCCACACTGCGCGCATGGCGTCTATTGCTCCCCCAAGACTCTTGCCGCACTTGTGGAAGACCACGCTGGTCACCGGAATCCTCGCTGTGATCCTGGGAATCCTGGTTCTGCTGAGGCCGGGCGCGGCGATCATCGTGACAGCGATCTTCTTCGGCGCGTACCTGTTGGTGACCGGGATCTCGCAGCTGGTCCTGGCCTTCAGCGTCGGACCGTCGCTGGGCGGGCGCCTGTTGCTTTTCATCAGTGGGGCTGCGGCATTGGTGCTGGCCGTGCTCTGCTTCATCAACATCTCGAACTCCATTCAGCTGCTGGCCATCTGGATCGGGATCGGCTTCATCTTCCGCGGTGTGGCCACCACGATGTCGGCGATCGGCGACCCCTCGCTGCCCGGCCGAATCCTGGAAATCATCATCGGCGTCATCAGTGTGATCGCGGGCGTGGTGATGTTCGCCGCTCCGTTCGAGAGTCTGGTTGTGCTTACTCAGGTGACCGGCGTGATCCTGATCGTCATCGGTGTGTTCGAGATCATCGCCGCGTTCGGGATTCGCAAGGGGACCACGTCTGCAGCGCATTAGCGGCACCTGCAAAGACAAACCGATCTGGCCGTACAACTGGGTCCTGCTGCGACTACGACGGCTGCGCCAGGTGGTAGTCATCCGGTAGACCCGGTCCCGAATCGGCTTCGGGATCAGCTGTAGCACGGTCAGACTGGGCGATGGCGAGTAGCCTCAGGATTCATGAGCGAGCCGGAGAACCCCCAACAGCAACCGCCCCCGCCACCCCAGTACGGGGCTTATCCCTGCAATTACCCCCCGCCTCCCCCACAACAGCAGGGCGGTTTCAACTATCCGCCACCGGCCTCCGCGCCCAGGAACGGTCTGGGCATCGCCGCCCTGGTCGTGGCGATCATCGCACTCCTGAGCGTGTACGGCGGCCTCATCCTTGGCATCGTCGCGGTGATTCTGGGCTTCCTCGGCAGGGGACGGGTGAAGCGCGGAGAAGCCAACAACGGCGGCGTCGCGATGGCCGGCATTGTGCTCGGATTCCTCGCCATCGTCGTGTCGATCGTCGCCGTCGCGCTGACCGTGTGGGGCTTCAACGAGGTCGGCGGCGGCGACCTCATCACGTGCCTGCGGGAAGCGGGATCCGACCAGGTCGCTCAACAGGATTGCGCCGACCGGTTCCAGCGAAACCTCGAGGACCAGTTCAACGTCACCCTGACGCCGACCCCCTGATCGGGAAGTGCTTCACGACACCCTCCTGGACGATGGTGGCAAGGAGCCGACCGGACCGATCGAAGAAGTGACCGGATCCCAGACCGCGCGAGTCGACGGCGACCGGTGATGTGGTCGAGTACAGCACCCACTCGTCGAACCGCACCGGCCGGTGAAACCACACCGAGTGGTTGACGGTCACGGCGAAGATGCGGTCGAAACCCCAGGACAGCCCGTGGGTGGTGATGATCGAGTCGAGCACCGTGGTGTCTGAGGAGTAGACCAGCGCAGCCCCGTGCAGCACCGGGTCAGCGGGCATGGTGCCTTCGGTCTTCAGCCAGACCCGGTTGTACGCGAGACGGTCACCTTTGTCGCGCATCACCCATGCCGGGTCGTTGGCGTAGCGCCATTCGATGGGCCGCAACGCCTCGACGAAGTGCGGCACGATTTCCTCGTACCCCCGGAGCAGGTCACCGATCTTGGGCAGTCCGGACGGATCGGGCACCCGGGGCGCCGCGATGCCATGTTCCAGTCCGGGTCCACCGGCTAGGTAGGAGACCATCGCCGTCGCCAGCAATTCGCCGTCCTGCTCGACGTCGACGCGCCGGTTGGCGAACCGACGTTCGTCGCGCAGCCGGGCGACGCGGAACTCGAGGTCCTTGGCGGGATCTCCACCAGAGATGAAGTGCACAGACAGCGCGCTGGGCGGCAACTCGAGCGACAGCGTGCGGCTTGCGGCGACGAACGCCTGCGCCATCATCTGGCCCCCGAACGTCCGTATCGGGTTCTTGCTGGGGTGCGAGCCGATGAAGGTATCGCTGTCGCGACGAGTCAGTTCGAGTATCGACAGCAGTTCCTCGAAATCTGTTGCCGACACTGCACGCCTTCCCTAGCGGTCGTCCTCCCCGATCCGATGGACGTGGATCATGTTCGTCGAGCCTACTGTGCCCGGCGGAGCGCCGGCCACGATGACCACCATGTCCCCCCGCCTGTACCGATTGAGTTCCAGCAACGACTTGTCTACCTGATGCACCATGCCGTCCGTCGTTTCGATGTGCGGCACGATGAACGTCTCGGTGCCCCAGGTCAGGGCCAGCTGACTGCGCACCTCGGGCAGTGAGGTGAACGCGAGCAGGGGCAGCGGTGTGTGCAATCGGGCCAGCCTGCGCACGGTGTCACCGGACTGAGTGAACGCCACCAGCGCCTTGGCGTCGAGCCGCTCACCGATATCGCGGGCGGCGTAGGAGATGACACCGCGTTTGGTCCGCGGTACGTGTGTCAACGGGGGCGCGGCGGTGGAGTTCTCCTCGACTGCAGCCACGATGCGCGACATCGTCCGGACCGCCTCCAGCGGATACTTGCCCACCGACGTCTCGCCCGAGAGCATGACCGCGTCGGCGCCGTCGAGCACCGCATTTGCCACGTCGGAGGCCTCGGCGCGGGTGGGCCGAGAGTTCTCGATCATCGACTCCAGCATCTGGGTGGCGACGATCACGGGCTTGGCATTCTCCCTTGCCATCTGGATGGCACGCTTCTGAACCAGCGGCACCTCTTCGAGGGGCAGTTCGACGCCCAAATCACCACGGGCCACCATGACCGCGTCGAACGCCAACACAATGGCTTCGAGATTGTCGATTGCCTCCGGCTTCTCCAGCTTGGCCACGACCGGTACCCGTCGACCCACCCGGTCCATCACCTCATGGACCAGTTCGATGTCGGCCGGGGACCGCACGAACGACAGCGCGATCAAGTCCACGCCGAGGCGCAGCGCGAACTCGAGGTCCTCGACGTCCTTGTCGGACATCGCGGGCACCGACACGTTCATTCCCGGAAGCGACAACCCCTTGTTGTTGCTGACCGGCCCACCTTCGATCACCTCGCACACGACGTCGTCGCCTTCGATCGCCTCGACGACCAGGCACACCTTGCCGTCGTCGACCAACAACCGGTCGCCGGGCGACGCGTCGAGAGCGAGCTGCTTGTACGTGGTGGACACCCGATCGTGGCAGCCCTCGCAGTCCTGCACGGTGACGCGCACCGTTTCACCGCTGGCCCAGAAGGTCGGGCCGTCGGCGAACCGGCCGAGCCGGATCTTCGGACCCTGCAGATCGGCGAGGATGCCCACGGCTCGGCCGGTGGCATCGGATGCCGCCCGCACTCGCTTGTAGGCCGCCTCGTGGTCGGTGTAGTCGCCGTGACTGAAGTTCAACCGCGCTACGTCCATTCCGGCCTCTACCAGCGCTCTCACCGTTTCGTCGGTGGCCGTGGCCGGGCCGAGCGTGCAGACGATCTTCCCGCGTCTAGTCACGAGTCCTGAGCATAGTCGCCATCGCACTCATGCGACGGCCAGCGGCAGCAGACCGGGCCGCACGGGTTCGGGTAGGTCGGACTCACCCATGAGATAGGCATCGACGGCGTGGGCTGCGCTACGGCCTTCGGCGATGGCCCACACGATCAGGGAGGCACCCCGATGAGCGTCGCCGCAGACGAAGACGCCCGGGGCCTCGGTCTGCCAGTCCGCTCCGCAGGGCAACGTTCCCCGCCGACTCGGAGCAATTCCAAGTCCATCCAGCAGCGCCATCCGCTCAACTCCCTCGAACCCGATCGCCAGCAGCGCAAGATCGCACGGGATCTCGAAGGACTCTCCCACCGGGACTACGTGGCGGCGCGCCTCGGCGTCGCGGCGCACCGTCACCTCGGCGATCTCCACCGCCCGTACTCGCCCGCGCTCGTCTCCGATGAACCGTTGAACCGCCACCTGGAAATGGCGGGCGCCGCCCTCGGCATGTGCGGGCGAGGTGCGCAACACCAGCGGCCACGTCGGCCAGGGTGAGAGCAAGTCGTCGCGCGACTCCGGCGGTTGGGGGTTGTAGTCGAGTTGGGTCACCGACCTGGCGCCTTGCCGGTGCGCGGTGCCCAGACAGTCAGCTCCGGTGTCGCCGCCACCGATGATCACGACATGCTTACCCTGGGCACTGATCGGTGACGCACCGTCGCCCTCGCACTCCCTGTTCGCGGGCACGAGATGCTCCATCGCCAGGTGCACTCCATTCAGGTCGCGCCCCTCAGCGGAGCTGTCGCGAGCCTGCAAGGCTCCAACAGCGAGGACCACCGCATCGTATTGGTCGCGCAACTGTTCCAGCGGGAGGTCGACTCCGACCTCACAGTCGGTCACGAAACGTGTTCCTTCAGCGCGCATCTGGGCCAGCCGGCGGTTCAATGTCTCCTTTTCGAGCTTGTACTCCGGAATGCCGTACCGCATCAACCCACCGATTCGGTCGTCGCGCTCGTAGACGGTCACCTCGTGGCCGGCGCGGGTGAGTTGCTGCGCTGCAGCCAGTCCGGCGGGGCCAGACCCCACAACCGCAACTGTTTTTCCGGTGGAGACACCCGCAGGTTGCGGTTCGACCAGTCCCATCGACCAGGCTTGGTCGGCAACTGTGTTCTCGATGCGCTTGATCGTCACACTGCCGCCGGTCCGGTCCTCGGCGATGGACAGGACGCAGGCCGCCTCGCACGGGGCAGGGCAGAGTCGTCCGGTGAACTCTGGGAAGTTGTTGGTGGCGTGTAACCGATCACTGGCGGCCGCCCAGCGCCCGCGCCGTACCAGGTCGTTCCATTCCGGAATAAGGTTTCCCAACGGACACCCTGCAATTGCAGAGTGACAGAATGGAATTCCGCAGTCCATGCACCGCCGCGCCTGTTCGGACACCTCGCTCGCACGTTCATGCACGCTCTTGTACTCATAGACCTCTTGCCAGTCGCCGACGCGCTCATCCACCGGACGCTTGGCGGCCTCGGCCTTGGGTATCTTGAGGAATCCGGTGGGATCAGCCACGGCTCGCCTCCATGATCGCGTTCTCCACGTCGCGGCCTTCGGCCTTGGCCATCCGAGTGGCCTGCAGAACACGCCTGTAGTCGGTCGGCATGATCTTGGTGAAATCAACACTGCGCCTGGGCCAATCGGAAAGCAAGGAGCGCGCCAGACTGCTGCCTGTACTGCGGGCATGCCGGGTTACCACCTCGCGCAGCCACACCAGATCCTCGGCGTCAAGGCACTGCAGCTCCACCGTCGCAGTGTTCACCTGGGTCCGGGACAAGCCCAGCACGTATGCGATCCCGCCCGACATCCCCGCCGCCATGTTGCGGCCGGCCTTGCCGAGTACCACGACCCGGCCGCCGGTCATGTACTCGCACGCATGGTCGCCCACGCCCTCAACTACAGCCAGCGCGCCGGAATTCCGCGCACAGAACCTCTCGCCGACCCGCCCGCGGAGGAACACTTCGCCGGAGGTGGCACCGTAGAGCAATGTGTTCCCGGCAATCACGTTCTCCTCGGGAAGGAACAACGCATCCTCGGGCGGTCGCAGAACCAACCGGCCACCGGAAAGACCCTTGCCGACATAATCGTTGGCGTCGCCGATCAGATCGATGGTGACACCGGGAGGCAGGAAGGCGCCCAGCGACTGTCCGGCAGAGCCACTGAGCGTGACATGGATGGTGTCCTCGGGCAGACCTTGCGCTCCGTAGCGGCGAGTGACCTCGGAGCCCAGCAGCGTTCCCACCGTGCGATTGACGTTGCGAACGGGCAACTCGAGCCTTACCGGGTAGGCGTCCTCCAGGGCACCCTCGGCCAACGCAATGAGTGTTCGGTCCAGGGCCCGATCCAGCGCATGGTCCTGGTCGCGCATTCGGCGCCGCTGGATGAACCCACCGCCGGACACGTCGGTCGGGACGGTGAAAACAGGTGTGAGATCCAATCCGCGACTCTTCCAGTGCGCGACACCAGGCTCGGTATCGAGCATCTCGGCGTGGCCGACCGCATCATCGATGCTGCGGAATCCCAGTTCCGCGAGGTACTCGCGGATGTCCTCGGCGATGAAACGGAAATAGTTCTGTACGAACTCCGGTTTGCCGTTGAATCTGGCTCGCAGCTCAGGATTCTGGGTCGCCACCCCGACCGGGCAGGTATCGAGGTGGCACACCCGCATCATGATGCAGCCAGCCACCACCAGCGGCGCGGTCGCAAATCCGTACTCTTCTGCGCCGAGCAGGGCTGCCACGATCACATCACGCGCGGTGCGCATTCCGCCGTCACATTGCACAGTGATGCGGTCCCGCAGTCCGTTAAGCACCAGGGTCTGCTGGGTGTCGGCCAAGCCTATCTCCCACGGGGTGCCGGCGTGTTTGAGCGAAGTCAGCGGTGCCGCGCCGGTGCCACCGTCATATCCGGAGATCAGCACCACGTCAGCGTGCGCCTTGGACACCCCGGCCGCGACGGTTCCGACGCCCACACTGCTGACCAACTTCACGTGGATGCGGGCCTGGTCATTAGCGTTCTTCAGGTCGTGGATCAGTTGAGCCAAATCTTCGATCGAGTAGATGTCGTGGTGCGGCGGCGGTGAGATGAGCCCAACCCCGGGAGTGGAATGGCGGGTTCGGGCGATGTTGGGATACACCTTGAACCCAGGCAGTTGTCCGCCCTCACCGGGTTTGGCGCCCTGCGCCATCTTGATCTGAATGTCGGTGGCGTTGACGAGATAATCGCTGGTGACGCCGAACCGTCCCGAAGCCACCTGCTTGACGGCACTGCGGCGGCGGATGTCGTAGAGCCGGTCGACATCTTCGCCGCCCTCACCCGAGTTCGATCGGCCACCGAGCTCGTTCATCGCTATCGCCATCGTTTCATGCGCCTCGGCGGAGATGGAACCGTAACTCATTGCACCGGTGCTGAACCGGGTCATGATGGATTCTGCGGGCTCCACCTCCTCCAGCGACACCGCCGGTCGAAGACCCTTGCGGAAACCGAACAGGCCACGCAACGTACCGCCTTCACGTGACAGCCGGTTCACCTCGTCGGAGTACATCTTGAACACGTCGCGGCGACCGGATCGCGTCGAATGCTGCAGCCGGAAAACGACTTCCGGAGTAAACAGGTGCAGCTCGCCCTCCCGGCGGAACGCATACTCCCCTCCGACTTCCAGTCGGCGGTGAACTCGGTCGGTGGGGTTCTTGGGATATGCGCGACGGTGCCTCTGCGCGACTTCTTCGGCCAGCGCATCGAGACCCACGCCACCGAGCCTGCTTGCCGTGCCGGTGAAGTATTCGTCGACTACCTCACGGTGCAATCCGACCGCTTCGAACGCCTGCGCTCCGGTATAGGACGCCACTGTCGAGATGCCCATCTTGCTCATCACCTTCAGCACGCCTTTGCCGAGCGCTTTCAGGTAGTTGCGGACTGCCGTGCATGGCTCGATACCGGTGAGTTCGCCTTCGCGGATCAAGTCTTCGATCGACTCGAACGCGAGGTAGGGGTTTACTGCTGCTGCGCCGTAGCCGATGAGCATGGCGATGTGGTGCACTTCCCGGGCATCGCCGCTCTCCACTACCAGCGCGACCGCGGTGCGTTCCTTGGTGCGTACGAGGTGATGATGCACCGCAGACACTGCCAGCAACGACGGGATGGGAGCCCGGGTGTGGTCGCTGTCGCGATCCGAGATGACAAGTACGCGACCGCCCTTTGCGATTGCCTCGCTGGCACGGATTCGCAGATCCTCGAGCGCGTCGGCCAGGCCCTCGCCGCCGCGTTCCAGGTCGTACAGGGCACGCAGCACAGTGGCGCGCAGGCCGGGATGCTCACCGTCGTCGTTGATGTGCACGACCTTGTTGAGCTCGTCGTTGTCCAGTACCGGCCATTGCAGGACCACCTGCCGACACGACGCCGGTCCCGGTTGCAGCAGATTCTGCTCCGGACCCATCACCCGCGCCATCGAGGTGACCACCTCTTCGCGGATCGCGTCCAGCGGTGGGTTGGTGACCTGGGCGAAGAGTTCGACGAAGTAGTCGTAGAGCGACCGGGACCGCTGCGATAGCACCGCGATCGGGGTATCGGTTCCCATCGACCCCAGTGGCTCACCACCGGAAGCAGCCATCGGCGCCAACAGGATGCGCAAGTCCTCCTCGGTATAACCGAAGGAAACCTGCCGGCGGACGACCGACTCATGATTGGGCTGGACGCGGATTCGGTCCGGCAGGGTCTTCAGGTCGAGCAGGCCGGCATGCAGCCATTCATCATAGGGCTCGGCACGGGCCAGTCCGGTTTTTACCTCATCATCGGAGATCAGCTGTCCGGCAGCAGTATCGACAAGGAACATCCTTCCCGGCTCGAGCCGCCCCTTGGCGACGATCTTTCCGGCAGCCACGTCAAGGACACCACTTTCACTGGCCAGGATGATCCTGTCGTCGATGGTGCGCCACCAACGGCCGGGCCGTAACCCGTTGCGGTCCAGTACCGCCCCTACGACGGTGCCGTCGGTGAAGGTCACACACGCCGGGCCGTCCCACGGCTCCATCAGGGATGCGTGGTACCGCCAGAACGACCGGCGATCGGGTTTCATCGCTGTGTTGTTCTCCCACGCCTCCGGAATCATCATCAACACTGCGTGCGGCAGACTGCGGCCACCGAGATGCAGCAGTTCAAGCACCTCGTCGAACGAAGCGGAGTCGGATGCATCGCCGGTGCAGATCGGCGAAAGGCGTTTCAGATCACCGGGAATCACGGCGCTGGCCAACATGGCCTCGCGGGCGCGCATCCGGTTGCGGTTACCCCTGACGGTGTTGATCTCCCCGTTGTGGGCGACAAAACGGAATGGATGCGCCAACGGCCAGGAGGGGAAGGTGTTGGTCGAGAAGCGGCTGTGAACGATGGCCAGAGCACTTCTGCAGCGCTCGTCGCCGAGATCCGGAAAAAACTGCGGGAGTTGGGCTGTCGTCAGCATCCCCTTGTAGACGATGGTTCGGCTGGAAAGCGACGGGAAGTACAGGTCGGACTCCGCCTCGGCCCGCTTGCGAAAGGGGTATACACGCCGGTCGAGAGCGACCCCAGCTGGACGGGCGCCATTGTGTTCGCGCCCAGTGACGAACAGCTGGGCCATGTGCGGCATACAACTCAGCGCGGTCTTGCCAAGGCCGGCTGGGTCTACCGGCAACGCACGCCAACCGAGGATGTCGATCTCCTCGTCAGCGGCCAGTGCCTCGATTCGATCCCGGGCGGCTGAACGGGCCCGGGGGTCTTGTGGCAGGAAGCAGATCCCTGCCGCGAAGGTATTGCTCCCGTCCTCGGCAGGCGCGGGAAGATCGAAGTCCACAACCTGACCGAATAGTTCGGTCGGCAACTGCAACAGGATGCCCGCCCCGTCACCGCTGTTGGCCTCCGACCCGGCGGCACCACGGTGGTCAAGGTGCTCTAGGGCGTGCAGCCCATCGGCGACGATGGCGTGCGATCGCCGGCCCTGGATGTCGATGACCATCGCGACACCGCAAGAGTCGGATTCGTTGTCGGGGTCATACAAACCCTGGGCTCGTGGCAGCGTTGAGAACAACAAGCGGCGCACCTCCGCAGTCTCCGGGACGTTCTCCGGGACTGCACCGGCCCGCGCGCCAGTGTATCAGCGAAGGCCGGTCGCTACCCGTCGAGAACAGTTGGCACCAGCGGAAACCCCGAAAGGTTTCGCACGACGGTCCAGCTGAGCGCAGCCACGATCAGCACCACGACCGCCGGCACCGGCATGACGCTCTTTCCCTGGCGCCAGCGCACAAACAACCACACCGCCAAGGCAGGAAGCCCGAACATCAGGAACGCGTTGTCCATCATCGCCGCGGCGAAATCACCATGCAACACGTCATGGGTCATCCGGAGGCCACCACAAGCCGGGCACAGCCACCCCGTCAGCAGTCTGAAGGGGCACGCTGGGAACACGAAGGCGGAACTATGCGGATCGCCAAACCCCACATAAGCCAGCCCCCCCGACAGCAACGCACCTGTTGCCAGTGCGCTGTAGAGCCGCCCCCTCCCGGTGGATGTGACGTCAGGTGCCATCGCGAAGAGGGCGACCCTGCGGATCGCGAACCTTGTCCGTGAGGATCAGCACCGCGTCGATGATGCCCCAGATGATCGCGCCGATTCCGCAGGTGATCAGACCGACAACAAGCTGAGCAACCCCCAACCCTATGTAGCCGAGGTAGATGCGTCCGATGCCGACCAGACCGAGCAGACCGAGCAACTGGAGCAAGCCGCCGACCACCTTGGACTTGTCCGACAAGGGCTCGCCGGTGATCGGGTGGCGGCCGTACGGCGCGGCTGGATCCAGGTACGCGGGCCGATACTGGCCGGGCGGCGGCACGGGTGGGTATGGCGGTGGATAGCCCTGAGACGGGGGGACTCTCTCGCCGCTGGAGCCGAACTGTGAGGGGTCGGTCATGAGCACAGCATGCCAGAACGGCGGCTACCTAGAAAGGCGCTGAACCTGGTCATTGACGCGAGGCCGAACAGCGTTGCGCGGTCCGGGCAAGTCCGCGTTCGCAGCCTCGGCTCCTGGGATGCTCACGTCAACGACGACGACAGTTTTCCGCCCGGCGCAAGCTGCCAGATGACCCACGCTGCCGAAGCGGCCGTGGGTCTGGTCCTCATTGTCGGGATGCACCTGTGAATTCTGCGGTGGATTGTCAACGCGTTCGACGCACGCGCCACCAGCGACGTTGGCGAGTCTCGTCGGGTGGCGCTGAAGGTGCCGTCTCCGCTGTGGCCTCGGGGTCGGCGCCATCCGGGCTGTTCTCCTCCGAGGCAGTAACGGCGTCCGTCTCAGCGGCCTCGGCCTCGGAAGTGCCAGACGTCGGCTCATCTGGGGTCGTGGATTCAGGTTCGGATTCCTCGGCCGACTCGGCATCGACATTCCAGGCCTCGGAGATTTCGGCCTCGACAGCTTCGGCCTCAACCTCAGCTTCGGGCTCTTCGTCGACACCGGCGGCCTCGACCTCGGCAACCTCCGATTCAGAATCCGGTTCCGGCTCTTCGCCGACCTCGGCGGCTTCGGAAACAGCGTCCTCTTTGGTGTCAGCTGTCATCTGGCGGTCAGCGTTGGGCTGCAACCACCGAAGGAGAGAGGGGTGAGCGCCAGCCTCCGGCTCCATGTCAGCGGCGGTCTCAGTCTGCGCACTTTCTGACTCCGCATCAGCATGCGACCCAGGGTCGACCGCTGCAACTCTGGAGTCGACCTCGTGCTCGGGCTCGATCTCGTCCACGACCGCCTCGACCTGGACGGCCTCGGATTCGGGCTCCGGCTCCTCTTCAACGTCAACGGCTTCCACCTCAACATCGGGTTCGGCCTCCGGCACCTCCTCGGCACCTACCGCTTCCACCTCAACATCGGGCTCAGCCTCCGGCACCTCCTCGGCACCTACCGCTTCCACCTCAACATCGCGCTCAGCCTCCGGCACCTCCTCGGCACCTACCGCTTCCACCTCAACATCGGGCTCAGCCTCCGGCACCTCCTCGGCGCCAACGGCTT
>CAZEMS010000024.1:0-30182 GCA_964513475.1 uncultured Mycobacterium sp. | reverse complement strand
GCTTCCACCTCAACATCGGGCTCAGCCTCCGGCACCTCCTCGGCGCCAACGGCTTCCACCTCAACATCGGGTCCCGACTCAACCGCAGCCCCCGGCTCCTGCTCCTCCTCGGCACCTTCTGCTTCCACCTCGACATCCGCCTCGACGGTCTCGAGGTCGTGGTCCAGCTCCTTACGGCTACGGCGGGCGCGCCACCAACGGCGCAGACGGCTCCCGTCAGCCGGCATCGACTCCGCAGAAACGTCCTCAGCCGGCTCACCCCGAGTTCCGGCCTGGTGAGCCACGCCAGAGATCTCATCTTCCACCGGGGCTACCCGCGCTTCTACGGTTTCGGACTCAGCGGCAGGCTCCTCAGCCGCCTTCCCCTCGGACTCTGTTAGCAGTTCCTCATCAACCTCGGGCTCGGCGTCGCCCCCCTTCGCCGACTCGACCTCCTCGTCAGACTCGGCCTCCTCGTCAGAGTCAAACTCGGTGTCCTCGGGTTCAGCATCCGACTTCGGCTCTGTGCGGCCATCGCCGGGTTCAGGCTCGTCGCCGATCTCCCGCACATCTTCATCTGCGGCCGTACCGTCTGTTTTCTCGATGAAGCGGACACCAGATGAAGTTGCGGCCCCGACAAGTTCGCCCACACTGACCTGTGAATCCTCATCGACTGCTTCATCCACCGGCCGCCCGGCAAGCGCTGCCGGATCTTCCCGGCCCTTGGGTGCGATCATGAAGTACACGACTGCACCAACGAGTACAAACGTCGCGACGAAGGAATTGACCCGGATGCCGGCGAACTGGGTCGCTTCGTCAGCTCGCAACAACTCGATCCAGAATCGACCTACGCAGTAGCCAGCCACATACAACGCGAAGAGCCGCCCGTGTCCGAGTCGGAAGCGGCGGTCGGCCCAGATCAGTACGGCGAAAACCAGTAAATTCCAGAGCAACTCGTAGAGGAATGTCGGATGAACGACCGCAAGGACCTGGCCTGTTGATTCGCCGAAGTGTGGGTCGATGGCGCCGCTGGAATTCCTGCGCTCATAGATCTCAAGGCCCCAGGGCACCGTCGTCGCGCGCCCGAACAACTCCTGGTTGAAGTAGTTGCCGAGCCGCCCGATCGCCTGGGCCAGGACGATGCCCGGTGCGATCGCGTCACCGAACGCCGGCAGCGGGATGCCGCGGCGCCTACAGGCCACCCACGCTCCGACGCCGCCGAGCGCCACTGCCCCCCAGATACCCAAGCCGCCGTCCCAGATCTGGAGCGCCCCCGCCAGGCCCGGCTTGCCGGGACCGAAGTATTTACTCCAGTCGGTGATGACGTGATAGAGCCTCCCACCGATGAGACCAAACGGCACCGCCCACAGAGCGATGTCGTAGATGACACCCCGTTCGCCCCCCCTGGCCACCCAGCGCCGGTCTCCGATCACCAGCGCAACCACAATGCCCACGATGATGAGCAGTGCATAGGCGCGGATCGGCAACCCACCGAGATGCCAGACACCCTGGGCGGGGCTCGGAATGTAGGCCAACGTCGTCGTCACGCGGTTACCTTCTGCCTCACTCCATCCGCCAGTTCTTCGGTCAGCCTTCGCACCGCCGGAATGCCCTCTGCCAGTGCTGACACCAACGCTGAACCGACGATGACGCCATCAGCATACGAACCGATCTGCGCCGCCTGTTGAGCCGAACGCACACCCAGTCCCACCCCGACCGGGATGTCAGATACCGCTCTGACCCTCTTAACCAATTCTGGGGCGGCCACTGACACGACGTCACGAGCGCCGGTCACCCCCATTGTCGACGCCGCATAGACGAATCCTCGGGAAGCCCGCACTGTCATTTCCAACCGCTCCGGCGTGGACGAGGGCGCCACCAGAAAGATCCTGTCCAGATCATGCGCATCGGAGGCTGCGAACCACTCGTCGGCCTCCTCCGGAATAAGGTCGGGTGTGATCAGTCCGAGCCCGCCAGCCGAGGCGAGCTCACGCGCGAACACATCGACACCGCGACGAAGTACTGGATTCCAATAGGTCATCACCACTGCCCGCCCACCAGCGCGGCTGATCGCTTCCACAGCGGCCAACGCGTCACGTACCCGCACTCCACCTCGCAGTGCAGTCTCGGTTGCGGCGGCAATCGTCGGGCCGTCCATTCCGGGGTCGGAGTACGGCACACCGACTTCGACCAGGTCACAACCGGATTCGACAAGGGCCACCATCGCCGAGATGGATGTCTGCACATCCGGGAACCCGGTCGGCAGGTATCCGATCAGCGCCGCCCGCTGTTCAGTCCGGCAGGTTTCGAACAGACCGGTGAGCCGGCTCATGAGGCCTCCGCGGGCCCAAGCAGGCCGAACCACTTGGCTGCGGTCTCGACGTCCTTGTCGCCGCGTCCGGAGAGGTTGACCAGAATGACTGCACCCGAACCGAGTTCGGCGGCTAGCTGTAGTGCCCCGGCTACCGCGTGGGCGGATTCGATGGCCGGGATGATCCCTTCGGCCCGGCACAACAGCGAGAAGGCGTCCATCGCTTGGGCGTCGCTAATCGGACGGTATTCCGCGCGGCCGGACTCCTTGAGAAAAGCATGTTCCGGCCCTACCCCTGGATAGTCCAAACCCGCTGATATCGAATGGGATTCGATGGTCTGGCCATCAGCGTCCTGCAGCAGGTAAGAAAAGGAGCCCTGAAAAGCCCCTGGCGAGCCGCCAGCGAAAGTCGCTGCGTGACGCCCTGTTTCGACCCCATCACCGGCAGCTTCGAACCCAACCAACCTGACCTGCGGATCATCGAGGAAAGCGTGGAAGATGCCTATCGCGTTCGATCCGCCACCCACACAGGCAGTCACCGCATCGGGCAGCCGTCCTACCTGATCCTGAATCTGCACCCTGGCCTCCATGCCAATGATGCGCTGAAAGTCACGGACCATCAACGGGAACGGATGGGGGCCAGCGGCGGTTCCAAAACAGTAGTAGGTCGCCTCGGCGTTGGTCACCCAATCACGGAAAGCTTCGTTGATGGCGTCCTTGAGGGTCTTCGAGCCGGCCTCGACAGACACCACTTCTGCACCAAGCAAGCGCATCCGGGCCACGTTCAATGCCTGACGAGCGGTGTCTACGGCACCCATGTAGATGACGCAATCCAAACCGAGCAGCGCACACGCCGTCGCGGTCGCAACCCCGTGTTGCCCGGCCCCGGTCTCGGCGATGACCCGCGTCTTGCCCATCTGCCGGGCCAGCAGCGCTTGACCCAGAACGTTGTTGATCTTATGAGATCCTGTGTGGTTGAGGTCTTCTCGTTTCAAGAAGATGCGGGCTCCGCCGGCATGCACGCTCAACCGGCTCGCCTCGTATAGCGGAGAGGGGCGGCCACTGTAGTGGCGCTGCAGCCGATCCAGTTCGTCGAGGAATGCCTGGTCCCCCCGAGCCTTCTCATAGGCCGCGGTGACCTCCTCGATCACGGCCATCAGGGCTTCGGGCACCAACCTGCCGCCATAGGCACCGAAGTGACCTCTGGGATCCGGGTCGTGCGCTGTAGGCTCGGCGACGGCCGCGCTGGAGCGCGGCAGATCCGGGCCGGAGAAATCGGCCACTGCTAGCGCGCGGGCTTCGGGCATGATGGGTGCCGCCCCGCGGTGACCAGATCAGCGACCGCGCCACGCGGGTCACCACTGGTGACCAGTCCCTCCCCAACCAGGACCGCGTCGGCGCCGGCGCCGGCATAGGCCAACAGGTCCGCGGTGCCCCGAACACCGGACTCGGCGATCCGGATGACACCGGAGGGCAGCCCAGGAGCGATTCGCGAGAAGCAGTCGCGATCCACCTTCAGTGTTTTCAGGTCGCGGGCGTTGACACCGATGACCGATGCTCCGGCCTGCAGCGCGCGGTCCGCTTCTTCCTCGGTGTGCACCTCGACAAGCGGCGTCATTCCCAGCGACTCGGTGCGGTCGATCATCGACACCAGAGCCGCCTGTTCCAACGCCGCAACGATCAACAGCAACATGTCCGCGCCGTGCGCGCGGGCCTCGTGGATTTGATAGGGACCGACGATGAAGTCCTTGCGCAGGACCGGAATCGAAACCGCGGCGCGAACCGCGTCCAGGTCGTCGAGCGACCCCTGAAACCGGCGTTCCTCGGTCAGCACGCTGACCACCCGAGCGCCGCCTTCCTGGTAGGCGCGGGCCAGTTCGGCCGGGTCGGAGATCGACGCCAGCCGCCCACGCGACGGGCTGGCACGTTTCACTTCGGCGATGACCGCGATACCCGGTTCACGCAGGGCGGCCATCACATCCCGCGCGGGTGGCGCAGCCTTTGCGCGCTGCCGGATCGCGGCCATACCGATGAGGGCCTCACGAGCGGCAACGTCAGCGCGGACTCCTTCGATGATGGAGTCGAGCACGTTCGCCGAACTCATGACCCTCCGTTTTCCCTTCCGAGGCACCCGGGCAGGTCCCGGACGATCTTCACCGAAGGGTAGTCGCCACCACACCATCGTCTGTCACCGGCCCTTAGCTGTGCGGATTGGTGGGATCGCGTCCCTCGTCGAGGGCGTCCCAGATCATGCGCTCCGACGTCACCGTGTCGGCGTCCTCCTGCAGCGCGGTCGCTCGCCGCGCCGAGGGCACCGTGTACTTCGCCACGCCCGATCGGCCGGTAGCAGCGGCACGCATCAGCAGCACTGCTGCTGCGAGTGTGCCCAACGCGGCCAGCAGGGTAACGGTCGCACCCGCATAGGAGCGCGCGGTGCCGGTCAGCTGCATCAGCGGCACTTCGGCCAGGGCAGCTGCGCGCACCGCGAGATCACGGAGCACCCACAGACTGATCGCCAGGTACGCCATGCCGGCACTAGCCACCGCCACGACGACCGAGAGCAATCGCAGTGGCCAACCGCGCACCGCCAAGGCGGCCACGGCAGCCGCGAGCAGGACCAGCGCCAGCGGGATCAGTGCGGTGGACCACCCGCTGCCGTTCAGCGTCGTCGTCTTCGGGACACCAAGCCCGTCGAACGAGTACACCTCAACCCACGTCGCTCGCGAAGCCAGCCACAGGGCGGCCGCGGACAGCACCAACAGGACCTGCGCAGCCCGAATCACGGTTCGCTCAACGTCTCCGCCGCGGCGATGGCGTTCAGCACCGCTCGGGCTTTGTTGACTGCTTCGGTGTACTCATAGGGTCCGTTGGAATCCGCCACGACTCCGCCGCCGGCCTGCACGTACGCCGTACCGTTGCGCATCAGGGCAGTGCGGATGGCGATGGCGAAGTCCGCATTACCGGCGAAGTCGAGGTAGCCGAGCACACCGCCGTAGAGGCCGCGGCGCGTCAGTTCGACTTCCTCGATCAACTCCATCGCCCGTACCTTGGGCGCTCCCGACAGCGTGCCTGCCGGGAAGCACGCAGTCACCGCGTCCAGCGCGGTGCTGCCTTCGGCAAGCCGACCGGTCACCGTCGACACCAGATGCATGACGTGGCTGTACCGCTCGATGTGGCTGTAGTCCTCTACCCGCACCGTCCCCGGTTCGCTGACCCGGCCCAGATCATTACGCCCGAGATCGACAAGCATCAGATGCTCGGCGCGTTCCTTCTCGTCTGCCAGCAAGTCCTTCTCGAGCAGCAGGTCCTCCTCCTCGGTGCTGCCGCGCCAACGGGTACCGGCAATGGGGTGCGTCGTCGCTTTGCCCTCCTGCACGGTCACCAACGCCTCGGGAGAGGATCCGACGATCGAGAAGTCAAGTCCACCAGATTCATTGGGCACGTTGAGCAAGTACATGTACGGACTGGGGTTGGACACTCGCAGCATTCGGTAGACGTCTAGCGGGTCAGCATCGGTATCCATTTCGAAGCGTTGGGATGGCACCACCTGGAACGCTTCACCGGCCTCGATCTCACCCACCAGCCGATCGACGATCGTCGTGTACTCCTCGGGGGTGCGCTGCGCGCGATACAACGGTTCGGGTCTGCGGAAGGTTGCCACCGTCGATGCCAGCGGCGCGGCCAGCGCAGCGGTCATCACGTCGAGCCGGGCGACCGCGTCGTCATAGGCCTGGTCCACCCTTTCGTCGGTGCCGTTCCAATTCACAGCATTGGCGATAAGGGTGATCGTGCCCTCGTGATGGTCGACCGCCGCGACGTCAGTGGCCAACAGCATCAACATGTCCGGCAGGCCGAGATCGTCGACGGTCAGTTCAGGGAGGCGCTCGAGGCGACGGGCCAGGTCGTATGCGAAGAACCCGACCAACCCGGACGATAACGGCGGCAATCCGGGCAGTGTGGCGGTCTCCAGCAGAAGCAACGTTGCGCGCAGCGCCTGCAGCGGATCGCCGCCGCGTGGAGCATCCTGTGGAGTTGCGCCCAACCACACCGCTTCACCGTCTCGTACCGTCAGCACCGACGGCGCGCCGGCGCCGATGAACGACCACCTCGACCACGACCGCCCGTTCTCCGCGGATTCCAGCAGGAACGTGCCGGGCCGGCTGTCCGCCAGCTTGCGGTAGGCCGACAGCGGCGTCTCACTGTCGGCGAGCACTTTGCGAGTCACCGGGACCACTCTGTGCTCCGCGGCGAGCGCCCGGAACTCCTCGCGCGGCGTCGTGACGGCGAGGTCAGCGACCGGGGAACGTGATGACACGGGTCAATCCTCCCAGACCGGTGCCCGCGGGCCGCCCCCCAGTCGGCGTAGCGTGACCTACATGAAACGTGGCGACCGGGCACCCGAGTTCGAACTGCCCGACCAGACCGGCACTGCGCAAAGTCTCCGAACACTGCTGGCCGAGGGGCCGGTTGCGTTGTTCTTCTTCCCCGCGGCGCTGACCCCCGGCTGTTCGAAGGAGGCGTGCCACTTCAGGGACCTTCGACGCGAGTTCGCGGCTGTGGGCGCCTCACCTGTGGGGATCAGCACCGACCCGGTGGAGAAGCAGGCGAAGTTCTCCGACGTTCAGCGCTTGGGCTTCGTGTTGCTCTCCGACGCAGGCGGCACCGTCGCCAAGCAGTTCGGCGTCAAGCGCGGGTTGCTCGGCGCGGTACTGCCGGTCAAGCGCACGACGTTCGTCATCGACACCGACCGCACGGTGCTCGACGTCATCTCCAGCGAGCTCAACATGGAGACCCACGCCGACAAAGCGCTTCAAGTACTACGCCGGAACCAGTCTGCCTAAACTTCGGGCCCGCGCTCGGGTCCGAGCAACAGGTCGGCGTCAAAGCAGGTGTGGTCGCCGGTGTGACAGGCGCCGTCGACTTGATCGACTTCGAGCAGAACCGTGTCGCCGTCGCAGTCCAACCGCACCGAGTGCACGTACTGCGTATGACCGGACTCCTCCCCCTTGACCCAATGCTCACCCCGCGACCGCGAGTAGTAGGTGGCCCTTCGAGTCTCCAGTGTTCGCGCCAGGGCGACATCGTCCATCCACGCCACCATCAGAACCGCACCGGTGCCCCGCTCCTGGGCCACTGCTGCGAACAAGCCGTTGGCATCCCGCTTGAGCCGAGCCGCGATACCCGAGTCCAGCGTCATCTCGGCCCTCTGCTCTTCGCGCAAGCGCTCATCTCGGCCCTCTGCTCTTCGCGCAAGCGCTCATCGGACGGTGATTCCTTCGGCCGCCATCGCTGCCTTCACCTGGCCGATGGTCAGTTCCCGGAAATGGAACACGCTGGCGGCCAGGACAGCATCGGCGCCGGCGAATACGGCGGGGGCGAAGTGTTCGAGCCGCCCAGCACCGCCGCTTGCAATCACCGGGACGGTGACGGCGCCACGCACCGCACGCAGCATCGGCAGGTCGAATCCCGCCTTGGTGCCGTCGGCATCCATCGAATTGAGCAGGATCTCCCCCACGCCGAGCTCCGCTCCGCGGGAGGCCCATTCGACGGCGTCAATGCCGGTACCACGGCGGCCACCATGGGTTGTGACCTCCCAGCCCGACGGTGTGGGCGTTGCCGCACGGGGCACGGTACGGGCATCGACGGACAACACGATGCACTGCGAACCGAACTGACCGGCAAGTTCGGCCAGGAGTTCGGGATGTGCGATTGCGGCGGTGTTGACCGCTACCTTGTCTGCCCCCGATCGCAACAGCACGTCGACATCGGCGATCGACCGCACTCCACCACCGACGGTCAACGGGATGAAAACCTGCTCGGCAGTGCGGCGTACGACGTCGAGCATGGTGTCCCGCCCCGTCGAGGAGGCGGTCACATCCAGGAAGGTGAGCTCGTCTGCCCCCTCCGCGTCATAGGCGGCCGCGAGTTCGACCGGATCCCCTGCGTCACGAAGATTTTCGAAGTTCACACCCTTGACCACACGGCCGTCGTCAACGTCCAGACACGGGATGATCCGGACGGCTAGTTGATGTTGGGCAGTCATCGGTATCCCTCCGGATCACCGACGCTGTCGAGCAACTCGAGAAGCTCGCCGTGGACACCGGGAGCACCGATCACCACCGACGGGGAGGCCACCGTCCAGGGGTTACCAGATAGATCGGTGGCGATGCCTCCCGCAGACCGTACCAGCGCGACCCCGGCCGCGTGGTCCCACACATGGCCGCTGAAAACGATTGCTCCGCCGAGAATTCCGGCCGCGACATAGGCCAGGTCGATGCCCGTGGCACCGTGCATGCGCATTCGCGAACACCTACGACTCAGAGTCTCCACCACAGCCAGCCGGTATCGACCGGGAACCCGGCCCCGCGAGTCGACGTTGAAGGTGCTCATACCCACGATCGAATCTGCCAGATCGACCGGTTCCAGCGGCGCCTGCACGATGTCATTGCGGCGCAACGGTTTGTCCACAACGGCGGTGAACCGCTCACCAGTGAACGGCATCCAGGTCAGGCCGGCGACCGGCTCACCCTCGCGCAACAACCCGAGCAGGATGGCCGCCATTGGCGATCCTGCCGCGTAGTTGATCGTGCCGTCGATCGGGTCGAGCACCCAGACCAGCGGCGAATGGACGTCCGCCCCCCCGAAGTCCTCTCCGTGCACTTCGATGCCGGTTGCCGACACCAGCGCGTCGACAACTTGGCGTTCGATTGCCAGGTCGACCTCGGTTGCGAAGTCGTTGCCCTTCTTGGCTACTGCGGACTGCGCCCGGTGGCCGTCCACGAAAGGTTTGGCGGCGGCGTCGAGGATCTTGGCGGCCTCGGTGACCAAGGCCTCCAGGTCCGCGTCGGTCAGCGCCATCTACCGTCCGACCGCAGCAAGCGCCTGTGGCAGCGTGAACCGGCCGGCGTACAACGCCTTGCCGACGATCGCGCCCTCGACGCCGAGTTCGGTGAGACCGGCGATGGCCTGCAGGTCCTCGATACTGGATACACCACCGGAGGCGATCACCGGAGCAGTGGTTCGCCCGGCGACTTCTTTGAGCAGGTCCAGATTTGGCCCGTTGAGCGTCCCATCCTTGGTGACATCGGTGACCACAAAGCGCGAACAACCCTCGTGTTCGAGCCGTTGCAACACGTCCCAGAGGTCGCCACCGTCGGTCTCCCAACCGCGTCCGCGCAGCCGGTGCTGGCCGTCGACGATCTTCACATCCAGGCCCACCGCCACCTTGTCGCCGTATTCAGCCACCACCCGGGCACACCATTGCGGGTTCTCCAGGGCGGCCGTGCCCAGATTTACCCGGGCGCAACCCGTGTCGAGTGCCACCTTGAGCGAGGCATCATCGCGGATTCCACCAGACAGCTCCACCGCGACGTCGAGCTTGCCGACCACTTCGGCGAGCAGGGCGCGGTTGGAACCCCGGCCGAAGGCAGCGTCCAGGTCCACCAAGTGGATCCACTCGGCACCGTCGCGCTGCCAGCCCAGCGCGGCCTGCAGTGCCGATCCATACCCGGTCTCACTGCCGGCCCGTCCTTGCACCAAGCGCACAGCGCGACCCTCGACAACGTCGACGGCGGGGAGAAGTATCAGGGGAACGCTCTCAGACATGGGGCGCAACCTTACCTAGAGCCCCTCGACCCAGTTTGCCAACAGGGCCGCGCCGGCGTCGCCGCTCTTCTCCGGGTGGAACTGGGTGGCAGACAGTGACCCATCCTCGACGGCGGCAAGGAACGGGACGTTGTGGGTACACCAGGTGAGCAACGCGGTCGAGTCCCCCTCCCACTGCTGTGCGGCGTAGGAGTGCACGAAGTAGAACCTGCTGTCCGGATCCAGCCCCTTGAACAGCCTGCTTCCCGCGGCCGGATCGACGACGTTCCACCCCATGTGCGGGATCACCGGAGCATCGAGCCGCACCACCGATCCCGGCCACCGGGCGCAGCCCCGGGTCTCGACGCCGAATTCGACACCGCGAGCGAACAAGATCTGCATACCCACGCAGACACCGAGCACCGGAGCATCCACCGACACCCGATCGCTGATGATCTGCTCGCCTTCGATCGCGCGCAGTCCGGCCATGCACGCCGCGTACGCACCCACACCAGGCACCACCAGGCCGTCCGCACTTCGGGCAGCTCGGCCGTCCGCGCTGACGTCGGCCTCCACGCCCACCCGTTGCAGTGCCCGCTGCGCCGAACGCAGGTTGCCCGATCCGTAATCCAGGATGACTACCCGCTTTCGTTGCCGGCCAGATCGGTTCACAGCGTGCCTTTGGTCGACGGCACCCCACTGACCCGGGAGTCCAACTCGACGGCCTGGCGCAGTGCCCGGGCAACCGCCTTGTACTGCGCCTCCGTGATGTGGTGCGGATCGCGCCCATGCAGGACGCGCACGTGCAGGGCGATGCGGGCGTTGGCCGCCAGCGTCTCGAACACGTGGCGGTTGATCACGGTGTGGTAAGGAGCGCTTCCGGGAGCCCCCGCGCCGGCAATCGTGCTGTGCAGCAGATGTTCCGGTTCACCGGTGTGAACGCAGTACGCACGTCCGGAGACGTCCACAGCGGCGTGGGCCAGCGCTTCGTCCATCGGGATGAAGGCATCACCGAAGCGCCGGATGCCCACCTTGTCGCCCAACGCCTCACGCAGCGCCTGACCGAGCACGATCGCGGTGTCCTCAACGGTGTGGTGCGCCTCGATCTCGACGTCGCCCTTGGCGCGCACGACGAGGTCGAAGCTGGCGTGGCTGCCCAGCGCAGTGAGCATGTGATCGTAAAACGGTACCCCGGTGTCGATCTCGACGATTCCGCTGCCGTCGAGTTCGAGGTCGACAACGATGTCGGATTCCCTGGTGGTGCGTTCGACGCGCGCGCGGCGACCGCCGGTCGCTGTGTTGGTCATGATGCTCCTAGCGGCTGGACGAGCTCGGTTGCAGCGAAACGGGCACTGGTCTCCAGCAGGGCGTCGTTCTCCAGCGCAAGACCGGTCGTGGCCCGCAAGTAGCCTGGAACACCGACGTCGCGGATCAGGACGCCGGCGTCAAGATAGCGCTGCCACGTAGCGGACGCGTCGGCGAACTCTCCGAATAACACGAAGTTGGCGTCACTGGGTACCACTCGAAAACCCATTCGGCTCAAAGCATCACTGACCCGTTGGCGTTCAGTGATCAAAGTCGCGACGCTACCGAGGGTGTCGCCGGCGTGGCGCAGGGCAGCGCGTGCAGCGGCCTGAGTGATCGCCGAGAGGTGATAGGGCAGGCGCACCAGCAGCATCGCCTCGATCAGTGCCGGCGCGGCGATGGAGTATCCCAGCCTGCCACCGGCGAAGGCGAACGCCTTGCTCATCGTTCGGGTGACGACGAGCCTGCTGGGGTAGTCGTCGATCAGCCCGACTGCGCTTGGTTGCGAGGAGAACTCGCCGTACGCCTCATCGACGATGAGAACTCCGGTGGACATGACTTCGAGCAGCCGGCGTAGATCGGCCATCGAAATACTTTGCCCTGAAGGGTTGTTGGGACTGGCGACGAATACTATGTCCGGCTGACGGTCCCGGATCGCCGCCACCGCGACGTCGGCGTCGATACTGAAATCATCGGCGCGAGCGGCCTGTAACCACTGTGTCTTGGTCGCTTCGGCGATGATCGGGTGCATCGAATAGGACGGGACGAATCCGATGGCGCTGCGCCCCGGCCCACCGAATGCCTGCAGGAGTTGCTGCAGTATTTCGTTTGAACCATTTGCAGCCCAGATGTTTTCGACACTCAGAGCCGTTCCTGTCTGCGAGGCAAGGTATGCGGCAAGGTCGGTACGCAATGCAACTGCGTCGCGGTCGGGGTAGCGGTGCAGGTCGGCGGCGACCGACCCGATCGAGCGGGTCAGATCGGCCACCAGCGCCGGTGAGGGCGGGTGCGGGTTCTCGTTGGTGTTCAGTCGCACCGCGACGTCGAGTTGCGGTGCCCCGTAGGGCGTTTTGCCACGCAGGTCTTCGCGCAACGGCAGATCGGCCAGCGTCACCCGCTGCCCCGGGATCGGGCTCACCGCTCGAACCTTCGCCGCACCGCTTCGCCGTGCGCCGGGAGGTTCTCGGCCTGCGACAACGTGATCACATGGCCGGACACGTCCTTCAACGCTGCCTCCGTGTACTCCACGACGTGCATGCCACGCAGAAACGTCTGCACGGACAGTCCACCGGAATGCCTGGCATACCCGGCAGTGGGCAACACATGGTTGGACCCAGCGCAGTAGTCGCCCAGACTCACCGGCGCAAACGGGCCGACGAACACCGCACCGGCCGATCGGATGCGTGCGGCCACCCCGGACGCGTCAGCAGTCTGAACCTCGAGATGCTCAGCCGCGTAGGCGTTGACGGTCCGCACACCAGCATCCAAATCATCTACCAGGACGATCGCCGACTGCCCCCCACTCAGCGCGGTCGCCACCCGCTCGCGGTGCACCGTGGTCTCCAGCTGTTGCGCCAGCTCACGCTCGACGGCTTCGGCGAGGTCCAGGCAGTGAGTGACCAGAACGCTCGCCGCCATCTCGTCGTGCTCAGCCTGGCTGATCAGGTCCGCCGCGACGTGCGCGGGATCGGCGGTGCGATCGGCGAGGATCACTATCTCGGTAGGCCCGGCCTCGGCGTCGATTCCGACCTCCGACCGGCAGATGCGCTTGGCGGCGGTGACGTAGATGTTGCCGGGGCCGGTGACCAGGTCGACCGGCGCCAGTTCCGCACCGTCGGTGTCGGTTCCGCCGTACGCGAGCAGAGCCACGGCCTGAGCGCCGCCGACCCCCCAGACCTCGTCGACACCGAGCAACCGGGCGGCGGCCAGGATAGTCGGATGCGGCAGTCCGCCATACCCGGATTGCGGGGGGCTGGCAATCACCAACGACTCCACCCCGGCGATCTGGGCGGGCACCACGTTCATCACCACGCTGGACGGATAGACCGCGTTGCCGCCGGGCACATACAGCCCTACCCGTTCCACCGGTACCCAGCGCTCAGTGACAGTGGCGCCCGGCCCCAGTGTCGTCGTCGTGTCGGTGCGCCGCTGAGCGGTGTGCACCATGCGGGTCCGCTCGATCGCCACCTCCAGCGCGGAGCGCACCTCGCCATCCAGGTCTGCCAAGGCACTCTCCAGCGCGGTCTCGGGCACCCGCACGGCAGCGGGGCGGACACCGTCGAAGGATTGGCCGTAGTCCAGCGCCGCCGGTACACCACGTTCGGCCACGTCCGCCACGATCGGGCGCACCGTGGGCACCACTGAGTCCACGTCAACCCCGCCCCGGGGCAATCTGGCCCGTAACCCGGTGACCGAGAGCACCTGGTCGCGCAGGTCGATGCGCGCCATGATGGATGGCGATAGGTTCACATGGACTCCTTTCTGAGGGTTATTGTCCCAGAGCAGGCCAAATCGAAATTCGGAGCCGTCATGTCCGACTTGCCCAGAGTCTTCCCGCCGTGGCTGGACCGCATCCAGATCAAGTACTTCAATCCCCTCGTCAGGCCGTTGGCAGGCCGTCTGCCCGGCCTTTCGGTGATCAGGCACCGCGGCCGCAAGTCCGGGAAGAGCTACGAGACCGTGGTGACCGCCTACCGGAGGGGAGGCGAGCTGGCGATCGCATTGGGGCACGGACGGACGGACTGGGTAAGCAACGTGGTCGCCGCCGGTGAGGCCGATGTGCGAATGTCGGGCAAAGACCTGCACATCGTCAACCCGCGCATCGTTCCGGCCGGAACTCAGGTCGCGGCGCTGCCCCGGCTGGCGCGGCTCCAGGCCCGTTCGGTGGCAGTATTCGTCGCCGACATCGGCTGAGTGGGGTAGGCGCCGTCAGGCCTCGACGACACCCGAACCCGACCGCCACCAGAAGCGCGCTCGTACTGAAACCAGCTAAAGGTCCAGACCGAGGTCGAGGGCCCGCACGGAATGGGTCAGGGCGCCCACAGCCAGGTAGTCGATACCCGTACCGGCGTATTCGGCGGCGGTGCCCAGGGTCAACCCACCTGATGATTCCAGTTTCGTGCCTGGCGCCCGGGCGTCGCGGCGTTGCACCGCGATCTGGGTCTGCCACACCGGAAAGTTGTCGAGAAGAATGAGCACGTCCCCACCCAATTCCTCGGCCAGCACGTCGTCGAGCTGGTCGAGCGAATCCACCTCGACCTCGCAGGGCAGGTCGGGGGCCGCATCGCGCACAGCCCGCAGGGCAGCGACCACCGAGCCCGCCGCGACCACGTGGTTGTCCTTGATCAGGGCCGAGTCACCCAACCCCATCCGGTGATTCACGCCGCCGCCAACCCGCACGGCGAACTTCTGCAATGCCCGCAGCCCCGGCAGTGTCTTTCGCGTGTCGCGGATCTGCGCCCCGGTGCCGGCGACCGCTTCGACCCAGGTTGCGGTCGCCGTCGCGATACCGGAAAGGTGACTCACCAGATTCAGCATGGTCCGCTCGGTGGTCAGCAGCCCGCGTGTCGGCCCCGACACACTCAGCGCCGTGCCGCCGCGTTCCAGCCGAGCCCCATCCTCTGCGCGCTCCAGGATCTGGTAGCCGCCAGGCCCGAGCACCTCGTCAAGAACGAGCAGTGCCACGTCGATACCTGCGATCACTCCCGGCTCGCGGGCAACCATCGACGCGGTGGTCTCCGCCTCCGCCGGAACCGTCGCCAACGTCGTGACGTCGGGCCCGTACCGCAGGTCTTCGTCGAGTGCGCGGGTGATCACCGCGTGAGCTTCGGTAAGCTCGCCTGGGGACAGTCCCATCAGCAGCAGGGTCCCATCAGCAGCAGGCCGCCACCGACGCGAGGCTGCGCGCCAGCGCGGGATCGGTCTCCGGGAAGTCGCTGCGGTGATGGCAGCCGCGGGTCTCCGTCCGAGCCAGCGCTGCGCTTGAGAGGGCGCACGCGGTCTCGGTGAGAGCGGCGTCCTCGACATCCACCCGCCCGCGCAGCGGGCGCTCCGGGGCGGTGTCGAGCAGCTCGCGGAGGCGGCGCAGCCCATCGGCATCACGCACGACCGACGCATGTTGCGACATGGCGCGTTGCAGTTCGCCGCGTGGCAGGGCGACCCGAGTCATCACCTCCGGTGGCGCGGCAAAAACCGAACCCGCGTGGGCAGCATGCTGTGCGGCGGCCCTGCCCGCACGGCCTCCGACGACAAGCCCTTCCAGCAGGCTGTTGGAGGCAAGCCGGTTTGCTCCGTGCATGCCGGTGCACGCAACCTCCCCGGCAGCGAACAGGCCCGGCAACTCGGTTCGGCCGTGGGTGTCGGTGACGACACCGCCGCAGCTGTAGTGCGCTCCGGGCACCACCGGGATCGGTTGGCGAACCGGGTCGCAGCCGGCGGCCCGGCAAGCGGCGGTGACGGTGGGGAACCGTCGCTCGAAGTCCCTGATGCCGCGAGCTTCGAGGTACGCGCACGGTTCCCCGGTCGACTTCAGCCGGGCGTCGATCGCGGCAGCCACCACATCGCGCGGTGCCAGATCGCCCATCGGGTGCACCCCGGCGGTTATCGAATCGCCGTAGCTGTCGACCAGAATCCCACCCTCTCCGCGGATGGCCTCGGTGATCAGGGGCCGCCGTCCAGTCGAACGTCCAGCGTGCAGCCCGGAATAGAGCATCGTCGGGTGGAACTGAACGAATTCGACGTCACTGACCGGCACGCCGGCCCACAACGCCAACGCCACGCCGTCACCGGTGGAGCCCTCGGGGTTGGTGGTGTCCGGATACAGCTGGCCCAGTCCACCGGTGGCCAGGATCACCGCGGGTGCATGGACGATGCCCACGCCGTCGTCATTGAGCACCAGTACGCCGGTCACCGCACCGCCGTCACGGAGCACCTGCAGGCCGACGTGGTTGCGGCGAATATCGAGACGGGCCGCGGCACAGTCCAGAGCTCGCTGCACCTCGGCGCCGGTGGCGTCGCCGCCGGCGTGGATGATCCGGCGCCGGGTGTGCCCGCCCTCGCGGGTCAGCGACCAGCGGCCCGGCGCAACCTCGTCGAATCGGGCGCCATCATCGACCAGGTTGGCCACTGCCGCGTAGCCGTCGGCGACGATCGATCGCACCGCGTCTGGCTCGCACAATCCGCCGCCGGCGGCCAGGGTGTCGGCGACATGTGCGTCGATTGAGTCGTCGGAGTCGTGCAGACCCTCTGGCAACACCACCGCGATGCCGCCCTGCGCGTGACATGTCGCGGTCTCGGCCGCCTTGCTGAGCACGACGACGCTGCGTCCACGCCGGTGCGCAGTCAACGCGGCCACCAGTCCGGCGACTCCGGTGCCAATGACGACCACATCGGCGCGCTGCTGCCACGCCGGCCGGCCCGAACCCCCGCAGCGGTGCTTCATTCGCCGCCGCCGGGTTGGCCGATCTCGATCATCCGCTGCACGCTTCGCCGAGCCAGCCGTGCAGTCTCCGCATCGACGTCGACGACATCGGTGCCCTCGGTCAGGCTGCGCAGCAGCGCGGCCGGGGTGATCATCTTCATGAAGCGACATGACGCCCGGTCGTTGACCGCACTGAAATCGACCTGCGGCGCGGCACGGCGCAACTGATGCAACATGCCGACCTCGGTGGCGACCAGTACCTCGCGGGCACGGCTCTTTCGGGCGGCCTCCAGCATGCCGCCAGTGGACAGGATCTTCACCCGCTCGGCGGGGAAAGCCCCTTCGCCGGCCAGATACAGGGCCGACGTGGCGCAACCACATTCGGGATGCACATACAGTTCGGCGTCGGGGTGGGTCCTGGCCCGGTCGGCGAGTTCGTCCCCGTTGATACCCGCGTGCACATGACATTCGCCGGCCCAGACGTGCATGTTGGTCCGGCCGGTGATCCGGCGGACATGCGCGCCAAGGAACTGATCCGGCAAGAAGAGCACCTCGCGGTCCTCCGGGATGGAGGCCACCACCTCGACGGCGTTGGAGGACGTGCAGCAAATGTCGGTCTCAGCCTTGACCGCCGCGGTGGTGTTGACGTAGGAGACCACAACCGCGCCGGGATGTTCGGCCTTCCAGGCGCGCAGCTCATCGGCGGTGATCGAATCGGCCAGCGAACAGCCCGCGCGCGCGTCGGGAATCAGAACGGTCTTGTCCGGGCTGAGGATCTTCGCGGTTTCGGCCATGAAGTGCACCCCGCAGAAGACGATGGTGTCCTCCGGCGCCTCGGCGGCGATCCGGGACAGAGCCAACGAGTCCCCGACGTGATCGGCGACATCCTGAATCGCCGGCAGCTGGTAGTTGTGCGCCAGCAGCGTCGCGCCTCGCTGGCGGGCGAGACGACGCACCTCGGCGGCCCACTTCTCGGTGGCCGGACCGTCGACGTCAAGTCCCTGATCAAGACCCTGATCAAGCCCCGGACCGAGCCCCGGACCGAGCCCCGGACCGAGCCCCTGACCGAGCACAGTCATGAGCGTCTTCCTCTCACCGCTCCGGTTTTCGACTTATAATCGAAAACATGCCCCATACTAGCACCCAACACGAGGTGCTCGCCGTTGTGTTCCAGATTCGCGCCGTTCGCGAAGCAGCCGACCGTAAACCGGCACTTCACGTGCTGTTGTGGCAACGTGCACGCGATCCGCAACGGGGAAGTTGGTCCCTGCCCGGCGGGAGGCTGGGTCACGACGAGGATCTGGTCAGTTCGGTGCGCCGCCAACTCGCGGAGAAGGTAGACCTTCGCGAGCTGGCCCACCTCGAACAGCTGGCGATCTTCTCCGATCCACAGCGGGTGCCTGGAGCGCGCACCATCGCGTCGACGTTCCTCGGGCTGGTGCCCTCCCCCGCGACTCCCGCCCTGCCGGACGACACTCATTGGCACCCGGTAAGCGCGCTTCCCGGAATGGCATTCGATCACCGCCCCATGGTTGAGCACGCGCAGAATAGGTTGATCGCGAAGTTGTCCTATACGAACATCGGATTCGCCTTGGCGCCAAGGGAATTCGCCCTCTCAACATTGCGTGACATCTATGGCGCCGCACTCGGACACCAGGTCGACGCCACGAATTTGCAGCGGGTGCTCGAGCGGCGCGACGTCATCAGCCGCACCGGCACTACCGCGCGTTCCGGACGCAGTGGGGGCCGTCCGGCAGCGTTGTACCGGTTTACCGAGGACAGTTACCGCGTCACCGACGAATTCGCTGCATTCCGGCCTCCCGGGTAACGTGACTCCGATGGACTCCGGCAGCGCTGCTAAGTCGACCTGCGCCGAGTGGATAGCCCAGCCGCCCCATGAGGACCTGCAGCCCGCGCGCCGACCGCTGCTGCCCTCCAATGATCCTTTCTACGACCCTCCGGCGCGCTTCGAGCACTCCCGGCCCGGCGCCGTCCTGCGCTCCCGCGACGTCGGGTTGGCGTTCATGGGCTTGATTCCGCAACAGTTCAGGGCGGTACAGCTGCTGTACCGAACCACCGACCTCAACGGCAGGCCGCAGGCCACGGTCACCACAGTGTTGGTTCCGACCGAACGGACCGCCGAAGGACCGTGTCCGATCGTGTCCTACCAGTGTGCGATCGACGCCATCTCCGGCCGCTGTTTCCCGTCGTACGCGCTGCGCCGTGGCTCCAAGGCGATCGGCGCGCTGGCCCAGCTGGAGTTCCTGCTGATGGCAGCCTTGCTCGCCGAGGGCTGGGCGGTGTCGGTACCTGACCACGAAGGCCCCCGCGGTGCATGGGGCGCGCCGCACGAACCCGGCTATCACATTCTCGACGGGGTCCGGGCTGCGCTGAACTGCGAGCGCCTCGCGCTGTCCCCGCATGCACCGGTCGGGATGTGGGGGTATTCCGGAGGGGGGTTGGCGACCGCCTGGGCCGCCGAGGTCTGCGATCAGTACGCTCCCGAACTCAACATCGTGGGCGCTGTGCTGGGCTCGCCGGTTGCAGATCTCGGTCATGCGTTCCGCCGGCTCAACGGCAGCATCTATGCCGGACTCCCGGCCATGGTGGTGGCCGCGTTGTCACGCATCTACCCGGAGTTGGACCGGGTGATCCAGGAGCACGCCACCGACGACGGCAAAGCCATGCTCATGCGGGTCGAGAAGATGACCACCGCGCACGCGGTCCTCCGGCTGGTCGGCATGGACATGGCCAAACTCATCGACCAGCCCCTCGAGCAGATCCTGCTCACCCCTGAGGTCCAGCACGTCTTCAACAGCATCAAGCTCGGCAACGCGGTGCCCACACCGCCGGTGCTGATCGTGCAGGCCCTGCACGACCGCATAGTTTCGGTCGATGACATCGACGAACTCGCCGACACGTACATCAGCCACGGCGCCGACGTGACCTACCACCGCGACCTTTTCAGCGAGCACATGCTGCTGCACCCCATGTCGGCGCCGATGACGCTGCGCTGGCTGCGCGATAGGTTCGCCGGTCGGCCACTGCAAGAACATCTGATGCGCACCAAATGGCCGACCCTGTTGAACCCCTCGACCTATCGCGGCATGCTGCGGCTCTGCGTGATCACGGCAAAGGTGGTGGCGGGTCGGCGGGTCGAGCGTCGTCCGCTGTCCCGGTTCGACCAGTAGGTTCCTGCGGCGGCCAGCCTCCCAGATCATCGCGGCCGGTCGACACCGCGATCAGGGCGTATACCAGCGCCGCCACCGCAGCCGGAAACAACACCGTGGCGGCGATCAGCAACGGCGAGTGCCCGAAGAAGACCGCGGGAGCCTCGATGACATCGTGCACTCGATCCTCGGGTGACACCGGCGCGGAAGTGATGTCGATCCGGCCGTAGCGCCAACGCACCAGCACCGCGCCCACTGCGGCGGCAGCGGCAGCGGCTATCGCACAGCCGACGGCCAGCGCCGCGGCCAGCACCGGGCCACGGTGCGCCCGCCATTGCCATACCAGGACCGCGGCGATCACCGCCAGGACCACGACCAACCCCACGTTCAGGAACGCGGCGAAGAAGAAGTTGTCCGCGTCGTTGCCGATGTACGCCAGTACGCGATCCCCGGTGCGGGTGAGCACCACCACGGCGTGGACCGGCGGGGCCAGCCAGGACCACAGCACCCCGATCAGCGCGCCGGCGATCGTCAGTGCGGCTACCACTGTCCACGCCGCACGCCCGCGCGAAAACCGCGGTGCCACAACGGTAGCGGCAGCCTCAACCATCATCGGTCATCGCCTCTCCAGATGCTTGGAGTCCAGCTCCCCATGCCGAGAACACTGCGCCCGCCAGCCATCGGGGCGGACCTGGACGACCATGCGCCGTCCACACTCCGCGCAGAACCGGGGCGGCTCCAGACCCAGCCTGGCCGCTTTGGGCTCCTCGCCACCGGCCGGCTCCCCGGTATACACGTTGTACATCGCGGCGCAACTCGATTCACAGGGTGGCGTTGAGCGCCTTGATCGGCATCTGAAGATCGTCGAGCAGCTCCAGGTCGGCTTCGGCCGGCCGGCCCAGAGTGGTCAGGTAGTTGCCGACGATTACGGCGTTGATTCCGCCCAGGATGCCCTTCTTCGCGCCGAGATCGCCCAGGGTGATCTCCCGCCCACCCGCGAAGCGAAGCATCGTGCGGGGCAGCGCCAGCCGGAAAGCCGCTACCGCCTTGAGCGCCTCGCTTGCCGGCAGGACCTCGAGGTCGCCGAACGGAGTACCGGGCCGCGGGTTGAGGAAGTTCAACGGCACCTCATGCGGATCGAGTTCAGCGAGGTTGGCGGCGAACTCGGCGCGCTGCTCAAGTGTCTCACCCATACCAAGGATGCCTCCGCAGCACACCTCCATGCCGGCCTCGCCGACCATCTCCAGCGTCTCCCAACGCTCTTCCCAGGTGTGCGTCGTGACGACGTTGGTGAAGAATGAACGGGCGGTCTCGAGATTGTGGTTGTAGCGATGCACACCCATCGCGGCGAGCCGCTCGACCTGTGGCCGGGTCAGCATGCCCAGCGAGCAGGCGATCTGAATGTCGACCTCGTTGCGGATGGCCTCGATCCCCGCGGCCACCTGCGCGAGCAGCCGCTCGTCGGGACCGCGCACCGCGGCAACGATGCAGAACTCGGTGGCTCCAGTCTTGGCAGTCTGTTTCGCGGCCTCCACCAGGCTCGGCACATCCAGCCAGGCACTGCGCACCGGTGAGGCGAAGAGCCCCGACTGTGAGCAGAAGTGGCAGTCCTCGGGGCAACCTCCGGTCTTGAGGCTGATGATGCCCTCGACCTCGACGTCGGGGCCGCACCATCGCATACGCACGTCATGGGCCAGTGCCAGCAGATCGTCGAGCCGGTCGTCGGGCAGTTGCAACACGCGCAGAGTCTGTTGCTGGTCGAGGCCATCGCCGCGTTCCAGGACTTGTTCGCGCGCCTCGACCAGAATGTCGGTCACCGGTTGCCTCCTGCCGTGTTGAACGGCGTTCAGGTTAGGGTAAGGCCGTGCAACTGCACAAACACGACGTGGTTGAGGCGGCGACGGCGATCCTGGACCGGTACGGGATCGCGGACCTGTCCATGCGGCGGCTGGCCCGCGAACTCGACGTCACCCCCGGTGCCCTCTACTGGCATTTCTCCAACAAGCAGCAGCTGCTCGGCGCGGTCGCCGACCGATTGCTGGCTCCGTCCGCGGTGAGGGCGCCCGGTGGTGCGTGGGACGAGCGGATCGCGTGGTACAGCGCGGGCTTGCGCGACGCGTTGCTCTCGCATACCGACGGCGCCGAACTCGTCTCGGCCAGTTTCGCCGCCGGCCAGTGCCACACGCTGACCGAACTGCTCGCGCAGCTGTCGCTCGCAGCCGGCGAGGCCGGGATGGACGGCGAACACGCCGGGCTGGCGGCACGCACCGTCGTCTACTACGTACTCGGCTTCACTGCCGACGAGCAGTCCCGCATGCAATGGGATGCCGCGGGCGCTGAGCTACCAGAACGGCAGAGCACGTTCAACTCCGACTCGACCGAACGGTTCCGGTTCGGACTCGACCTGCTCATCGACGGTATCGCCGCCCACCGGACCCTGCCGGTCAGCTGATCGGGTGCTCGATACGGTTCTCACCGTCCCAATGACGTAACCCCACCGCCTCGGCTGCCAGGTCAGCGCTGATCGAGCGCACTGTCAGCGCGTCCGCCAACTGCGCTGCGCCGACCCGCCGGGCCAGCGTGACGTGTGGTGTCCAGCATCCCGGAACCGCGTTCGGCAGTGGCCCCGCCGGCATGAAGGGTCGGCAGAGCCGGTGCACCTCGGCCTGCAGCGACAGCAGCTCGGCCGACGGCACGACCAGCCGCACCAGTGTGAACGGCCCGTGGCCGAACAGCATCGGCGCGCCGAGCCGGCAACTCAAAGGCAGCCTCGACACAACCGGTCGCAGCGCCACGTCGACGCCGTCGGCCAGGTAATCGGCCACCACCAACGTCACGTGCGGTCGGCTACCGACCGAGGGGCGCCGCCCTCCGGCGGCACCAAGCCTGTCCCAGGTCGCGGTGATCGCCGTCTCGGTGTCCGGGTCGAACACCAGTTCCACCGAGTGGACCGCCACGTCAGAGCAGCCCTGCGATCCAGTGGGCGTCGAAGGCCGCCGCGGAGAGCGAGGCGAACTCACCGGCGCCCAACGACCCCGCTCCGGCTGGGACGACCGCACGCAACGGGGCAAGCTCGGCCAACGTGTCCAGGTTCGAACGCTCTACCGGACCGGGTTCCGCGGGCCACGCGCCGACCACCAGGCCTGCACATGGAACAGATTGACCGGCAAGTGACTCGAGCGTGAGAGCAGTGTGGTTGAGGGTGCCCAGCCCGGCGGCGACGACGACGAGCACCGGGGCCGACAGGTCGATCGCCAGGTCCCGCAGCGTCGCACCGCGCCCAAGCTCGACCAGCAGGCCGCCGGCGCCCTCAACCAAGGTGAGCTGCCCCGGCGCGTCCACGTCGGCTACCAGCGCGGCCAGCTCGGCTCGGGTCGGCAGGGCCATGCCGGCCCGGTGCGCGGCGGCGACCGGCGCAAGCGGATCCGGATATCGCCAGCCGCCGCGCAGTCGCGCCACGCCTGACAGCCGTTGGATGTCGGCCAGATCGTCATCACCGACCGAGATGCCGGTCTGCACCGGCTTGCACACCGCCGCGTCGAGGCCGGCCAGCTTTGCTGCGCAGGCCATTGCCGCGGTGGCGACCGTCTTGCCGACGCCGGTGCCGGTGCCGGTGACGATCAGGATGCTCATCGGTCAGCGTCGACGAGTACTTCGGTGAGTACGCGACGGGCAAACGCCATTTCGTCATCGGTCAGGGACGCCCTGGCCGTCAGCCGCAGCCGCGAGGTGCCTTCCGGGACGGTCGGCGGGCGGAAGCAGCCGACCCGAACACCGCGTTCCAGGCAGGCGGTGGCTGCGCCGACCGCTATCTCGGGCGCGCCCAGGATCACCGAAACGATCGCCGACTCCGGCCGCCCAGATTCCAGCGCCGGCGCCGCTGTGCAGATGCCCGCCAATTCCGCGGCGTGATGCAACACCGCCCGGGCCCGCCAGGGCTCCGCGATCAGCACCCGCAGCGCGGCCAGCGCCGCGCCGACCGAGGCCGGCGCCAGGCCGGTGTCGAAGATGAACGGCCGCGCGGCATCGATCAGGTGATCACGCACCGCAGCCGGGCCGAGCACCACACCGCCCTGGCTGCCCAGCGCCTTGGACAGGGTCGCCGTCATCACCACGTCGGGCGACCCGGCCAAACCGAGCTCGTTGAGCAGTCCGCGTCCACCGTCGCCGCGTACACCGAGGCCGTGGGCTTCGTCGACCACGAGTAGCGCGCCGTGCCTGCGGCACACCTCGTGCAGCTCCCGCAGCGGGGCGAGCTCCCCGGCGGCGCTGAACACCGAGTCGGTGACCACCACCGCGCGGTTCTCGGTGCGGTCGGCTAGCGCAGCCTCCACCGCCGCGACGTCGCGGTGCCCGGTCACCACCACCCTGGCCCGGGACAGCCGGCAGCCGTCGACCAGCGACGCATGGCTGTAGGCGTCGGAGACCAGCAGCGATCCCGGTCCCGCCAACGAGACGAGTGCTCCGAGGTTGGCGGCGTACCCCGACGAGAACACCAGCGCCGCCTCGGCACCGACGAACTCGGCCAGTGCCGACTCGAACTCCTCGTGCAGTTCGGTGTTGCCGGTGACCAGGCGGGAGCCGGTGGATCCGGCACCCCAAACCCGTAGCGCCTCGACGCCGCCGTCGATGACGGCCGGGTGCACAGCCAGACCGAGGTAGTCGTTGGAGGCGAGGTCAAGCTCGGCACCCACGGGTGCGCGCGCGTACAGGGTGCGCCGCAACCCGGCCGCACGCCGCCGCCGCTCGACGTCGTCGAGCCATGCCAGCGGGGACAGACCTGCGCGTGTCATCAGGGAATCACCTTAGGTCCGGCCCCGAACCCGGCCCTAATTCTCGGGCTACCGCGACCACCGCCGAGGTGATCTGAGCGATCTCCTCGTCGGTGCAGATGTAGGGCGGCATCACGTAGACCAGCTTGCCGAAGGGGCGCAACCACACCCGGTTGCGCAGGGCGGTCACCGTGGCCACCGCCAGGTCGACCGGTCGAGCCATCTCGACCACACCGATCGCGCCGAGCACGCGGACATCGGCGACGCCGGGCAGGGTCCGGGCCGGCTCCAGCCCGTCGCGCAGGGCGGTCTCGATCACCGACACCCGGGTCTGCCAGTCCCCGGCCAGCAGCAGCTCGATCGACGCAACGGCCACCGCGCAGGCCAGCGCGTTGGCCATGAAGGTGGGTCCGTGCATCAGCGCGCCGGGCGCGCCGTTGCTGATGGTGTCCGCGATGGATGCCGTGCACAAGGTCGCCGCCAGCGTGAGGTATCCACCGGTCAGTGCCTTGCCGACGCACATGATGTCCGGCGCGGCGCCGGCGTGATCGGCGGCGAACAGCGCCCCGGTACGACCGAACCCGGTGGCTATCTCGTCGAAGATCAGCAGCACGTCATGGCGGCTGCACATCGCGCGCAGGTCATTCAGGTACCGCGGATCGTGGAAGCGCATTCCGCCGGCGCCCTGCACCACCGGTTCGACGATCACGGCCGCCAGCTCGTGGGCGTGATCGCGAAGCTGCGCCTCGAACGCGGAACTGTAGGACGGCTGATAGTCGGCGGGCACGGGCGGAGCGAACACCTGCTGCGCCAGCACCGGGTTGTCCCGGCGGGCCCACAGCGTGTGCATCCCCACGTCCGGGTCGCAGACACTCATCGGCAGGAACGTGTCACCGTGGTAGCCGCCGCGCCACGTCATCAGCCGGTGCTTCGCGCCGCGGCCCAGGCTGGACCAGTACTGCAGCGCCATCTTCACCGCGACCTCGACCGACACCGACCCCGAATCGCTGAAGAACACCCGTTCCAATCCAGGTGGTGTGAGCTGCACCAGCAGCTGGGCCAACCGGGCGGCAGGTTCGTGGGTGAGCCCACCGAACATGACGTGGTTCATGGTCGCCAGCTGATCGGTGATCGCCCGGTCGAGCACCGGGTGCCCGTGCCCGTGTACGGCGGTCCACCACGAACTCATCGCATCGAGCACCTCGATGGGGCGCCCGTCGTCGATCACCGTGAGCCAGGCGCCCCGGGCGCCCACCGCCACGACCGGTGGCTGCGTACCGGCCCCGACCGGGCTGTACGGGTGCCAGATATGGGCCGCGTCGATCGCGCTGATCTGGTTCGGTGTCAACGCAGGCACGGGATCGAAGCCTAGACCCCGCCGACGGGTACTCAAGCGCGCAACGACTAGGTCAATGCTCGACGCGCGACCTTGTTTGAGTGTCCCGGGTACCCGGGTGATGGTGCGGCTTCTGACAAGTGCGCAATCGCCCCTGGGCGGGATGGAGTCTGCCGAGTCCGACGCCCGCATGGCTCATCTTGTCTTGGCAATCCTCACCGCAGGCGCAGGTCTTGCTGGATAATCGCCTAATCAAGCCCAGTTAATTGGTCTGGCGTAGGCCGGAAATCTTCATCCGTCGGCACTTCGTAGTGCCGGGAAACCTTCGAGGAGGCCGGCGCCATGGGTTGGACCGAACCCGCGAAGAACACCAGTAGAGTTCGGGTGCTGCCGATCCGGACCGGTAGGGGCCGGCACCTGTCGCGGCCGGTGATGTTTGGTCATGCCCGCTATGTCGGCCGGGTGGGTGCATTGGCGGTCGCTCTGGGCGTGGGTGCAGCGGTCGCCTCGATCCCTGGAGTGGCGTTTGCCGACACCACCGGGTCAGCAGGTTCCATGGGGTCGCAATCCAGCTCGTCGGGGTCGGGATCGGACACTGCATCGACAGGTTCGGATTCGGCCTCCGATGACGGCGCGTCCTCGCCGGATTCGGCTGATGCTGTTTCTGTTGTTGACCCTCCCGCTGATCATTCCGCCGATCGCGTAGACGGCCTAGGCATCGTCGATGACGACCCTCCCGACGTCGTTTCCGATGTCGACCTCGACGCGATTGCCGACGTGGTTGGCGATGCCCTTCACGAGATTGCCGATGATGCCGATGCCGATGGTGATGCCGGCACTGGTACCGGCGTGTCTGCTGAGGCCGGCGTCGACCGGCATACCGGTTCGGATGCCGACGTAGGTTCGGGATCCGACGATGACGATGCAGTTGCCGTACGCGCGGACTCGTCAGGTTCTACCTGGTCGGGTTCGGGTGACGCTGGCGAGCTGGTCGCGGTCATAGCGATTCCCGAGCTCGTTGAGTCGGCTTCGGATGCTGCGGTGGTGGTGCCGGTCGTCGAAGCCGAATCCGTCGCGGAGTCGGTCTCACTGGCTGGGGATGTGGCTGGGGACGCGACCGCCGATGCGCCGGGTGTGGTCGTGCCGGTGATGGCCGTACCGGGGGAAGGCTCGGCCCCGAAGGGGTTGGGTGCGCAGCTGTCGGAATGGCTGGGGCTCGACGATGCGGTGTCGGGAGGCTCGGATGTGCCGCCTGTGGTCACACCGCTGGCATGGACCGCCGCAGCCTTCGCCCGCCGCGACCCGGGTGCCAATAGCACCGCCTCCAGTGCCGGCGGTGAGGCGGGCCAGTCCGGTGCGTCGGTGACCGGTGATGCGACCGGTTTGGGTTCGGGGCTGGCCTCGATTTGGCGGTTCTTCTTCGGTGACGGCACCGCCGAGAACCCCAATGCGGGGATTCTGATCGGCAACGGCTACAGCTGGACCGCGCAAACCTGCCCCGGTGTGACCGCCTGTGACGGTGGCGATGCCGGGATGTGGTTGGGCAGCGGCGGCAACGGCTACAACGGCGGCAACGGTGGTCGAGCGGGCTGGTTCGGCGGCGGCGGTGACGGCGGCGACGGTATCCCCGGCGGTGACGGCGGTGACGGCGGCACTGGCGGGTTGATCATGGGCAACGGCGGCAACGGCGGCGCCGGCGGCGCGGCGATCATCCCCGGCGGCGCCGGTGGTAACGGCGGTGACGGTGGCAGCACCGGCTGGTTGTCGGTGCTGGGCAGCGGCGGCAACGGCGGTGCCGGCGGGGCCGGCGCCGACGGACTTGATGGTGCCATCGGTGTTGATGGGGACGGCACCGACGGCACCGCTGGTGGGAACGGCGGTGCTGGTGGTGACGGCGGTGCTGGCAGCTTCATCTTCGGCTCCGGCGGCGCTGGTGGGGCCGGCGGGATTGGTGGGGGCGGCGGGGCTGGCGGAGACGGCGCTGCCGGCGCGGATGCCGCCGAGTCGGGCGCCGACGGCGGCAACGGCGGCGACGGCGGCAACGGCGCCCTCGGCGGTGTCGGTGGGGCCGGCGGGGATGCCGGGGCGGGCCGGTGGCTGTTTCTCGCCAACACCAGCGGCGACAATGGTAACGGCGGCAATGGCGGTGACGGCGGGAACGCCGGCAACCCCGGTGACGGTGGCACTGGCGCGGCGGGCAACGCGGTGATCCGCGACGGCGGTGATGGCGGCGACGGCGGCAACCCCGGGGATGTCGGCGGCGGCGGTGCTGGCGGCGTGGTCGGGACCGGCGGATTTCGCGGCACCGTGGGCACTGCCGGTACCGATGGAGCAGGAGTGACCGGACCAGCCGGTGACGGCGGGACAGGGGGTGCCGGATTCGCCAGCCCTATCCCGGGTGCTGCTGGCGGCAACGGCGGCGATGGTGGCGACGGCGGGCTGATCGGTAATGGCGGCAACGGCGGCGACGGCGGGGCGGGCGCCATCGGCGCGAGTGGCGGCACTGTCGACGGTGAGGGCACCGACGGCACCATCGGCGGTAACGGCGGCGACGGTGGTCATGGCGGCAACGGCGGCGCCATAGCGGGTATCGGCGGCGACGGCGGTAGGGCCGGCGTCGGCGGCAACGGCGGTACGGGCGGCAGCGGCGCTGCCGGCGCCGAGGGTGATTACGCGACAGATGATCCCGACGGCGGCAACGGCGGCAACGGCGGCAATGGCGGCGACGGCGGTCAGGGCGGAACCGGCGGCAACGGCGGCGCCGCCTTGGGCGCCGGCATCGATGGCGTGAACGGCGAAGGCGGCAGCGGCGGTGACGCCGGAGCTGGTGGTGATGCCGGCAACGGGGGTACAGGCGCCGATGGCGACGTCGACAATCTCGACGGCGGGAACGGCGGCGACGGCGGTGACATCGGCTTTGCAGGCGGCATCGGTACCGGCGGCGCAGCCGGCACCGGCGGCACCGGTGGCACAGCCGGTACTGACGGCGCCTCGGCCACCGACGGCAACGGTGGAAACGGCGGAAACGGTGGCAAGGGCTTCACACCCGCGGTCGGTGACGGCGGCGACGGGGGCAACGGCGGCGACGGCGGTAGCCACGGCAACGGCGGTCGAGGCGGAGCCGGTGGGGACGCGACTGGGGACAACCCCGGGACCTTCACAGCAGGTACCGGCGGTAATGGCGGCAACGGTGGCGCGTCTGGCGGCGACGGGGGTAAGGGTGGAGCCGGTGGTGAGGCGTTCGCCGACGGCGCAGGGGCCACCGCAGTCGGCGGTACTGGCGGCAACGGTGGCGATGGAAGCAAGCCGATCGGTAACGCCGGCGAGGCGGGTGCCGGCGGCAACGCGACCGCCACCGGCGGCGCGACCGCTATCGGCGGAACCGGCGGCAACGGTGGTGACCCCCTCGGCGATGGCGCTGACGGCGCTGACGGTGGCGATGCTTACGCGGCCGATGGCGGCATCGCGATCGGCGGTGACGGCGGCAACGGCGGTCCGTCCGACGGCGCTACCGGTGGCAGGGGCGGTCACGGCGGTAACGCAACGGCCATCGACACCGCGATGGCGATCGGCGGCAATGGTGGCACCGGTGGCACCGGCGTCATGGGTGGCAACGGTGGCGCAGGCGGCAGCGCAAAAACAGTAGATGGGAAGGCCACCGGCGGCAACGGCGGCGTCGGCGGTACCGGTCGAGCGGGTGCTGACGGCGTTGTCGGGGGGCCGGGCAAGGACGGCGGCGACGGCGGCGACGGCGGCGACGGCGGTGCCGCGCACAGCGCCAATTCGGACGCCACCGGCGGCGACGCCGGTAACGGTGGTAACGGTGGTGTAGGCGGGTCGGGAGGCAACGGCGCCGCGGGTCTGGCCGAAACCGACGGTGGTGACGGCGGTAGCGGTGGCAACGGCGGCGGCGGCGGTGTCGGTGGCGGCGCGACTGGTGGCGGAACTCTAACCATCGGTGCCGACAGTGCCGGCGGTAACGGCGGGACCGGCGGGGCCGGTGGTGACGGTTTCGACGCCTCAGCCCTCGGTGATGGCTCCGATGGCGGTGACGCCGGCGCCGGCGGGGACGGCGGCGCCGGAGGCACCGGCGGCGGCGCGGCCGCCGGCGGTAACGGTGGTCACGGTGGGGCTGCCGGCAGTGCGGGCACCGGCGCGACCGGCGTCTCCGGTGTCGATGGTGATTCGCTCGACCGCCACGGCACCGCCGGAACCGATGGCGGCAACGGCGGGGCCGGCGCCGCCGGCGGTGCCGGAGGCGCAGCCGGTGCCGGCGGCGGCACCCCCAGCGGCAGTGTCGAGGGCT
>CAZEMS010000023.1:0-57969 GCA_964513475.1 uncultured Mycobacterium sp. | reverse complement strand
CAAGTACGGCGGCACCGAGATCAAGTACAACGGCGAGGAGTACCTCATCCTCTCGGCACGCGACGTGCTGGCTGTCGTCAACAAGTAGCGTCCGTGTCCGCCCCGGAGATCCCCGCATCCGCGGGTGATTTCCGGGGCGGCACGCGTCAGAGTCAGGATTTCGGAGTCAGGGAAGACAAATGAGCAAGCTTATTGAGTTCGACGCGACCGCGCGCCATGCGATGGAGGCCGGCGTGGACAAGCTGACCGACGCGGTGAAGGTCACCCTTGGTCCGCGCGGCCGGCACGTGGTACTGGCCAAGGCCTTCGGTGGTCCGACGGTCACCAATGACGGTGTCACCATCGCCCGCGAGGTCGACCTGGAGGACCCGTTCGAGAATCTCGGCGCCCAACTGGTCAAATCGGTGGCCACCAAGACCAACGACGTCGCCGGTGACGGCACCACGACCGCGACGGTGCTGGCACAGGCGATGATCAAGCGTGGGCTGCGCAACGTCGCGGCCGGAGCCAACCCGATCGCGCTCGGCTCCGGCATCGGCAAAGCCGCCGACGCGGTCTCCGAGGCACTGCTGGCCGCCGCCACGCCGGTGAACGACAAGAGCGCCATCGCACAGGTGGCGACGGTGTCCTCGCGCGACGAGGAGATCGGGGAGCTGGTCGGCGAGGCGATGACCAAGGTTGGTCACGACGGCGTCGTCAGCGTCGAGGAGTCCTCGACGCTGTACACCGAACTGGAGATCACCGAAGGTGTCGGGTTCGACAAGGGCTTTCTGTCGGCCTACTTCGTCACCGATTTCGATGCGCAGCAGGCGGTGCTCGAGGACGCATATGTCCTGCTGCACCGCGAGAAGGTCAGCTCGCTGCCGGATCTGCTGCCGCTGCTGGAGAAGGTGGCCGAGGCCGGTAAGCCGCTGTTGATCATCGCCGAGGACGTCGAGGGCGAGGCGCTGTCGACACTGGTGGTCAATGCCATCCGCAAGACGTTGAAGGCCGTCGCCGTCAAGGCGCCGTTCTTCGGCGATCGGCGCAAGGCGTTCCTGGACGACCTGGCGGTCGTCACCGGCGGCCAGGTGGTCAACCCCGACGTCGGTCTGCTGCTGCGCGAGGTCGGCCTCGACGTGCTGGGCACGGCTCGGCGGGTGGTGGTCGACAAGGACAGCACGGTCATCGTCGATGGCGGTGGTACCCATGACGCCATCGCCGCGCGTACGGCGCAGCTGCGCGCGGAGATCGAGGCGACTGACAGCGACTGGGACCGCGAGAAGCTCGAAGAGCGGGTCGCCAAGCTGTCCGGTGGTGTCGCGGTGATCAAGGTCGGCGCGGCCACCGAGACCGACCTGAAGAAGCGCAAGGAAAGTGTCGAGGACGCAGTCGCCGCCGCCAAGGCCGCCGTCGAGGAGGGCATCGTGATCGGGGGTGGGGCCGCTCTGGTTCGGGCGCGCTCGGCGCTCGAGTCGCTGCGCGGGTCAGTCTCCGGTGACGAGGCCCTCGGGGTTGACGTGTTCGCGTCGGCGCTGACCAGCCCGCTGTACTGGATCGCGACCAACGCCGGGCTGGACGGCTCGGTGGTGGTGAACAAGGTCTCCGAGCTTCCGGCCGGACAGGGATTCAACGCGGCCACGCTGACCTTCGGTGACCTGGTCGCCGAGGGCATCGTGGATCCGGTGAAGGTCACCCGGTCTGCGGTGGTCAATGCCGCCTCGGTGGCGCGAATGGTGCTCACCACGGAGACGGCGATTGTGGAGAAGCCGGCCGAGGAAGAGGACGACGACCACGGCCACGGGCACGCGCACTAGTGGACGTGCAAGGAGCAGGCAAGAAGTAGCAAGAACCAAGCAGGTAATGCCCCCGGCGTCGAAACGTCGGGGGCATTTCCTGTGCCGGTGGTCTCGTTCGACGGGGTCGGCCCGATACCGTCGGGCTGTCTGTTCGCGAGGCTCAATCGTCGGTGGCCCCAGACGGCGCGTCGCGACGTAGGTTAAGTGTCGCGGCAGGGCTGCAGGCTGGGTTTTTAGACGTGCACGTCGCGCAGTCCGACGGCAAAGCGCAGGCCCGAACAGTTGTAGCACCCAACGCAACCGATGCAATTCGTGCAGCCGATGCAACCCAGGCATGCGATACAGCGCTTGCACAGAGCGCACGCCACACATCCGATGCACCTGGCGATCCCGAGCGAGACGGTGGTGGCGACGCTGCCGGCGACGGCGGCGCTGCCGACCGTGGCGAGTGATCCCGCCACGGCGGTACTGGCGACGGTGCCGGCCGACCCGGCCACTGCGGCACTGGCGACGGTGCCGGCCGACCCCGCGACCGCCGTGCTGGCCACCGTGGCCGTCGACCCCGCCACCGCCGAGCTGGCGGTAGTCGATATCGACCCGATCACCACAACGCTGGACGCTGTGGCCGTGGAGTCGATGACGCTGCTGGCGGCATCTCTGGCGGCATCTTTGGCGGCATCAGGTGTGTTGACCACGTCAGTCATTCTCCGACAGGGGCAGCCCAGAGTCAGCCCGTTTGAACGATGGCGGCCGGGTGAACAACGGAGGACGGATCGCCCCCGGGGGTGATGGTCAGGCGGTGCGCCGGATGCCCCGCTTGAGCAGTAGTTCGCGCTCTGACTCGCTGAGCCCGCCCCAGATGCCGTAGGGCTCGCCGACGGTGAGTGCGTGGGAGCGGCACTGGGCGATCACCGGGCAACTGCGGCACATCTCCTTGGCGCGCATCTCGCGTTGAGCGCGTGCCCGGCCCCGTTCCCCGTCGGGATGAAAGAACACCGACGAATCGACGCCCCGGCAATTTCCCAGCATCTGCCAGTCCCAGATGTCGGCATTGGGGCCGGGTAGCTGCTGCGGCTGTGGCATTGGAAAACCCCTCTCCACACACTCTTTTCACGACTATTCGAGTGCGTGAGTCGTGCATCCGATCCGAGCACATGTCGCCGATGACAACTCGTGCACACAAGGTAGGGGTGCTCGGCAAAAGGAGTCAATAGCTTGCGCGTGTGGCCCACCGCGTCGCCGAAGGCCCAGAATTTACACCCTGTTCACCGGGGCGACCCACCCACAGCCGGAAGGCTGCTATGCGCTGCGTCGCGGGCTGCGAGGCCCGCCGTGTTCTCGCTGTTGATGTTCGGCGACTCAGGAAGAAAACTTCCTGCCGCCCGACAGGCGGTTCACATCGACGTAACACCCGGAACGCGAACTGTTAACCCGAGGATCCTGATCGCTACCGACCGATTCGGTGTTGGCAGCCTCAATAGACTCACTCGGCGAGGGGGTGCGCCATGCAGCTGCGACAGCTGGAGTATTTCGTGGCAGTGGCCCGGGAGCGGCACTTCGCCCGCGCCGCGGAGAAGTGCTACGTATCGCAACCAGCGTTGTCCACCGCGATCGGCAAGCTGGAACGCGAACTGAACGTGCCGCTGATCCGCCGAGGTCGCACATTTCAGGGCCTGACCCCCGAAGGCGAGCGAATCGTGGTGTGGGCCAAGCGGATGCTGGCCGAACAAGATGCACTGCGGGCTGAAGCGGCCGCGGTTCGGTCCGGCATCTGCGCAACCCTGCGGCTGGGGACCGGGCCGACTGTGTCCACGACGACCGCGCTGCCGGTCGCGGCGTTCTGTGCCATGCACCCGCTGGCCAAGGTGACGATCTGCTCCCGGTTGTCCGCCGGCGAGCTGCTGCGACAACTGCAGGACTTCGAGCTGGACGCCGCGATCTCCCATTTCGGCCCAGATGATCAGGCAGGGCTGGATGTGGTGCCGCTCTACGAGGAGCGGTACGTGCTGCTGGTGTCCGGTGAGAAGCTGGTTCCGGCTGCGGTCGACGTCATGGCGTGGTCGGAAGCGGCGCACCTGCCGCTGGCACTGCTGAGCTTGGACATGCGGTTCCGCCAAGCCGTCGACGAGGCCTTCGCCCGGGGTGGGGCGGTCCCGGCGCCACAGGTGGAGACGGATTCCGTCGCCTCTCTGTATGCGTTCGCAGCCTCCGGTGACTGGGCCACGGTGGTGCCGCACACCTGGCTGCGCGCCCTGCCCGCCACCGGCACGACCCGGGCAGTGCGGCTTGTCGAGCCGGACCAGAGGGCGCAGATCTCGTTGGCGATCCACCCCGCCGAGCGGTCATCCGTGGCGGCCACGGCCTTTCGGGACGTGGCAGCGGGCGCGGCGCTCTTCGACCTGTTCGACCTACCGCGGCCATCCGCCGGTTGATAACTCCTGGTTATCAAATGGTTGACAATGAGTCTTGGACAACCTCGACCCGAAGTGGGGAGAGTAGGAGCGGTACGTCGCGGCGTGTCGAGCGCGGCGCGGGAAAGGCTCACGATGACTGCAACCAGCGCAGGGGACAGCGGCACGCCTCGCGCGGACGAACATCGTGCGGTCACCGATGGGATGCACCTGGTCGTTGACGCGCTCAAGCGCAACGACGTGCAGACCATCTACGGGGTCGTCGGCATCCCGGTCACCGACCTGGCGCGGGTCGCCCAGGCGTCAGGAATCCGATACATCGGCTTCCGTCACGAAAGCGACGCAGGCCATGCGGCTGCCATCGCCGGGTTTCTCACCGGCAAGGCCGGAATCTGCCTGACTGTGTCGGCTCCCGGTTTTCTCAACGGGCTGGTGTCGCTGGCAAACGCGACGACGAACTGCTTCCCGATGGTCCAGATCTCGGGGTCCAGCGAGCGGCACATCGTGGATCTGCAACGCGGCGATTACGAGGAGATGGACCAGCTCGCCGCGGCCAAGCCGTTCGCGAAGGCGGCCTATCGGATATCGCGAGCCGAGGACATCGGCCGCGGGGTGGCCCGTGCCATTCGGACCGCGGTGTCGGGCCGCCCCGGGGGTGTCTACCTCGATGTCCCCGGAGCGGTGCTCGGCGAGGTCATCGACGCCGAGCGGGCCGCTGCCACGCTGTGGCGGATCGTCGACCCGGCGCCTCGGCAGCTGCCCGATCCGGCGGCAGTCGACCGTGCCGTCGGACTGCTCGCCGGCGCCGAACGGCCGTTGATCGTGCTCGGCAAGGGCGCTGCCTACTCACAAGCCGACGAGCAGATCCGTGCGTTCGTCGAACGCACCGGCCTGCCCTACTTGCCGATGTCGATGGCCAAGGGCCTGCTGCCCGACGACCACCCGCAGTCGGTGGCACGGGCGCGATCGCTGGCGCTGCGCCGGGCAGACGTGGTGATGCTGGTCGGTGCGCGGCTGAATTGGCTGCTTGCGCACGGGGAGTCGCCGCAGTGGGATGAGAATGCGACATTCATCCAAGTTGACATCGCCGCCGCCGAGTTGGATTCGAACCAGCCCATCGCGGCTCCGGTCGTCGCTGACATCGGCTCGGCGATCGAGGCGCTGCTCGAACCGGACAGGCTCGGTCAGATCACCGTGTCCGACTGCTGGCGCGATGAGTTGGCCGCCAAGTCTGCGCAGAACATGGAAAAGATGGCGGGTCGGCTCGCGGCTGCCACGGCCGCGGAACCAATGAGGTTCCTCGGTGCGCTGAAGGTGATCGATGATGTCCTCGCCGACCACCCGGACGTGTACCTGGTCAACGAGGGCGCGAACGCGCTTGACCTGGCCCGCAACGTGATCGGGATGCAGCGCCCCCGCCACCGGCTGGACAGTGGAACGTGGGGAGTGATGGGTGTCGGGATGGGCTACGCGATCGCTGCGGCCGTCGAGACCGGGAACCCCGTTGTGGCGATCGAAGGTGACAGTGCCTTCGGATTCAGCGGAATGGAATTGGAGACGATCTGCCGCTACCAGTTGCCCATCGTCACGGTGATCCTCAACAACGGCGGCATCTACCGCGGTGACGAAGCCTCGGCCTCCGGCGATCCTGCGCCGACCGCACTATCGGCCCGGCACGACATCATGATCGAGGCATTCGGTGGCACCGGATACCGAGCCACGACGCCGTCACAGGTGGCCACCGCACTGCGTGAAGCGCTGGCATCCGGCCGCCCGGCACTCATCGACTGCGTCATCGACCCGGCGGACGGAACCGAGAGCGGCAACATCACACATCTCAACCCGAAGGGACTAACCGATGAGCGGCGTTGAACCCCAGAACACCGCCCGCGCGACGCGTGGGCTCGGTCATGTCTTCGACGAAGCCTGCGCGGCGGCACCGGAGGCGACCGCGTTGATCGTCGGCGACGAACGGCACAAGATCAGCTACGCCATGTTGACCGACCTGGTCGCGGCCTTGGCCGAACGTCTGTTGGCGGCCGGGCTGGGCGCCGGCGATGTCGTCGCCCTGCAGTCCACGAACACGGCTGAGTACGTCGTCGGGCTGCTGGCCGCGGCACGAGCCGGAATCGTGGTCGCGCCGATCGACTCTGCGCTCTCGGCTGCCGACAAGCAGATGCGCCTCGAGATGGCCGGTGCCCGAGCGGTGCTCGTCGCTGGTCAACCGAACGATGGCGAGCAGGAGGTGTACGGATGTCCAAGTTGGCCGTTGGAATTCGGCCCAGCCGGCCGGACCGGGGGCCGGTTCGGGATGGAGCTCATGACCGGATCTCCGGCGCGGGCTGCGGATCGGGCGCCGACTCTGGTCGAGAACGACGCACTGATCATGTTCACCTCCGGAACCACAGGCAAGCCGAAGATGGTGCCGTGGACCCATGACAACATCGTCGCGTCGGCTACCGGGATCATCGATGCATACCAGCTCGGGCCCTCGGACGCGACGGTGGCGGTCATGCCGTTGTTCCACGGTCACGGCCTGATGGCGGCCCTGCTCGCCACCTTGGGCAGCGGGGGCAGAATTCTGTTGCCCGCCCGCGGCAGGTTCTCGGCGAAGACGTTCTGGGACGACATGCGGACCGTCGACGCCACCTGGTACACAGCTGTTCCGACCATCCACCAGATCCTGCTCGACCGGTCCGGCACCGACCATCCGTCCGGCGATTACGGTCGGTTGCGGTTCGTGCGCAGCTGCAGCGCCCCGCTGTCGACCGCTGTGGTTCAGCGGATCGAAGCGACGTTCGGGGCGCCGATGCTGGCGGCGTACGGAATGACGGAGACCACCCACCAGTGCGCCAGCGTGCTGCCCACCGACGACGCGGCCACCCGAGCCGAAACCGCCGGCACCCCGACGGGTGTGCTCGTGCGCATCGTGGACGGTCACGGCCATCCGTGTCCGACCGGCGTGACCGGCGAGATCCAGTTTCGCGGCCCCACCGTGGTGCGCGGCTACCTGGACAACCCCGACGCCACGGCGAGTACCTTCATCGACGGCTGGGTGCGGACCGGTGACCTCGGCGTCGTCGACGCTCGCGGCGCGGTCACGGTGATCGGCCGAATCAAGGAACAGATCAATCGCGGCGGCGAGAAGATCTCCCCCGAACATGTCGAACGGGTCCTGGTGTCCCACCCCGACGTTGCTCAGGTGGTGGTGTTCGGTGTGCCGGATGCGCTCTACGGGGAGCGGGTCGCCGCGGCCGTGGTCGGGCGCGACGGACAGCGCCCCGATCTGGTCGCGTTCGGCCGGGAACAGCTTGCCGACTTCGAGATTCCCGAGCACATCGTCTTCGTCGACGAGCTACCGGTGACCGCCAAGGGTTCGGTGGATCGGGCCAAGGCTGTCCAACAGTTCAGCGGCAGTATCGGAGCCACCGCAGAATGACTCTGGTGCCGGTTCTGGTGCCGGTTCGAACCGCCGCGGTGAGCCGCGCAGCGTGAGACTGGTCGACGCGGCGTTCGGGTCCGATCCCGGACGCTGGCCGCTGGCGGCGGCCAGCACTCCGCGTGATCACTGGTTGCGTGCGGTCGTCGCCGGCGGTCAGGGCCGCTACGCAAGCGCATTCACTGATCTGGACATACTGCACCGCACCCGGTCAACGGGTCCGTACGAGTCCCTGGCCCACAGCACCAGGGCCTCGTTCCTGCGTCAGCTCGGCTGGCATGAACGGGCACGGCACTGGGACGGTCAAGCCCGCGCGAGCGCCGGCGACCACGTCGCGGCAGGAGCGGACGCGCTGATCGGGCTGGCGGCCGACGCCTTGGGCGTCGGCCGGTTCGAAGTCTCGGCGCGACTGTTACGGCAGGCTCAGGACCTGATCTCCGAAAGCGCGGACGACCGTCTGCTGATCCGCCTGGGATGGGTGGCTGCAGAGCTCTCGATGTTCAGCGGTGCCGGCGACGCGCTCGCCCCCGCCGAGCGGGCCGTCGACATCGCCGCCCGGTTCGGTTCAGCGCGTCACGTGGTGAAGTCCGATGCGGTGTTGGCCGCAGCGCTCTGCGCGGCCGGCCGGTACGACCGGTCCCGCGCCGTGGCCGACGCCGCGCTCGACGCGGCTGGCCAATTTGGACTCGTTCCGCTGCGATGGGCACTGGCCTGCCTGCTGGCCGATATCGGTAGTGCCGCAACGCCGCTGGAGCGTATCGTCGCAATCCGCGGCGAGGCCGCCGACGCCGTACGTCGAAGGGGCGGCGCGTGGTCTACTTGCTGATCCGACGCCACGCGCCTGCTGGTCGTTATTGTTTAACTGACGAAGCCGCCGGGATGAGCCCCGGCCGTAACGCTGGAGAGATCGCCCACGATGACAATTTCGGGAGAACGTCTCGATGCTGTCGTTGCGGGGGCTGTGGCAGGTAACCGGGACGCGCTTCGGGAGGTACTGGAGATCATCCGTCCGATCGTCGTCCGCTACTGCCGGGCCAGGGTCGGAGCGGCGGAGCGCAGCGGTCTGTCGGCGGATGACATTGCACAGGAGGTGTGCTTGGCCGCCATCACGGCGCTGCCGCGCTACCGCGATCAGGGACGACCGTTCCTGGCCTTTGTGTACGGTATCGCCGCACATAAGGTTGCCGACGCTCATCGGGCGGCCGCGCGAAACCGCGCCGACCCGACCGACGTCGTGCCGGAGAAGGGTTCGAGCGAGCCGGGTCCCGAGCAGCTGGCCGTCGACTCCGAGTCTGCGGCGCGAATGAACAAGCTGCTGCAGGTGCTACCCGAGAAGCAGCGCGAGATCCTCATCCTCCGGGTAGTCGTCGGTATGAGCGCCGAGGAGACCGCCGAGACGGTCGGTAGCACGCCGGGCGCGGTTCGCGTTGCCCAGCATCGTGCGCTGGCCCGGTTGAAGGCCGAAATCGTCGCGACGGGGCATGATCATGGCTGACTCCGGACGCTGGAACCCCGGTACCGGTGACCCGTCATTCGACGAGGTCAACCGGACCGACCGGTTCCTCGATGCGCTCGCGGACGGGCTGCCGGTCCACACCACGGACGCCGGTGAGGCCGAACTGGCAGATCTGCTGGCAGGCTGGCGTGACGAGGTGCGCACACCGCCGATACGAATCGCTGAGAGCCCGTCGGACTCCAGGTCTGATTCCAAGTCGGATTCCAGGGTGGTGCCGATGCGGCGCGGCGGCCCTCCCCGTGGGCGGCGCCGGATATCGATGGCGGTGATCGGATCCGTCGCGGCCGGGGTTCTGTTCGTCGGCGGATTCGGGGCGGTGGTCAGCGGCGCGGGGCCCGGCGATGCGCTCTACGGACTGCGCACCATGCTGTTCGGCGAGGATCAGGCCACCAGAGACGACGAGGTGATCCTCGCTGCGCAGACCCAACTCGCCGAGGCCCAACTGCTGATCGATCAGGGCGACTGGGCCGGCGCTCAGGAGAAGTTGCAGGCGGTCACCACCACCGTGGCGACCGTCGTCGACGACCAGCGTAAGCAGGACCTTGCCAATCAGTGGCGAGAGCTGGCGGTGAAGGTTGAGAGCCGCGATGTCAACGCCACGGTGCCACCTGATGCTCCGCCGGCCACATTGCCGGAGTTGCCGGTGACCACGAACCCCGCGGTGACCGCGCCGGAGGCTTCCCCGGAGACGACCCCGGAGGCGAATCTCGTCCCGGAGACGACCACGAGGCCGGTGACCACCAGCGCACCCAGCACGACCCGGCCGACCACTTCGGCGGACGCGCCGGCGCCGGTCACCGAGGTCCCCGAGACCCCGGAAACCGCGGTGGAGCCCGACCCGGTCGATGATGCCGTCGACGACGCCGTGGGCGATGAGGTGGAATCCGATGCGGGTACCGCCGAGACGGGCGACCCGGCCACTGAACCCGCCACTGACCCGGCCACAGAAACCGGCACCACAGAAACCGGCACCGCCGAAACCGACACCGACACTGCGGTATCCGCGACGCCGGAAACGTCCTCGCCGGTGACGACGACACCGTCAGCGCCTGCTACATCGACAGCGACGACCCCGGCCACGAGCCCAGCCACGACCGCGCCTACCACGTCTGCGGCGACGACGGCACAGACGACGGGGGCACAGACGACGGGGGCACAAACGACGGGGGCACAGACCACCTCCGCGCCGACCACCTCTGCGACGACGGCCAACCCGGCCACAACAGCGCCGGCCACAACGGCGCCGGCCACAACGGCGCCGGCCACAACAGTCCCGACGACGTCAGCACCGGCGAGGTCAGCCCCGACGACCACCGCCGCTGCACCGGAGACGGTTGCTCCTCAGCAGCAGCAGCCCGCCCCGGCTGCGACGACGACGGTCGTTCTGCCGCTCATTCCAGCAGGCGAGGAGTAGTGGAGTGCGGGCTCAGCGGTAGTCTTCTGACGTCGCCTCGTTGAGCGAGGCGTCGGCATACCCGCGGCAGTAATCCCACGTCACGTAGGTGTCCGGCTCCGGATCGTAGGCCGGTTCGTGCGGACGCACCGTGCCGTCGACCAGCAGCTGCAACAGGTTGGCCCGCAGCATGTCCCAGTCGTGATAGTGATCCTGCTGGCACTCGTCGCAGCAGACCACCAGGCCACGAATTCCCTTGTGCGCCAGAAGCGCCTCATACACAGCCAGGTCGGCGAGATCGGCCTCGACGGCGGTCCGCTCCTGGGCATCCAGCGGTTGGCCGGGTTCGATGGCATCCAGCGCCGCCGAAGGGTCGCACGGATCCTCGGCGAACGGGTCGGGTGGCAAGCCCGGTGGCAGTTCGTCTCGCACGTGCCTTACATTACGCAGCACCGCCAGTGTCGCGCCAGCCGTACCAGGGGTGTCGCTGCGTCATGGGACAACCGTGCGGCCCCACCCGTGTGCGTCCGGGGTTGCGGTGCAAAAGCCGATACGATGGTTTTCTTAGCTCTGCCGATGGAGGCCCCGCCAATGTCGCTCGTTGAAAGCAGCGTTCCCATCGCCGTCCCGGTGCCCACCGGTGGTGACGATCCGACCAAGATCGCCATGCTCGGGCTGACCTTCGACGATGTGCTGCTGCTGCCCGCGGCGTCTGAAGTGGTGCCTGCCACGGCCGACACCGCCAGCCAGCTGACCAGAAGAATCCGGCTGAAGGTCCCGTTGGTCAGTTCGGCGATGGACACTGTCACCGAGGCTCGGATGGCCATCGCGATGGCGCGCGCGGGCGGCATGGGGGTGCTGCATCGCAACCTTCCGGTGGCCGAGCAGGCCGGGCAGGTGGAAACGGTCAAGCGCTCCGAAGCGGGCATGGTGACCGATCCGGTCACCTGCCGGCCGGACAACACGCTCGCCGAAGTCGACGCCATGTGCGCGCGGTTCCGCATCTCAGGACTGCCGGTCGTCGATGATTCGGGTGCTTTGGTCGGCATCATCACCAACCGCGACATGCGCTTCGAAGTGGACATGGGCAAGCCGGTTTCGGAGGTGATGACGAAGGCACCGCTGATCACAGCTCACGAGGGGGTGTCCGCGGAGGCGGCGCTGGGCCTGCTGCGCCGCAACAAGATCGAGAAGCTCCCGATCGTGGACGGCAACGGCAGGCTGACCGGGCTGATCACCGTGAAGGACTTCGTCAAGACCGAACAGTTCCCACTGGCCACCAAGGACAGCGACGGCCGGCTACTCGTCGGTGCCGCGGTCGGCGTCGGGGATGACGGGTGGGCGCGAGCGATGACCCTGGCCGACGCCGGCGCCGACGTGCTCGTGGTCGACACCGCGCATGCCCACAACCGGGCCGTCCTCGACATGGTGCACCGGCTCAAAGCCGTGGTGGGCGACCGGGTCGAGGTGGTCGGTGGCAATGTCGCCACCCGTGCGGCGGCAGCGGCGCTGGTCGACGCGGGCGCCGACGCGGTGAAAGTGGGTGTGGGACCCGGGTCGATCTGCACCACCAGAGTCGTCGCGGGAGTGGGTGCCCCGCAGATCACGGCGATCCTCGAGGCCGTCGCGGCGTGCGCGCCGTCCGGCGTCCCGGTCATCGCCGACGGCGGCCTGCAGTACTCCGGTGACATCGCCAAAGCACTGGCCGCAGGGGCATCGACGGCGATGCTGGGCTCGCTGCTGGCCGGGACGGCCGAGTCGCCCGGGGACCTGATCTTCGTCAACGGCAAGCAGTTCAAGAGCTACCGCGGAATGGGCTCGCTGGGCGCTATGCAGGGCAGGAGCGGTCCCGGCGGCGGCAAGTCCTACTCCAAGGACCGCTACTTCGCCGATGATGCGCTCTCCGAGGACAAGCTGGTGCCCGAAGGCATCGAGGGGCGGGTACCCTACCGGGGCCCGTTGTCGACGGTGATCCACCAGCTCACCGGCGGTCTGCGGGCAGCCATGGGCTACACCGGCTCGGGCACCATTGAAGCGCTGCAGCAGGCGCAGTTCGTGCAGATCACCGCGGCGGGGTTGAAGGAGAGCCACCCGCACGACGTCGCGATGACTGTCGAAGCGCCGAACTACACCGCCCGCTAGACCCGCGCGTAGGGGGTAGTACATGCGTGACATGGTCGAGATCGGGATGGGCCGAACCGCCCGCCGCACCTACGAACTCGGTGACATCAACATCGTTCCGTCGCGGCGCACCCGGTCTTCGCAGGATGTGTCGACGGCCTGGCAGATGGATGCCTACCGCTTCGAGATCCCGGTGATGACGCACCCCACCGACGCGGTGGTATCGGTGGAGTTCGCCATCGACCTGGGCCGCCGCGGCGGTCTCGGTGTGCTCAACGGTGAAGGTCTGATCGGCCGCCACCCCGACGTCGAGTCGAAGATCGCCCAGGTGGTGCAGGCCGCGGAGAAGGAACGAGGATCCGACCCGGGGTCGCGGCGTTTCCGCTCCCCGGCGCCGTCGGCGGCCATCCGGCTGCTGCAGCAGCTGCACGCTGCGCCGTTGGATCCGGACCTGCTCGGCGCGGCGGTGTCCCGTATCCGCGACGCCGGTGTGACCACGGCGGTGCGGGTGAGCCCGCAGAATGCGCGGTCACTCACCCCGGCGCTGGTCAGCGCCGGAATCGACCTGCTGATCATCCAGGGCAGCATCATCTCGGCTGAACGGGTCGCACAGGGACGAGATCAGGCCAGGGAACCCCTGAACCTCAAGACTTTCATCTCCGAACTGGATGTTCCGGTGGTGGCCGGCGGGGTGCTGGACCACCGCACCGCGCTGCATCTGATGCGCACCGGCGCGGCCGGGGTGATCGTCGGGTACGGGTCCACTACCGGTGTCACCACCAGCGACGAGGTTCTCGGCATCAGCGTGCCGATGGCCACCGCCATCGCCGACGCCGCGGCGGCGCGCCGGGAGTATCTCGACGAAACCGGCGGACGATACGTGCACGTGCTGGCCGACGGCGACATCTACACCTCCGGCGACTTGGCCAAGGCGATTGCCTGTGGCGCCGACGCGGTGTTGCTGGGAACCCCGCTGGCCGCGTCGGCCGAGGCGCTCGGCGGTGGCTGGTTCTGGCCCTCGGCGGCGGCGCACCCGTCGTTGCCGCGAGGTGCGCTGCTGCAGGTGGCCGCCGGGGAACGGCCCTCCTTGGACGAGGTGCTCACCGGTCCGTCCGACGATCCCTTCGGTTCCCTGAATCTCGTTGGTGGCCTGCGCCGGTCGATGGCCAAGGCAGGCTACTGCGACCTCAAAGAATTCCAGAAGGTCGGTCTGACCGTCGGTGTGTGAGGTGGTGTACGGGCCAACTTAGGTCCGCCTACCTGGAGTGTTACCCGCCGGTGCGCCCATACTTGATCAATGGAGCCAACGATGAAGCCCGACTACGACGTCCTGATCATCGGTTCGGGATTCGGTGGCAGCGTCAGCGCATTGCGGCTGACCGAGAAGGGTTACCGGGTCGGCGTGCTTGAAGCCGGTCGGCGGTTCGCCGACCACGAGTTCGCCAAAACCTCGTGGCGGCTGCGGCAGTTCCTGTGGGCGCCCAAACTCGGCATGTACGGCATTCAGCGCATCCACCTGCTTCGCAACGTCATGATCCTGGCTGGAGCCGGGGTGGGTGGCGGATCGCTCAACTACGCCAACACCCTCTACGTTCCGCCCGAGCCGTTCTTCGCCGACCGCCAGTGGTCGGACATCACCGACTGGCGCGCCGAGTTGATGCCGCATTACGAGCAGGCGCAGCGGATGCTCGGCGTCGTCAAGAACCCGACCTTCACCGACGCCGACCGCATCATGAAAGAGGTCGCCGACGAAATGGGGGTGGGAGACACCTTCGTGGCGACCCCGGTCGGGGTGTTCTTCGGTCCCGACGGGGAGAAAACTCCCGGAGAGACCGTGCCCGATCCGTACTTCGGCGGAGCGGGCCCACAACGGACCGGCTGCATCGAGTGCGGCGAGTGCATGACCGGGTGCCGTCACGGCGCCAAGAACACCCTGGTGAAGAACTACCTGGCGCTGGCCGAATCGGCTGGCGCGCAAGTGACTCCGATGACCACGGTGACCGGTTTCGAACAGCGGGCGGACGGGGTGTGGGAGATCCACACGGTCCGCACCGGACGGTGGCTCCGCAAGAACAGGCGAACCTTCACCGCCGCCAACGTCGTACTGGCCGCCGGTACCTGGGGTACCCAGCACCTGTTGTTCAAGATGCGCGACAAGGGCAAGCTGCCCCGGCTCTCCGACAGGCTCGGGGTGCTGACCCGCACCAACTCCGAGTCCATCGTCGGCGCTGCGCGCCTGCAGGTCGGGCCGGACCTGGACCTGACCCACGGGGTGGCGATCACGTCGTCGATCCACCCCTCGTCTGACACCCACATCGAACCGGTGCGCTACGGCAAGGGCTCCAACGCGATGGGCCTGCTGCAGACCCTGATGACCGACGGCGCCGGGCCTCAGGGCTCCGATGTTCCCCGTTGGAAGCAGTTGCTCCGACTTTCCGCCGAGGATCCGCGCGGCATCCTGCGCATGCTCAATCCACGAGGCTGGAGCGAACGGACGGTGATCGCGCTGGTGATGCAGCACCTGGACAACTCCATCACCACGTTCACCAAACGCGGCAGGCTGGGTTTCCGCCGCTACTCCAGCAAGCAGGGGCACGGCCAGCCGAACCCCAGCTGGATTCCGGTGGGCAACCAGGTGACCCGCCGCATTGCCGAGAAGATCGACGGTGTCGCCGGCGGCACCTGGGGCGAGCTGTTCAACATTCCGCTGACAGCGCACTTCCTCGGCGGCGCGGCGATCGGCGACAGCCCCGAGCGCGGCGTCATCGATCCCTACCAACGCGTGTACGGCTACCCGACGCTTCACGTGATGGACGGTGCCGCGGTCTCGGCCAACCTCGGCGTGAACCCGTCCCTGAGCATCACGGCCCAGGCCGAGCGCGCCGCGTCGCTGTGGCCGAACAAGGGCTGCGACGATGCCCGGCCGGCACAAGGTGAGGGATACCGGCGGCTGACACCGATCGCCCCCGACCACCCGGTGGTGCCCGCGGACGCTCCCGCGGCCTTGCGGCTGCCGATCGAACCCGTCACCTCGGCGGGCTGACTGCGGCCGCCCGGTCAACTCCTAGACTGACCGCGTGGAACCTGTGTCTCCCCGTCCGGTGCTGGTGATCGACTTCGGCGCACAGTACGCGCAGCTGATCGCGCGTCGTGTCCGTGAGGCGCGGGTCTTCTCCGAGGTGGTCCCGCACACCGCCGGTGTCGACGAGATCAAGGCCAAAGACCCGCAAGCGATCGTGTTGTCCGGTGGTCCGGCCAGTGTCTACGCCGACAGCGCGCCACAGCTGGATCCGGCGCTGTTCGATCTCGATGTGCCGGTGTTCGGCATCTGCTACGGATTCCAGGCCATGGCCGCAGCCCTCGGCGGCACGGTGGCGCGTACCGGCACCAGCGAGTACGGCCGCACCGAGCTGACGATCAGCGGCGGCCAACTCCATTCCGATCTGCCCGTGGTGCAGCCGGTGTGGATGAGTCACGGCGACGCCGTCACCGCCGCGCCCGAGGGCTTCGAAGTGGTGGCGACCAGCGCAGGGTCGCCGGTCGCGGCGTTCGAGGATCGTGCTCGTCGTCTCGCCGGAGTGCAGTACCACCCGGAGGTGCTGCACTCACCGCACGGGCAGCAGGTGCTCAACCGGTTCCTGCACGAGTTCGCCGGGATCGCTGCCACCTGGACGCCGGCCAACATCGCCGATGCGCTCGTCGAGCAGGTGCGCGAACAGATCGGCGACGGTCGGGCCATCTGCGGGCTGTCCGGAGGCGTGGACTCGGCGGTCGCGGCTGCGCTGGTGCAGCGCGCCGTCGGTGACCGGCTGACGTGCGTGTTCGTCGACCACGGACTGCTCCGCGCCGGTGAACGGGCCCAGGTGCAACGCGACTTCGTCTCCGCCACCGGGGCCAACTTGGTCACCGTCGACGTGGCCGACCGGTTCCTGCAGGCACTTTCGGGTGTCAGCAATCCGGAAGGCAAACGAAAGATCATCGGCAGGGAGTTCATCCGGGCGTTCGAGCGGGTCGTGCGAGATCTGGTGCGAGACGCTGCACAAGATGGAGCGCAGGGCGGTACCGGGTCCGGCCGCGACGTCGAGTTCCTGGTGCAGGGCACCCTCTATCCCGATGTGGTGGAGTCCGGAGGTGGTAGCGGCTCTGCCAACATCAAGAGCCACCACAATGTCGGCGGCCTTCCCGACGACCTGAAGTTCAAACTGGTCGAGCCCCTGCGCCTGTTGTTCAAGGACGAGGTTCGGGCGGTCGGGCGAGAACTGGGCCTGCCGGAGGAGATCGTGGCACGCCAACCCTTCCCCGGGCCCGGGCTGGGGATCAGAATCGTCGGCGAGGTGACCGCCGAGCGTTTGCAGACGCTTCGGAGTGCGGACGCCATCGTCCGCGAGGAACTCACTGCGGCCGGGCTGGACCACCAGATCTGGCAGTGCCCGGTGGTGTTGCTCGCCGACATCCGCTCGGTGGGCGTTCAGGGCGACGGCCGCACCTACGGCCACCCCATCGTGCTTCGGCCCGTCTCCAGCGAGGACGCGATGACCGCGGACTGGACCCGGGTGCCCTACGACGTTCTCGAGCGAATCTCGACGCGCATCACCAACGAGGTCGCCGGGGTCAACCGGGTGGTGCTGGACGTCACCAGCAAGCCGCCCGGCACCATCGAATGGGAATGAGCGCCGGGCCGGTCCTTGTCGCGGCACTCATCGGGACGGGTCGTCACCCCAGACGAAGCTGTTGACGTATTTGCCCATGTCCAACGCCAGTTGCAGATTGGCGCCGGAGGGTTTGCCGGGGCCGAAATCCGGCCCGAACTTGCGGAATGGCCCGACTGCGCCGGCTATCAGGGCGAGGTCGTTCTTGACCGCCACCATCACGATCACCCGCATCCGCTGGTAGCTGGCACTGGATCCCTGTGGCCAACAATCCACCACCTCGCCGTATCCGGGGACGTAGCCGACCATCGCATTGGGGATCTCGTAGGCGGTCTTGGTGTCCTTGAAGGTCTTGGCGACCAGCTCCTGGGCGATCTGCTTGGGCGTCCGGCCGTGCGCCGGCTCGCTGAACAAGTGCAAGACACCCCCGTCGCCGCCGGTGAATCGGGCCTCGACGCCGCTCGGGTCGGTGGTGATTGCGTAAGCCGTGCCCGGCGCGGGATAGGACACCGAGAACGAGCCGTCCGCTGCGGTGAACCGGGGATTGATCTCGATCGGGACTCCCGTCGGCGGGCTGCCGCACTCTGGCGGGCAGGCGAAGAGCACTGGCGGCGTGGCCCTCTTCGCCGACAGCCCGAACAGGGCTCCTGCGACCACCAGGACGCCGATGCCCCAGGCAAGAAGGATGCGCGGATAGGAGGTTCGCCGGACTGGCGCGGCCTGGTAGGTGCCCGCGGGCACTGCGTATCCGGACCAGGTTGCCGACTCGGGCGGCTGTGGCGGCGATGCGTTCATGGGCTGTCCGACCTGGGTGCAACGCGTATCGGCCGGTCCTGCCGTCGTTGCCGACGTGAAGTACGGGACGTGGCCCGCGTCGCCACTCCGCAGCTGGGACAGAACGCCATGTCAGGCACCACCATCCCGCAGTACGGGCAGAGCAGCGGTTCGTGCGCGTGGATGGCGTCGTGTTCCTCGTGCAGTAGCGCCAACTGCAGACCTAGCCGCAGCAGTAACAACGCTGCCATCGCCATGCCCAGGTGCATGGTCAGCAGCAACAGTTGCGGGAACCGCGCCATGTCGATCACGCCGATTCCCAGGTAGACGGCCATTGTCGCGGCCGCGAATCCGACCAACATCAACCGCACCTTGCGGCCGTGGCGTTCGCCGACCTTGTGCTTGGGCATGCTGAACCACAAGGCTGCGCCGATCAGCCCACCGACCGCCGCCGCGGTGAGCGGAACGGCGACGCCGCGGATACCCGCCTCGACGAGCAGGCTTTCCATTGGGCGCCGGGTTATCGTCCCGGTGTCGATCTGCGGCGCCAGCCGGGTCATGGTCGCTGCGGCGGTGAAACAAAGGGCCCCCAGTGCCGCGATCGTGGCGCCGTCCAACGCCTCTCGGCTGCCAGGTCGCAGTAGCCGGACCGCAATTCCGGGAACGAGCATCAACAGCACCGCTCCCAGCGAAAGGCCGATCCCATCGCGCAACATCTGCTGAGTGACTATCCCCGTACCCAGCGGGAGGTCGTAGGTTCGGGCGATTACTGCGCCGGTCAGTAGCACCCACCCGAAGCCCAGGCCGACGCCCAATGCGACGGTGAGGAGCAATGTGCCCGGGGGGAAGTCGCGGTGGGCGTCCGACTCATGAAGGTAAAGCAGATACAGCAGCGGCAAGCCGAGTACGCCCACCGAGATCAATGCCGAAGGCATCCGTAGCATCGCGCACGACACCAAAGCCATCACCACCAGCATCAGCACGATCCGAAACGGCCCGCGGGATTGAGAGGGCAGGTGCGGAAACAGTGCACTGGCGATCGACGGACTCCACACCCGCTCGTTGGGTGCCGCACCGAACACGTTCAGTCGCAACCAGTCCGGGCCATTTCCTCGCCGTGGGGTGCTGACCGCGCCGCACAACCCGCAGAACTTGCCGGCCGGAACATCGACCTGGCACACCCGGCAAACCATCGTCGGTACCGATTCGTCGTCGGTGGGCCCGGTGCTCATAGGTCCGCCTTCTGTAGCACGAGCAGATTCTGCACCAGGTTCTGCACGTCGGGTGTTCCTAGTCCAGTGGCCATGTCGTAGCCGGGCCCTGCGGTTTCGACCGCGTTGCCACCCAGGGTCACATCGCGGAAGGCGGGATAGGGTGCGCCCGAGGCGATCCGATAGAGCAGGGGGTTCAGATCGCCGATGGCGCGTCCGCCGTTGGCGAGCAGGTACTGATTCATCACCGCGGTCAGACCAGCCATGATCGGGGCCGACTGGGATGTCCCGCCACCGACCAAGTGTGTTTGCTTGAAGACGATTTGGACTCCGGTGAACGGGTCGGCGACCGCAGAGATGTCGGGAGTCAACCGCCGCTCGGTGTCCCGTTCGGGCAGCACATCGGTCTGCCACTCGGGGCGATCGAACAATGTCGACACTCCGCCGCCGGTCCCCAGTGACAGCGGCACGTCGAACCAGGCCTGCTCGGCCAGCCATGTGCCATCGGCGGCGGTGGACAACGAGGTGCCGCCGACGTTGGTCATCTCCGGCAACGAGGCGACCGAATCCAGGCCGATGTCGTCGGGGCTAGGCGGCGACGACCAGTCGGTGCCACCTTGGCATTCCAGACCGGCGAGGTCGCCGCTGGCGTCGAACGCCGTGGTGCCGTTCGCGAGCGCCGCGGCCAACGCGGACCGCACCGGCGCGAGATCGGCTGCGGTGATCAGCTTGTCGCAGCCCCAGCCGATCGAGAAGCTCCACACCGCGCCGGGGAATTGCCGGTCGGTGTCCTCCATCATCTGGCCGATCTTCTCGTATGCGCCGTCGCCTTCCACCGTGGGACGGGCATTGACGAGCACCTTCTGCGCGTCAGGTGCGATCGCATGGGCGACTTCGAGATCCATGGTGGCCTCACCGCGCGCTTCATCGGGTTTTCCGCCGACCACGGTAGGGGTGAACTTCGGCAGCCCGTGGGTGGTGGCGAACAGGTCCAGGTCATCCTGATCGAACCCGTCGAAGGCGAATACCACTATGGTGGTGCCCTTGCCGGTGTAGCCGTCGGCGGCCAACTGGTGCGCGTTGTAGGCCCTGAGCAACGCGTCCGGCGCAAGCCCCATGTCCGGGACGTCGAGCGGCGGAAACGACGGCCGTGACATGTGGTGCGGCGTGTATCCGAGGATGCGGCCCAGTTCGGCGACTTCGTCGCGCAGAGGTTCGGGCACGGATGGCTGTTGGGGTGAGGCATAGAACACCTGCCCGCGTCTGCCCAGGTAGTCGTGGACCGAGACACCGAATGCGGAGGACACCACGTGGGGCGGGCCCTCGATGATGGCCCATGGGTCGCCGGATCGCCAGCGCACCTGCAATCCGTGTTCTGGTGCCCACTCGAGCAGAGAAGCAGGTGCGGTCGTATCGCGCAGCGCTGCGGTGAGTTGGACTGGCCTGTCTCGTGCAGGTCCGAGGTCAGTGGAAGCGCCGAGCAGTAGTGCGTACGGGCCACCGATGCTGGCCGGTGCGGCAGGTTCCGAAGGCACGCGCAGACCCGAGGCCAGCACCAGTGCGCCGACCAGTGCCCCGGCCAGGGTTAGCGTGAGCAGCCAACGTCCGGACACGCCATGGAGATCGCGCCGACGGGTCGTCAATGCGCCGAACATGGTCGTGATCTCGGTCGGATCCGGCCGAGGGTGTCAGGCCGGTGGCGACGGACGGATCAGTCCTGGCCTGGAATGGGGTTTGGTGCGGGCGGGGCCTTCACCGTCGGTGAGAACGGGTTGGGACCGTGGGGATCGATGCGCGGCGCCTTCTCCGTCGGGTTGACCGTCGGCGACTCGGCGGTCGTCTCAGCCGTTGTTTCTGTGGGGGTGGTGGTCGTCGTCTCTTCCGGTTCTTCGCTTTGACCGCACGCGGCCGTGAGCGAAATCATCGCGATGATGGCGGCTCCGCCGGCAGCGGCAGAGAGTCGGCGAGCCAAGCGGCCCGAGTGCATCCCGGTGTGCATCCCTGTGTTCCTTACTGTGGCTTCGGACGGGGGCTTCGGACGGGGCTTCGGTTCCGAAGCATTTCCCGATGTCAAGAACTCTACCCGAATGTCCGAGAGGCCCAATTGGGTCCAATTGGACCCAATTGGGTGGTGGGCGATGGTCGATTTCGGAGGCTTGACGATGTCGGCGGCTCGGTGTTTACTGACGGCACGTATGTATTCGAACATACATTCGATTATGGCTCCTGGGTGATGGTGGCGGAGGTGCTGCTGTGGCAGCAGCAACGAGTCTGGATGCACGTGAATCCGACCGTGCTGAACAGGTCCGACACCTGCGGCGCAGGATAGCCGCAATATCGGGCGGGGTGGGCTCGAGCCACCGTGGCTCTTCTTCTATCGATTCTTCTGTCGATGAGCTGCTTCCAGCCTCGGAAGCTTTGCTGCCGGTTCCCGATTCACTGGCCGAACTGCCGATCGGGTTGCCGCGTGGGGCTGTGGCCGTGCTGGCGGGAGCCCGGTCGCTGCCTCTAGGCATCGTGGCGGCGGTGACGGGGTCGGGTGGATACGCAGCCATCGTGGGGCAGCCAGATGCCGGCTTGATGGCGGCGGCGGAAATGGGAGCCGATCTGAGCAGGCTCGCGGTCATCCCCGATCCCGGAGCGGATCCGGTAGAGGTGGCAGCGGTGCTGATGGACGGGATGGATCTGGTGCTGCTCGGCCTGGGTGGGCGTTCGGTACCGCCGAGCCGGGCGAGGGCAGTAGGGGCTCGTGCCCGCCAAAGGGGCTGCACCCTGTTGCTCACCGGCGGCGACTGGCAGGGTGCCACGGCCCGGCTGGAGGTCAGGGTCTGCGGTTACGACGTCACCGGTGCGGGTGCGGGTTCACCCATACCCGGGCGCGGGCGGATCGGTCGTGTCCGGCTGGCCATGCGGTCCGGGGGGCGTCTCGTCGGCGGTCATGCGGCAGGGAAATGACTGGGCGCGTTCTGGCGATCTGGTGCATGGATTGGCCCGCTGTGGCGGCCGCGGCCGAGGCCGGCCTGACTGCGACCGCCCCGATCGCGGTCACACTCGCCAATCGGGTCATCGCCTGCTCGGCATCGGCCCGGGCCGCCGGGGTGCGCCGCGGACTGCGCCGGCGCGAGGCGCAGGCCAGGTGCCCGCGGTTGCACGCCGTCACAGCGGATTCGGCCCGCGATGCCCGGTATTTCGAACCGGTGACCGCCGCGGTGGACGAGCTGGTTCCCCGAGCCGAGGTGCTGCGGCCCGGCTTGCTACTGCTGTCGGTTCGCGGGGCGGCGCGCTACTTCGGGTCCGAGCAGGTCGTCGCGGAGCGACTGATCGACGCGGTGGCCGCAGCCGGCGCCGAATGTCAGACGGGCGTGGCCGATCAGCTGTTCACCGCCGTCTTCGCCGCCCGTGCCGGCCGGATCGTCGCACCGGGAGGTGACGCGCTGTTTCTGGCCGGGCTGTCCATCCGGCAGTTGGCCGCCGAGCCCAGCCTGGCCGAGCCTGGACGGGATGATCTGACAGACCTGTTGTTTCGCTTGGGAATCCGCAGCATCGGCCAGTTCGCGGCCTTGCCCCGAACCGATGTGGCTTCGAGGTTCGGGGCCGATGCGGTGACTGCACACCGATTCGCCCGTGGTGAGCCGATCCGGAACCCGTCGGGACGCGAGCCGGCACCGGAACTCGACGCCGTTATGGACTGCGATCCGCCGGTCGATCGGGTGGACGCCGCCGCCTTCGCGGGCCGGTCGCTGGCTGCGACCTTGCACCGCAGCTTGGTGGGGGCCGGTGTCGGTTGCACCCGGCTTGCCATCCACGCCGTCACCGCCAACGGCGAAGAACTGAGCCGGGTTTGGCGCTGCGCAGAGCCGCTGACCGAGGATGCCACCGCCGATCGGGTGCGTTGGCAGTTGGACGGCTGGCTGAACCGGCGCAACGCCGCGCGGTCGTTGGCGGATCGAGAGGACCGGCCCACCGCTGCGATCACGGTACTGCGGCTGCAGCCGGTGGAGGTGATCTCGGCCGAGGCACTGCAGCTTCCGCTGTGGGGTGGCATGGGCGAGGAGGACCGATTGCGGGCGCGCCGGGCGCTGGTGCGGGTTCAGGGTCTGCTCGGGCCGGACGCAGTGCAGTTACCGGCGCTCAGCGGTGGACGCGGACCGGCTGAGCGGATCACCTTCACTCCTCTGGGGGACGAGCCGGTCCGGCGATCAGACCCGGGCCAACCCTGGCCGGGGCAACTACCCGAACCATCGCCGACGGTGCTGCTCGATGATCCGGTCGAACTCCTCGACGCCGAGGGTAATCCGGTGCGGGTGACCAGCCGGGGGTTGTTCTCTGCCGAGCCGGCGCGGCTTATTGCACCCGGCAAGGGCGGACAACTGCGTTGGTGGACCGGGCCCTGGCCGGTCGACGAGCGGTGGTGGGATCCCGAGCCGGCCAGGGCGGGCCGGACGGCCAGGGCCCAGGTACTCGTCAGCGGTGGCGATCGGTGTTCGCGCGAGGTTCGGGCGCTACTGCTGTGCTATCGCCAGCGCCGGTGGTATCTCGAAGGGAGCTACGAGTAGCGACACGTCGAGCGGCAGCCGCAGGCCGGCCCCGGAACCGATCTCACCCCAGCTGCCTGGCGAACGGTCCCACCCGGGAGATGAACCGGTCGAAGAACGCGTTCGGGTCCACCTCGACGCCCACGAGCGCATTGGGTTCTCGTCCCCAGCGCCCGCTCCAGTCGGCCACCGTCATGCCCCTGGTCAGGGTGCCGGTCAGTTCGACGTCGACCGTGGCCGGCCGGTACTGCACGAGGTTCGGGTCCAGCGCCACCGCGGCCGCCAGCGGATCGTGCAGGTGCGCCAGGAACCCCTCACCGGCGTCGAAGTGGAACTCGAAGTAGAACCGCATTGCGTCCTCGAGCACTCGGATCAGCGGGTTGGTGGCCTCCGACCGGGTGCCCCGGTCATCGAGCACGCTCATCGGAACGGTCGACGAGTCCGCGGCCGCCGCCAGCCGGCCCAGGATCGCCGGTGTCATCACCGCGTTCTCGGTGAGGTTCAGCCCCAACACGATTGGCAGGTGCCGGGCGGTGCGGGAAGTCGGCCCCGAGCCGCGCTCTGCATCGGGAAGTCCCCAGGCAGCTCCCCACATGGCGAACACCTCGGCCGCGGCCTCCGGGTCCACGCTGATGTTCCACTCGGCGACCGCCGTGGTGTTGCCGTGATAGTCGAACGCCCCGCCCATGATCACCAATCGACGCAGCAGCCGCGGCAGCGCCGGCTCGGCACGCAGGGCCAGCGCCAGGTTGGTCAGCGGTCCGGTTGCGATTCCCACCAGTTCACCGGGGTGGTCGTGTGCCGCACGAATCCAGGCCTGTGCCGAATCGTGGGCGGCGAGCCGGCGATCCGTCGGCGGCAGTCGGGCATAGCCCAGTCCTTCGGGTCCGTGGGTGTCCTCAGCCGTGCGCAGCGCGACCCTGACCGGCTGCTCCGCGCCCTTCGACACCGGAATCGCAGCGGCGCGGCAGAGCTCGAGCAACCGCAGGTTGTTCTCGCAAACCTGTTGCACGGCAACATTCCCCGCGGTCGAGGCGATACCGACGAGGTCAGCTTCGGGACTGGAGAGCAGGTAGACCAATGCCATCGCGTCATCGACGCCGGTGTCCACGTCGGCGAAGACCGGAAGCGCTGGCGGCCCATCCGGCGCACTCACGTCGCCAACGATAGGGCCGCCGGACTTTCGCCGCGCAACCGGGATATCGTCCAAGTGTCTTCAGAAGGGACTGCACATGCCTCTTGACCCCGACGCCATCGGCGCCACCACCGCGCCCCAACTCTTCGAGTGGACCGACCGAGAGACGCTGCTGTACGCGCTCGGTGTCGGCGCGGGCACCGCCGATCTGGCGTTCACCACCGAGAACAGCCATGACATCGACCAACAGGTGCTGCCCACCTACGCCGTCATCGCCTGCCCGGCGTTCGGCGCGATCGCACATGTCGGCACCTTCAACTTCAGCATGCTTCTGCATGGCTCGCAGGCGATCCGGCTGTCGGGGCCGCTGCCGCCGGCCGGCGGCCTCAGCGTGGTCTCCGAAGTCGTCGACATCCAGGACAAGGGCCCGGGCAAAAACGCGGTGGTGATGCTGAAGGGCACGGGCAGCGACCCGAAGACGGGCGCGGTGGTGGCAGAGACGTTGGCTACTTTGGTGATTCGTGGCGAGGGCGGCTTCGGCGGGCAACCCGGTCAGCGCCCGCAGGCCCCCGAGGTACCTGACCGCGAGCCGGACCACTGCAAACCGCTGCCGACTCGGGAGGACCTGGCCCTGACCTACCGGCTGTCCGGAGACCGCAATCCGCTGCACAGTGACCCGTGGTTCGCGCGCGAACTGGCCGGGTTCCCGAAGCCGATCCTGCACGGACTGTGTACCTACGGCGTCGCGGGGCGCGCGCTGGTCGGCGAACTCGGCGGCGGCGACGCCACCAGGATCACGTCGATCGCGGCACGGTTCACCGCACCGGTGTTCCCCGGCGAGACACTCATCACCTCGATCTGGCGGACCGGTTCGGGTCAGGCGTTGTTCCGTACCGAAGCATGCGCCCCAGACGGTTCCGAATCCCGGCTGGTGCTCGAGGACGGCGTCGCGGAGTACCTGGAATAACGCGTGGCTGCGTGGTCCTCGATACGGCTACCAACAACTACCGTTGTCTGAGACAGGGCACACCATCGGGACAGGAGAACGACATGACAGTGGCTGCATCGGGGCGCGGCATTGTGGTCGGTGTCGACGGTTCGCCGTCGTCGGAAGCGGCGATCGCCTGGGCAGCCCACACCGCGGAGTTGCACAACCGCCCGCTGACGCTGGTGTACGTGGTCCCCTCGCCGGTGGTGGCCACCGGGCCGTGGCCGCAGATCCCGGTGCCGGAGATGTCCTCGATTCTCGAGGAGAGCGGCGAGCGAATTCTCACCGAGGCGCGCGCCATCGTGTCCGGAACCAGTGCAGATCGAGTGCGGGTCGGTGCCGAGTTGGCGCGCTCGAGCGCGGTCACCGCCTTGACCGAGTTCTCCGAGGACGCCGACATGGTCGTCGTGGGTAGCTCGGGGCGGACCGCCCTCGGCCGGATGCTGCTGGGGTCGGTGAGCACCGGCCTGGTCCACCATGCGCACTGCCCGGTCGCGGTCGTCCGCGCGGACGAGCAGCCGAAGCCGCAGGCGCCGGTCCTGGTCGGCATCGACGGGTCGCCCGCCTCGGAGCTGGCCACCGACATCGCCTTCGCCGAGGCGTCCGCGCGGCAGGTCGAGTTGGTCGCCCTGCACGGCTGGCGGGACGAATCCCTGCTCGAGTTTCCCGGACTAGACGTCGCCGCGCTGCAGCAGCAAGCCGAGGAGACGCTCGCCGAACGACTTGCCGGCCAGCGGGAGCGCTACCCCGATGTGCGGGTGCGTCGTGAGGTCGTCAGCGAGCACCCCACCCGCGCCCTGGCCAAGCATGCGGAATCCGCGCAGCTGGTGGTCCTCGGAAGTCACGGCCGGGGCGGGTTCGTCGGAATGCTGTTGGGATCGGTCAGTACGGCCATCGTGCACGCGGTGCGCACACCGGTCATCGTCGCGCGCCAAACCTGACTTAATAGAACATTTGTTCGATAGCATGGACGGGTGGGTTGGCACAACGGGCCGCCGAGCTGGGCCGAGATGGAGCGGGTGCTCGGTGGCCGGCCACGCCGTGTCGGCGGCGACAGCGGCGACAGCCCCGCCTGGTCCGGTAAGCGCGGCGAGTATCGCCGGCCAGAAATACCCCGGGTCAAGGGTGGCGTTCCTTACGCTGAACTGCATGCCCATTCGGCGTACAGCTTCCTCGACGGGGCCAGCACGCCGGAGGAACTCGTCGAGGAAGCCGCCCGGCTGAGTCTGCGGGCCATTGCGCTCACCGACCACGACGGACTCTACGGTGTGGTGCGCTTCGCCGAGGCCGCCAGGGAACTCGACGTGCAGACGGTGTTCGGTGCCGAACTCTCGCTGGGAAACGTCGCCCGCACCGAAGATCCCGACCCGCCGGGTCCGCACCTGTTGGTGCTGGCGCGAGGACCGGAAGGATATCGGCGACTGTCGCGTCAACTCGCCGCCGCGCACCTGGTCGGCGGCGAAAAGGGCAAGCCGCGGTATGACTTCGACGAGATCACCGAGGTCGCCGGCGGGCATTGGCACATCCTCACCGGTTGCCGCAAAGGCCATGTGCGTCAGGCCCTGGTTGCTGGCGGCCCGGCTGCCGCCGCCGCCGCGCTGGCCGACCTGGTGGATCGGTTCGGCGCCCACCGGGTCAGCGTCGAACTGACTCACCACGGGCACCCACTCGACGACGAGCGCAATGCGGTGCTGGCCGGCCTGGCGCCGCGCTTCGGCGTCAGCGTCGTGGCCACCACCGCCGCTCACTTCGCCGAGCCGTCCCGCGGGCGGCTGGCGATGGCCATGGGCGCCATTCGGGCCCGGCGCTCATTGGACGACGCGGCGGGTTTCCTTGCCCCACTGGGTGGTTCGCACCTGCGATCGGGTGATGAGATGGCCCGGCTGTTCGCGGATCGGCCGGACGCGGTGACCGCCGCAGCCGAGCTGGGGGAGCGGTGCGCGTTCGGTTTGGCGCTCATCGCCCCGCGACTGCCGCCGTTCGACGTTCCGGACGGGTACACCGAGGACAGCTGGCTGCGGCACCTGGTGATGGCGGGGGCACGCAGCCGCTACGGTCCGCCGGAACTGGCTCCGTCGGCCTACCACCAGATCGAACATGAACTGAAAATCATTGAACAACTGAAGTTTCCGGGTTACTTCCTGGTGGTGCACGACATCACCCGGTTCTGTCGGGTCAACGGCATCCTGGCTCAAGGTCGCGGGTCGGCGGCCAACTCGGCGGTCTGTTATGCCCTCGGCATCACCAACGTCGACCCGGTGGCCAACGAGCTGCTCTTCGAGCGGTTCCTGTCCCCGGCTCGCGACGGACCGCCCGACATCGACATCGACATCGAATCCGACCTACGCGAGCAGGTCATCCAGTACGTCTACGACCGCTACGGCCGTGACTACGCCGCGCAGGTCGCCAACGTCATCACCTACCGCGGCCGCAGTTCGGTGCGGGACATGGCCCGGGCGCTGGGCTTCTCCCAGGGCCAGCAGGACGCCTGGAGCAAGCAGATCAGTCGGTGGGACGGGCTGACCGACTCGCCGGACATCGAGGGTATTCCCGAGCAGGTGATCGACCTGGCGCTGCAGATCCGCAACCTGCCGCGGCACCTGGGCATCCACTCCGGCGGCATGGTGATCTGTGACCGGCCGATCGCCGAGGTCTGCCCGGTGGAGTGGGCCAGGATGGCCAATCGCAGCGTGCTGCAATGGGACAAAGACGACTGTGCGGCAATCGGTTTGGTCAAGTTCGACCTGCTCGGACTGGGTATGCTCTCGGCGCTGCACTACGCCATCGACCTGGTCGCCGAACACAAAGGAATCGAGGTCGACCTGGCCAGGATCGACCTGAGCGAGCCGGCGGTGTACGAGATGCTGCGCCGCGCTGATTCGGTCGGAGTCTTCCAGGTGGAGTCGCGCGCGCAGATGGCCACCTTGCCCAGGCTCAAGCCGCGGGTGTTCTACGACCTCGTGGTCGAGGTCGCACTGATTCGTCCGGGTCCGATTCAAGGCGGGTCGGTGCACCCCTACATCCGGCGGCGTAACGGGCAGGAACCGGTCACCTACGAGCATCCTTCGATGGAGGCTGCGCTACGGAAAACGCTGGGGGTGCCGCTGTTCCAAGAGCAGCTGATGCAGCTCGCGGTGGATTGTGCAGGATTCTCGGCCGCCGAAGCCGACCAGTTGCGCCGGGCCATGGGATCCAAGCGCTCGACGGAGAGGATGCGTCGACTGCGCGGCCGGTTCTACGATGGCATGCGGGAACGGCACGGCATCGCCGGTGAGGTCGCCGACCGGATCTACGAGAAGCTGGAAGCCTTCGCCAACTTCGGATTTCCAGAGAGTCATTCGTTGAGCTTCGCTTCGCTGGTGTTCTATTCGTCGTGGTTCAAACTGCACCACCCGGCCGCTTTCTGCGCTGCGCTGCTGCGTGCACAGCCGATGGGGTTCTACTCCCCGCAGTCCCTGGTGGCCGATGCTCGTCGGCACGGGGTGAGGGTGCACCGATCCGACGTCAACGCCAGCCTGGCACATGCCACGCTGGAGAATCTCGGTACCGAGGTGCGACTGGGCCTGGGCGGCGTCCGCCACATCGGTGATGCTCTGGCCGAGCGCATCGCCGATGAACGAAGAAGCAAGGGGCCGTTCACCTCTCTGCTAGATCTCACGGGGCGGGTACAGCTCAGCGTGCCGCAGGCCGAAGCGCTGGCCACAGCGGGGGCGCTGGGCTGCTTCGGCATCAGCCGACGCGAGGGACTGTGGGCTGCGGGCGCAGCGGCCACCCAGCGGCCGGACCGGCTTCCCGGGGTGGGCTCGTCGTCGCACATCCCTTCGCTGCCCGGGATGTCCGAACTGGAGTTGGCGGCCTCCGATGTCTGGGCCACCGGCATCTCCCCGGACAGCTACCCCACCCAATTCCTGCGCGAAGATCTCGATGCCATCGGCGTTGTCCCGGCCGACAGACTCCTCGATGTACCCGACGGAACCCGGGTGCTGGTCGCCGGCGCGGTGACCCACCGGCAGCGGCCGGCCACAGCCCAGGGTGTGACGTTCATGAATCTGGAGGACGAGACCGGGATGGTCAACATCTTGTGTTCGCCCGGTGTGTGGTCGCGGCACCGCAGGCTGGCGCAGACGGCGCCGGCACTGGTGGTCCGGGGCATCGTGCAGAACGCCAGCGGCGCGGTCACCGTGGTGGCCGACCGGATGCGCAGGCTCGAGTTGCGGGTGGCTGCCAAGTCTCGGGACTTCCGGTGAGGCGAATGTAGTCTCGCGCCATGACCCTCAACCTGTCCGCAGATGAACTCCTGACCACCACCCGGTCGGTGCGCAAGCGCCTGGACCTGGACAAGCCGGTGCCCCGGGCAGTGCTGAACGAGTGCCTGGAACTGGCGTTGCAGGCGCCGACCGGTTCCAACGCCCAGGGCTGGCAGTGGGTCTTCGTCGAAGACGCAGCCAAGAAGAGGGCGCTCGCCGACATCTATCGCTCGAACGCCACGCCCTATCTAGACCAACCCAAGCCGGAGTACGGCGACATCCGGGACGAGCGCACGCCGCTCGTCGTCGACTCCGCGAAGTACCTCAATGATCATTTCCACGAGGTTCCGGTCATGCTCGTCCCCTGCCTGGCAGGCCGTCCAGACGGTGACCCCGCCGGCATCAGTGCGTCCTTCTGGGGATCGCTGCTGCCGGCGGTATGGAGTTTCATGCTGGCGTTGCGCTCGCGCGGGCTGGGCTCGGCGTGGACGACGCTGCATCTGCTCGGCGAGGGGGAGAAGCAGGCCGCCGAGGTCCTCGGGATTCCCCACGAAAAGTACAGCCAGGCCGGGCTCTTCCCGATCGCCTACACCAAGGGCACCGACTTCCGCCCGGCCAAGCGGCTGCCGGCTGAACAGTTGACGCATTGGGACACCTGGTGAGCGTTGTCGTCTGGTTAGCGTCGCCTCGCCGCGAACGTGCAACCACTGCGATTTTTGAGCAAGCCCGATTCTCGCAGTGAGCGCACGTTCGGCAGGTTTCCGCGCGGGGTCCTACTGCCCGCCGGCGAAACCGTGCTGACGCCACGCCTCGTAGACCGCGACGGCGGCAGCGTTGGACAGGTTCAATGACCGCCGGCCGGGCAGCATCGGGATCCGCACTTGTGCGGTGATCCGGGGATCGGCCAGGGTGGCCGCGTCCAGTCCGCTCGGTTCGGGCCCGAACAACAACACATCACCCGGCCGGTAGGCGACCTCGGTGAACGACGTGGCCGCATGAGCGGTGAAGGCATAGACCCCAGCCGCTCGGGCATCGGTGGCTGCCCAGGCGGATTCGAGGTTCGGGTGCACGGTGACCGTCGCCAGATCGTGGTAGTCCAAGCCGGCGCGCCGCAGCCTGGGCTCGGTCAACTCGAACCCCAGCGGTTCGACCAGGTGCAGTTCACAGCCCGTGCCTGCGACCATCCGGATCGCGTTGCCGGTGTTCGGTGCGATACGAGGCGATAGGAACATGACCCGGAACACTGCACAGACCCTTTCTGGCCGACTTGAATAGGACTACATGGCGGGCGAACGAGATCTCTCCAAGCTATTGCGTGGATTGGACCCGATCCGGAATCCCGGTGTCCACGATTTCGGCTTGGTTGAGGCAGCGGTGACTGCTGGCGGCGAGGTTGACAGTGCCCGATGATCCCGACGACGCGAGCTGGGCCGATCGGATGTTCACCGGCCACGACTTCCGCGATGACGACCTGAGCCGACTGCGCACGCGACGTTGCGTGTTCACCGAATGCGATTTCAGCGGTGTCGACCTGTCTGAGTCCGAACACTCCGGGTCGGCGTTTCACAACTGTACATTTCGCCGTGCTTCACTGTGGCACAGTACTTTCCGTCACTGCAGTCTGCTGGGGTCGGTGTTCGACGAGTGTCGGCTGCGCCCGCTGACCATGGTGGAGGTAGATCTGGCGTTGACTGTGCTGGGAGGCTGCGACCTGCGCGGCGTCGATCTGTCGGACTGCCGGTTGACGGAGGCGAACCTGGTCGGAGCTGATCTTCGCAAGGCGGTGCTGCGCCGCGCAGACCTGCGGGGAGCGCGGACCCAGGGCACCCGGTTCGAGCAGGCTGATCTGCGGGGCGCGCGCGCCGATGCGTCGTTGTGGACGACCGCGGCGGTGCGCGGTGCCCACATCGACATCGATCAGGCGCTCGCCTGCGCCGTCGCGCACGGGCTGGTTGTGGGTGGGCCCGAGTGAGCGGTTGACTAGAGCGATGGGGAACGGGAGTTCCAAGGGTTCGAACCGACGCTACCGAATCCTGGTAGCGGCCACGGTCGGGTTGCATCTCGCCTACCTGGTCTATCTGCCCAGCGGGGGGTTTCTGGCGCTGCGCTGGCCGGGCATGCTGCGCATGCACGTGCCGGTTGTGCTGTGGGGTGTGGCTGTCGTCAAATGGGATCTCGGGTGTCCGCTGACCGGGCTGGAGCGGTGGGCACGGAGCCGGGCGGGAATGCAGCCGATGCCGGCCCCGGACTTCGTCGACAGCTACCTCGCCGGGGCGGTCTACCCGACGCACGCGACGGGTCCCGCACAGCGGCTGGCGTTCTCGGCGGTCGTCGCGTCGTGGGTTGTCTACGCGATTCGATGCCGACGGGACCGGGTCAGGCGCTCTCCAGACGGATCTTCCACCGCACGAAGCTGACATAGAACAGGCTGATCACCGCGAGCATCCCCATGTCGAACCACCATGCGCCGGCGGTGTGCTCCCAGTGCGAGTCCTTCGGGGTCAACGGACCGGGCACCAGCTTGATCAGGTCAACGGTGGACGCCGAGGCCGCGAAACCCCACCGGGCTGGTGTCGCCCAGGACATCTGATCGAGTATCAGCCGGTCGGTGACCGGGATCATGCCGCCGGAGAACACCAGCTGGCTCATGATGGCGACCACCAGCAGCGGCATGATCTGCTCGTTGGACTTTGCCAGCGCTGAGAGCGCCAGGCCCACCATGGCCGCGGCGACCGTGGTCGCCGCCATCACGATGAACAGCTCCAGAGTCGGGCTGCCGAATACCACCGCGCCCTGGGTGGGGGCTCCTTTGCCCATGATCGTGATGGCGGTGACGATCGTCGACTGCACGATCGCGAAGACGGCGTACACGCACACCTTGGCCAGAAGATATGCGGTGGTGGACAGTCCGACGGCCTGCTCGCGACGGAAGATCGCCCGCTCCCCGATCAGATCGCGGATGGTCAGCGCGGTGCCCATGAAGATCGCACCGACATTGAGCAAAACCAGCACCTGACCCGGTTCGTTGGGTGCGTCGCCGAACGGGTCCGGCACACCGAAACCGACAGTGCCGGGTACCGACAACGACAGCACGCCCATGATGAACGGCAACAACGCCAGGAAGATGAAATAGCCACGGTCCGAGACGATCAGCCGCAGCTGCCGGCGAGCGATCGTGGAGAACTGGCGCCACAGGCTGGTGCGGGTCGGGTTGCCGAGTTCGGCGGGTTTCTCGCTGGCCTGCTGCTGCGGCGGTGGGCCGCTGTGCGCCAGGAAGCGCGCCTGCGCCGCGTCCGGATCCCCGGCGACCGCGCTGAAGATGTCGGCCCAGTTGGTGGTCCCCATGGACGGGCCGATGTCACTCGGCGGTCCGCAGAATGCGGTCTTTCCGCCGGGGGCCAGCAGCAGCACCTGATCGCACACATCCAGGTAGGTCAGCGAGTGAGTCACGACCAGCACCACGCGGCCGGCGTCGGCCAGCTGCCGCAGCATCGTCATGACCTGGCGATCGAGTGCGGGGTCCAGCCCAGAGGTGGGTTCGTCGAGGATCAACAGCGAGGGTCCGGTCAGCAACTCCAGCGCTACCGATGCACGTTTTCGCTGGCCGCCCGAGAGCTTGTCGACCCGGGTGTCGGCCTGTTGGGACATCTCGAGTTCCTCGAGCACCTGGGCCACGACATGGGCCCGGTCCTCCTTGCCGGTGTCCGGGGGCAACCGCAGTTCGGCGGCGTACATCAGCGCCTGGTGGACGGTCAGCTGACCGTGCACCACATCGTCCTGCGGGACCATCCCGATCCTGCTCCGCAACGAGGCGTACTCGGCATGGATGTTGTGGCCCTCGAAGGTCACCGAGCCGGTAGTCGGATGGGTGTAGCCGGCGATGAGCCGGGCCAACGTCGACTTGCCCGCGCCCGACGGGCCGATCACCGCGGTCAGCGTGCCGGGCCGGGCGGCCAGCGAGATGTTGTCGAGCAGCGTCTTGTTGCCCTCGATGGTCCACGTCACGCCGAGCACTTCCAGACCGCCGGTGCGGGTGTCGGCCTCGGTTTCGGTTCGCCGGGACAGCGTGCCGTCGCTGAATACCAGGTCGACGTTGCCGATTGTGACCACGTCACCGTCGTTGAGCAGCGCGGACTCGACTCGGGCGCCGTTCACAAAGGTCCCGTTGATGCTGCGGTTGTCCAGGATCTCGGTTCCGCCGGCGACCGGGACGAGCGTGGCGTGGTGGCGTGACGCCAGCACATCGGGGATGACGATGTCGTTGTCGGTCGCCCTGCCGATCCTGATCGAGCCGGGCGCCGGCTCAGCTGGCCTGCCCGGCCGGAGAATCCGCATCATGCTCGTCGCGATATTGCTGGTCTCCGGCGAGCGCGGTGCGGCTGTCGGACCCAGCTGGGTGGCCGGCTCCATCGACTGCCGCGCCATCGGTTCCGCCATCGGCGCCGGCGGGGGATTCGTCGGATAACGGGACGGACGTGGGGGCGGTGGCGGAGGTGCCGGCTGCGGACGTGACACACCGGGCTCAGCCAGCGGTGCCCGGGCGCCGGACAGGTGCGCCGCGGTCGTCACGCCGGTCTGCGGCGGGGTGCCCGCCGATCCCTGATGTCGGCCCACTTCGAAGGACAACCTCGGCCCGTCCGGATTCCCGATGTTGACGCTCTGCCCGTCGGTGATGTCGACGGCGGGAACGCGTCGCCCATTGACGAAGAGCCCGTTGAGGCTGCCGTTGTCGATCGCCACCCAGCGACTGTGGTCATACCGCAACACCAGGTGGGCGCGGGAGATCAACGGGTGGGCGATTCGCACGTCGGCACGCAGATCCCGGCCGACGACGACGTCGTTGCCGGCCGCGAAGGTGTGCGGAGCCGACCCGTCAATCCGAACGGTCAGCGCAGGCGGGACTGGTCGGCTCATCGCGACCAACTGTAACGGGCAGGTACGGGTGGGCCCCGATATCGGAGACCTAACGATTCGGTTGTGGCTCGGCCTCGGCGCGGCAGACGCGTGGCAGCCCCCGGGCGATCGTGGTGTCTTGGTAGTGATGGTCCCCGTCCGCCACCTCACCGCCATCGGTGCCTGTGCCGCGCTGCTCCTCGGCGGCGCGGTGCCGGCCGGTGCCGCGCCCGCCTCGGACGACCAGGGATTCGTCGATTCAACGGCACGCTGCACGGCCCCCGCGTGGGCGGTCGCGTTCGGCCGTACCTCGAGCTCACGAGTTGCCATCTGCGAGGATTCCAGCGGCGACTACCAGTATCGGGGCGTACGGGTGCGCGACGGCGCCAGGCTCATCACCAGCGCGGAGCCGACCGGCGACGGCGGGTACGTCGCCGACAATGACGGTGCCACCTACACGGTGACGGCGAACTCATTGGTCGTAACGTCGGGCGGGCGGGTGATCCGCGACGAACCGATGCTCGAGTTCCAGGTGCCCGGATCCTCGGCCAGCCCCGGCTCGTCTGAAACGACGGGATCGTCCGAAACGACGGGCTCGTCTGAATCGTCTGGTTCCTCGGAGAGCACCGGTTCTACGGCCGCGCCGCAGACGCGCACGCCGACGACGCCACTGCCACCCCCGCTGCCGGCGGAAGTCGGAGGGTCCCCGCAATCCTCCCAGGAAGACGGGTCCTAGCTCGGCGCGGCGGGCGCGACCCGATCCGGCATGCCGGTCAATGCGCACACCGTGCGGCTATAGATGCTGGGCATGCACAGGTTGCAGTGATCGCAGATCGACCGCACGCTCGCATCGGCCCCGATCCGGTTGATCAAGTCCGGCTCGGCGAGCAGAGCCCGGCCCATCGCGACGAAGTCGAAACCCTCGCCCATCGCCCGGTCCATGGTGTCCCGGTTGGTGATCCCGCCGAGCAGGATGAGGGGCAGCTTCAGTTCGGCGCGGAACTTCTTGGCGTCCCGCAGCAGGTAAGCCTCGTGGTACGGGTACTGCCGGAAGAACTTCCCGCCCGCCATCAGCAGACCCCAACTCAGCGGTGCTTTGAACGCCCGGGCGAATTCCTTGACCGGGGCACCGCCACGGAACAGGTACATCGGGTTGAGCAGCGAACTGCCGGCGGTCAACTCGATGGCATCCAGACCGCCGTCTTGCTCCAACCACTTCGCGGTCTGCAGGGACTCTTCCACCGCGATGCCGCCACGCACACCGTCGGACATGTTGAGCTTCGCGGTGACGGCGATCTGGTCGCCCACCGCTTGCCGCACGGCACGCACCAAGCCCCGCGCGACCTTCGCCCGATTCTGGAGCGGACCGCCGAACTCGTCGCTGCGCCGGTTGATCAAAGGGCTGAGAAATGAGCTCGCCAGGTAGTTGTGCCCGAGGTGAACCTCGACCGCGTCGAAACCGGATTCGACCGCCAGACGCGCGGCGCCGGCGTGCGCCTCGATGACGTCGTGGATGTCTTCCCGGGTCGCCTTTCTGGCGAACCGCATCGACAGCGGGTTGAAGAAGCGGACCGGAGCCAGCGCCGGTGCCCGGGTGGTCCGGGCATTGGCGACCGGTCCGGCGTGGCCGATCTGCGCGCTGACCGCCGCACCCTCGGCGTGCACCGCGTCAGTCAGCCGCCGCAGCCCGGGCACGGCCTCCGGCCGCATCCAGAGCTGCCAGCCATCGGTGCGACCGCCGGGGGAGACCGCGCAGTAGGCGACCGTGGTCATGCCGACACCGCCGGCCGCGGGCAGCCGGTGGTAATGGATCAGGTCATCGGTGACCAGGCCATCAGGTGTGCGGGCTTCGAAGGTCGCGGCCTTGATGATCCGGTTGCGCAGGGTGACCGGGCCCAGGCGGGCGGGGGTGAACACGTCGGGCCTGTCGGTGTTCATGAACCGCAGCCTGCCACGGCGCCTGTCAGAATGGACCGTGTGGGTGCAATCACACTGGATGGCAAGGCCACGCGCGACGAGATCTTCATCGACCTGAAGAAACGGGTGGCGGCGTTGACCGCTCAAGGCCGTACTCCCGGACTGGGCACGGTGCTGGTGGGCGAGGATCCGGGTTCGCAAGCCTACGTGCGGGGCAAACACTCCGACTGCGCCAAGGTGGGCATTACGTCTATCCGCAGAGACCTGCCCGCCGACATCGACCAGGCCACCATCAACGAAACGATCGACGAGCTCAACGCCAATCCGGAGTGCACCGGCTACATCGTGCAGCTGCCGCTGCCGCGGCACCTCGACGAGAACGCCGCGTTGGAGCGCATCGACCCGGACAAAGACGCCGACGGCCTGCATCCGATGAATCTGGGTCGGCTCGTGCTCGGCACGCCGGCGTCGCTGCCGTGCACCCCCCGGGGCATCGTGCATTTGCTGCGCCGCTACGACGTGGAGATCGCCGGTGCGCATGTCGTGGTGATCGGCCGGGGCATCACAGTGGGTCGCCCGCTGGGCCTGCTGCTCACCCGCCGATCGGAGAACGCCACGGTCACGTTATGTCACACCGCAACCCGGAATCTGTCGCGGCTCACTCAGGAGGCGGACATCATCGTCGCGGCGGCAGGAGTACCTCACATGGTGACCGCGCAGATGGTGCGCCCGGGCGCGGCAGTGGTGGACGTAGGAGTCAGCCGTGACGATTCCGGCAAGCTGTTGGGTGACGTTCATCCCGATGTGTGGCAGGTCGCTGGTCATCTATCGCCCAATCCCGGCGGTGTCGGCCCGTTGACTCGGGCATTCCTGCTGACCAATGTCGTTGAGCGGGTAGAGATGTCACGGTGAACTCCCGAACGAGGAGCGCACCTACGCGACACCGTGCGCACCGGCACCGCGAGGCGGTGAGCGTCGGACAGTCTGCCCGCAGAGTGTTGGCGGGGCAGTGGCCGATCATTCTGGTCGGCCTGATGATCGTCGGCGCGTTCGGCTTGGTGATCGCCGGCTACTGGCGTCGCGGTTCGCTGGGCATCGGTATCGCGGTCGCGGTCGCCGCCGTGCTGCGGCTGTCGCTGAGCGAGGACCGGGCCGGCCTGCTCGCGGTGCGCACCCGCGGCCTCGACTTCGTCACGATGGCCACCGTGGGCGCAGCGATGCTCTATGTCGCCTGGACCATCGACCCCCTCGGGACGAAGTAGCGGCCGCGGTCGAGGCTGACAGCCGTTTGCCCATAGCGTTTGCCCATTACGACAGTCCGGTTCTCGCGGTGCTGCGACACTGAGCGACTGGGACTGTTGTGTAGGGGGACCGGATGCGCAGCGCATTGGGCGTGGATCGGCTCGAAGCCGCTGTGACCTGGTGGCTGCGCGTCATCGTGGCGGTGGTGTTCAGCCTCGCCGTGGTCGATTGGGTCGGGTGGGCAAAGGGTACCGATGTGTTGACGCGAGGCTTTTCGTCCTGGCCGCAGATGACGCCGTGGCCGGCGGCACTCCTGGCGGGGTTGGGGGTGGCGATCCTGGCACCATGCCGGCGACTGCATGTTGTCCACCGTGGCTCGACGAATCTCCGAGTGCGTACGGAGCGGAGACACCGTTGGTCGCACCGGCGGGGACGAGATGCTGGTGATGCTGCCGGGGGTCCACAACCTCGATGAGGTCGCCCAGATAGCTGAGTATCGGTGCCACCATCGCCCTGCCCGGCGATGGCGTTTCGACGATGACCGCCCGGGCTGATGCAGCGATGTATCAGGCCAAACAGGCGGGTCGCAACGCCGTGACCCCCATCTGAGCGCAGTCCGCCCCGGCCCTGACGGGCAGCCCTATTGCAGTGCTGCCCGGATGCAGACCGTGACATACGGCAGCGCCAGTCCGTTGCTGCTGGCCAGCGCCGGGTGGGTGGCCAGCAGTTCGCGGACCTGGTCCAGGGTGCGGCTGCGTGCCGCCGCCGGTGAGGTGATGCAGTAGGTGCGGGACGCCACCAAGTCGACAAGCGCCTGCGGCGTGAGGTAGTTGGTCCATTCGACCTCGTGCCGTTCGATGTCGACGAACGGCCCGGGCAGCGACACCTGGCGGTGGTGTGGATCGCCCGCGCGGCCGATGATGTGGCCCAGTTCCCTGACCCAGCCGAGGCGCTCGTCGCGGATGTTCCACACCAGGCCCAGCCGCCCGCCCGGCCGCAACACCCTGGCCACCTCCTCGGCGGCACGTTCGGGGTCGAACCAGTGCCAGGCTGTCGCCACCAACACCGCGTCCACGCTGCTGTCGGGCAGCGGAATCTCCTCCGCCGTTCCCAGCAGTGCGGGTGTCTCCGGCAACGACGTGCTGAGCAGTTCGAGCATCTCCGGGATCGGGTCGACGGCGATCACCTGCAGGCCCCGCTCGACCAGTCGGGTGGTCAGCTTGCCGGTGCCGGCGCCGAGATCGAGAACGTCGCGAGCATTCGGTGGCAACAGCCAGTCGATGGCGGTGGGCGGGTAGGACGGCCTGCCCCGCTCGTATGCCGCGGCCTCCGCGCCGAACGACAGTGAACGCTGCTGCGCCTGACCGCTCACCGCGCAGACAACTCCAGCGTCTGGCGGATCAAGCCACCGACCGCCTCGGTCTCCACCAGGAAACCATCGTGGCCGTATCTGGAGTCGACCACGCTCAGGTCGGTGCAGCCGGGCAAGAGCTCGGCGAGTTCCTCCTGCAGGCGCAACGGGTAGAGCCGGTCGGAGGTGATCCCGCCGACGATCACCGGTACGGGGCAACGGGTGAGCGCGGCAGCGACCCCGCCCCGACCGCGGCCCACGTCATGGCTGGACAGCGAATCGGTCAGGGCCACATAGGTGCCCGGGTCGAAACGCGACGCCAGGCGGGCGCCCTGGTGCTCCAGATAGCTCTGCACCGCGTACCGGCCACCGGCGAGCGGATTCTCACCGCCCTGAGCGTCGTTGCCGAACCGGTCGTCCAGCTCCAGCTCACCCCGGTAGCTGAGGTGTGCGAACCGGCGCGCGATTTCCATGCCTGCGTAGGGGATACGCCCGCTGCCGTGGTAGTCGCCGCCCTGCCAGTCCGGGTCGGCCTTGATCGCGGCGATCTGGGAACTCTGCGTGCCGATCTGGTCGGCGGTGGCTCGCGCGCCGACCGCGAGCACCAGGGCCGCGCGGACGGTCGACGGGTGGCCGACCATCCATTCCAGTGCCCGCGCGCCACCCAGCGAACCGCCGATCACTGCGGCGACCTCGGTGATGCCCAGCGCCGCCAGCGCCGCGATGTCGGCCTGGACCTGGTCGCGCACCGTGACGACCGGGAACCGTGAGCCCCAGGCCTTGCCGTCGGGCGCGGGTGAACTGGGACCGGTCGAGCCGCGGCAGCCACCCAGCACGTTGGTGGCCACCGCGCACCAGCGGTCGGTGTCGATCGGCGCCCCCGGCCCGGCCACCCCGTCCCACCATCCGGGTGTCGGGTGGCCCGGTCCGGCCGGTCCGGTGATGTGCGAATCGCCGGTCAAGGCGTGCAGCACCATCACCACGTTGTCGCGGGCGGGGGACAGCTCGCCCCACCGCTGCACCGCGATGGAAACGTCGTCGAGGACCGCGCCGCTCTGCAGTCTGAGCGGGCCGATGTCCACCACGCTCATCTCGCCCTCTGCGGGCAGTTCCACCGCCTCCGCGGCTTCTGAGATCGTCACCTCGACGCTCTCAGAACGACGCAACCGTCTGCGGGTCACTGCTCTGGCCGGCCGCGCTGAACGGACGTGCCGCAGCGAAGCCCCTTTCGAGGTCGGCGAGGATGTCGTCGATGCCCTCGATGCCTACCGACAACCGGACCAGCCCGGGGGTGACGCCGGTGGCGATCTGTTCGTCCGGGCTGAGCTGCGCGTGTGTCGTCGAGGCCGGGTGGATCACCAGCGAGCGGACGTCGCCGATGTTGGCGACGTGGCTGTGTAGCGTCAGCGCGTTGACGAACGCCTTTCCGGCGTCCACCCCACCGGCCAGTTCGAATGCCAGAACAGCGCCGGTTCCCTTGGGTGCCAGCTTCTTTCCCAGTTCATGCCAGGGCGAGGAAGGCAGGCCGGCGTAGTTCACCGAGAGCACGCCGGCGTGCCCGGCGAGGTACTCGGCGACCTTCTGGGCGTTGGCGACGTGCCGCTCGACCCGCAGGCTCAACGTCTCCAGCCCTTGCGCGATCAGGAACGCGTTGAAAGGTGCTGCAGCCGAGCCCATGTCGCGCAGCAGTTGAACACGGGCCTTCAACGCGTACGCCGGTGGGCCGAGTTCGGCGAACACCACTCCGTGGTAGCTCGGGTCCGGGGTGGTGAAGCCGGGGAAGTTCCCGTTCGTCCAGTCGAAAGTGCCGCCGTCGACTATGACTCCGGCGATCGCCGCACCGTGCCCGCCGAGGTACTTGGTGGCCGAGTGCACGACGATGTCGGCGCCGTGGGCGAACGGCTGGATCAGATACGGGGTGGCCACGGTGTTGTCGACGATCAGCGGTACCCCGGCCGAGTGGGCGACCGCCGCGACGTTCGGGATGTCGAGGATGTCGTTCTGCGGGTTGGAGATGGTCTCACCGAAGAACGCCTTGGTGTTCGGCCGCACCGCCGCACGCCACGAATCGAGGTCATCGGGGTCCGTGACGAAGCTGACCTCGATGCCGAGTTTGGGCAGCGTGTAGTGGAAAAGGTTGTAGGTGCCGCCGTACAGCCGCGGACTGGACACCACATGATCCCCGGTATTGGCCAGGTTGAGAATCGCGAACGTCTCGGCGGCCTGTCCAGAGGCCAGGAGCAGGGCCGCCACGCCGCCTTCGAGCGCGGCGATCCGCTGTTCGACGACGTCCTGGGTCGGGTTCATGATCCGCGTGTAGATGTTGCCCGGTTCGGCCAGTCCGAACAGTGCTGCGGCATGCTCGGTGCTGTCGAAGGTGTAGGACGTCGTCTGGTAGATCGGCAGCGCCCGCGCGTTGGTCGCGGTATCGGGGGTCTGCCCGGCGTGGACCTGCTTGGTCTCGAAAGACCAGTCGGCGGTCGGATCCTCGTATGGTGTCGGTTCGGCGGTCATGGTGTGGGTCTTCTCCTATGAGGCTTGGGGTTCGCGTCTGACCTGGCCGGGGCGTTTCGGCCGCACGACGCGGCAACCCCCTGGGCGGGAGTCAACGACAACAGATGGTGAGCTTGTTGGATATCCGCATCAGGTGTCCCTGTCTGTTCGGGGTCCGACCTGTCGGACCCGCGCTTGCCGTGTAGCCGCTACAGCTACTCAACCTGGTCATCACCCGGGGCACCCCACCGCGGTTGGAGGGTTGCCGGCCAGCAAGCCGGGGCTTGATGCTGGCGCTCATGACCGATGAAAAGGGTAGCGCACCGTACTGAGCGGGGGCTAGTCGGTCGCGCCGACGAGGGCCGGAACACGCCGGGCCGGCTTGTACGCTGACCCCGAAGGCAGCCGGCACACGCCCGTGCGCTAGGAGGGTTCGGACTTGTCGAAGATCAAGGTCGAAGGCACGATCGCCGAACTCGACGGCGACGAGATGACCCGAATCATCTGGAAGATGATCAAAGATCAGCTGATCCTGCCGCACCTCGACGTCGACTTGGACTACTACGACCTGGGTATCGAACACCGCGATGAGACCGACGACCAGGTCACCGTGGATGCCGCCAACGCGATCAAGCGTCACGGTGTGGGGATCAAGTGCGCGACGATCACCCCGGACGAGGCCCGGGTGAAGGAGTTCGACCTCAAACAGATGTGGCTATCGCCCAACGGGACCATACGAAACATTCTGGGCGGCACAATTTTCCGTGCCCCGATCGTGATCGAGAACATTCCGAGGCTGGTGCCGGGCTGGACCAAACCGATCATCATCGGACGGCACGCGTTCGGTGATCAGTACCGCGCCACCAACTTCAAGGTCGACAAGCCCGGAACCTTCACCGTCACGTTCACCCCCCACGACGGCACCGAGCCGATCGTGCACGAGGTCGTCGAGATCCCCGACGACGGTGGCGTGATCATGGGCATGTACAACTTCAAGAAGTCCATCCAGGATTTCGCCCGGTCATCGTTCAACTATGGGCTGCAGCAGAAATACCCCGTCTACCTGTCGACAAAGAACACCATCCTCAAGGGCTACGACGGCATGTTCAAGGACGAGTTCCAGCGAATCTTCGAGGAGGAGTACAAGGCCGAGTTCGATGCCGAAGGGCTCAGCTACGAGCACCGGCTCATCGACGACATGGTTGCGGCCTGCCTGAAGTGGGAGGGCGGCTATGTCTGGGCCTGCAAGAACTACGACGGAGACGTCCAGTCCGACACCGTTGCACAGGGCTTCGGCTCGCTGGGCCTGATGACGTCGGTGCTGATGACGCCGGACGGCAAGACGGTCGAGGCGGAAGCGGCGCACGGACCCGTCACCCGGCACTTCCGCGAGCACCAGAAGGGCAAGGCGACCTCGACCAACCCGATCGCCTCGATCTTCGCCTGGAGCCGGGGGCTCGCCTACCGCGCGAAGATCGATGGCACGGACGAGCTTGCGGCCTTCGCGAAGACGCTCGAGGAGGTCTGCATCGAGACCGTCGAGGGCGGCAAGATGACCAAGGACCTGGCCCTGCTGATCGGCCCCGAACAGCCCTGGCTGACCACCGAGCAGTTCCTCGACGCGCTCGACGAGGGCCTCAAGGCCAAGATGGGCGCCTGAGCGCCCTGCGCCGGCGGCGCCGCGAAGGCGTCGCCGCCCCGCCCCCGGATCACGGGCAGTGCACCTCGCCGAGCGTCACGCGATAATCGATCGGCGTGCCCGGCGCGGCCGCACCGCCCTGGGGCACCTCCTCGAGGGTGGCCGGTACGTAGCAGGGGCCGGCCCGAAAGATGATCGTGCCGTCGTCCAGGTGCTCGATCCGCTCGATGAGGCCGTGCGCCGACAGCATTGCCGCGGCGGTGGGCGCCATGGACATCGCCAGGCTGAAGCGACGGACGCGCTCGTAATACGGGGCGATGGCGGCTTCGAGCGTCGTCGCGAAGGCGGCGGTCCCGATGAGCGCGAGCCCTGCGAGGCGCAGGATGCCGCATCGTCCGGCCATTGGCGGACTCCCTGCACAGCCGTCGGCCAGGCGTGTGCCGGCCGGCTCGAGCTGATGTTCGTCAGAGGCTAGCGCTCGCGGCCCGGCGAGCCAAGCGGGGCATCGACGATGGCAATTCCCGCCCTACCTCTCTTCGCCGTTGCCCGCCCCATGCTCGCCACAAGAGAGAGTCTCGATGACACCCGGCCATCCTTGTCCGCCCGTCCTGCCGGGTGCCCTGCCGCTGCCGCGCCCGGCCGCCGAGCGCCTTGCGCTTGCCGGTCTTCTCCTCGCCGTCCACGGATCGGCGCTGGCCGAGGCGGTCGATCCCGACACCGAGCCGCTCTGGGAGATCGGCGTGGTCGGTGGCGGCGGGTACCTGCCGGACTACCCGGCGGCCGACGAGAACCACGTGAACGGGCTCGCCTTGCCGTTCGCCATCTACCGGGGCGAGATCTTCCGGCTGGGCGACCGGGGGGCAGCGCGCGGCATCGTCGTCGACGATGGCGGGTTCGAACTCGATCTCGGGCTGGACGCGGCCTTTCCGGTCGATTCCGACAACAGCGACGCGCGCGAGGGCATGCCCGACCTCGACTTCCTGCTCGAGGCGGGGCCGCGCCTCACCTACAGCTTCCTGCCGCCCGAGGACCGGGACGAGCTGGACCTCGCCCTGGCGGTGCGGGCGGTGTTCTCGACCGATTTCAGCAATCTCGTCTATCAGGGCCTGACGGTCGCCCCGAATCTCACCTATCGGCGCAACGACTTCATCCTCGACGACATGCGCGCGGTGGTGTCGCTCGGCCCGCTCTTCGGCTTCGACGGGCTGAACGACTACTTCTATCGGGTGGCGCCCGGCGAGGCGCGCCCGGGGCGGCCGGCCTACGAGGCCGATGACGGCTACATGGGCACCGAGCTGAGCACAGGCCTCTCCTGGAGCATCCGCGAGGATCTCCGCGTCTTCGGCGGGTTCCAGTTCGGCTACTGGGGCCATTCGGCGAACGACGACAGCCCGCTGCACCGCCAGGACTGGACGGTCGGCTTCGGCGGCGGCCTGCGCTGGTCGTTCCTGACCAGCGAGCGACGGGTGGCGCGATAGAGGCGGGCCGGCCGGCTCACTCGAGCGGCAGGCCGGCCTTGGCCATGCCGGCGAGATAGCCCTTGTCCACCAGTGGCAGCGAGGGCGGCACGCCGGCGGCGACGCTGGCGACCGTGGCACCGGGGAAATGCTCGAGGAAGGTGGCGACGGCCTTGCGGGCTCGTGGCAGGTCGTCGTTGTTGGCGTGGTAGGAGGCGAGCATGCGGTAGGCCCAGACGGCCCTGGGGTGGGCGTGCAGGGCGCGTTCGACGAGGCCGATGGCCGTCGCGTAGTCGCGCTTCAGGCTGGAGGCGGCGGCCTTGCCGAAATGGACGTTGAAGGCGAGCGGATCGAGCGGGCTGAGGCTCAGCGCCCGGTCGAAGTAGGCGATGGCCTCGTCCGGCCGGTTGGCGAGATAGGTCGACCAGCCGAGCCGGGTCCAGCCCCAGGCATGGTTGGCGTCGATCGCCAGGGCGCGACGGATGTGCAGGGCGGCGCGGTCCTGGTCGGTGGTCGTGAGCCCGTAGGCCGCACCAATGGCGACCAGCGCCGTCGCATGGTCCTCGACGCGGCTGGCGGCCTCGTCGGCGATGCGCACCGCAAGCGCGCGCTCCCGCGCCGGGTCGGGTGACCAGAGGTAGCAGGCCTCCTGGGCATGGCACCACGCCTTGAGTCCCATGGCGACGGCGTAGTCCGGGTCGCGCGTCAGCGCCTCGCCGAGCAGGGCCAGCGCCTTGCGGTTCTCGTCCCGGTCGTGCGCCCAGAAGTGCGGATAGGCACGCAGGACGAGGTCGTAGGCACCGAGGTCCTCCGGCGGCTTGCGCCGGGCATTCTCGATCTCGGAGGCGCGGATGCTGGGCTGGATGGCGCCGGCGACCTGGGCCGCGATCCGGTCCTGCAGCTCGAAGATATCGGCCGTCGTGCCCTCGTAGCGGTCGGACCAGAGCTGGGTCCGGCTCTGGGCGTCGACGAGCTGGACGGAGATGCGCACCCGTTCGCCGCCGCGCCGGACCGTGCCCTCGACCACGTAGCGCACGGCCAGCTCGGTGCCGACCTCGCGCACGTCGACGAACCGCCCCCGATAGGCGAAGGCGGACTGCCGGGCGACCACGAAAAAGTCGCGGATGCGGGAGAGGGCCGAGGTGATCTCCTCGACCACGCCGTCGGCGAAGTAGTTGTCGTCGGCCGGGCCGAGATTGTCGAAGGGCATGACGACGAGCGAGGGTGGCTGATCCGTGAGCCTGGTCGCCGGTGCCGGGGTGGCGGCCGGCGCCACGGGAGCGTCCAGCAGGCCGGTGGTCGCCGGCTCCGGCAGGGCATCGAGCTCGCGGCGGAGCGCTTCGGCGCATTCTTCGAGCTGGCGCCGGGCGGCGTTGGCGTGGCCGCGGGCCAGATGCACGCGGATGAGCGCGCGGTGCGCCTCCTCGGCGGCCGGGTCGCGCGCGAGGAGGCGCCGGGCGAGTTCGGCGGTGGCGTCGGCGTTCGCCGGCTCCGCCCCGGCCTGCAGGCTGAGCCGCTCGCAGAGCTCGATGGCCTGGCTGCGCAGCGCCGCCGCGTGGCCGGCGCGCCAGTCCTCGAGCGGCGGGGCCAGTGCCACGTCCTGCAGGAGGTCGCCGGCATAGAGCCCGGCCGCCCGGCGCTGATCCGCCGGCCGGTCGCTGCCGGCGAGGGTCGCGAAGCTGCGGGCGTCGCAGCTCTCTGGTGCCAGGTCGAGCCATACGCGATCGGCCGTGGCACCCAGCCCGCCGGTGCCATCGGCCGCTAGCAGCCGGCGCAGCGCCGCGAGGCCCTGGCGCAGGCTGGCGCGCGCCTGCGCCTCCGGCCGGTCCGGCCAGAAGAGGGCGAGCAGCGCATCGCGCGACAGGCCGCGCCCGCCGGCGAGCAGCAGCACGGCGAGGAGCAGGCGCGTCTGGCGCGTCGGCGGCGGGCCGCCCTCGACCCGCACCTCGAGGCCACCCAGGAGATCGATCTGCATCGGCCATGATCCTGATTCGGCGCGGACCCTAGCCGATTTTACGATTTCTTCACAGCCGTGCTGCCGCTTCTCACGCGTCGATCATGCCGCGCAAACGCCGGGCGAACGGGCATCCCCTAGGCTTCGGGGACTGGTCGTCGCTCCTGGCGATCGGGACGCGGAGGATGATCAATGGCCAGGCTAGAGAGCAATTCCGTCGCCACCCTTGCCGGCGTGATCGACCAGGGCAGGACGGTTCTGGCGGCGGTGGTCCGCCTGGCCGGCGCCGAGCTCAGGCGGCGGCATACGGCTGCGGCGCTCGAGGAGCTTTCGCCCCGGCAGCGCCGCGACCTCGGCCTGCCGTCCTCGGGGCTCAGCGCCGCCCGTCGTGGCATCGTCCTGGTCGACGGGTCGACCATGCGGCGGCTGATGTCGCTTTCCTGACCCGTCTGTCCATGACGCTGGTCCCGCCATCGCCACGGCTCTAGACTGGCCCGCTCGCCCGCCGTCATTCGGGCGATGGATGGGTCATGCCAGAGAGCGCCAGCGTGTCGTCCGGATCGTCGAAGGCGGCGATCCTCGTCGCCGATGCGGTCGGCTACAGCCGGGCGATGAGCCGGGACGAAGGGGCGGCGCTTGGCGCCTTCGCCGCGAGCCGGGAGCTGATCGATCCTCTGGTCAGCCAGCATGGCGGGCGCATCTTCGCCACGGCCGGCGACAGCGTGCTGGCCGAGTTCGGGCATGCCGACAGTGCCGTCGGCTGTGCCGTGGCGATCCAGCGGGGCATCGAGGCGGCGCTGGCGAATGGGGCGCTCCTGATGCGCTTTCGCATCGGCGTGCATCTCGGGCCCGTGCACCGGGTGGGTTCGGATCTCCTCGGTGCCACGGTTAATGTCGCGGCGCGGCTCGAGGGTCTCTCGAACACCGGCGGCATCTGCATCTCGGCGGCGGTGCGCGAGGCACTCGGGTCGATCGACGGGCTGGTGCTGGAACCGGTCGGGCAGCGCATCCTCAAGAACATCGACGCCCCCATCGAGGTCCTGCGGATCAGGCTTGGCGAGCCCGGGCGCGAGGACTTCCTCGAGCAGCGGCGGCTCGGCGTCGCCGTCCTGCCGTTCCTCGACCCTTCGGGCGAGGTCGCGGGCTATCTGGCGGACGGCCTCGCCGACGACCTGATCGCCGGGCTCGCCCGGTTCCGCACGCTGGCGGTAATGGCGCGTGGTGCCACCTTCCACTACCGGGGCGCTGCGGTCGACCCGCGCCGGGTGGCGGCGGATCTGGGCGTCGGCTTCGTTGTGCGCGGCGCCTGCGCGGCGCGAGGCACGGACCTCAGGATCGGCATCGAGCTGGTCCAGGCGGGCTCCGGCTCGGTGCTCTGGGCCGAGCGGTTCGAGGGTCCGGCCACGGACCTGCTCGCCACCCAGGACACCATCACCGAGCGGGTCGTGGCGGCGCTGGCCGGGCAGATCGCCGCGGCCGGCCAGGCGGACTCGATCCGCCGGCGGCCGGCGAGCCCGGCCGCCTTCGACCTCGTGCTGCAGGGCATCTTCCACGCCCACCAGACGGCGCCCGCCGCCACGGCCAGGGCGCTCGGGCTCTTCGGCGAGGCGCTGGCGCTGGAGCCGGACTATCCCCTGGCGCTCGCCTGGCAGGCGCTGATGCAGCTTCGCCGCTGGGGCTGGGCGCCGACCGAGGGCGGCGACCTCGGGGCGGTCCTCGAGAATGCCCGCCGGGCGGCGGCGCTCGATCCCGCCGACGCGTGGTGCCAGCTCGTGCTCGGCCAGGTGGCGATGTATGCGGGCGATCTCGACCTCGCGGCGGTGCACCACAAGCGGGCGACGGCGCTCAACCCTTTCGACGCCCATATCCTGGCGCTGCGCTCGCCGCTCGCGGTCTATCTCGGCAAGCCGGAGGAGGGCGTCCTGCTGATCGAGCGGGCCCTGCGCCTCGATCCCTTCCCGCCGCCCTGGTACACTACCAATCACGGCCTGGCGCTCTACGCGGCCCGCCGCTACGCCGAGGCGGCGGCCGCCTATACCGGGGCCGCCACGCCGCAGACCGGGGTGCTCGCCGGTCTCGCGGCGAGCCTGGCGCGGACCGGCGACATGGCGGCCGCCCGGCAGGCGGCGGCCCGCCTCATGGCCCGCGAGCCGGGCTTCCGGGTCGAGCTCTTCCTCAGGATGCGCCCCTTCAGGGAGGCGGCCGACCTGCGGCACCTGCGGGAGGGGCTGCAGCTGGCCGGCCTGCCGGACTGAGCGTCGGTGCCGCGGTGGCGCTGCCGCCGGCCCGGCGATCCTCGGTGATCCGCCCGTCGACGAGGTGAACGCGGTGATGCATTCGGTCGGCGAGGTCGAGGTCGTGGGTGACGGCGACCACCGTGCGGCCGTCGCGCTCGACGAGGGTCTTCAGGATGTCGAAGACCTGTTCGGAGGACTTGCTGTCGAGCGAGCCCGTGGGCTCGTCGGCGAGGATGAGCGGCGGGTCGTTGGCGAGGGCGCGGGCGACGGCGACGCGCTGGCGCTGGCCGCCCGAGAGCTGGTCCGGGCGCTTGTGGCCGTGGCCGGCGAGGCCGAGCGATTCGAGGATGCCGTCGGCCCGCTCGCGCCTGGCCCCGTCGTCGAGCCGGCCGAGGCGGCGCATCGGGATCATGACGTTGTCCCGCGCCGAGAACTCCGGCAGCAGGAAGTGGAACTGGAAGACGAAGCCGAGCGTGGCGAGGCGGAGCCGGGCCCGTTCGTCCTCGGCCATGGCGCTCGTCGGCTGACCCTCGATCTGCACCTCGCCGGCGGTCGGAAGGTCGAGCAGGCCGAGCAGATAGAGGAGCGAGGACTTGCCGGAGCCCGAGGGCCCGGTGATCGCGGTGAGTTCGCCCCGGCCGATGGCGAGGTCGATGTCGGCGACCAGGGTGACCGGCACGGCGCCGGCGAGCACGCGGGTGACGCCTTTGGCCTCGACCAGCGGGGAATCCGTGTTCACGTCGCACCTCGGATGATGTCGACGGGGTTGAGGCGTGCGGCGCCGCGCGCCGGCAGGTAGCCGGCGATGCCGGCCGCGATCAGGGCGAAGACCGAGGCCATGACGTAGTGCGAGGCCTCGTAGACCACCGGCAGGTGCGTGAGCTCGGTGTTCTGGCGGAACTCGAAGGCGATGCTGCCGAGCACGCGCGTCAGGCCGAAGCCGAGGAGGCAGCCGAGGAGTGCCCCGGCGCCCCCCATGGCGAGTCCCTCGAAGAGGAAGATGCCGCGGATGTCGGCGGGCGGGAAACCGATCGACTTGAGGATGGCGATGTCACGCGCTTTCTCGTGAGTGATGATCGAGACGATGTTGAAGATGCCGAAGCCGGCGACCAGCAGGATGGCGCCGACGACGGTGAACATGATGATGTTGCGGACCTCGAAGGCGTTGAGCAGGTCCTCGTTGCTCTCCTGCCAGGAGACGGACTTGATGCCGAGCATGGCCTCGGTGCGGGCTGCGACCAGCGGCGCCGAATCGATGTCCCGGAGGCGGATGCGGATCTCGTTGATGGCCTCGGGCCGGTTGGCGAGGACCTGGGCACGCTTGAGCGTGGTGTAGACGACGCGCTCGTCCTGTTGCGCCGAGCCCGTGCGAAAGAGCCCGACGACCTTGAACTGGCGTGCGTTGCCGCCGGCCACGGTGACAGTCAGGAGATCGTTCATGCCGGCGCCCAGGCGGTCGGCCAGGCGCTCGCCGATGACGACGGCGAAGCCGGCGCCGACGAGGTCGTCGAACTGGCCCGTGGTCATGTCGTCGGCGATGGTCGAGACGCGGACCTCGTCCTTCGGCTCGACGCCCATGAGCGTGACGCCCATGTCGGTGCCGGCGAAGCGGACCACCGCCTCGACCTGGAGGGTCGCCACCATGACCCCGTCGACCCAGCTCCTGAGGCCGGCCAGCACCCGGGTCGGGTTGAGGATGCCGCGCGGGTCCGGCACCGGGCGCAGTCCCGAATAAGCCACGGCCGCGAAGGCATCGCTTGCCGGCTGGCGCGGCGTGGCGCGGGTCTCGTCGGTGATCTGCACATGCGGCACCGCGTCGATCAGCGTTTCGGTGAAGTCGCGCTGGCTGCCGACCATGAGGGCCGCCATGGCGATCGAGAAGCCGACGCCGAGCGCGACGCCGAGGATCGAGACGATGGTCTGCCGGCCGCGGCCGGCGATGTGGGTGACGGCGATGGCGAAGAGGAGCCGCATCAGGGGCCGCGCACGGCGACGCGCGCGCCGTCCTCGAGGCCCGCCGGCACGGGCGAGACGACGGTCGTCCCCGCCTCGATACCGTCCGTGATCTCCACCGCCACGGCCCCGACGATGCCGGTCTCGACCGGCTGGCGGCGGACGCGCCCGTCGGGGCCGACGACGAAGACGGCGCCCTCCACCACGGCCGGGGCCGGGACGAGGAGGGTGTCCTCGACCGTGCGGACGAGGATGTTGACCTCGACGGTCATGCCGATGAAGAGCGGCGTGTCCTCGGGCAATGCCAGGCGGACCCGGTAGGTCTTGAGCTCCGGGTCGCCCATGGGCGTGATCGCGTGCACGGTGGCATCGAGCGGCCGCCCCGGAAAGGCGTCGGCCTTCAGGAGTGCGCGCTGGCCCAGGGCCACGCGCGGAATGTCCTCCTCGTTGACCGAGGCGTTGACCAGGAGCGGGCGGGGCTGGCCCACCCAGGCGAGGGCCTCCCCCGGTGTCACGACCTCGCCGATCTCGCCGTCGAGGCGCAGCACCTGGCCGGCCATGGGCGCCACGATCACGTAGTCGCGCAGCTCGCTTCGCGCACGGGTGACGGCGGCGCCGTACTGGCTGACCGCCGCCGTCGCCTGGTCGACGCGCTCCTCGGTGGCGATGCCGCGGCGCTGGAGGTCGCTCGCCCGCTGCAGGTCCTTCAGGGCGAGATCGAGCCGCGCCTCGAGCTCGGCCACATGCGCCATGGCCGCCGAATCGTCGAGGCGGAAGAGGACGGTGCCGGGCTCGACGAACCGACCCTCGCAGCGGCAGGTGTCGATGATGCGCGCGGTGACGAGCGGGGTCACCTCGGCCCAGCGATCCGGCTCTACGAGGCCGGTGGCGTAGATCACCTCGGCGGCGCTGCCCCGACCGACCTCGGCCGTGGTGACCGGCAGGGGCCGCTGCAGCCACCACAGGACGCCGAGTGCGATGGCGGTGGCCAGGGCCGCGAGGAGAAGAATCTTCCGCATGCTGCAGGCTGCTCGACGGTTCCGGTTGCCTCACCCGATGTCGCGCTTCGTCGGTATAGCGCAAGGTGGCCATTCATCGCGCTTGCATCCGGTGGCGTCAGACAGGAATATCCGCGCGGTCGCCGGGCCAGCACCGGTGCGCAACGATCAGGGAGTAGAGGCATTGAGCAAGACACCCATTCTGACGCCCGATTCGCGGCGGTCCTTCATGCAGAAGGCGGCGCTCTCCAGCGCTGCTGCCGGCGCCATGCTCGGCGGGTTCGGCTTCGATCCGTTCGTCGCCAGTGCGATGGCCCAGGAGATGGGGCGCTCGGAGAAGCCCCTGAAGGCGGCCTTCTCGAATGCCGGGCTGCAGGCGACCTGGTGCGCCCAGGGCAAGCAGGCGGCCGAGTTCTGGGGCAAGCTCTTCAATGTCGAGGTGACCTGGTTCGACGGCGAGCTGAGCGCCCCGAAGCAGCGTGCCGCCATCGACAACATGGCGACCCAGGACTGGGACTTCGTCGCCATCCAGGCCTTCGGCATCGGCACGCTGACCGACCCGGTCAACAAGATGATCGATCGCGGCATCCCGGTCCTCGACATGGACACGCTGATCGCGCCGCTCGAGGAGATCAACGTCCACAGCTTCCTCGCCCCGGACAACGAGTTCATGGGTGCGTCGGTGACCCAGGCGCTGGTCGATGCGATCGGCGGCGAGGGTACCATGGTGATGACCCAGGGGGCCCTCGGTCATACCGGTGCCCAGGGGCGCGCCCGCGGCTTCTTCTCGGTCGTGGAGAAGTATCCGGGCATCGAGGTGCTCGACGAGCAGCCGGCCGACTGGGACGTGACCAAGGCGTCGCGCATCTGGGACAGCCTGCTGACCAAGCACCCGAACATCTCGGCCGCCTTCTTCCACAACGACGACATGGCGCTGGCCGCCTACAACGTCATGCAGGCGCGGGGCCGGACCGACATCCTGATCGGTGGTGTCGACGCCATGCCGCCGGCCGTCGAGGCGGTGCTGGACGGGCGGATGTACGCCACCGTGCGCAATCCCTCCTGCCGCATCCACGGCGGGTCGATCGTCGCCGGCGTGGCGGCGGTGCTGACCGGTGAGAAGACGGGCGAGGGGATCCCCAAGCACATCGTCACCGACGGGCCGGTGGTCACCCAGGCCAATGCGCCCGGCATGCTCTGGATGCAGAAGCACTTCCTGATCTAGGGCCGAGGATGAGCGACGGTAGCGAGCGTCCGCCGCTCATCGAGCTAAGCGGAATCGGCAAGACGTTCGGGGGCGTCACGGCGCTCTCGAACGTCGATTTCGTACTGCGCGCGGGCGAGGTGCACGGGCTGGTCGGCGAGAACGGCGCCGGCAAGTCGACGCTGATGAAGATCATCGCCGGCGTGCATACCGACTACGAGGGCACCTACCGCCTCGACGGGCAGCCGATCCACCTCCGGTCGACGCGCGACGCGCTGGCGGCGGGCATCGGCATGGTGCACCAGGAACTCTCCATCGTCCCGGAGCTGACGGTGGCCGAGAACGTGTTCCTCGGCAGCCAGCCCGTCAACGGCGCCGGCGTCGTCCGCTGGCGGCACATGGCGCGCGTGGCGGGTGAGCATCTCAAGCGCCTCGGTATCGAGGTCGATCCCACGATGCGGGCGGGCAACCTCTCGCTCGGCCTGCAGCAGCTGATCGAGATCGGCCGGGTGCTGTTCTCCGGGGCGCGGATCATCATCCTCGACGAGCCGACCTCGGCCCTTTCGCCGCCCGAGGTGGAGCGGCTCTTCCAGGTCATCGGCCGGCTCAGGGACGAGGGGAAGAGCTTCGTCTTCATCTCGCACTTCCTCGACGACGTGCTGGCGATCTCGGACACCGTCTCGATCTTCCGCAACAGCCGGCACGTACGGACCGCCCCCGCGGCGGACTTCGACAAGGCCGGGATCATCGAACTGATGATCGGCCGCGGTCACGAGGAGCTCGAGGAGAGCTACCTGCACGAGCTGGTGCTGCCCGCGGCTTCCACCGCACCGGTGGTGCTGGAGACGCGCGGGCTGACGCTAAGGGGCGCCTTCGCGGATCTCGACCTCACGGTGCACGAGGGCGAGGCCGTTGGCATCTATGGTTTCATGGGCTGCGGCCAGCTCGAGCTGGTCCGGGCACTCGTCGGCAAGCTCAGACCGGACAGTGGCCAGCTCCTCGTCGGCGGTGCGGAACGGCGGCTCGCCAACACGGCGGCCGGCAAGCGGGCCGGCGTGGCGCTGGTGCCGGAGAGCCGGCGGAGCATGCTCTTCGCGGACTCGCCGATCTACCGGAACGTTTCGATCAGCGTGCTCGAGCGGATCTCGCGCTTGTTGCTCAAGCCCGCTGTCGAGCGCCGGATCACGCGCGAGAAGATCGAGGAGCTGAAGATCCGCACGGCCTCGGAGAACGTCGCCCTGCGCACGCTCTCGGGCGGCAACCAGCAGAAGGTGGCGCTCGCCCGCTGGCTCGCCTACCGGCCGGACGTGCTGGTCCTGGCCGAGCCGACGCGCGGCATGGATGTCGGTGCCAAGGACGACGTTGTGAAGATCGTCCGGGCGCTGAAGGAGCAGCGCATGGGGGTGGTCGTGGTCTCGACCGAGCCCGAGACCGTGCTGTCGCTGGCCGATCGGATCCTGGTCATGCGGCGCGGCCGGATCACCCGCGAGTTCGCCGGCGAGACCGTCGGCAAGGATCAACTGCTGGCGGCCGCCTGAGCCGCCGGAGCCGGACGACTTGGAGAGCGACAGGGCATGAAGACCTGGGTGTTGCGGCGACTGACGGCGATTGCGCCGCTGATCACGCTGGTGTTCCTCGTGGCGATCTTCGCCTCGGCGAGCCCGTCCTTCTCGACAGTCGACAATGCCGCCAACATCCTCCGGCAGGTCTCGATCACGGCGATCATCGCGACGGGGCTCACCTTCGTCATCCTGACCGCCGAGATCGACCTTTCGGTGGCGAGCGTCGCCAATGCCGTCGGCATCATCGTGGCGTTCTTCACCGTGCAGGAAGCTTACGTGAACATCGCCAACGTGCCCCTGCCGGGTGCGTTCGCCATTCTCTTCGCGGTGCTGGCGGCGCTGGCGCTGGGCGGGGTGACGGCCTTCGGCGTCGTCATCATCGGCATCCCCTCCTTCATCATGACGCTCGCCATGCTGCAGATCGGGGCCGGCATCTCGGCCATGCTGGTGCGCGGGCAGATCGCCTACAACGTGCCGGCGCTGGTGAAGACGCTGGGCTCGGGCACGGTCTTCGGGGCGCCCTGGATCGTCGTCATCGCGATCCTCTTCCTCGCGGTCGGCCACTTCGTCCTGACCTACACGCGCTTCGGCCGTTACGTTTACATGGTCGGCGGCAATCGCGAGGCGGCGGAATATGCGGGCGTCAACGTCAAGCTGATCGTCGCCGCGGTGATGATCATCGGCGCCTTCTGCTCGGGCGTCGGCGGCATGCTGGGCGTGGCCTATTACGGCAGCGCCCAGCAGAACCAGTTCGATGACTTCCTGCTCGATTCCATCGCCGCCGTGGTGGTCGGCGGCACCAGCCTCTTCGGCGGCAAGGGCGGGATTCCCAACACGATCATCGGGCTCTTCGTGCTGGGTGTGCTCAACAACGGCCTCGACCATGTCGACATCGACAGCTTTTTGAAGATCCTGATCCGCGGCCTGATCCTGCTGCTGGCGCTGGTCATCAACGTCTACGCGCAGAAGATCCGGGCCGACTGAGGCCGCCCTACTCGTCCGGCGCCTCGGCGGCTGCGTTCTTCGCGTCGGCCAGAAGCTGGCCGCAGGGCGCGTCCTCGGCGAGGCCGAGATCGACGAAGGGGAAGAGGGCGGCGACCGGCGCCAGGAGCCAGCCGAGCGTATTGCTCTCCACCCCGCCCGGCGCCGGCGCGATGGTGGGGGAGAGCCATTCGCCCTCCACCTGAATCGGCTGGTTGCCGCTCAGCAGGCTCACATCCTTGGGATGCGCCTCGATCAGAAGGTCCATGGTTTCGGCCTCGAGGTCGATCTTTCCGGAAGCCGTCAGCTTGCTGTCCGCCGTGTCGAGCAGGATCGGACGGCTCGTGGCCACGCCATCCTCGACATCGAGATTGACGACGGCGCACCGGACCGGCACGCGATTTGTGACGTTGTCGGGCACGATCAGCGTGATCAGGCCCTCCATGAGATCCAGCCCGATGGCCTCCACGATGAAGGCATCGAGCGAGCCGTTAGACGCGACGAGGCCGATGCGGCCGTCGCTGGTGCCGAGGAGATCGGCGATGGAGTAGCCGCGACCCTCGAGGCGTATCCGGCCGTCGACGAGTCCCGCTGCCTCGCTGGCTTCGCCGAGCTCGGCCAGGAGGTCGCGCACGCTGAGATTGGTCAGGCGCACGTCGAGCCGGCCGACGGGCGGGCGCTGGGTCGTGTCGAACGAGCCGTAGAGGACGATCCGGCCATCGGCCAATCCGGTGTCGAGCGGGTCGATCGTGATCCAGCCGTCGCGGGTGACGACATTGATGTCGAATCGGTCGATGGGCAGAAGCCGGGTGCGGACCTCGGCGGCCCTGAGCTCGATGTCGAGGTCGACGCCGCGCCAGATCGAAGGATCGATCGAAAAGTCCGGAATGACCCTCGCGCGCTCATCGAGCGGCCGTGCTGCCGCCTGTTCCTGGGCGGCGCTCGCGGTCTCGTCCGGGCCGGTTTGCGGCGGCAGGCCGACCAGGGGAAAGAGGTCGTCGAAATCGAGCAGCCGGCTCTCGAGGTCGGCCGTGACATGCGGCAGGCCCTCGCCATAGTCGATCCCGAAGCTGCCTGAAATGTCGCTGTCGCCGACCGTGCCGTTGAGCTCCTCCATGGCGACGGCCGTTCCGTCGCGCGTGAACTGCCCTTCCACGGCGTAAGGCGGCGTGTCGATCTGCGGCAGGCCGAATCGGGCCAGTACCGGGCCGGGGTTCGGTCCGCTGGCGGCGAGTGAGCCCTCTATCTTCGCATCGGGATCGAAGCTGCCGATGGTGCCATCGAAGCGAAGGCGCGTATCGTCGAGGGAAAGCTCCGCGTCGACGAGCACGCCATCGCCCTGCCGCTCGCCGGTGAGCGCCAGCTCGAAAGGCGGCAGCCTGGGCGTGGCGAGGCCAAGGGCTGCGAGGAGGTCGGTGAAATCATCGCCGGCGTCCAATTGCGCCGTCAGCACGCCGGTTCCGGGCTCGAGACCGACAGCGAGGCTCGTGGCGGCGATGTCGAGCAAGGCCCTGAGCGGCTCGCCGCCTTCGCTCGCCAGCGCCTGCCGGGACGGGCCGCTGCCCTGGATCGAGGCCGGCATCCCGCCGAGCTCCCCGCTGCCGGTCAGCTCGAACGGCTGCGTCTCGCCCCACCGGGCTTCCAGCTCGTCGAGCGCCAGGGCCATCTCCTGTTCCGGATCGCGATAGTCGACCTGCACGTCCTGGACGACGAGGTGGCGGATGTCGGGAATTATCGGCGGCCCAGCGTCGGGCTCGGAAGGCTGGTCGACCGGCTGCCAGTTGAGCTCGCCGTTCTCGTTGCGGACCACCTCGGCGTCGACGCCCTGGACCTCGATCAGCGGCAGCACGAGTTGCAGGTCGAGAAGAGGGTCGAGCGCCAGCTCGGCCGC
>CAZEMS010000022.1:0-58449 GCA_964513475.1 uncultured Mycobacterium sp. | reverse complement strand
GACCGACCGGCGAACGCGCCAACTGGTGGTGGTACCAACCCTTCCAACCACAACCACCACCTCAGTAGAGGCCGTCCCACGCCGATCGCCGCACTGCGTCCGGATCGTCCACCGATACGTCTCGGGTCGACCTGATCACGCGCGTCCTGCGGCGTTCGGTGTCGTAACGCGGCCAGTTGTCCGACCAGGACGTGTTCATGTCCATGGGCTTCTCATCGGCGGCGAAGTCCAGCCAGGTGCGTTGCATGCGCCGGCCCACCGACGGCTGCACCCGCCGTCCGAACGGGTGCAGCTTGCGGCCCAGATAGGACGAGTAGCTGTGCTGAATGTGGACGATCTCGCTGCCGTGGGTGGCGCCCAGACCCAGTGCTCGCAGCGTCCAGGTGGCGTGGTCGAATCGGTAGAGATAGGTGGGCGCATGTGCAGAGTATGCGTCGGCGAACGCCCAAGTCGGCGCCCCGAACATGACGTCGGAACCGATCGCAATACAGGCCCGCCGCCGCGGGTAGTCCGGATAAGCGGCCAGGATTCTGTCCCGCGCATCTGGCGCGAACCGCCGGAAGTAGGCATCGACTCGGTCCGGCGTCGTGGGAAGCATCGGTGGCTTGCCCCACGCGAACATCGATGCCTCGTGACTGTTGGTTCCGATGATCAGCGGCAGATCCAACACGGCGCCGGTGCGTGCAGCCCGGATTGGGTGATTCGGCAACAGCTCGGTCCCGTAGGTGAGGCCATAGCCCAGCGTCGGGCTGTCGGCAGCGCTGTCCAGCTGAATCCGTCCGGCGGCGCGGCGCAGCTGGCGCTGCGGCAGCGTCTTGACCTGGTCGGCACCGACACCTAGTTGGTCCAGAAAGCGATGCGCCCGACGCGCCCTGGTATCCCGGTCGGCGATCAGCGGCAGTGCCGGACTCTGGGCTATCGCGCGGGCGCAAAGGCCCCGCGCCGCCGGGCTGGCCAGCAAGGCCAGAACTGAGGTGGCACCGGCAGATTCGCCGAACACCGTCAATCGGTCAGGGTCGCCGCCGAACGCGGCGATGTTCTCGCGCACCCAGTGCAGCGCGGCGATCTGGTCCCGCAGACACAGGTTGTCATCGAAGCCGTCACCCAGGTCGCTGAGTTCGAAACCGCCGAAGACCCCCAGCCGGTAGGTGACGTTGACCACCACGATGTCACCGTTGGCGGCGAGCCGCGACCCGTTGTAGAGCTGCAACTGGCCCGCGCCGTACACGAACGCCCCGCCCGGTATCCACACCATCACCGGCAACGACGCCGAGGTGTCCGGCGACCACACGGTGACGGTGAGGCAGGCTTCGTCGCGCATCTTCGGGTCGTCGCGCCCACCGCCGACGAAGGAGCGTCCTTGCGGCGGCAACGGGCCGTGGTGGATCGCGTCGCGCACACCCGACCACGGTTGCAGCGGCTCGGGCGCCTGGAAACGCCGCTCCCCGACCGGCTGCTGCGCGTACGCGACGCCGCGCCAGACACCTACGCCGCCTTCCACGGTGCCGCGCAGGAGCCCGGCAGCGGTGTCCACGATCCTCGCTCGTTCGGCGACAACGGACACGACAGAATCCTAGTGTGGGAAGCTGCTGCCATGACCTTCAACGAGGGCATGCAGATCGACACCAGCACGACCTCGAGCAGCGGTGGCGGTCGGGGCAGCGGCCGGGGAATCGCGATCGGCGGCGGAGTCGGCGGTCTGGTGATCGTCGTGTTGGCCCTGCTGCTCGGTGTGGACCCCAGCACCGTCGTACCGCAGGACCAGCAGATCGGCGGACCCGTCGCTGTGGCGCCCGGATTCGACCTGAGCCAGTGCAAGACCGGCGCGGACGCCAACACCATCCCGGAGTGCCGGGTGGTCGCGACCGGCAACTCGCTGGACGGCATCTGGCCACAACTCATGCCCGACTACCGGCGGCCACACGTGCGGCTGTTCACCGGGAGTGTGAACACCGCATGTGGCCCGGCCACCAGCGCCGTGGGGCCGTTCTATTGCCCAGCCGACGAGACCGCCTACTTCGACGTGGGCTTCTTCGATGTCCTCAGAGACCAGTTCGGTTCCAGCGGTGGGCCATTGGCGCAGGAGTACGTCGTCGCCCACGAGTTCGGCCACCATGTGCAGAACATCGACAATGTGCTGGGCCGCGCCCAACAGGGTGCCCAGGGCGCTCAGGGCGGTGGTGTGCGAACCGAACTGCAGGCCGACTGCTACGCGGGGGTGTGGGCGCACTACGCGGCGATCACCAAGCAGCAGGGCACCGATGTGCCGTTCCTGGAGCCGCTGACCGACGAGGACATCAGAGACGCCCTGTCGGCAGCGGCCGCCGTGGGCGACGACCGCATCCAAGAATCATCCACCGGCCGGGTCAACCCCGAGTCGTGGACACACGGCTCTTCCGCGCAACGCCAGAAATGGTTCACTCAGGGCTATCGAACCGGAGACCCCGCCCAATGCGACACCTTCGCCACCGATGACCTCGGCTAGGACACCGAGCGCTGTCGACGCCGTCGCGGAACGCTACTTCGACACCTTGGCGGTGCTGGATCCGTGCGCCGCAACCGAATCCGGAATCACCGGACACGATGACGACATCACCGACTACTCACCCGATGGTGTCGCTGCCCGGGCCGAAGCAGCCAAGGCGACGATGCAAGAGCTGGACGGCGCCACGCCGGCCGATGACGTCGACGCGGTGACGATCGCGGCGATGCGCGAACGACTCGGTGTCGTAGTGGATTTGCACGACGCGGGCCTCGACGTCGGCGAACTCAACGTGATCGCATCCCCGTTGCAGACGATGCGCGACGTGTTCGACCTGATGGCCACCGATACCGAAGACGACTGGGCCATGGTCAGCGCCCGGCTGGCCAGAGTCCCGAACCGGGTCGCGGGTTACCTCGCCGCGCTGCGTAGCAGGACGTCGACCGGCCATGCACCTGCAGCGCGCCAGATCCGGCGCGGTGTGGCCCAAGCCGGCCAGGTGAGCCGACTGTTCCTCGAGATGGCCGACGGCACCGAGGTATTCAACGACGCCCTGCGCAACGAGTTGCAGCGGCGCGCGGCCGATGCCGCAGATGCCTACGGGCAGCTGGCCACGGTTCTGCAGACCGAGATCGCTCCGCACGGCGCCGAACGCGACGCGGTCGGCCGAGACGCATACCGGTTGCTGTCCCGCGCGTTCATCGGCTCCGCCATCGACCTCGACGAGACCTACCAATGGGGTCAGGAGCTGTTGAAGAGCATTGTCACCGAACAGGAGTCGATCGCCGAGCAGCTCTATCCGGGCGCTTCGGTCGCGGAGACGGTGAGCCGGCTGGACACCGAGCAACGCTACCTCCTGCACGGCACCGACGCCCTCCAGAAATGGATGCAGGACCTCTCGGATCGAGCGGTGGAGTCGTTGGCCGACAAGCATTTCGACATCGACGAACCGCTTCGTCACCTGCAATGTCGGATCGCTCCCACCCAGACCGGCCGGATCTACTACACCGGTCCGTCCGACGACCTGACCCGACCCGGATCCATGTGGTGGTCGGTTCCGCCCGGTGTTGACACCTTCCACACCTGGCAACAGACGACGACCGTGTTTCACGAGGGTGTACCCGGCCATCACCTGCAGATCGGGCGCGCGGTTGTGCTGGCCGACCGGCTCAACCGCTGGCGCCGACTGGGCTGCTGGGTGTCCGGGCACGGTGAGGGCTGGGCCCTGTACGCCGAGCGCTTGATGGCCGAACTGGGCTGGCTCGATGACCCGGGGACCCGGATGGGCATGCTCGATGCGCAGCGCTTCCGGGCCGCCCGGGTCGTCATCGACATCGGTGTGCACTGCGGGCTGCCGGCACCCGACGGCAGTCAGTGGGACGCCGACAAGGCGTGGGCGTTCTTGACCGACCACTGTGCGCAATCCGAGGAGACGCTGCGTTTCGAACTGGACCGCTACCTGGGTTGGCCGGGCCAGGCTCCGTCGTATGCGGTGGGCCAGCGGATCTGGCAGCAGCTACGCGACGAACTGACCGGTGCAGGACTGTCGCTCAGGGAGTTCCATCGGCGGGCACTCGACCTCGGCGGGCTGCCACTGGATGTCCTGCGTACCGCTCTGACAGGCTGATCACCAGGGGCGCAGCGCGCACTGAACGCCGCTCGCCCCGTCGTGCCGGGCCACCACCTCGCCGTCCACGGCGATCTCGCAGGAGAAGTTCGGCGGTACCCGCAGCGCGCCGCTGGCACTCACCAGCGCCCACTGGTCCGGATCGGTCAACGTCGTTTCAAACACCCATGGCTGTCCCGGCTCCAGCGGGGTACGAACATTGGTCAGGTATGCCGAGGCGTCGGCGTCGTAGTCCTCCTGGCTGGCCGGCTCCGAGGCCAGGTAATAGATCTGCGCGTTGAGTGTGTCCTGCGCGACGACGGTGTAGGTGACGGTGTGTCCACCGCTGGAGGCAGACGGCTCCGCATTTGATTCAGCGTGGGACACAGCCTGGCTGGCCGCGATACCCGAGGCCGCCAGCGCGAGCGCCGAACCGACTGTCGCCAACTCTCTTCGCATACCGGACACATCGGCGCGCAGGCACGGATTGTTACTCGAACCACCCGTCCGGACCCGGGTTAATCTGTTCGTCACATGCCGTCATTCCCTAGAAACACCGGCGCCCTAACGTGCCGATGCGTTGACACAGGGAAGGGCCGTACATGCAACTCTCACCATCACGCCACGCCTCGGTTAAGCGGTCGGTACTGGCCGCGGGAAGTGCACTGGTCGCCGCCAGCCTGGTGCTGGCCGGCTGCGGAAGCAAGGCCACCGACACCGACTCGGCGAGCAAGGAGTCGTGCGTTGACACCTCCGGCCCCGAGATCAAGGTGGGTTCGCTGAACTCGCTGTCGGGCACGATGGCGATCTCCGAGGTCACCGTGCGTGACGCGATCAAACTGGCCGTCGACGAGATCAACGCCGGCGGCGGTGTGCTGAACAAGCAGATCCAGCTCATCGGCGAGGACGGCGCTTCCGAGCCGACAGTGTTCGCAGAGAAGGCCGAGAAGCTGATCAGCAGCGACTGCGTGGCCGCGGTGTTCGGCGGCTGGACCTCGTCGAGCCGCAAGGCGATGCTGCCGGTCTTCGAGAGCAACAACGCGCTGCTCTACTACCCCGTCCAGTACGAGGGTCTGGAATCCTCGCCGAACATCTTCTACACCGGTGCCACCACCAACCAGCAGATCGTTCCCGCGCTGGACTACCTCAAGGAGAAGGGCACCAAGTCCCTCTACCTGGTCGGCAGCGACTACGTGTTCCCGCAGACCGCCAACCGCATCATCAAGGCCTACGCGGACGCCAACGGCATCGAGATCAAGGGTGAGGATTACACCCCGCTGGGCTCGACCGACTTCTCCACCATCGTCAACAAGGTCCGCACCTCCGACGCCGACGCGGTGTTCAACACGCTCAATGGCGACTCCAATGTGGCCTTCTTCCGTGAGTACAAGAACGTGGGCTTGACCCCGGAGGAGATGCCGGTGGTCTCGGTGTCCATCGCCGAAGAGGAGATCGGCGGGATCGGCGTGGAGAACATCACCGGCCAGCTCACGGCATGGGACTACTACCAGACCATCGACAGCCCGGTGAACAAGCAGTTCGTCGAGGCCTACAAGAAGGCGTACGGAGCGGACAAACCCACGTCAGATCCGATGGAAGCCGCTTATGTCTCGGTGTACCTGTGGAAGAACACCGTCGAGAAGGCCGACTCGTTCGCCGTTCCGGACGTCCAGAAGGCCGCCGGTGGCGTGCAGTTCGACGCTCCAGAGGGCCTGGTGCAGATCGACGGCGACAACAACCACATCACCAAGACCGCCCGCATCGGTGAGATCCGCCCGGACGGCCTGATCTACACGATCTGGGAATCCGCCGGGCCGATCGAGCCGGATCCGTACCTCAAGTCCTACCCATGGGCGGCCGGCCTCTCCAACTGAGAAAGGCATGGATGTCCTGATCGGACAGCTGGCAACGGGATTGAGCCTCGGCTCGATCCTGTTGCTTGCCGCTCTTGGCCTGTCATTGACGTTCGGCCAGATGGGCGTCATCAACATGGCGCACGGCGAGTTCATCATGGTCGGTTGCTACACGGCGTATGTGGTCCAGCAGATCATCTCCACAGCCGGCGCATCGCTGATCCTGTCGCTGATCGTCGGCTTCTTCGTCGGCGGGGCGATGGGCGCTTTGCTGGAGGTGACGCTGATCCGGCGGATGTACGACCGGCCACTGGACACGCTGCTGGTGACCTTCGGTGTCGGGCTGATCCTGCAACAAGTCGCCCGCGACATCTTCGGGGCACCCGCGGTAAACGTGGTCGCCCCCGAATGGCTCGGCGGCGGGGTCGATGTCTTCGGCGCCGTGGTGCCCAAGACCCGGATCTTCATCCTGGTGCTGGCGATCGTGTGCGTGGCCGCTCTGGCGACTGCTCTGAAGGTGAGCCCGATGGGCAGGCGCATCCGCGCCGTGGTGCAGAACCGCGACCTGGCCGAGACCAGTGGGATCTCCTCCCGCCGAACCGATATCACCACCTTCTTCATCGGTTCCGGGCTGGCCGCGGTCGCCGGTGTCGCGCTGACCCTGATCGGTTCGACCAGCCCGACCATCGGCCAGAGCTATCTGATCGACGCGTTCCTGGTGGTGGTGGTCGGCGGCCTGGGGCAGATCAAGGGCACCGTCATCGCCGCCCTGGCGCTGGGCTTCCTGAACTCGTTCATCGAGTACAACACCACAGCGTCGCTGGCCAAGGTCATCGTCTTCGTGATCATCGTGATCTTCTTGCAGATCAGGCCGCAGGGCCTGTTCGCGGTGCGCACCCGGAGCCTGGCATGACCAATCTACTTGGCCGATGGCAGACCTGGGCCGGGTTCGGCCTGGCAGCACTCGTGTTGTTCGGTGTGGCGCCCGTGGTGTTGTCCGACTTCCGGCTGAGCCTACTGGGTAAGTTCCTGTGTTTCGCGATCGTGGCCGTGGGCATCGGCCTGGCCTGGGGCCGCGGCGGCATGCTGGTCCTCGGCCAAGGGGTCTTCTTCGGCCTCGGCGGCTACATGATGGGCATGCACCTCAAGATCGCCGACGCGCAGATCTTCGGCAACGACGTGCCGGACTTCATGCAGATCGCCGGAGTCCGCGAGCTGCCGTCTTACTGGCAGCCGTTCGCCTCGCCGGCGTTCACCCTGCTGATGATCGTGGTGTTGCCCACCGCTATCGCGGCCGCACTGGGTTTCGGTGTGTTCAAACGCCGGGTCAAGGGCGCCTACTTCGCGATCCTGTCGCAGGCGCTGGCGGCTGCACTGGCGATCCTACTGGTGGGCCAGACCAGCCTGGGGGGCAGCAACGGGCTCAACAGGTTTCGGACGTTCTTCGGTTTCACCCTCAGCGACCCAGCAAACCGAAGGATGCTGTACTTCATCGCCGCAGTCACCCTGCTCATCGTGGTTGCCGTGGTACGGCAGCTGATGCAGAGCCGCTACGGCGAACTGCTCGTCGCGGTGCGCGACGGCGAGGAACGAGTTCGGTTCCTGGGCTATGACCCCGCCAACATCAAGGTCGTCGCCTATTCTGCCGCAGCACTTTTCGCCAGTATCGCCGGCGCGCTGTTCGCGCCGATCGTCGGCTTCATCGCGCCCTCCCAGATCGGCATCCTGCCGTCGATCGCTTTCCTGATCGGCGTGGCGATCGGTGGCCGTACCACGCTGCTCGGACCGGTGCTGGGCGCGATCGGCGTGGCCTGGGCGCAGACCCTGTTCTCCGAACGCTTTCCATCGGAATGGACGTACGCACAGGGGCTGTTGTTCATCGTGGTGGTCGGGTTCTTCCCCGCCGGTCTGGCCGGCATCGGAGTGCTTCTCCGGCGCAGGCAGGTACAGTCATGACGACCGGCACCGGACCCGTCACCGGCGGCAATGTCGGCATGGGCACCCAATACCTCGAAGTTCGCGGCCTAACAGTAGATTTCGACGGCTTAAAAGCTGTCAGCGATGTCGACCTGACCCTGTTCCAGGGCGACCTTCGATTCCTGATCGGGCCGAACGGGGCCGGCAAGACCACCGTGATCGACGCGATCACCGGCCTGGTGCCGGCCACCGGGTCGGCGCAGAAGACCGGCGTGGAGCTGATCGGCAAGAAGGTGCACCAGATCGCCCGGCTCGGTGTGGGACGCACATTTCAGACCGCGACCGTGTTCGAGCGGCTGACCGTGCTGCAGAACCTCGACATCGCCGCGGGCGCCAGACGTTCGGTGTGGACGCTGCTGCGCCGACGCTCCGGGCTGTTGCCGATCATCGCCGAAACGCTCGACACCATCGGGCTCGCCGATCTGGCAGACAAGCCGGCCGGGGTGTTGGCACACGGTCAGAAACAGTGGCTGGAGATCGGCATGCTTCTGGTGCAGAACGCCGACGTCCTGTTCCTGGACGAGCCGGTGGCCGGTATGAGCCATGAGGAGCGGGAAGAGACCGGAAACCTGTTGCGCCGCATCGGCGCCGAGCGCACGGTGGTGGTAGTCGAACATGACATGGATTTCATGCGGGCGTTCGCCACGTCGGTGACCGTTCTGGCCCGCGGGCAGGTGATCGCCGACGGCACCGTCGCCGAAGTCCAGGCCAACCCCAAGGTTCAGGAGGTCTACCTGGGAACCGCAGCGGCCGCATCCGGCGAGGAGAGCCTCTGATGCTCGAGCTTGTCGACGTGCACAGTGGGTACGGCCGCTCGGAGGTCATTCACGGGGTGAGCGTCGAGGTGCCCTCCGACGGCGTGGCCGCGGTGATGGGCCATAACGGCGCGGGGAAGACGACGTTGCTGCGCGCCGCGGTCGGCCTGCTCAAGTGCAGTCGCGGCAAGGTGCTGCTCGACGGCCGGGACGTGACCCGGTTGCGGCCCAGCGCCCGCGTGGCCCGGGGCCTGGCGTACGTGCCGCAGGGGCAACAGTCGTTCGGTCAGCTCACGACTGCGGAGAACCTGCAACTGGTCGCCGATGGCCGCAAGAACGCCAGGAAGCTCGTCGACGCCCAACTCGACCTGTTCCCGGCACTGAAGGAGCTGCTGCCGCGGCGGGCGGGACTGTTGTCAGGCGGCCAACGTCAACAGCTGGCCATCGCCCGCGCGCTCATCACCGAACCGAAGCTGCTGATCCTCGATGAGCCGACGGAGGGCATTCAACCATCGGTGGTCGCCGAGATCGAGGCCGTCATCACCGAGCTGACTCGACGTGGTGATCTCGGTGTCCTGCTGGTCGAACAGCACATCGGCTTCGCGCTGCAAGCCGCGCAGAAGTACTACATCCTGGAGTCTGGCCGTGTGACGTCCAGTGGGCCAGGCGGCTCGGGCTCCGAGGACCGGGTGCGCGAAGCCATGACGATCTAGCGATTCGATCAGCTCACCGTAGGCACTTCGCGGTCGCCGCCATGTTGACGGCAGAATTTCTTCCCAGGATCGGTGCGGCGAGGCTCGGATATGGTGAAGCCACTTTGGGAGACTTTGGGGGGCGTGTTGCAGAGAGTCGCTCGACTCGCCATCCGCGCACCACGACGCCTTATCGCGCTGGCGTTGATGGTGATGGTTGGCACCGCGATCTTCGGCATTCCGGTCGCCAATAGTTTGTCGGCCGGCGGCATGCGTGATCCGACCTCCGAGTCGGCGCAGGCTGCTCGACTGCTGGCGGACAAATTCGATCAGGGTGACATGGGCCTGATTTTCAGTGTCACGTCCGAGCGTGGCGTGGACAGCTCGGCTGCCCGTGAAGTCGCCCTGGATGTTGTCGCGCAGCTGAAGGCTTCACCTCATGTCGGGCAGGTGACGTCGGCGTGGACCTCGCCGGCCGCAGCCGATTCACTGGTCAGCGAGGACCGAAAGACGGGGCTGATTGTCGCCGGTGTCTATGGTGGCGACGACCAGGCGCCGGAGCATGCCCGGGATCTGGCCGGCGAGATCGAGCACGAACGCGCCGGCGTGACGGTGCGGGCCGGCGGCGAGGCCAACATCTACTGGCAGGTCGACAAGCAGACCTTGGAAGACCTGCTTTTCATGGAGACGTTGGCCATGCCATTGAGCTTCCTGGTGCTGGTCTGGGTATTCGGCGGACTCGTTGCGGCCGCGCTGCCGATGGTGGTGGGCATCTTCGCGATCCTCGGGGCGATGGCGGTGTTGCACGCGGTGTCGCTGCTGACCGATGTGTCGATATTCTCGCTGAACCTGGCCATCGCACTGGGCCTGGCGCTGGCGATCGACTACACCCTGCTGATCCTGAGTCGCTACCGCGATGAGCTGGCGGCTGGAGCCACCCTCGACGAAGCGTTGACTCGGACCATGGTGACCGCCGGTCGTACCGTGTTGTTCTCTGCGATGACCGTGGCGTCGTCGATGGTCACGATGGTGCTTTTCCCGCAGTACTTCCTGAAATCGTTCGCCTACGCCGGGGTGGCCGTCGTTGCATTCGCAGCAGTTGCGTCGGTGGTGGTGACGCCTGCTGCGATTGCGCTGCTCGGCAGGCGGCTGGATGCACTCGACATTCGCAGGCTGCTACGCCGGATGCTGGGACGCGCGGAACCGCAACCCAAGCCGGTGGCCCAGACCTTCTGGTACCGATCGGCGAAGTTCGCCATGCGACATGCGGTGCCGGTCGGCTTGGTGATCATCGCCTTTTTGTTGCTGCTCGGAGCCCCGTTTCTCAACGTCAAATGGGGCTTTCCCGACGACCGGATGCTGCCCACCTCGGCATCGGCGCGCCAGGTCGGCGATGCGCTGCGCGACGACTTCGTTGTCGACCCGCTGACGAACATCACCGCCGCGATACCGGATGTCGGCGGCCTCGGCCCGGATGACCTGAGAACCTATTCCGCGGCGCTATCCGAAGTGGGCGGTGTTTCGTCGGTGTCCTCGCCTGACAGCACATTCGTCGCCGGAAATCGGGTGGGGCCGCCGTCGGCTCCGACCGGCTTGGCGGACGGAAGCGCATTCCTAACCGTGATCAGCACCGCGCCGTTGTATACGGAAGTGTCGGAGAGTCAACTCGACGCGCTGCATGCTGTCCCCACGCCGGATGGCAGAACCGTTCTGTTCGGGGGCGCATCCCAAAGCAATCGCGACAGCGTATCCGCGATCACCGATCGGCTGCCGCTGGTACTCGGGATCATCGCGGTCATCACTTTGGTGCTGCTGTTCCTCCTCACCGGCAGCGTGGTGTTACCGATCAAGGCGGTGCTGCTCAACATCTTGTCGTTGACAGCAGCCTTCGGTGCACTGGTCTGGGTATTCCAGGAGGGCAACCTCGGCGCGCTCGGGGCGCCCGTGACGGGCACCCTGGAAAGCAACCTTCCAGTGTTGCTGTTCTGCATCGCATTCGGGCTGTCGATGGACTACGAGGTCTTTCTGGTGGCGCGAATACGTGAATACTGGCTGGCATCCGATCGTTCGCCGGCCGCCAACGAAGAAAGTGTCGCCTTGGGTGTTGCCCACACCGGCCGCGTGATCACGGCTGCCGCACTGATCATGTCGATCTCGTTCGCCGCCCTGATGGCTTCGCAGGTGACGATGATGCGAATGTTCGGTTTAGGGTTGACGTTGGCCGTGCTGATGGATGCGACTTTGGTGCGGATGCTTCTTGTCCCTGCGTTCATGCGGGTCATGGGCCGGGTGAACTGGTGGGCCCCCCGACCGCTGGCCCGTCTGCATGAGCGGTTCGGCCTGAACGAAGGTGCCGAGCCAGACCGCACCAGTGATCGCGTACCCGGGTAGTCAGCTCTCGGGGATATTCGCAGGGACGTTCGCGCGAACGAGCGACTCGTAGGCAGTCTTCCGGCGCAGCTTGCCCGATGCTGTCTTCGGCAGGGTTCCGGGAGGGTACAAGCGGACATCTCGCGGCGCGTGACCTACGTGACGGTTCACCTGAGCCGTGATGTCGCGTCTGATCCGAAGGCAGGCCTCTTCGTCATTCGCGGCACTCACTTCAGCGAGCACCGCGAATCCCTCACGGTCAGCATCGATCCGCACAGCGATCACGCAGCCCTTGCGCACACCGTCAACGTTCTCAGCGGCACGCTCGATGTCGTGTGGATGCAGGTTGAGTCCGGCCAATACGATGAGGTCCTTGGTTCGCCCGCACACGTAGATGCGCCCCTCCTCATCGAAGTAACCCAGGTCGCCAGTGTCGAACCACCCGTCTTGGCCGGCAAGCCGGACGACCCCGTCCGTCGTGAGATAGTGCTCGGCCACCACTGGACCGCGAAATTCGATCGGCCCCGTTTCCCTGGGCCCCAGTGCCTTTCGATCACGCACAACGCGCACCTCCATGCCCTTGGCCGGGAAGCCGAGGCACACGATGTGCTGCGCATCCGCGGAATCCGCCGGAACCGGCTCCGCGTAGCCGGTTTCTGCGAGCGCGGTCCGGGAAACCGCATCGATGATTGGAGGATCGTGGGGCGCGCCCATCGACACGGTCAGGGTGGCTTCCGCGATCCCATAGGCAGACGTCGGCACGCTCGGCCGGAGCCCGAAACGCGCTCCGGCCTCGGTGAAATTGGCGATATCGCGGTGGTTGAGAGGTTCGGCGCCGAACGCCGCGAGTCGTAGCGACGACAGGTCGATCTGGCCGGGCTCGGCCCGCTGCAAGTGGCGGGCCAGCACCGAGTAGGAGAAGTTGGGGCCCGCGGTGATGTTCGCACGGTGGGTGTGGATCAACTCCGCCCAGGCGAGTGGTCTACGCAGAAACTGTTCCGGTGTGATGCACGCGGTCTCGATTCCCAGCTGCATGGGAAAGCACACAAATGCGATCATCCCCATGTCGTGCGACAGCGGAACCCAGGTCGCCATGATGTCGGTGTCGACGTCGGTGTCGATCGCCTCGTACAGCGCGACCGTGTGTGCGGCCAGATTGCTATGGCTTATCTCGACCGCCTTGGGCTCCCCGGTCGACCCGGATGTGAGCTGACGCATCGCGATATCGGTCTCTTCGGCTTCGTCGATGTCCGTGGGATCGATGGGCGCGCTTTCAGCAAGGGATGCGACGCGGTACACGGTCACATTGTGGGCGCTCAGCAGTTCGGCTGCCGCCAGGTAGGCCTCGCCGATGACGACCACGTCGGCGCCGATCATGTTGATCGCCCGTATGGTGTCGGCGACCCAAACCGACGGATCGACCCTGGGCGTCGGCTGCTGCAGCATCGTCAGCGCGGCACGGCGCAGCCAGGACGCCTGTGCCAGCGATGCGACTTCGATCGCGTCAGAAGCGAGCGCAGCCACCGAGCCATGGCGACCGACCCCTTGCGCGGTGAGCCCACCAGCCAGGCGGTGCGCCTGTTCGCTTACTTCGCCCCATGTCAACCTCGCGGCATCGGTCCCGATGCCGGTGGTCAAGCCTTTCGATGAGGTTTCCGCAGCGGTGCGGATGCCGCGGGTCAAGATGCTCATCGAATCGACCGCCTGGTGCACTTCCCAGCGAATGTCATTCGGATACCTGTCCATCTGAAAGGAGTTGTACGACCATATCGACGATATCGCCGACGTTGTGAATCTTCGGGAGTACTTCGCCGAGACTCATCTGCGCGAGCTCGGGATATCGAGCGCGAAGCCGATTGAAGAGGCGCAGTTGCAACAGCGAGTCGTAGCCCAGGTCGTCGGCGAGCCGGCTCGACCGGGAAATGTCGTCGGCCGAGTATCCGCCGACCGTGGCGATCACTTCCAGTACTCCGAGCTCCTGACTGGCCGGCGATCGAGCGGGCTGTGTTGGCGCTATTTCGGTTGCGTCCGCTGATGATCCGGACGGTCGGGCCACGGTGGACTGGCCTCCTTCGATCCAGTATCGGTTGGCCGTGTCGAAGACGTATGGCGGCATCCGCTGCAACGGGCCTGGATGCTGACCGTAAAATGCTGTCAGGTCCAGGGATTGGGGAGAGTAGCCATCACGAAGCATCGTGGCAGCTGCTGCCAGCAACTCTGTCCCAGACGAATTCGGTCCGGCGCACAGCGTGAGCGAGCCGGTTTGCAGCGGTGATCCACATTGCCGGAACAGCTTCAGCAGAGTGGAGCCGGGACCCAACTCAGCGACGTAGTCAGCTCCTGCCGTCTTGATGGCAGCTTGCGCGGCGTCCAAGAACCTCACCGGGCAACAGATCTGCTGGGACCAATAGTCGGCGTCCATTTCCTGGCCCGCGACTTCTCTGCCGAGCAGGGTGGACACGATCGAGAACCTGGCCGGGGCCGGCACCAGGCCCGACAACTCTCGCCGGAAATCGTCGACGATGGGTGCCATCAGGGGCGAGTGGAAGGCGTGCGATACCGGTAACCGAGTCACCTGTCCGCCCCGCGCGCGAACCGAGGCTTCGACTTCTGCCACCGCCTGGGCGGCACCGGAGATGGTCAGCGAGTGCGGCCCGTTCACGGCTGCGATGGCGCACTCGGGCTCGCCGGATACGAGGTCCTCGGCCTGCTCCACACTGAGGTCGACGGCAATCATTGCTCCACCGGAGGGCAACGAACCCATCAGCTGTCCTCTGAGCGCGACGAGCCGGGCCGCGTCCTGGATCGGCAGTACGCCTGCCAGGCAGGCGATGGCGATCTCGCCGACACTGTGGCCGATTCCGAAGGCAGGACGGATTCCGCTCTGCAGCAGGCTTTTCCCGAGCGCATAAGACACCGCGAACAACGCCGGCTGCGCGAAGCCGGTCTGGATGCTGGTCTCGTTGCCGGTCTGGTTGGGAGGGTCTTCGACCCCGAAGATCACCGCCAACGGTTCCGATGGCAGGTGTGGGCGGAGAGCGGATGCGGCCTCATCGAGGTGCCGTCGATACACGGGGTTGTTCTCGTAGAGCGGTCGAGTCATGCCCGGGTATTGGGTTCCTTGCCCCGGGCACAGCAAACCGACCCCTGGCGGGGCCGCGCGTGCCGGAGAAGACGAGGCCAGGTTGGCGCCGGCGAGGTACCTGCGGAGCTCCCCGATCAGCGTCTGGCGATCGCCCTGGAAAACCAGGCGATGCCGGTGCGATCCTTTGACCAGATTCGTTGTGCGACACCACGAGGTCAGCCGGCGGTCCTCGAGCGAGTTCAGAGCGGAGGCGAACTCGACCGCGTTGCGCCGCAGTGCCTGATCAGAAGGTGCAGACATGGTCAGCACACCGTTGTCGCCGGGAAGGAGTTCCGCCGCCGGCGGCGCCGACTCGAGCACGGCGTGCGCGTTGCTGCCGCCCAGCCCGAACGAACTCACACCACCCAGCGTGCCGTCATCGGGCAGCTGCCGCGGGCCGTCGGCCACCTGCAATCCGTGTTCGCCGAGCCGCAACCGGGGGTTGACGCTGTCACCGAACACCGTAGGCGGCAGCATGCGATGGTGCAGTGCCAGGCTCACTTTGATGAAGGACGCGATGCCGGCGCTGCCTTCGGTGTGTCCGATGTTTCCCTTGACGGAGCCCAGCAGACACGGCTCACCGGTTCGCGACTTGTGGATGTCGCCGAGTGCGTTGGCTTCGATCATGTCACCGAGAACTGTTCCTGTGCCATGCGCTTCCACGAAGCTGATCTGCTCAGCCTCAACCTGGGCCAGACTGAGCGCACGCCGCATCAACTGCACCTGCGAACGGCGGTTGGGAGCGGTGATCCCGTTGCTGCGGCCGTCATGATTGGCGACCGAACTCTTCACCACGGCGTAGATCGGCTGGCCATCGGCGAGAGCATCGTCGAGTCGGCGCAACACGACCGCGGCCACTCCCTCACCTCGCCCGATTCCGTCGGCGAACTGTCCGAACGGCTTACAGCGACCGTCCGGTGCCGAAAGGCCCGCCTGGGTGTAATAGATCGAAAGTGCCGGTAACACCAGAAGGTTCGCTCCGGCGGCGATCACGGTATCGCTTTCCCCGGATCGGAGTGCGGCGCAACCCTGGTGTACGGCCATCAGCGAGGACGAGCACGCAGAGTCGATGGCCATGCTCGGTCCGGTGAGGTTCAAGTGGTATGAGATGCGATTGGCCGTCATGAAGTAGCCGCTACCCGTCCCGCGGAACGGGGTGAGCCCGGCGAAGTCGAGAATCTGCAGATTGCCCCACTCGCTGGACATCAACCCGACGAAGACGCCGGTCGGGGTACCCGCCAGCGACCGGGGATCGATTCCGGCGTCCTCCAAAGCACGCCAGGACGTCTGCAGCAACAGGCGCTGCTGCGGATCGAGTGCTGCCGCCTCGATCGGTGCGATGCCGAAGAATTCATTGTCGAATGCATCGGCGTCGTCGATGAGATGAGCGCGCCGGGTGTTCATCGACCCGGGGCGACCGTCAGGGTGATAATAAGTGTCGACATCCCAACGAAACGAAGGGATCTCGGTGTCGGTGACGACACCGTCCATCAGCAGCCGCCAGAACGCGTCCTTGTCCGGAGCACCGGGAAAGCGGCAGTCAATGCCGACGACCGCGATCGGCGTCACGGGGACGACCGCTGTCCGGCCAGATGCGTCGCGATGGCGTCGATGGTCCCGTAGTCCCAGATGATGGTGGTTTCGACTGCGACTCCCTTCTCGCACTCCAGGTCTGCGCACAACTCCAGGCCGGATGCGGAGTCGATGCCATAATCAGCAAGGGGCGTGTCGACGTCGATCATGTCCGGCCGAAGGTTTCCGTATCTGGCGACCTTGGCGATCAGCCAGTCGACCAATTCCTGATACGCCGAACCCTCAACGCCCACCGGCGCCCCCGCCTCCTTCGCGCGCAGACAACTCCGCAGGTGCCGCTCCATTGAGCTCTGGGTGGCCGATGATGATCCGCTGCCGCAGAAATGCCTGTATCCACGTGTCGAACCGTTTGCCACCCACCAGCGTCGCGACCGCGACCAGCGGCAGGCCGACCATGATGGCGACGCTCAGGCTGATGACGAACATCGTCAAGGCCACCGCCCGCCCGGCGGTGCCAAACCGCTCAGCCGAGCGCACTGCGGTGCCCCATCTGCGAAAGGACCTGCCGGCAAGGAGATCCGATGCGGCCAAGTTGGGCACGATGGGCGCTGCGTCAGGCGGGCACCTGTTGGTCATTGCGAGATGTCTCCCCACCTCGGCGACTCGGGCGAGTTCGTCCTCGCCGACCCCTGCGCGTCCGAATCTCAGGAATGGTTCGCGGTGGCCAGTCAGCATCCAGCGCAACGTCGTCACCAGCGATGCCACCTGCGGACGAGTGTCCGTCGCGGCGACCACTTCTACGCTACGTGCACCCGCCGATCGCAACAGGCCGGCCAACTCGATCGCTGCCGAGTACCACATGTTGCGGCACGCGATGAGTGAAATCACTCTCCGGTCCCGGACCACCTCGGGGTGCAACCTCAGCAGTGACCGAATCGGAAGCGACGGAGCCAAGAACCAGACCTGGTAGGCGAGGATCACCAATTCATCTGGGTGCGAAACAAAACCGTCCGCCGGCTCGACGAGTTCCGCGAGCGCCTCCGGATCCACCGACGGAGGAAACACCCCGAAGAAACGCCGGATAGGCCACGGGAACGGGAATGCGGTGCGCGGCTCGAACTCCACCACGCGAATATCCCATCCGTGTTCTTGCAGCGGAGCGGTCAGCGCATCGGCGGCTTCTCGCAGTTGGCCGGTTTGCGTGTAGATATACACCACCGCCCGCCGACGAGGCTGCCCGGCCTGCGGGCCGCTCGGTGCGGCGGTCACGGTGCCGTGTCCGACGACTCCGCCGACACCGCTGTGAGATGCATGTACGACACGACGAACCGACCGGACTCCGGGACCATGCAGAGCAGTGTGTCCCCTTCTTTGATCAAGCCGTCCGTCAACATCTCGTCGAGGATGACGAATATCGCGGCGGAGCCGATGTTTCCGACGCGCGGCAGATTGCTGTACCACATCTCGGGTGTGCCCCCGTTCACACCACGTCGAGCGAACTCCTTCAATACGATGCTCTTCATCATTTCGCTCGAGTAGTGCGCCGGAATCCACGTCAGTGTCTCCGGGTTGAACTTCCCCAGCCCGAGCAGGCGTTCGTACTCGTCGACCCCGACCTTCACCAGGTGCGGGAGCAGGGAGAGGTCCTGCCGCATCACCAACGCACCGTCGGCGGCAGCCGCCGACACTGTCGGATAGTCACCCCAGCTCTTCTCGCAGGCATTGTCGTTGCTGCCGGCGTACATGCAGGCGTCCGCGGTGTTGGCGAACGACGTCAGCGAGATCCAGTCGATGCGCAGGCTGATTCCCGATGCTGCCGGAGCGCTCTCGATGACCGCCGCACCGGCTCCATCCGACAGCATGTAGCGCAGAAAGGCGGCTTCTAGCGGGACCGTTCCGCCTTCGGCATTGCCGCCCATCTCCTCGTAGCGGGAGCTCTTCAGCACGCGTGATCCCAACTCGGTCGCCACGCAGATCGCGTTGCGCTTCTCGCCGATCGCCACTTGGAGGTACGCGGTTTTCAAGGCCATCATCCCGGAGGCGCAGATGCCGGCGGAGGTCGCGATCTCGAGCGGGCCGTAGCCCAGTTCGCCGTGCACCATGCTGGCGAGTCCGGGAACAATCAGGTCCGCACCCGTCGTCGCCGCGGTGAGCAGTTCGACGTCGTTGGGCCCTAGTCCGGCGCGCTCGGCGGCGTTGCGGGCGGCGGCGGCCCCCATTGCGGCATTCGAGATGACAGTTTGCTGGTTCTTGTCAATCGCGTAGTGGCGAGTCTTCACCCCGCAGTTCGCCAGGGTTATCTCCTTGAGGTCGGAAGTCGCGCGTCCCGTCTTCCCCAGATAGTCATCGATCTCCTCGTTGGAGACCGGTTCGCCGGGGAGAAACCTGCCGGTCGCTGTGATGTATGCGCTCACTGAAGTTCTTCTCACTCTCGATGTGCTGTGGCTCGTCCTACCAGAACAGCCTCGTCCTACCAGAACAGCATAGTGAGGGCCTTCCGGCTAGCCGGGGGACAGTAGACACGCGCCACCCGCCCGACCATGCGCGCATGTCGGCATAGTCGGCTTAGCTGAACACCACCAGCCTAGGGCGGAGGTGAGGAAACGTCGCGCTTGATCAGCGTCGCCTCGACGACGCTGAATGGTGTCGCCGTCGGGATGACTCGCCTCAAGTGAAACCCGCTCCGCTGCAACAATTCCCGATACTGATCGGCGTCGCGCTCACGGCCGCCCAGCAGGACCAGCATCTCCAGATCGATCCACTTTCCGGGGAATTCGCGGTGGTGTCGGGGAATCACCAGCTCCACCAACAGCAACGTGGCGCCGTCGTGGGCAGCGGCCGCGATATTTTTGAGGATCGTCTCTGCGGTGTGGTCGTCCCAGTCGTGGATGATGTCCTTGAGGACATACGCGTCCCCACCGGTGGGCACACTGTCGAAGAACGACCCGCCCTCGATATGCACCCGGTCATCGACACCGGCGGCCTGGAAAATTTCACCCGCGCCGGCAGCGACCCGGGGCAGTTCATAGAGCACACCAACGGAGCTCGGTGTCGCGGCAAGGATCGCCGAGAGCAGTCGTCCTTGTCCGCCGCCAACGTCAACGATGACCGGAAAACGGCCGAAGTCGCAGGCTGCGACCACGGCCGGGGCGGCCATTGCACTGATTGACGACATCGCGTCGTTGACAATCGCCGCGAACTCTGGGTTCTGCTCCAAATAACGAAAGGGTTCGGTGCCCCACAAAGCCGGGACCACCGACCGCCCGGTGCGCACCGCGTCGGACAGCGATGACCAGGCTTCCCGGTGTTGTCGCGAACCGAAATACCGCGCGGCGCCGGCCACTGAGGGGAACGAATCCGAGCGCAAGGGACGGGCCAGCGCATTCAGCGCATAGCGACCGTCGCGTCGCTTGCGGAAAATGCCGCGGCTGATCAACGCCCGCATCAGCCGCACCAGCGCCTCGGGCTCCGCGCCGACCCGGCGTGCCAACTCAGCGGGAGGCAGCGGCCCGTCTGCCAAAGCCTCAGCCACCCCTAAGTCAACCGCCGCGGCGATGGCCTGCGGAACCATCTGGCCGACGACGACTAGCTCGGTCATGGCTACCGGGGCCGGGACGAGCTTCTGATGCAACCGGTACATCCCGTGCCGGATTCGTTCCACCACTCGCGCCAGCGCAACCGGGGGTATCGGGGACAGTCGTGCCGCGGCTCGCTCAGCCATAGATCGGTGTGTCCTTCTCCGCCCCTGGTGTCATAGATCGGTAGGCAAGTCGAGCATACGAGCGATCAGGTACGCGAGCTGTCCCAGGTGGCGACGGCCCAGATCACGATGACATCGAGGGCGATCACCACGATCGACCACACCGGGTAGTACGGCAGCCACAGGAACATCGCCACGATCGACAGCGACGCCATCACAATCGCCACGATGCGCGCCCAGACAGCGCCGAAGAACAAACCGAACGCAACCAGACCCATCAGAATCGCCAGCACGATGTGAATCCATCCCCACACCGTGGTGTTGAGGCGGTAGACGTAGTCGGCGCCGACAATCAGCAGGCCGTCGCTGCGCAACGCGGAAATACCCTGGATCAGCACCAGCAGTGCGGTGGTCAGCAGCAACGCCCCTGCGGCGAACGTCGTTCCGGCGGCGAACGTCTGCCCGACGCCCCGCTTCTGCGGCGTTGGTGGTGGATGTGCGGTCATGAGCTGGCCCCCTCGGCTCGCATGCAATTGACACCGGCGGGTGCCAAGGCTAAACGGGACCGGGTGAGTCGGAGGCGGAACTGCTGAAAAGGCGCGAAAGAACTTCCGCCACAACGGCGTCGGAGACGATGTCCACCTGATCGCCGGTGGCCAACGTCTTCAGGCCGACGGTGCCGGCCTCGATGTCACGGTCGCCGGCGACGAGAGCTACCTGCGCGCCCGACCGGTCCGCCGCCCGCATCGCGCCCTTGAGACCGCGGTCACCGTATGCCAGGTCCACCCGGACGCCGGCCGTTCGGAGCTGACCGGCCAGCACGGCCAATTGCGACTTGGCCTGCTCACCCAACGGCACGCAGAACACGTCGACCCGCGCAGGCGCTGCGACGGTCTTCCCTTCGGCCCTCAGCGCCAGCAGAGTGCGGTCGACACCGATTCCGAAACCGATGCCGGACAGGTCTTTTCCACCTAGCGCGTGCATCAGTCCGTCGTATCGGCCACCGCCGCCGACACCGGACTGGGCGCCGAGTCCGTCGTGCACGAATTCGAATGTGGTCTTGGTGTAGTAGTCGAGTCCGCGCACCATGCGGGGATTGATGACGTAGGGCACGCCGAGTGCGTCCAGGTGCGCCAGCACAGTGTCGAAGTGCTGTTTGGCCCCGTCGGAAAGGTGGTCGAGCAGCACCGGCGCGGCCGCGGTCAGCTCACGCATCTGGGGGCGTTTGTCGTCCAGCACCCGCAGCGGATTGATCTGCGCACGGCGGCGGGTCTCATCGTCGAGGTCGAGCCTGAACAGATAGTCCTGCAACAGCTCCCGATACTGCGGGCGGCAACTGTCGTCACCCAGCGAGGTCAACTCGAGCCGGAACCCGGTCAGACCTAACGATCGGAACCCCGCATCCGCGACTGCGATCACCTCGGCGTCCAGAGCCGGGTCGTCCACCCCGATCGCTTCCACGCCCACCTGCTGCAGTTGCCGGTATCGCCCGGCCTGGGGACGCTCGTACCGAAAGTACGGGCCTGCGTAGCAGAGCTTGACCGGCAACGGCCCTCGGTCCAGCCCGTGCTCGATGACGGCACGGATGACACCGGCGGTGCCTTCCGGGCGCAGCGTGACGGATCGGCCGCCCCGATCATCGAAGGTGTACATCTCCTTGGAAACGACGTCGGTGGACTCGCCCACGCCTCGGGCGAAGAGCGCGGTGTCCTCAAAGATCGGCAATTCGACGTCGCCGTACCCGGCGCTACGGGCTGCGGTCAGGAGCCCGTCGCGGACCGCGACGAATTGCGCAGACTCCGGCGGCAGGTAGTCCGGCACACCCTTGGGCCCCTGAAACGCCGACGATGCGGTCACCGGGACAGACCCTCGAGGAACGGGTTGGTGCGGCGTTCGAGGCCGATGGTGGAGCGTTCGCCGTGTCCCGGCAGCACCATGGTGTCATCGTCGAGTACCAGGAGTCTTCCTACGATCGAAGCGAGCAGGTCACGGCCGCTACCGCCGGGAAGATCGGTGCGACCCACCGATTGTTTGAAGAGGGTATCGCCGGTGAGGGCCAGTTCCGCGGAGTCACCGGCAACCCGGTAGACCACCGATCCCCGGGTGTGGCCCGGGGTGTGGTCGACGGTCACCGTCATCCCACCGATGCCCAGCTTGTCGCCGTCACGGTCGAGTTCCACCAGCTGCCGGGGTTCACGGAACCACGGACCGAGGAGCACCTGCCCCAGCCTGCCGATACCGGCGGGAGTGAAGTCCTTCACCGGGTCGGTGAGCATGAAGCGGTCTTCGGGGTGAATGTAGGCAGGGCAGCCATAGGCGTCAGCCACCTTCTGCGCCGACCAGATGTGGTCGATGTGTCCGTGGGTGAGCAGAACGGCCGCGGGCGTGAGGCGCTGCTCGTCGAGGATTCTGCGAAGCGGGCCGAACGCACGCTGTCCCGGGTCGACGACGATGGCGTCCGACCCGGGTCGCTGGGCCAGGACGTAGCAGTTGCACTGCAACAGTCCGGCCGGAAATCCGATGACCAACACGAGGCCCAGTGTCCCACCCCGGTTCGCGCGGGTCGCGGGGACCACATGCGGCAACACCTGGCACACTCGTTGCCGATCGGGGAGCGAACACGTTGAAGAACACGAGAGGACAGCACCGGTGCCGACCAATGAACAACGGCGGGAAGCAGCCAAACGCAAGCTGGAGCGACAGCTCGAGCGGCGGGCGGCCCAGGCCCGCAGGCAACGCCTGTTCACCATCATCGGCTCGGCGGTGGCGGTGATCGTGCTGGTCGCCGGTGCGGTCACGTTGATCATGCGGACCAGGGACGACTCCACGCAGAACGCCGCATCGACGGAGACCGCCACGCCGGAACCATCGGAAGCTCCACTGACGCAGTCCGCCGACGGGCAGCTGCCGCCGTTCGCTCCCCCGGCCGGCCTGGGGGCTGACTGCCAGTATCCGGCCGCGCAGCCGGCCAGCAAGGAGGTCAAGCCACCGCGCACCGGCCAGGTGCCGACCGACCCCGCGCAGGTCAGCGTCAGCATGACCACCAACGAGGGCAATATCGGCCTGATGCTGGACAACGCCAAGGCGCCGTGCACGGTGAACAGCTTCGCCAGCCTGGCCCAGCAGGGTTACTTCAACGACACCGTGTGCCATCGACTGACCACCTCGGCGTCGTTGTCGGTGCTGCAGTGCGGTGACCCGACGGGCCTGGGCACCGGGGGGCCCGGCTACGAATTCGCCAATGAGTACCCGACCAACCAATACCAGCCCGGCGACCCCGCGTTGCAGTCCTCGGTTGTCTATCCACGCGGCACGCTGGCCATGGCCAACGCCGGTCCGGGTACCAACGGCAGCCAGTTCTTCCTGGTGTACAAGGACTCGCAGCTGCCGCCGAACTACACCGTCTTCGGAACCATCGACGAGACCGGCCTGGCCACGCTGGACAAGATCGCCGCAGCAGGCGTGCAGGGCGGCGCGCAGGACGGCACGCCGGCCACCGAGGTCAAGATCGAGTCGGTTCTGCTGGACTGAATGCCCGACGCAGGTCACGGCGCCGAACCGAAAGCTGTGCGCCCCATTCGGGAACTTCGAGTGGGCGGTAGCAAGCTACACTGGCCCGGTGGAAATTGAGTTCGTCAGCACGATAGAGGGTCTGGATCGCATTGAACAGTGCAGGCCCAAACCTGCGAAGAACTTCACGCCCAAATGGTTCAGAGATATTCCTCGCGCTGACTCGCCGTCGGGGGCGGCCACGGCTAAAGTATGCCCGTCCTTCCCTGACTATTTTTCCCTTGGATATGTCCTTCCCATGTGGTCGGACTGCCGAATCAAGTTCGACGAAGCCGCCGGCAGGTGGAATTGGGAGACACCGTCGAAGGTATTCGACTGGAAAATTCATTCCCACGAGCAGTTCTTGAAGTATGTTGGAGCCTCGTTCAGCGGTGTCCGCGGCGAATTTCTGTTCAAGGCGATCTGTCCGTGGCGAATTATTACGCCGCCTGGATGGTCGGTCCTGCAATTACCGCTTTTCTACCACTTCAATAGGGAGTGGTCCGTGCTGCCTGGGGTGATAGATACAGACATCCACAATGAAATCAACCAGCAGGTTCTTTATCACGGAAGCGGCAAGGTCGTCAGCATAAAGCAGGGCGATCCCTTTGTCCTGTACGTGCCCTTCCAGCGAAGCGCAAAGCTGGACCCGAAGATCTCTTACCGGACCGAAGAGCAAAAAGAGATGTTCGCCTCCAGGGATCTCTATTTCGCGTCGAACTTTACGCCGAACGGAATATACCGATCGTGGCAAAGGACCAGAGACCGCAGCGAGCAGGACTGACCTGAATTTTTCGCGCAGGGTCGGCCGCGTCAGGCCGCCGACGTGACGCGGTACACGTCGTAGACGCCTTCGACGTTTCGCACCACGTTGAGCACATGGCCGAGGTGCTTGGGGTCACCCATTTCGAAGGTGAAGCGGCTGATCGCGACCCGGTCGTTGGAGGTGGTCACCGACGCCGAAAGGATGTTGACCTTCTCATCGGCGAGCACTCGCGTCACATCTGACAGCAGCCGGTGCCGGTCCAGTGCCTCCACCTGAATCGCGACCAGGAACACCGACGACGGGGACGGCGCCCACTTGACCTCGATGATGCGCTCTGCCTGCTTCTGCAGCGACTCGGCGTTCGTGCAGTCGGTGCGGTGCACGCTCACCCCGCCACCACGGGTGACGAAGCCCATGATGTTGTCGCCCGGCACCGGGGTACAACATTTGGCCAGCTTCGTCAGCACGCCCGGCGCGCCCGGAACCGCCACGCCGCAGTCGTCGGGATCACGTTGGCGCAGTGGCATGGTGGTCGCCGGCGTGGACCGTTCGGCGATCTCGTCTTCGGCGTCGTCGCCGCCGAACTGGGCCACCAGCCGTTGCACGACATGCCGCGCCGAAACGTGTCCCTCGCCGACCGCGGTGTAGAGCGCCGACACGTCGGCATAGTGCAGTTCCCGGGCCAGCGTCGACACCGACTCGGCGTTCACCAGGCGCTGCAACGGCAGTCCACCGCGGCGCACCTCGCGCGCGATGGCCTCCTTACCGGCTTCCAGCGCCTCCTCCCGGCGCTCCTTGGCGAACCATTGCCGGATCTTGGCCTTGGCGCGGGGTGACACCACGAACGTCTGCCAGTCGCGGGAAGGGCCGGCGTTGGCCGCTTTGGAGGTGAAGATCTCCACCACTTCGCCGTTCTCGAGCTTGCGCTCCAACGCGACCAATCGGCCGTTGACCCGGGCGCCGATACACCGGTGTCCGACCTCGGTGTGCACGCTGTAGGCGAAGTCGACCGGGGTGGACCCGGCGGGCAACGTGATCACGTCGCCCTTGGGAGTGAACACGAAGATCTCCCGCACGGCGAGGTCGTAGCGCAACGACTCCAGGAACTCGCCGGGGTCGGCGGCCTCCCGTTGCCAGTCGAGCAGTTGGCGCATCCACGCCATGTCGTCGATCTCGGCGGCGGCCTGCGGATGCGGAACGCCATTGCGGCCCTTGACTTCCTTGTACCGCCAGTGCGCCGCGATGCCGTACTCGGCGGTGCGGTGCATGTCCCGGGTGCGGATCTGCACCTCCAGCGGCTTGCCCTCCGATCCCACCACCGTCGTGTGCAGCGACTGGTAAACCCCGTAACGCGGCTGCGCAATGTAGTCCTTGAACCTGCCGGTCATCGGCTGCCACAAGGAGTGGACCACGCCCACGGCCGCATAGCAGTCGCGAATCTCATCGCACAGAATCCTGACCCCGACCAGGTCGTGGATGTCGTCGAAGTCGCGGCCTTTGACGATCATCTTCTGGTAGATCGACCAGTAGTGTTTGGGCCGGCCCTCGACCGTGGCGTTGATCTTCGACTTGGTCAGCATGTTGACGATCTCCGTGCGCACACCCGCAAGGTAGGTGTCGCGCGACGGCGCCCGGTCGGCGACCAGGCGAACTATCTCCTCGTACTTCTTAGGGTGCAGGATCGCGAACGACAGATCCTCTAGCTCCCACTTGACGGTGGCCATACCCAGCCGGTGAGCAAGCGGGGCAATGACTTCCAACGTCTCCCGGGCTTTGCGGGCCTGCTTCTCCGGCGGCAGGAACCGGATGGTGCGCATGTTGTGCAACCGGTCGGCCACCTTGATCACCAAGACCCTGGGATCGCGGGCCATCGCGATGATCATCTTGCGGATCGTCTCGCCTTCGGCGGCGGTGCCCAGCACCACCTTGTCCAGCTTGGTGACACCATCGACCAGGTGGGCGACCTCGGCGCCGAAGTCTTCGGTCAGCTGCTCCAATGAGTAGCCGGTGTCCTCGACGGTGTCGTGCAGCAACGCCGCAACCAGCGTCGTGGTGTCCATACCCAACTCGGCGAGGATGTTCGCGACCGCCAGCGGGTGGGTGATGTAGGGATCGCCGGAATGGCGCATTTGGGTTTCATGGCGCTTCTCGGCGACCTCATAGGCACGCTGCAGCGGCGCCAGATCCGTCTTCGGGTAAATCTGGCGGTGCACCGCGACCAGCGGCTCGAGCACCGGGCTTACCGCGCTGCGCTGAGAGGTCATCCGCCGGGCGAGCCGAGCGCGGACCCGTCGGGACGCGCTGGTGGAGACCTTCGGCGTCTCCAGGGGCGCTGTTTCTTCCAGCCGCGCCGGGGCTGACGACTGGTCTGACTCGTCAGTCTCGCGGCTCTCTTCGGCAGCCGGCGGTGACGTCTGCACGGCCTGGGTCGGGGAATCGTCGGCCATAGTCACCTCCGCACGCTCTGCCAGACTTCGAGGATAACCCTCACACGCTGAGCAAGCTGCTGACCGCAAGAGGCTCAACGGCTGCGCGACCACCGAGCGCCGACAACTCGAGAACCACCCCTGCAGCGCTGACCGCCGCGCCACCGGCGGCGAGCAGTCGCGCCGCAGCGGCCAGGGTTCCACCGGTTGCCAGCACGTCATCGATGACGAACACGCTGCGGCCCGCGATGTCGATGCCGTCGGCAGGGATCTCCAGGGTCGCGGTCCCATACTCGAGTTGATAAGTCTGGGAATACACCGGCGGGGGCAGTTTGCCGCCCTTGCGCACCGCGAGCACGCCGGTCCCGATCTTGAGCGCAACGGCCGCGCCCAGCAGGAAACCGCGCGCGTCGATGCCTGCGATGAGGTCCGCGCCGGAGGCCATCTCGGCCATCGCGTCGGTGACCGCAGCCAGTCCGCGAGCGTCGGCAAGCAGCGGAGTCAGATCCTTGAACTGGATTCCGGGCTGAGGAAAATCGGGCACTTTGCGCATCATCGACTCGATGAGCGCCGACATCTCGGTCATCAGTGCCCGATCACCTGCGCTCGATCATCTGTTGAGTGTCCATCGGTCCATGTTCCATCCGGCGCCCCACCGGGTGGGATTGCTGGTCACCGCGAACATGTTGTTCGGGACCAGCAGCGTCCGCTGCTGACGGTACAGGGGAAGGGTCGGCATGTCTGCCCACAGGACGGGCGCGCCCTCGCCCAGCAGGCGGGCCACTTCCTTCGGGTCGGTACTCACCGCAAGCGCGCCGATGATTCCGTCGATCCGACCGTTGGCATAGCCGGACAGGTTGTTGCCGTTCCCAGTGTGCAGAGCGTAGGCGTCCATCGCCGACGCTCCGGTGGACCCCGAACCCGCGGCCCCACCCGTACTGGCCAGCAGGACGTCGATCTCGTTGTTGCGCAACGTCAACGGGCCGGTATTCTCGGTCGCCGCGTCCTTGACGACGATCCCGGCCGGGGCGCAGGACCGCGCAATGTTGCCGACGGCGGCCGCCAATCGCGGATTCGGACTCTGATAACCGATTCGGACGGTCAACGGCCGGCCATCGATCGCGGCCCGCGCGGCGTCGGGGTTGGCCGCGCCGAACTGGCGGGCGTCCGCGGTGCCCTCGGTCACGCTGTACGCGTCCTCGGTCGCCGGGTTCAGTCGCGCATTGCTGATCGGCACCCCGGCGTTTTCGGCGATGACGTCACGCGGGGTGCACAGCGCCAGCGCCCGCCGCGCCGGGGTGGGCGCCAGCGGTCCCCGCGGCGCGAAGATCAGCTGTTGGATGCCGGCCGACGGTGTTTCGGTGCGGGAGTAGTCATCGGGCAGATTCAGAGTGCCGGCCGAGCCTGCCGCGATGTCGACGACGTCGAACTCGGCGTTGTTCACCCGGTCCTGCACGTCAGCAGCGCGAGGCCACACCGTGACCCGGTCGGTGACCGGTTTCTCACCCCACCACTTGTCGTTGGCGACCAACACCACTGCGCCCTTGTCGGTCACCGACTCCAGCTTGTAAGGCCCCGAGGACGGGAACTTCTTGACATCGAGATCCGGTGCCAGAAACCAGGTCTCATTCCACGCTCGGGCGATGCGCTCGACGGCTTCCGCGTCATTGGTAAGCAGTGCGGAGGTGATGTCGATGCTCAGGACGTCGGCCAGCACGTGTGACGGCATCATCGAGGTGGCGGTGAACAGCTGGCCGTAGTCGACGAAGCTGCGGTCCTGCGCGAAGGACACCCTGGCCTTCTTCTGACCGGGCTCGCAGTCGACCGCGGCGATGTCGCCGTACCCGGCCCGGCTGGCCGCGTCGAAGCCACGGAACCGTCCGGACTGCGCGGCCCAGGCCAGCACCATGTCGTCGCAGGTGATGGGCTTACCGTCGGAGTACACCGCGTCGGCGTCGATCTCGTAGTCGAGTATCAGCGGCGCCCGCCCGACCACCGAGATCGTGCCGAAGTCCAGATCACCGACGACCTGACCGTCCGGGCCGTGGTAGGTGAAACCGGTCAGCACCCGAGCGAACGCCTGCGGACCGCCCGACGCCGCTCCGGCGACGGTGTTGACGTTGTAGGTGGCCAGGGTGCCGTCGATGGCGTAGTCGATTTCGGCGGCCACGCTGTTCCCGCACGAGGACAGCACCAGCGGACCGGTCAGCGCAAGCACCGCCACAGCGACCATTCCACGCACGCGGGCGGTCATCCCGGGGCGCCCAGCAGGGCCTGCCATCTGGCCTACTTCCGCCGGGTGCGGCGCTTACCCGACGGTCGGCCCGTCCTGCTGGACGTCGGCCGGACCGGGCGGGCGCCGGGCGCCGGTGCGCTGGCCGCCGGTGTCGCCGTCTGCTTCTGCGCCCCGGGATCGGAGTCGTCGGTCGATGCGCGGTCGGCGGCCCTCTCCTGGGGCGGCTTGCGCCGGTTGAGCACCCTACGCGTGTGGTTGCGGACGGTGGGGTCGAACCGTTCGCGCAGCGTGACCAACAGCGGTGTGGCAAAAAAGATCGACGAGTAGGTGCCAACGATGACGCCGATGAAAAGGACCAGCGCCAAGTCCTGCAACGTGCCCACACCGAGCATCCACACCGCAACGACAATCAGCGCCGCGATCGGCAGCACGGAGATGAGGCTGGTGTTGATCGAGCGCATGAACGTCTGGTTGACCGCGAGGTTGGCCTGTTCGGCGAAGGTCCGCCGGTTGGTGTGTTCGAAGCCGGCGGTGTTCTCCTCGACTTTGTCGAACACGATGACGGTGTCGTAGAGCGAGAATCCGAGGATCGTCAGCAGGCCGATCACCGTTGCGGGTGTGACCTCGAACCCGATCAGCGCATAGATGCCCGCGGTGACGACGAGGTCGAACACCAGGGCCGCCAGCGCGGCGACCGTCATGTACCGCTCGTAGCGCAGGGTGATGTAGATGGCGACCAGCAGCAGGTACACCACCAGCGCGATCAACGCCTTCTTGGTGATCTGGGCGCCCCAGGTCTCCGATACCGCCGAGTCGCTGATGGCCTGCCGGTCCGGCTGACCGTCGGTGTTCAGCGGCTGAAAACGGTCGAACAGCGCGCTGCGCAGTTCCTCGGTCTCGTCGATGGTGAGAGTCTCGGTGCGGATCTGGATCGTCGAGGTGCCGCCGGCGCCGACGACCACCACCGACTCGGGACTCTTGCCCAGCGTCTGGGTGAAAACCTCCTCGACCTGCGAGACCTGAGCGTCGCCTCGAGGGAATGCGACCTTGGTGCCGCCCTCGAAGTCGATTCCGAAGGTGAAACCGCGGATGAGAATGCTGGCGATGGCCATGGCGATGATCAGGCCACTAACCGCGTACCAAAGCTTGCGCCTGCCGATCACCTCGAACGCGCCGGTACCGGTGTAGAGGCGGATGAAAATGCCGTGACGCTTCTCGGAGGTCGCAGGTTCCGGCGACGAGACCTCGACGCCCTTGGTGTCTGTCACGACCGCACTCCCCTACCCGCGGCACGCCGTTCCCGCGCGATCTGCTGCACCGCACCTAGTCCGTTCAACCCTGGCTTGGCCATGACCGTCGACTTGGACGCCAGGTAGATCAGCGGCCAGGTCACCAGGAACACCACCACCAAGTCGAGGATGGTGGTCAGACCCAGCGTGAACGCGAATCCCTTCACCTGGCCGACGGCCAAGAAGTACAGCACCGCGGCGGCCAGGAAGGTGACCGCGTTTCCGGACAGGATCGTCTTGCGCGCTCGGGTCCAGCCTCGCGGCACCGCCGAGCGGAACGAACGACCCTCGCGGATCTCGTCCTTGATGCGTTCGAAGAACACCACGAACGAGTCGGCCGTGGTGCCGATGCCGATGATCAGACCGGCGATCCCGGCGAGGTCCAGGGTGTAGTTGATGTATCTGCCGAGCAACACCAGGATCGCGTAGACCATTGCCCCGGAAGCCACCAACGACAACGCGGTCAACAACCCGAGCACCCGGTAGTAGAGCAGCGAGTACGCCAGCACCAGGGCCAGACCGATCGCGCCGGCGATGAGACCGGCCCGCAACGAGGTCAGGCCCAGCGTGGCCGAAACGGTTTCGGCCTCCGACGACTCGAAGGACAGTGGCAGGGAACCGTACTTGAGCACGTTGGCCAGTTCACGGGCGGAATCTGCGGTGAACTGTCCGGTGATCTGGGTACGGCCGCCCGGGATGGCCTCCTGGATCTGCGGCGCGCTGACCACCTTGGAGTCCAGCGTGAACGCGGTCTGGGTGCCGACGTTGGCACCGGTGAAGTCGGCCCACACCGTGGCCGCATCGCCCTTGAACTCCAGGTCCACGACATACTCGCCACGCTGCTGGTCCAGGCCCGAGGTGGCGTTCGCGATGTCTTCACCGCTGATGATCGACTTGCTCAGCAGATAGACCTCGGTGCCATCCTGGTTGCAGGTGACCAGCGGCAGGTTCGGATCGTCGTTGCCGGCCAGGACGTCCTCCTGCCCACACCGGCTGGCCTGGAACTGCAGGGCCAGCAGCTGAATCTGCGGGTTGGTGCTCTGCCGAAGTTCCTTCTCGTCGGCAATCCGCTCGGCCAGAGCCTCACGCGGGTTCGACGGCTCGGGTTCGGAATCCGGAGACGGCGGCCCGGGTGGCGGTTCGGGGGCCGGCGGTTGCTGCGGGTACGGACGCGGCTGCGGAGCCGTTTCGTCTGCCGGAGCCTGTTCGGTGGGTGGGGCGCCCGGCGGCGCGTCCGCGGGCCCGGGCGGGATCTCACCTGGAAGCTCCGGTGGGATCTCTTCCGCTGCCGACTCCTCCTCGATGATCTGCGCCGGAATCGTATGGATGACCGGTCGGATGTACAGCCGGGCGGTCTGCCCCAGATTGCGCGCCTCGCTGCCATCGTTGCCTGGCACCGTGATGACCAGGTTGTCACCGTCGATGACGACCTCGGAGCCCGAGACACCGAGCCCGTCGACTCGGGCGCTGATGATCTGCTGCGCCTGGTGCAACGCTTCGTTGGTCGGCGCAGAGCCGTCGGGCGTGCGAGCGGTCAGGGTGACGCGGGTGCCGCCCTGGAGGTCGATGCCCAGTTTCGGCTCGGCCACTTTGTCGCCGGTCAGGAACACCAGGAGATAGGCACCGACCAGCAGGACCAGGTAGAGCGACAGGTAGCGGGCAGGTTGTACCGGCGCCGAAGACGATGCCACGTTACTTGGGTCTCCTCGGGGTCAATTCGTCAGCACGGCACAGGGTACGTGGTTGCGCCGGGTCTTCGGTCTGCGGTCAGCGATCGGGGTCGGTCGGCGCGTCGGAAGCTCTGACGCCCGGGCTCTCGAGCTCGTCCTCGACGTCGTCGGAGCCGTCGTCGGTGTCCAGGCTGTCGTCGTCGGACTCGTCGTCAGGGCCGATGCGGTCACGCACTGCCAACTTCATCCACGTCGTCACCACACCCGGAGCGATCTCCAGGTCTACATCGTCGTCGGTGATGTTGCGGATGGTGCCCTGCAAGCCCGACGTGGTGTGCACGAGGTCACCGATGCGCAGCGAGTTGTGCAGATCGATGGTGGCCTGCATCGCTTTCTTCTGCTTGCGCGACGCGAAGAACATGAACGCGCCCAGAACGATGAGCAGGGGCAGGAAGATGACCAGATCCATGGCTACGGCTGTCTTTCGTTTCGGTCTTGGGTACGGCGCCCGCCTACAGGGTCACGGCGCCTCGTAGTTGACCAGTGTGCCATTGCGCCAGTTGGGGACCGATCGGTGGGCGCTCCGGCGCCATCCTCGAGCCCGGTGCGGTTCGGTTGCGGGCACCGGCACATGGCGCCGTAACCAGTACCGGGACCAGTACCGAAACCCGGACCGAAACCAGTACCGAAATAGGCAAACAAGCACTGCGCTTTCCGGCGCGCGAGCGCAGGTTCGCCGACTAGGCTCAGTGAACCGACGCCGCGCCTCTCGGCGTCGCTCCGTTTCCTGCGCAGGAGTCCGATGTGAGCACCCTGGAACAGAGCCGACACCTGGCGACCCCGATCCCGGGTCCGAACTCACGTGCGCTCACCGACCGCAAGGCGGCCGCAGTGTCGACCGGTGTCGGCACCCTGATGCCGGTGTACGCCGCACGCGCCGGCGGCGGGATCGTCGAGGACGTCGACGGCAACCGGCTCATCGACCTCGGATCGGGCATCGCCGTCACCACGATCGGCAATGCCGCCCCGCGCGTGGTGGACGCGGTGGGCAAGCAGGTCGCCGAGTTCACCCACACCTGCTTCATGGTCACGCCCTACGAGCAGTACGTGGCCGTCTGCGAGCACCTCAACCGTCTTACTCCCGGCGGCGGGGAGAAGCGGTCGGCACTGTTCAACTCGGGCTCCGAGGGGGTGGAGAACTCAGTCAAGATCGCCCGGTCCTACACCGGCAAGCAGGCAGTCGTGTCGTTCGACCACGCCTACCATGGTCGCACCAACCTGACGATGGCGCTGACCGCCAAGGTGATGCCCTACAAGCACGGCTTCGGGCCGTTCGCCCCCGAGGTGTACCGGGCGCCGATGTCTTACCCGTTCCGGGATGCCGAGTACGGCAAGGAGCTGGCCACCGACGGCGAGCTGGCAGCGCAGCGAGCCATCACGATCGTCGAAAAACAGGTCGGGGCAGACAATCTCGCGGCCATCGTCATCGAACCCATTCAGGGCGAGGGCGGGTTCATCGTTCCGGCCGAGGGTTTCCTGCCCGCTCTGGTGGACTGGTGCCATCGCAACAACGTGGTCTTCATCGCAGACGAGGTGCAGACCGGATTCGCTCGCACCGGAGCCATGTTCGCCTGTGAGCACGAAGGCATCGAACCGGACCTGATCGTCACCGCCAAGGGCATCGCCGACGGGATGCCGCTGTCGGCGGTGACCGGCCGGGCCGAGATCATGGACGCCCCCCACCTGTCGGGGCTGGGCGGCACCTACGGCGGGAACCCGGTTGCGTGCGCGGCGGCATTGGCCACCATCGAGACGATCGAGTCCGAGAACCTCGTCGGGCGCGCCCTGGAGATCGAGCGCATCATCAAGGAACGCCTCGGCCGGCTGCAGGTCGAAGACGATCGGATCGGCGACGTCCGGGGCCGCGGCGCGATGATCGCCGCCGAACTCGTCAAGCCGGGCGGCATCGAGCCGGACCCCGAGTTGACCAAGGCGCTGTGTGCGGGCGCACACGCCGCCGGTGTGATCGTGTTGTCCTGCGGCACGTACGGCAATGTCCTGCGTTTCCTGCCTCCGCTGTCGATCAGCGACGAACTGCTCAACGAAGGTTTCGACATCCTCGCCGGCATCCTTGCCGATACCTCCCAACCCGACCTCTAAGGAGCCAGCCATGACCACCGTCCAGAACTTCATCGGCGGCGAACTCGTCGACTCGGTCAGCGGGGCCACCATGCCGTTGGTGGATCCCAGCACCGGCGAGGAGTACGGCACCGCGCCGGCCTCCAACGAGCAGGATGTCGACAACGCCTACGCCGCCGCGTCCAAGGCGTTCGCCGACTGGAAGCGAACGACGCCGTCGCATCGCCAGAAAGCGATGCTCGGGTTCGCCGACGATGTCGAGAAGGCAGCAGAAGAACTGGTGGCCGCCGAGTCCCGCAACACCGGCAAACCCAAGCATGTCACCATGGCCGAGGAGATTCCGGCGATGGTCGACCAGATCCGGTTCTTCGCCGGCGCCGCAAGGGTTCTGGAGGGCAAGTCGGCCGGCGAGTACCTGGAGAACCACACCTCGTGGATCCGACGTGAACCGGTCGGAGTCATCGGGCAGGTGGCACCGTGGAACTACCCGATGATGATGGCGATCTGGAAGTTCTGTCCGGCCTTGGCCGCGGGCAACGCCGTCGTGATCAAGCCTAGCGACACCACGCCGGTGACCACCGTGATGCTCGCCGAGATCGCGGCCAAGCACTTCCCGCCCGGGGTGTTGAACGTGGTCACCGGCGACCGCGCCACCGGCGCGGCCGTGGTGGCGCATCCCACCCCGGAGATGGTGGCGATCACCGGCTCGGTGGGCGCTGGGCGCGCAGTGGCCATCAGCGCGGGCGGGAACCTCAAGCGCACCCACCTCGAGCTGGGCGGCAAGGCGCCGGTGATCGTGTTCGACGACAGCGACATCGCCAGCGCGGCCGAGGGAATCGCGACGGCGGGCTACTTCAACGCCGGACAGGATTGCACCGCCGCGACCCGGGTGCTGGCCCGCGCCTCGATAGCCGCCGACCTCACCGACGCGCTGGCCGAACAGGCCAAGGCGGCGACCACCACCTACGGCCGGCCCACCGATGACGAGGATGCCTGGGTGCCTCCGGTGAACAACGTGAACCAGATGCGCCAGGTGCTCAGCTTCTTCGAGGACGTGCCCTCGTACGCCGGCGTCGCCGCCGGCGGACAGCGCCAGGGGGACAAGGGTTTCTACGTCGAGCCGACGGTGATCGGTGGGCTGCGGCAGGACGACCGGTTGATTCAGGAAGAGATCTTCGGGCCGGTGATCACCGTGCAGTCGTTCGCCGACGAGGACGAGGCGATCGCCTGGGCCAACGGTGTGGAGTTCGCCCTGGCGTCGTCGGTGTGGACCCGGGACGTGTCCCGGGCGCTACGGGTCTCGGCGGCACTGGACTTCGGCTGCGTGTGGATCAACACGCACATCCCGCTGGTGGCCGAGATGCCGCACGGCGGGTACAAGAACTCCGGTCACGGCAAGGACCTGTCGATGTACGGCCTGGAGGACTACACCCGGATCAAGCACGTGATGGCGTACACGGGCTAGTCGGACAGGGCTGGTCAACCGGCTGAGTCAGCGGTGGGCCGGCCGGTGACCGCGGCCGAAAAGCCTGCCCCAGCCGTGGCTCGTTTCGGTCTGCCGGGTGATGCGATCGACGTCGCGTGGGCTGCGAACCGACAGCCTGCCCATTGCTGTTGCGCCCAGGAACACGATCAGGGCACCGACGCCGTAGAAGTAGGCCACCTCCAGCCACGCCGCCATTGTGGTGCTCGTCGTGGCCGGGGCCCCGATGGCGCCGAACGGCAGCACATCGGCGAACAGCCTGCCGACGACGAACCATGCGCCGGCGATGACGGCCAGCCAGCTACCGAACATCGTGGTTGCACGGTTCGTCGAGGTCATCAGCAGCCAGCCACCGAGGACCGTCGCGACTCCGGGCAACACTTCGAAGACGCCGCGGGCCGCCGTCCAGGTCAGTCCCGCGTCCGGGATGAACGCGAAGTTGAAGTACGGCCCGATGAACGGGATCAAGGCACCCCAGGCACCGAGGAGGATCAGCAGGAGTCCGGTTGCCGCGCCGCGGCTGCGGGGGATCTGCAACCGCCGAGCTTGGGGTTTCGTGTCATTCATGACGCCTCCTCGAGCATTGACCTTCACGGGTCGGGCACCGGCCGACAGCCGCCGCTCGCCGTACACAACGAGTACCCGCTGGGTGTCGGGATAACCGGCTGCGGCCGCTATTCGAAGAGTCCGACCTGGCCCAGGCCGGTAATGCCGCTGGGCGGGGCAAGACCCAAGTGGGTCCAGGCCAGCGCCGTGGCCACTCGGCCTCTGGGTGTGCGGGCGATCATTCCGGCGCGCACCAGGAACGGCTCGCATACCTCCTCGACGGTGGTGGCTTCCTCCCCCACCGCAACGGCCAGCGTCGACAATCCGACCGGTCCGCCACCGAAACTGCGGGTGAGCGCGGACAACACCGCCCGGTCCAGCCGGTCGAGCCCGAGTTCGTCGACGTCGTACACCGCCAGGGCGACCTTGGCGATGTCACGGGTGATCACCCCGTCGGCGCGAACCTCGGCGTAGTCGCGGACGCGGCGCAGCAAGCGGTTGGCGATGCGCGGTGTGCCCCGTGAGCGGAGAGCGATCTCGGCGCCGGCGTCGGCACCCAACTCGATCCCGAGGATGCCCGCCGAACGGGCCAGCACCCGCTCCAGCTCGGCGGGCTCGTAGAAATCCATGTGGGCGGTGAAGCCGAACCGGTCACGTAGCGGTCCGGTCAGCGCACCGGACCGGGTCGTCGCACCGACGAGGGTGAATGGTGCGACCTCCAGCGGAATCGACGTGGCGCCGGGGCCCTTGCCCACCACTACGTCGACCCGGAAGTCCTCCATCGCCAGGTAGAGCATCTCCTCGGCGGGCCGCGCGATGCGGTGAATCTCGTCGATGAACATCACGTCGTGTTCGACCAGGTTGGACAACATCGCGGCCAGATCCCCGGCCCGTTCGAGGGCCGGGCCCGAGGTGACCCGCAGCGAGGTGCCCAGTTCGGCCGCGATGATCATCGCCAGCGATGTCTTGCCCAGCCCCGGCGGACCGGACAGCAGGATGTGATCCGGTGCCCCGCCGCGGTTCTTGGCGCCCTCAAGGACTAGCTGCAGCTGCTCTCGCACCCTCGGCTGCCCGATGAACTCACCCAGCGAGCGGGGCCGCAGACTGGCATCGATGTCGCCTTCGCCGACGGTCAGCGCCGGTGAGATCTCGCGGTCGTCCCCGTCGGCGGTAACCTCCCGGGCATCCCTGCCACCGTCATCCAGGCCGCCGGCGCCCATCACTTCCTCCCCAGCACCGACAGCGCTGCGCGCAGCGCGACCGACGTAGATGCCTCCGGATCGTTGGCCAGCACCTTGTCTGTGGTCTCCTCGGCCTGCCTGGCCGCGAATCCGAGCCCGACGAGCGCCTCGACCACCGGGCCGCGCACCGCGTGGCCGTTGAGACCGGCCGCACCACCCGACGCGGTCGCCACCGCACCGATCTTGTCGCGCAGCTCGAGCACCATGCGTTCGGCGCCACGCTTTCCGATACCCGGCACCCGGGTCAAGGCGGCGACGTCGCCATCGGCCAGAGCCTGCCGCAGTGCCTGCGCGTCGTGAACGGCGAGGGTGGCCAGCGCTATCTTCGGCCCCACCCCGGCCACTCCGAGCAGGGTGAGAAACAGGTCACGCGCGTCCGAATCCGCGAACCCGTAGAGGGTCATCGAGTCCTCGCGCACGATCATCGCGGTGATCAGCCGCGCCTCGGTCCCGCGGCGCAGGGTCGACAGGGTAGCCGGGGTGGCCATCACCTTGTAGCCCACGCCGGCAGCCTCGACAACGGCATGATCGAGGGCGACATCGAGGACTTCCCCACGCAACGAAGCGATCATCTCGCCGCCTTCAGCTTTGCCTGGTAAGTCCGGCGTTGTTCGGCCGCGCGCGCCTCGGCTTGCGCCATCCTGGCGATCATCGGCGCCCGCCAACAATGACAGATCGCCAGGGCCAGCGCATCGGCAGCATCGGCCGGCGTCGGCTGCTGTTGCAAGGTAAGGATCCTGGTCACCATCGCCGTGACCTGGGCCTTACCCGCGCTACCGTTGCCGGTGACCGCAGCCTTGACCTCGCTGGGAGTGTGGAAGTGCACGTCGATGTCACGCTTGGCTGCCGCCAGCGCGATCACCCCGCCGGCCTGGGCGGTGCCCATCACAGTGGAAACATTGTGCTGGGAGAACACCCGCTCGATCGCGATGACGTCGGGCCGATGGGTGTCCATCCAGTACTCGACGGCATTGCTGATCGTCAACAGGCGGCGATGCAGCGGGTCACTGGCCGGGGTGCGGACGACGTCCACGTCCAGGGCGGTGACCGTGCGACCGTGGCCGTCCTCGACCACCGAGAGTCCACACCGCGTCAATCCGGGATCGACTCCCATCACCCGCACGACCAGCCCCTTCGTAGAACAGCTGTTCGATAGCTTAGCGGTCGAAGCCGACACCGCCCGGGAGGGACACGCTGCAACCGTCCCGCCCAAACGTGAGTTTGGGCGGGAAAGAGCGAGCAGTTGGCTGCAGAACGTCGATCTGGACGTTCCGCTCCCGAGCTAGTCCTCGTCGAGTTCGGCCGCGACGTCGTCGGGGATGTCGAGATTGGTGAACACGTCCTGCACGTCGTCGCTGTCTTCCAGCGCGTCCACCAGTTTGAGCACCTTGCGGGCACCGTCGAGGTCGACCGGCACCGTCACCGAGGGCTGGAAGCTCGCTTCAGCCGACTCGTAGTCGATGCCCGCATCCTGCAACGCGGTCCGCACGGCGACCAGATCACCGGGTTCGGAGATGACCTCGAAGCTGTCACCGAGGTCGACCACGTCTTCGGCGCCGGCTTCGAGCACCGCCGCCAGCACGTCGTCCTCGTTCAGGCCGTTCTTCTCCAGGGTGACCACGCCCTTGCGGGAGAACAGGTAGGCCACCGAACCGGGGTCGGCCATGTTGCCCCCATTGCGGGTCATGGCGATGCGCACCTCGCTCGCGGCGCGGTTGCGGTTGTCGGTGAGACACTCGACCAGCACGGCAACGCCGTTGGGGCCGTAACCCTCATAGGTGATGGTTTGCCAGTCGGCGCCACCGGCTTCCTCACCGGCACCACGCTTACGGGCCCGCTCGATGTTGTCGTTGGGAACCGAGTTCTTCTTGGCCTTCTGGATGGCGTCGTACAGGGTCGGGTTGCCGGCCGGGTCGCCACCGCCCACCCGTGCGGCGACCTCGATGTTCTTGATCAACCGAGCGAACATCTTGCCGCGGCGGGCGTCGATGACAGCCTTCTTGTGCTTGGTGGTGGCCCACTTGGAATGGCCGCTCATGCAGGTACTACCTCTTCTCTCGCCGGGTTTTCTCGCACCCGGCTTCCCATACTCGGCAAAGTCCGCTGCAAGAGTCTACGTGCCGGCTTGTGCGCGCCCGGCCACGATGTCGACGAACAATCGGTGCACGCGCCTGTCGCCGGTGATCTCCGGGTGAAAAGCGGTCGCCAGCATGGCGCCCTGCCGGACCGCGACGATGTGACCCGCTGCCCGGGCGAGCACCTGTACACCGTCGCCGACCCGCTCGACCCACGGCGCCCGGATGAACACCGCGTGTACCGGGGTGTCGAGCCCGGCGAAGTCCACGTCGCCCTCGAACGAATCGACCTGCCGCCCGAATGCGTTGCGACGCACCGTCATGTCGATACCCTTGAGCGGTTCGGCCTTGCGTCCGGTCGCGCCCGCGTCCAGGATGTCGGAGGCCAACAGAATCATTCCGGCGCACGACCCGAACGCCGGCATGCCTTGCGCCAGCCGCGCCCGCAGCGGTTCGAGCAGTTCGAATTCGCGCAGCAGGTGGCTCATGGTGGTGGACTCACCGCCCGGGATGATCAGCGCATCGACACCGTCGAGCTCGTTGCGCCGCCGCACCAGAACCGGCTCAGCCCCCGTTTCGCGCAGTGCCGCCACGTGTTCGCGGGTGTCGCCCTGCAGCGCCAGCACGCCGACGCGCAGACCCATCGCGGATTCACTGCTCATTCGCGGAGGTGTCGGGGAAGTGGCCGCGCGGGAGGCGGGTCAGGCCCTCCTGCATGACCGCGGCCACCATCTCGCCGCTGCGGTTGAAGATCTTGCCCTGGGTCAGTGCGCGGCCCCCGCAGGCCGACGGCGATGACTGGTCGTAGAGCAGCCATTCGTCGGCGCGGAACGACCGCATGAACCACATCGCATGGTCCAGCGAGGCCACCTGCAGTCGATCCTTCTCCTGCGGGTGTATGGACCAAGACGAGCCCAGCAGCGTCAGGTCACTCATGTAAGCCAACGCGCAGATATGCAGAACGGGGTCATCAGGCAGTGGGTCGCGGTGCCGGAACCACACCTGCTGCTGCGCCACCTTGCCGGGAAGCCACCGGATCTCGTCACTCGGCACCCGGCGCAGGTCCCACTCGCGGAAGGCCTTGAAACCTTCGGCGTCGAAGGACTTCATGCTGCTGATGTCGGGCAGGTCTTCAGGTGCCGGCGCGCCGGGCATCGCGTCCTGATGCTCGATCCCGTTCTGATCGGTCTGAAACGACGCCGACATGCTGAAGATCGTCTCGCCGTGCTGAATCGCACTGACCCGGCGGGTACAGAACGAGCCGCCATCACGAATTCGCTCGACGATGAAGACGGTGGGCGCTATGGGGTCGCCCGGCCTGAGAAAGTAACCGTGCAGCGAATGCACGTGAAATCGGCTGTCGACCGTGCGCACCGCAGAAACCAACGTCTGACCGGCGACGTGACCGCCGAAGGTGCGCTGAATGTTGCCCGGCCCCGGGCTGAACACACTGCCGCGATAGATGTTGACCTCGAGCTGCTCGAGATCAAGGACCTGTTCGATAGCCATCCGGGATGTTGCAGCTACCAGCCGCGCTCGGCGAGCCGGTGGGGTGCGGCGATGTCCTCCACGTTGATGCCGACCATCGCCTCCCCCAGCCCGCGCGAAACCTTGGCCAGCACGTCTGGGTCGTCGAAGAACGTGGCCGCCTTCACGATTGCCGCCGCCCGGTGCGAAGGGCTGCCGGACTTGAAGATTCCGGAGCCGACGAACACGCCTTCGGCGCCGAGCTGCATCATCATCGCCGCGTCGGCCGGGGTGGCGATGCCACCCGCGGTGAACAGCGTCACCGGCAGCTTTCCGGCGCGGGCCACCTCGACGACGAGCTCGAAGGGGGCCTGTAGTTCTTTTGCGGCGACGTACAACTCGTCTTCGGACATCGACGTCAGACGGCGTATCTCGCCGCAGATCTGGCGCATGTGGGTGGTGGCGTTCGATACGTCGCCAGTACCCGCTTCGCCCTTGGAACGGATCATCGCCGCTCCCTCGGTGATCCGCCGCAGCGCCTCGCCCAGCGAGGTCGCCCCGCACACGAACGGCACGGTGAACTTCCACTTGTCGATGTGGTGGGAGTAGTCGGCGGGAGTGAGCACTTCGGATTCGTCGATGTAGTCGACACCGATGCTCTGCAGAATCTGCGCTTCGACGAAATGACCGATGCGCGCCTTCGCCATCACCGGAATGGTGACCGCATCGATGATGCCCTCGACCAAATCGGGATCGCTCATCCGCGCGACGCCGCCCTGAGAGCGGATGTCGGCCGGAACCCGTTCGAGTGCCATCACCGCCACCGCGCCGGCGCCCTCGGCGATGCGGGCCTGTTCGGGCGTGACGACATCCATGATGACGCCGCCCTTGAGCATCTCGGCCATACCGCGCTTGACGCGCGCGGTGCCGGTCTGATTACCGCCCGGAAGGCCGTCCGGAAGGCCCTTGTTGACCGACGTATCCACTGCCATCTCCTCCGAACTGGTACCGCCTCAGTCTAGTGGTGGCACCAAATTGGTTTGATCCGCGGCTCAGCGGATCGTCTGCAGCTCACCGGGCGCCGTGGCGTCCCGGCTGTCGGCCAGCGCGTTCGCTTCGGTCAGCAAGTCGCGCAGTTGGAGCGGATAGACCGTCTGGCCCGCAGCCACCAACTCGTCGATCGACGACGCGTCGCACCACCGATGTGCATGGATGTAGCTTCGCTCCAAGGCGCTGCGCCCGGTTGCCGAAGGCTCGAACCTGTGGGTGCGGTGGACGAAGTACATCTCCTCGCTGCGAATGACCGCACGGTTGAAGTCGATGATCGCATCGCGTCGCCACACGGGCCCGACCAGTTCGGACTCGTCGATCCGCAGACCGGTTTCCTCGGCCAGTTCGCGCACCGCGGCCTGGGGCAAGGTTTCCCCCGGCTGCACCGCGCCGCCCACCGTGAACCACCACTGCGGCGCCGTGACGTCCCCGGCGGCCGGATCCGACCCGCCGAACAGCAGCGCCGCACCGTGCTCGTCGAGCAGCACGATGCGTGTGGAGACCCGCCGATTCACCTGGGCGCCAGTGGGCGTCGGCGGCCAGCCGGTTCCCGCCCGCTCCACGATCTCGAAATAGGTTGGCAGCGCAGCGGTCCCGCCGAGGCGCAGCAGGCGCACCGCCGGGCGCTCACGCAGCGCCAAGGTGTCGCGAACCGCGTCGTTGTGAAACCGGCGGGCCAGCAGCAGCCGCGCCTCGGCATCAGCCAATTCGGCCACCAGAGCGGCCGGCAGCGACACCGGCTCGACGAGGGCCAGTGCGGCGGACAGTTCGTTCTCGGCGGCTTCGCGGGCTGACCGCGGCGCCCGTTCGGCGGTGTCGGCCAGGTTCGCCAGCCGCCTGCCCTGCGGTCCGCCGGCGTAGGCGTCGACAGCCACGGCGCGCGCGACCACCGCCCGCCGGGCCAGCGCGGCGTCGAGCGCCTGCCAGGACAGGTCGCAGCGGACGTGCAGGCGATCAAGGCGGTTGGCCGTCTGAAAGGCCCACACACCGACTGCGGCGACCACGACCACCAGCACCGCGAGCGTGATCAGCGCGATCCAGGTGGTCACGTTGCGACCTGCACCTTCACGCCGGATCCGGCGACCGTCTCGTACACCCGCATGATCTGACCGGCCACCACCGACCAGTCATACCGACCCACCTCGGCAGCGGCCGCGGCAATGCAGCGGTTGCGGTCCGCGTCGTTCTCCAGCACCTCGATCAGCGCGTCGGCCAGCGCGGCCGAGTCGTTGACCGGGACCAGGAAACCCGCCTCGCCGTCCGCGAGCACCCGCCGAAACGCGTGCAGGTCGCTGGCGACCACCGCCGTCCCCGCAGCCATCGCCTCGACCAGCACGATGCCGAAGCTCTCACCCCCGACGTGCGGCGCGCAATAGACATCGGCGCTGCGCATCGCCGAGGCCTTGGTCGCTTCGTCGACCTGCCCCAGAAATCGCAGATGCTTGGCGAGAGGTCCCGCCGCCGCCCGTAGTTCTCGCTCGTCGCCCCGGCCGACGATCAAGATCTCGACGTCTTCGAAACGCCGCGCCAGCGCCGGCAGCGCACCCAGCAGCACCGGCATGCCCTTGCGGGGTTCGTCGAACCGGCCGAGGAACATCACGGTCCGGCCGGGACGGGGATATCCGTCCAATCGTGGCGCGTTCGCGAACGATGCGACGTCCACGCCGTTGGGAATCTCCACTGCGTCCGAGCCCAGAGCCTCCATCTGCCACCGGCGAGCGAGGTCCGAGACCGCGATCCGCCCGACGATCTTCTCGTGCCACGGGCGAAGGACTCCCTGGAAAACACTGAGCGTCAGCGACTTCGTCGTCGACGTGTGAAACGTCGCTACGATCGGGCCTTCGGCCACCATGAGCGCCAGCATGGAAAGGCTCGGCGCGTTGGGTTCGTGCAGGTGCAGTACGTCGAACTCCCCCTGCGCGAGCCACTTCTTGACCTTGCGGTGGGTGGCCGGCCCGAACCTCAGCCGAGCCACCGACCCGTTGTAGGGGATCGGCACCGCCTTGCCACCGGACTCCACGTAGTCGGGCAGTGTGACGTGCGGCGAGGACGGTGCCAGCACGCTGACATCGTGGCCGTGGACCCGCATCACAGCGGCCAACTGCAGCACATGGGACTGCACCCCGCCCGGAACGTCGAACGAGTAGGGACAGACCATCCCGATGCGCATCAGGGGGATCCGCCCGTTCCCGGCTCCCGCCAACCGGCCAGGCGGGCCTGCCGCTCGTCGGACAGGTCGGCCAGCCACTGCGGCTGCAGCATGTGCCAGTCCGCGGGATGGGCGGCGATGTTGCCGGCGAAGCGGTCGGCGAGCGCCTGGGTGATGGCGTTGACCTCGCCCGAACCGGTGTCCAACGCCGGGAAGACCTCCATGCCCCAGCCGTCCCCCTCGAACCAGCAGTGCACCGGGAGCAGCGCAGCACCTGTCTCGAGGGCCAGTTTGGCCGGGCCGGCCGGCATCCGGGTTCGCTCACCGAAGAAGTCGACCTCTACGCCGGTACGGGTCAGATCCCGTTCGGCCATCAGGCACACCGGCTGATTCTCGCGGAGCCGATCGCTCAGGATCTCGAACGGCGGCCGCGCACCTCCGTTCAGCGGCAGCACCTCGAACCCGAGACTCTCCCGGTAGGCGATGAACCGCTGGTAGAGGGATTCGGGCCGGAGTCGCTCGGCGACGGTGGTGAAGGTGCCGTAGTTCTGGGTCAGCCACACCCCGGCCATGTCCCAGTTGCCGCTGTGCGGCAGGGCCAGCACCACTCCGCGGCCGAGTTCCAGTGCCGCCCAGAGGATGTCGATGTTGCGCACCGAGAGCTGACGACCCAGCGCGCGGTGGTCCATGGTCGGCAGCCGAAAAGCTTCCCGCCAGTACCGGGCGTAGGACGCCAGCGACGCGCGGACCAACGAGGTGGGCACCTCATCGGGTGGGACTGCGACGACTCGCGCCAAGTTCTTGCGAAGTTGCGCCGGACCGCCGTTGCGGGACGCCAGCGCTGCGCCGGCTTCGAATGCGTTGCGCGCCACCATCTCGGGCATCGCACGCACCAACCGCCAGCCCGCCGCATAGCTCCAGTCGGTGACCCGGCCGGCGAGCGGAAGGCGACCGCTGAGCGCTGCCGCCGCTGGAGACGCGCTCACGACCCGCCCGACTCCGGCCTCTCGGTGCCGTCACCGAATTCGTGACCGTCGACCGGCCCGGATCGCAGCGGGTCGGTGGCACCGGGTGAGTTGCGAACCGTGTTCACCCTCTGCAGCAGCGTGACGGCACTGGCCACGGCAAGAGCCCACATCGCCACGTGGACCAGCCATGGCACGTGCAGGAACGGCACGCCGGAGAGTCCAGCTCCGACCAGGACGATCAGTAGCCGTTCCGGACGTTCGATCAAGCCGCCGTCTCCGGCCAGACCGCTGGCCTCGGCGCGGGCCTTGATGTAGGAGATCACCTGCGAAGTAACCAGACAGATTGCGATGGCCACCACCAACGGCGCGCTGCCCAATCCGAACGCCGCCCACCACAGCAGCCCGCAGAAGATCGCGCCGTCGGCGATGCGATCACACGTGGCGTCGAGCACCGCGCCGAACCTGGACCCGCCACCGCTCTCGCGTGCCATCGCCCCGTCGAGCATGTCGGCAAGCACGAAGACCGTCACCGTGAACGCCCCCCACCACAGCTGTCCGATCGGGAACAGCGTCAGCGCGGCGATGACGGTGCCGGCGGTTCCGAGGATCGTGATGCTGTCCGGGGTGAAACCTGCCCGCAGCGCGGCTCTGGCGATCGGTCGGGACAGCTTGACATAGGCCGCCCGAGTCATCAGATAGAAGTTGCTCACCGCTGACTGGCCCATTCGCTGGCCAGCAGCCGGCGAGTCTCGCGCAGCAATTGTGGAATTACCTTGGACCCACCGATGACCGTGATGAAGTTGGCGTCGCCGCCCCAGCGCGGAACCACATGCATGTGCAGGTGCTCGGCCAATGACCCGCCGGCCGAGCTGCCCAGGTTGAGGCCGACGTTGAAGCCGTGCGGGTTCGACACCGCCTTGATCACCCGGATCGCTTTCTGCACGAACGCCATCAACTCGGCGCTCTCCTGCTCGGTGAGGTGCTCCAGTTCGGACACCCGCCGGTACGGAACCACCAACAGATGACCCGGGTTGTACGGGTAGAGGTTTAGCACCGCATAGACCCGCTCGCCGCGCGCCACCACCAGGCCGTCCTCGTCGGACATCGCCGGGATGTCGGTGAACGGTTGCACCGAGGCGGCGGACCCCGCACGGGAATCCCTGGTGGACTCGCTCTTTATCGGCGCCTCCGCGATGTAGCTCATCCGGTACGGGGTCCAGAGCCGCTGCAGGTGGTCGGGGTCGCCGACACCCCGGTCGACGACGGTCCGTTCGTCGGGATCCGTCACGTCTGGGTGCCCACCCTCATCAACTCGGCTGTCGGGGTGGCGTTTTCGCGTGCCGCGATCCAGTTGGCGATGGTGTCGACGGCATCCTGACGCGGCACACCGTTGATCTGCGTGCGGTCACCGAAGCGAAAACTGACCGCATCGTTGTCCACGTCGCGGTCGCCCGCGAGCAGGATGAACGGCACCTTCTCGTTGGTGTGGTTGACGATCTTCTTGGCCATCCGGTCGTCGCTGGAATCCACGTCAGCGCGGACACCGCGCAACTTGAGCTGCGCGGCAACCTCGGCCAGATAGGGCACATGGGCGTCGGCGACTGGGACGCCGACCACCTGCACCGGCGCCAGCCAGGCCGGGAAGGCCCCGGCGTAGTGCTCGGTGAGGATGCCGAAGAACCGCTCGATCGACCCGAACAGTGCGCGGTGGATCATCACCGGCCGTTGCCGGGAGCCGTCGGCGGCGGTGTACTCCAACTCGAAGCGCTCCGGGAAGTTGAAGTCCAGCTGAATGGTAGACATCTGCCAAGAGCGCCCCAGTGCGTCCCGCGCCTGCACCGAGATCTTCGGTCCGTAGAACGCCGCACCGCCCGGATCGGGTACCAGATCCAAACCGGAGGACTCGGCGACCTCGGCCAGGGTGGACGTGGCTTCCTGCCAGGCATCGTCGGAGCCGACGAACTTCTGCGGGTCCTTTGTCGAGAGTTCCAGGTAGAAATCGTCCAGGCCGTAGTCGCCGAGCAACTCGAGTACGAACCGCAGCAGCGACGTCAGCTCGTCGCGCATCTGCTCGCGGGTGCAGTAGATGTGCGAGTCGTCCATGGTGAAGCCGCGGGCGCGGGTCAACCCGTGCACCACACCGGACTTCTCGTAGCGGTAGACGGTGCCGAACTCGAAGAGCCGCAACGGAAGTTCACGATAAGAGCGGCCCCTCGAACGGAAGATCAGACAATGCATCGGGCAGTTCATCGGCTTGAGGTAGTAGTCCTGGCCCGGCTTGCGCACCGTGCCGTCCTCGTCCAGTTCCGCATCGACGTGCATCGGCGGAAACATGCCGTCGGCGTACCAGTCCAGGTGCCCGGACGTGTGGAACAACTGCGCCTTGGTGATGTGCGGGCTGGTGACGAAGGAGTAGCCGGCTTCGACGTGCTTGCGTCGTGAGTAATCCTCCATCTCGCGGCGCACGATGCCGCCCTTGGGATGGAAAACCACCAGTCCGGAACCGATTTCGTCAGGAAAGCTGAACAGGTCCAGCTCTGCGCCGAGCTTGCGGTGGTCGCGGCGTTGAGCTTCCTCGAGCAGTTCAAGGTGAGTGTCCAGGGCCTGCTGCGATTCCCAGGCGGTGCCGTAGATGCGCTGCAGGCTGGCGTTGTCCTGGTTGCCACGCCAGTAAGCGGCCGAACTTCGGGTCAGCTTGAACGCGGGGATGTACCTGGTCGTCGGGATGTGCGGACCGCGGCACAGGTCGCCCCAAACCCTTTCCCGGGTCCGCGGATTGACATTGTCGTAGGCGGTCAGCTCGTCACCGCCGACCTCCATCACCTCCGGGTCGCCAGATTTGTCGTCGACGAGTTCGAGCTTGTAGGGCTCGTCGCGAAGTTCGCTCCGAGCTTCGTCCTTGGACGCGTAGACGCGGCGGGAGAACTGCTGGCCCTCCTTGACGATCTGGCGCATGCGCTTCTCCAGCGCCTCCAGGTCGTCGGGGGTGAAAGCGCGCGGCACGTCGAAGTCGTAATAGAAGCCATCGGTGATGGGTGGACCGATCCCCAGCTTGGCTTCCGGGAACAGGTCCTGAACTGCCTGAGCCAGTACGTGGGCAGCCGAATGGCGGATGACGCTGCGTCCGTCGTCGGTGTTCGCCGCGACCGCCGTCACCTCGACATCTGCCTCCGGGGTCCAGCTCAGGTCCCGCAGCCTTCCCGCCGAGTCGCGAACGACGACGACGGCATCGGCCTCACCGCGTCCCGGCAACCCCGCCGCACGAACCGCCGCACCCGCGGTGGTTCCGGCAGCGACCCGGACGGGGGCTGCGGAACCGGTGTTGGCGGCGGCGCTCATCGGCGTTTCTCCATCGCGTAGAAGATGACGAAAGGGCAGGGCGGATCTCGGTCGATCGCGACCATGCTATCGGGGCGGCTGCCGCCGGCCCGAGCCCGCAGGCCCTTTCAGGACCCGAGCCCGACAGGGCTCTTCAACCACGGCCATTCGACGCCGAACAGGCCTCCGGTCCAGGACAGCGCGCCCACGAACCACAGGGTCGCGATCACGACGGCGATGGTGGACACGGCGCCCAGGCCCTGGATCGCGATGTGTTGACGCCTGAACCAGCCCATCACCGCGTCGTAGCGCGCCTTTCCGATGATCAGCATCCGCTTCGCCCAGCCGAACTCGGTGGCCAGGATGCCCAGGCCGACGAAGAAGATAGCCCAGCCGGGCCCGGGAAACGGAATCGCCAATATGCCCACGACCAGTACCACGAAGCCGATCACCGCAACCCCGGCCCGGTAGACGAGGTTGGCCACCGGTCGCTCTCGCAACTGCTCGCGTCGGTCCGACCAGCCGCGCCCCATGCGGTGCACCACGCCGACTCGTTCGTCGCTCACCCTGCCACCGTATGGGGTGGCGAAGACGGCTGCCATCGGTGCTGGTCGGGGCTCAGGGCTGGCCGGGCCTGAGACGCACGAACAGAGCCTCGGCCTCCGCCAGCTGCGTCTCACCGTCGAAGAGGCATCCGGTGACGAAGATCTTGCGGCCCTCGATCCGGTCGATGCCGGATTCGATCCGCAGCGTCTGTTCCACCGGTGCGATCTTGCGATAGTCGACGCGCAGGAAGGCCGTGCGCTGGTAGAGGCTGCGGGTGAGCTTGGCCGCGGTGTAACCGAGCACCGAGTCGAACAGCATCGCAACGGCCCCACCGTGTACGGCCCCGTTGCGACCGAGGTGGAACCTGCGAAACCGCACCGTTCCGGCGATCCGGTCGGCGGCGGTCTTGGTGAGTTCGGCCGGGATCGACAGGACGTTGCCTCGGCTGGGTAGATCCATTCGGCGCCCGGACGGGGCGTTCCATTCGTCGGCGTCGTATGGTGCCAGCAGGTCGGAGACCTCCTCGATCAGATCTGCGGCCCGTGATATCACCTGGTCGGGAGCATCAACGGCGCGTGCGTGGTCCTGCAACGCACGCACGGCTTCGATGAATCGGCCATAGTCGGGCCCGCCGCGGGTGGTGGGTACCGGAGGATTGAACCCACCACCGGGCCGTGCGCCTGCATCCTCGGTGACCACACCATCACCGTATTGATGGGACGGCATGGTGGTGCGACTGGGCGGCCAGTGCGCCGCCATCTCGTCGATGGCGTGCCGTACGCGCAGATGGTGGCAAGTCCACGATCGCAGCGTCGGCGAACAGATCCTTGCTCCAGTGGCCTTAGACGTTCGTCTTTCCCACGCAGTCACTGTAGTAAGCACCTTCCGGAGTCACGTCAGTCACACTGTCGGGGTGGGATCGGCACGCGCTTCGGGTTCGGTCGGCGGGCGATGACGTCGATGTGGACCAATCTGGTCCCGCTCATACTGGTCAGTGCGTTCATGCCGATCGAGTTGGCGATCGTCCTGATGCTGCTGGACGCGCCTTCGCGGGTACGAGCCGCCTCGGCCGCCATCACCGGGATGGTGACGGTTCGGCTCCTGCAGGGTTTCGTTTTCGGCGGAGTCCTGCACTGGGGCACCCGAACTACCGACGGCAGCGGCGCGAAGCCCGTCCTGTCGACCATCCTGCTCATCGTCGCGCTCATGTTTCTGGTCACCGCGGCTCGCGAGATCGCCGGCGGCGATGATCCCGATGCCCCTCCGCCCAAGTGGATGAACGCCGTGACATCGATGTCCCCGGCACGAGCGTTCCTACTGGGGGCCGGGGCGATCCTCATCGCGGTGAAGCTTTGGGTGTTCACCTTCGGCGCGATCGGCGCGATCGGGGCAGCCGGACTCCCCTGGATCGAGAACGTTGCCGTCTATCTGGTGTTCGTGCTGCTGTGCGTCAGTCCCCACATCACCATCGTCGTCGCGGCCGCGCTGTTCCCGGAACGATCCCGCTCGGCACTGCGGGCTGCGCTGGCCTGGCTGCAAGATCACAATCGAAAGATCATGATCACGCTGGGCGTGGTTTTCGGCACGTGGTTTCTTCTCAAGGCGCTGCACGGATTCGGGTTCTTCGAGCGGCTCGGATGGTGGCCGTTTTGAGTTCGGTGACGACACTCTTCCGGGGCGGTGCCGTGTACACGCTCGACTCGCGACTGCCCTGGGCCGAGGCGATCGCCGTGCGGGGCCGCGACATCATCGCGGTCGGATCCGACGAAGAGGTCTGTGCCGCAGCCGGTTCCGATGCCAGGGTCATCGAGTTGGCCGGGCGGATGGTGCTGCCTGGCTTCATCGAGGCTCACATCCATCCCTTGATCGGCGGGTTCCTGGCGTCCGGCGTCGATCTGCAGTTGCCCACGAGACAAGCAGCGCTGGCGGCGATCGCAGAGTACGCGCGGACCCACCCCGCCGGTACGGTGCGCGGGTTTGGTTGGCGGGTGGACATGTTCGGCCCCGACGGTCCGCACCGCACCGATCTCGACGCCATCGTTCCGGACCGCCCGGTGTTGCTGTTCGCCATCGACGGACACAGCGCGTGGGTGAACTCCAAGACCCTCGAGGTGGCCGGAATCACCGCTGACTCTCCCGATCCGGTGCCCGGGTTCAGCTTCTACACCCGCGATGCATCCGGGCAGCCGACCGGCTTCGTGCTGGAGACGCCGGCGGTGCTTCCGATCGCCGGCGCCGTGGAGCCGATGACCAAGGCGCTGCTGAGCCGGCTCTTCGCCGACTGGGCACCGAAGGCGGCGGCGGCCGGCATCACTGCTGTGTTCGATGCCGGGATGCCGGCTGACGGGACGGAGCCCGGCGAACTGGCCGCCATCTACACCGATCTGGAAGCCTTGGGCCAACTGCCGTTTCGGGTGGTGGCCTCCCACATGGTCAAGGAGGCACCGATCGGCGACGCGGTGCGGCATACCCTGCGGCTCACGCAGCTCCTCGACACCGAGCTGGTCCGGGGCGGCGTGCTCAAGATCCTCGGCGACGGGACCATCGAAGGCCACACGGCGTGTCTGCTGGCCCCGTACGCCGACCTGCCGGGTTCGACCGGTCAATCACCGTTCTCCGCCGATCAATGGCGCCAACTGGTCACCGAAGCCGATGCGGCCGGAATCGACGTTCACATCCACGCGATCGGCGACGGCACCGTGCGTCTGGCACTCGACGCCATCGAGGCGGCCATCCTGGTCAATCCGGCGCGGGACCGTCGGCACACCATCGCGCACCTGCAGTTCGTCGACGACGCCGACCTAGCCCGGTTCGGCGAGCTGGGTGTGATCGCGCAGTTCTCGGCGAACTGGCTGTCTGCGGACCCCAGCAGCGTCGACACCGCCATCGCGCGCTGCGGTCCCGAGCGGCAACGCAAGATGTACCGGCCCCGGGCCGTGCTCGATGGTGGAGCCACCGTCACATTCGGCACCGACTGGCCCGCCGCCGGATGGTTCTCGACCTACAAACCGCTGGACTCAATTCAGGTCGCGGTGACGCGCCGGCTCATCGGCTCCCCGGAGGCGCCGGTGCTGGAACCCACTGACCAGAAGCTCGACCTGCACCAGGCGTTACACGCCAACACCCTGGCCGCGGCCCAGCAGTTGAGGCTGGACCACCTGGCCGGTTCGCTGCAAACCGGGAAGCGGGCTGATCTCGTCGTGCTGGGCGACAACCTGTTCGATCTACCAGCGCAATGCATCGCCGCCACGACGGTGGACATGACGATGATGAACGGTCGCTTCACCCACCGTCGATGACCAGCGCGTCAGGGCAGCACTCTGAAGACGATGTTCAACGGGCCGGGTGGCGGTGGCGGCAGCGGCGCGGATGAGTCGGCGGGCGGGTCCGGGGCCGGGGCGGGCCCGAGAGCCGGCCCGACACCGGAGAGGTGCGGCTCTCCGACGGCCACCGAGACAGGTTCCGGCTCGGCTGAATTCACTGTTGAATCGCCTATTGAAACCCCTGCTGAAGCCGGGGTTGAATCCACTGTTGCAATCGCAGGTGAATCCACAGGTGAACTCACCGTCGAGTTCCCCGCAGCGGGGGTGCTGGCTTCCGGTACGGCAATCTCCTCGGTCGCGACAATCTGGGGCATTGGAGCGGCAGGTTGACTCACAGCCTCCGCCGGGGGCGCGGGCTCTGCAACGGGGTCGGGCACCGCAGCCGCCACCGGGCGGGGCGCAGGATCGCTGGCGGGATCGTGGCTGACTGCGGCCGCCGCCTCCATGGGCGTGGCAGAGTCCGCGGTCCCGGTTTCCGGAGCGGTCGAGGTGGACACGTCCGCCATGACTAACAGCCCCACCCCGGCGACCGCCGCGACGCGCGCCACAACTCCCACCTGCCTGGGCACTCGCGCGGCCATGCTCCGAAGCCCGTACCAGCCGTCGTCTGCGTGCGGGTCGACTCGTGCGGCCCCGTATGCCAGTACCAACTCGGGGGCGACGTAACGCGCCGTCTGATTGCGGGCTTCACGCGCATCCTCCTGGGAAACGCTCGCCACGTCGAAGTCGAGCAGCCACAGCTTCGATCGCAGCCGGATGCCATGCCCGGAGGCGTCCTCGCCCCAGGTGATCCGAACACCGTCGAAGTCGCAATCGGTCCGCTGGGCGAAGGCCTGGACGCTGCGGGCGGCTGAGTTCGCCACCTCGGCCGGCGAGTCGACCACGACGACCTCATCGGCGATGATCGTGCCGTCCGCGGTGTCGACGAGCGCCCATGCGGCACTCGTCGCGGTCAATGACACGCCCAGTACCGCGTGCATGGCTACCCCCAGAACAACTGTCGTGTCTGATCTCTATCGCCACATCCGTATCAGATGTTACGCACGTCACAACCATGCGCCCAATCGCCGGTTGTTTCTGTAGTGATCAATACGCTAATGTAATGATCACTACGCAATGAATGCAGATGAGGATCAGGATGAGCACGAAGGACACCAAGGAGAAGCCCCGTCGACGGCAACGGCGCGCCGACGGTGAACTGTCCCGCAACCGGATTCTGGACGCAGCCGCCGAGATCGCGGTTGAACGCGGCTACGAAGGGACCAGCATCGGAGCGGTCAGCGCGAAATGCGGGTTACCAGCCAGTTCGATCTATTGGCACTTCAAGGACAAGGACGACCTCATCGCCGCGGTCATCGAACGCAGCTTCACCGACTGGCTGGCGTCATGGAGGATGCCGGTCACCGAGTTCACCAGGGAGAGCGTCACCGCTGCAGCAGTGCGGCGCGCCAAGATGTGGCAAGAGTCGCCCGACTTCATGCGCCTAGGCCTGATGCTGGCGCTAGAACGCCGGCCGGTCGAGCCTCGTGCCAGGGCGATGTTTCTTCAGGTCCGCGCTCAGGCAACCGACATGATCGCGGACAATCTTCGCCAACTAGCTCCGGGCCTGTCCGACAAACAGTCGAACCTTCTCGCGCTCTATATGGTTGCCTGCACCGAAGGCTTGTTCATCGCCAACGAGATCGGCGCTGCGGGTGTCGACGCGGTGGACCTGTTCGCACTCAACGGTCAGGCCCTCTACGACACCGTGATGCGCTTCGGCGCCGAAGGCGATCGCTGATCGGCGCTCAGGCGGAGTCAGAAGCGTCTGCGCCGTCGGCCCCCGCCCCGAGCAGCTCGCGCGCAGCCAGACTCAGCAGCGATCGCGGATCATCGGGGTCACGCACGTCGTCGTCGAGTTCCCAGAACATGATGCCGCCGAGGCCCAGGTCCTTGATGTAGTCGAGCTTGTACTGCAGCGATTGCGGGCTCTCGTAGCTGATGAAGGTGCCGCCGTTGGCGGTGCTGTAGATGTAGGACGCTTTGGCCTGGTCATCCCAGTGCACGTGGTACAGGTGCGGTTGCTGCTCGAGCAGTTCCACTATGTGCAGGTAGGAGATATTGCCGTATTGGTCGCCGTACGACGCGATCCCCGGTCCGGTGGCCGGGTTGTTCAGGCCGCCGTCGCCGCCTTCGGTCACTCCCTGCCAGCTGTGCCCGTACATCGGAGCGCCCAGCACGATCTTGGACGGATCGACCTGCTGGAGATACTGGTCGACGGCGTAGTCGACGTAGTAGGTGGGCTGGGTGGAATCCGGGGTGCCGTACAGGCCGGCCGAGTGGCCGGTCTGGTGTGGTTGCCAGCCGGCGCCGTGAAGGTCGTAGGCCATGAGCTGGAACCAGTCGAGATAGGGCTCCATCCCGTCCAAGTCGTAGTTCTCGATCTTGTCGCTACCGGCCGGGCCCGCGATGGTAAGGAGGTAGTGCTTGTCGATGCCGTCTGCGGCCTCGAGCTCGTCGAGCTGTCGGCGGATCTCTTCGACCAGCAGGACGTAGTTCGCCCCGTCCTCGGGTCGGTACACGTTGTAGGACTCGCCGCCCTCGACCGGGTATTCCCAGTCCAGGTCGATGCCGTCGAAGCCGTAGGTGGTGATGAACTCGATCGCCGACGCGGCGAACTTGGCCCGTGACTGCTCGGTCAGCGCGACATCGGAGAAGTTGCGCGACAGCGTCCAGCCCCCGATCGAGATGAGCACGTTCACGTCCGGGTTCTGCTCTTTGAGCTTGGCGAGCTGGTTGAAGTTGCCCTTGATGGGTTGGTCCCAGGTGTCCCCCGGGTACGACTGGTCTATCGCAGCACCCCGGTCGTAGAGGACTACCCTTCCGTCGTCGCTGATGTTGGCGAAGGCGTAGTTGATGTCGGTCAGCTTGTCGGCCTGGATCTGGGCTACTTCGTAGTTGCGCGCGTACACGCTCCATTCGGTGAAGTAGCCGACCACCCGGTACTCGGGCTGTTGGCCTGCGTTCGGGTCGGCGTCGTCATTGACGATCAGGCCTACGCCGCCGGTGCCGTCGAACTCCGCCCCGGAGACGTTGGACAGCACCAGGATCAGCGACTCGTTGCCTTCGAAGGTCGTGTCGCCGGAGATGGTGACCGCCACCTGCTTGCTGGTCTCCCCCGCCGCGAAGGTCAGTACACCCTGAGCGGCCTGGTAGTCGCTGCCCGCCGCGGCGGTGAAGTCCTCGGTGTGGTAGCTGACGGTGACGACGTCGTCGGCGGGGCCGGAAAGCGTGACATCGAAGATGAGAGCCTTGGTCCCGCTGTCCCCCTCTTGGACACTGGCATTGGCCACCGACAGAGTCGGTGCACTTGGTTGCGGGTCGGTGCCCGCGTCGTCGTTGAGGATCGTGCCTACGGCGCTCCCCCGGGCCACGGTGGCCCCGGACGGGTTGGACAAGACCACCGCGACCGTCTCGTCCGGTTCGTCGACGGTGTCGGTGTGGATGTGGAAGTGAATCGTCTGTTCGGTCACGCCGGGGGTGAAGGTGACCGTGCCGGTGCTGACGTCGTAGTCCTCGCCGCCGACCGCAGTGCCGTCGACGGTCTGGTAGTCCACCGTGATCGTTTCGGTCGACGCCTTGTCCAAGGTGACTTTGAACATGAAGTGGGAGTGCTCACCCGGATTCTTCTCGTCGACTGCCAAGTCCTCGATGGACACCTTCGGCGGTGTGGCGGGCGACTGGTCGACGTCGTCGTTTTCAATGGTCCCGATGGCGTTTCCGTCGGCGATGGTGGCGTTGACCGGCGAGGACAGACTCAACACGAAGTTTTCGTCGAGCTCCACCTGGGTGTCGCCCAGCACCGAGACGTTGACCGTCTTGGCGATCTCGCCCGGCGCGAAGGTCAACTTGCCCACCACCGGGATGAAGTCGCCGGCACCGGCGAGCCCATTGGTCGTGGTGTAGCTGACCTCCACAGTCTTGGTGGATTCCTGCGACAACGTCACGGTGAAGGCGATCGTCGACGTACCGGAGTTGCCTTCCGGCACACGGGAGTCCCCGACCGACAGCGTCGGCAGCACAGCCGGCTGGGCCGCACTGATCAGGTCGCGCCACTTCGCCTGGGTGCCGCTGTCGAGCGCAAGAATGTTGGTCATGCTCATCTCGCCGAGCGCGACACCGGCCAGCGTGTAGGTCTGGGCGTTGTCCTTGATCGCAATCTGGGTGGAACCAGCTTGCTCGGTGACATCGAAGTTGTCGGCCTGGAACCAACCGAAGTCGAGCTTGTCGATGGCCGGATCGAAGTCGACCACCGTGTGAGTTCCCCAGTTCCAGCTGATCACGGTCGTCGTACCGGTCTCACCGGCCGGGGGCTCACCGTTTCCGGCCTCGGTCGGCCAGTTGTCGGTGCCGGCGACCGGCACTCCCTGAGGGCGGACCTGGGAGTCTGACACCGGCCCGATGCCCAGCTGATCGTTGAGCGCGTCCTCACGGACCTGGGCCGGGTGAAAGACGAAGTTCCCTGCCGTGAGTTGAGCCTTGGTGACGCCCTGCAGGACGAGTGCCTGCCCGGTGCCGGCGTTGGCGATGATGACGCCGTCGGCGCTGTCGATCATCGAGATCTGTTCGCGCGAACCGTAATAGCGGAAATCCACCACATCGGTCGCGGGATCGAAGGCCACCCGGTCGATCTGCCCGACCTCATGCGAACGCGCGTAGACGGTGTCGGGCTCGGTGGTCACGCCGTGCTCCCAGGCCAGGGCCCCGGACAAGTCTTGCCGGAGATGGTCGTTGATGATCGGCGTGAAACTGTCGACAGTCAGCTGCCCCAGCGACACGCCCTGGATCACCAGGGTGTCACCGGTCCAGGGGTTGCGGAACCCAACACCGTCTGCCGTGTCGACGACGATGAAACTGTGCACAGAGACGTTGCCGAGGTCTAGCTTGTCCTTGGCCGGATCGAAGTCCAGAATGTCGGCCCCGGTTGTAGTGACCTGGTAGATCGTGCCTTCCCCCGTCCCGGGATCGGCTGCATCGTCGTTGGTGATGGTGCCCGTCGCGACGCCGTCGCCGATGGTGGCCCCGGCGGGGTTCGACAGGGTGACGGTGAAGGTCTCGTTGGGTTCGAAGGTGGCGTCCCCGACGATGCCGACCTGCACCAGCTGGGTGGTCACCCCTGGGGCGAAGGTGACTGTGCCGGACTTGGCGACATAGTCCGACCCGGCGGTGGCGGTGCCGTTGGCGGTGGCATAACCCACCGTCACCGGAGTCTGCGAGGCCGCCGAGAGTGACACCGTGAAGCCCATGTTGGCGCTACCGCTGTTGCCCTCAGCCACCGATGCATCGGAGATGCTCAGGGCGGGTTGGCTATTAGCTGCCGGGGTCACGTTCACGGTGACGGTTGCGACACCGGCACTGGTGAGTCCGGCGGCGTCCTTGACCCGATAGACGAAACTGGCCGGTCCGCTGAAGTCCGCCGCCGGGGTGTAGGTCACCGTCTTGGCCGTGGTGTTGTTGACCACCGTGGCGCCGGCGGGCGCCCACACCGAATTCACCGACAGGACATCGCCGTTGGCCAGGTCGGGATCGGTGTCGTTGCCGACCATCTGGGCGTAGGTCAGCGTCAGCGACTCGCCCTGGGCGACGGTGAACGGCCCGTCATTGACCGCAGTCGGTGCGCTGTTGACCGTCGTCGGGGTGACCGTGACGCTGACGGTCGCGACGTTGTCACTGGTGAGTCCGGCAGCGTCCTTGACCCGGTAGACGAACGACGCCGGCCCGCTGAAGCCCGCCGCCGGGGTGTAGGTCACCGTCTTGGCCGCAGTGTTGTTCTTGACCACCGCACCGGCGGGCGCCCACACCGAATTCACCGACAGCACATCACCGTTGGCCAGATCCGGGTCGGTGTCGTTGCCGACCAGCTGGGCGTAGGTCAACGTCAACGACTCACCCTGGGCGACGGTGAACGGCCCGTCATTGACCGCAGTCGGCGCGCGATTGACCGTGGCCGGGGTGACCGTGACGCTGACGGTCGCGACATTGTCACTGGTGAGCCCGGCAGCATCCTTGACCCGATAGACGAACGACGCCGGCCCGCTAAAGCCCGCCGCCGGAGTGTAGGTCACCGTCTTGGCCGT
>CAZEMS010000021.1:51952-59587 GCA_964513475.1 uncultured Mycobacterium sp. | reverse complement strand
TGGTCCAGGTCGGCGACGACGCGATGGTCAAGGTCATCGACATCGACCTGGAGCGGCGCCGTATCTCGCTCAGCCTGAAACAGGCCAACGAGGACTACACAGAGGAATTTGATCCCTCGAAGTACGGCATGGCCGACAGCTACGACGAGCAGGGCAACTACATCTTCCCGGAGGGCTTCGACGCCGACACCAACGAGTGGCTCGCCGGCTTCGAGAAGCAGCGTGAGGAGTGGGAGTCCCGCTACTCGGAGGCGGAGCGGCGGCACAAGATGCACACCACCCAAATGGAGAAGTTCGCCGCCGCCGATGCCGATGCCGAGGGCGCCGGCAAGCCCGCCCCCAACGGCGCGGGCTCGCGTTCCGAGGAGGAAGCCGGTGGGTCGCTGGCTAGCGACGCCCAGCTCGCTGCGCTGCGGGAGAAGCTGGCCGGCAACGCCTGACCCGGCATGCCCGGCATGCTTCGAATCGGCCTGACCGGCGGGATCGGCGCCGGCAAGTCGACGGTGTCCGACACGTTCCGTGAGTGTGGCGCCGTCATCGTTGACGGGGACGTAATCGCTCGCGAGGTCGTGGAACCCGGAACCGAGGGGCTGGCCGCGCTGGTCGAAACCTTCGGCTCCGATATCTTGCTGCCGAGCGGGGCGCTCGACCGCCCCGCGCTGGCTGCTAAGGCGTTCGTCGATGACGAGCAGCGCGCGAAGCTCAACGCGATCGTTCACCCTCTGGTCGGGCGCCGACGCAGCGAGATCATCGCGGCCGTGTCCGAGGACACCGTCGTAGTCGAAGACATCCCGCTACTCGTCGAAACCGGCATGGCGCCGCTTTTTCCGCTCGTGGTCGTCGTCCATACGGAAGAAGAAACTCGGGTCAGGCGGCTGGTCGAGATCCGCGGCATGACCGAAGCCGACGCTCGGGCCCGAGTGGCCGCGCAGGCCAGCGACGAACAGCGGCGCGCAATCGCCGACGTGGTGCTGGACAACTCGGGTTCGGTCGGGGAGCTTGTCGATGCCGCCCAAGCGCTCTGGCATGACCGGGTGTTGCCACTGGCGCACAACATCCGCACTGGGCAGGTCGTGGCGCCGCATCCCGAACTCATCGGCTACGACCCTGAGTGGCCCGCGGCGGCGCGCCGCATCATGGCGCGTATCAAAGCCGTTTGTGGCGAAGCGATTTCCCGGGTGGACCACATCGGCTCAACCGCCGTTCCGGGCATGGATGCCAAGGACGTCATCGACATCCAAGTGACGGTTCCCTCGCTGCAGACTGCCGACGATATCGCCGAAGGCCTTGCTGCTGTGGGGTTTCCGCGGATCGAGCGTGTCACTGCCGATCTTGAGAAGTCAGACGCCCGCAGTACTGTCGGGGAGTTCGACCTCAGTAACGCTGTGTCCCTGTGGCGCAAGAGGATTCACGGAGCAGCGGATCCCGGTCGGCCTGCCTACATTCACCTTCGCGTCGACGGCTGGCCCAATCAGCAGTTCGCGCTGCTGTTCGTCGACTGGCTGAAAGCCAACCCCGGCGTTCAGCGGGACTACCTCGCCGCCAAACACGAGGCCCTGCGGTCATCGGACTACCCGAACGCAAAAGAGCCGTGGTTTCTCGACGCGTACCGGCGCGCCTGGAAGTGGGCCGACACGACCGGCTGGAAGCCCTAACGGATTCAGACCGTGGGCGGTGGAGCCGAATTGCTGCCGGGGTCGGCAGGGGCGTCGGCCGGAGCGGCAGGAACAGCAGGTATCGCGTCCCTGCTGACCGGTGCCTCACATCTCAACGCGCCGTAGTTGGGGTCTTCCCGGTTGGGGGTGAGCCTCGGCGCAATGAAGTCGTCGGCCTGCGCGACCAGCTGATCGTCGACCAGGATTTCGCAGTGCAGATTCGCCGAATACGGCCACTCCACCGAGACCCGCATGCTCGCCGCCTGCGATGCCGGTAGCACGGTGTTCGCCTCGAAGGTGCGACCCGGAACCATGGTCGGGTTGGCGATCTGAGTCTGGTCGTCCTGCGCTGCGTAGCTGATCCTGGCACCACGCGCGACGCCGTCGACCCGGGCCCGGTATACGACGTTGTGTAGCACCTCGGTGGGCTGCGCTGCTGTTTCGGGCTGTTGCGGCGTCTCCGGCTCGGCCGATGCGGTCGCCGGATTCAACTGTGTACCGCACAGCATGACCGCCAGTGCCGAGGCGGCAAGCCGTCCGCGTGTGATGGTGATCATGGTTTCAGGCCTTACCCTCGCTACGTTTGTCTCCAGTAGAGAACCATATCGTTACTCGACAGCCAAAGTTGCAGGTCATAGCCGTTGCGGGCCAGTCCGTCGACAGCGCGTGCCGCATTCTGCACTGCTTGTTCGCCGACCTTGGGCGCCAACAGTCCTTGGTTCACAGCGGCCAACAACTCGTCGACATCGTTGAGGTGGACGTCTCGGCCGGTGCGAACCACCAGATCGAGGTAGTGGTCCTCGCCGTACCACGCCGAAGCGCCCGCGGTGTAGCAGCCGACATCGAGGTAAAAGTCCTGGTCACGCTCGTGTCCGGGATTGAAGTGGAAGACGCTCACTCGCAGTCCCAGCGACGGCAGCAACCAGGATTCGAGGTAATGGAACTGGGTCCGGCCAGGGGTCGGCCGGGCCATGTAGAGGCCCCAGGGCTCGACGGTATAGACGTCGACGGCCCGCACGATGCCCTTCGGGTCGGTGTTGGTCCCGGCGGCCAGGTCGAACGTTTCGTGTTTCGGTGGGTGGATAGTCCCAGCGTAGGCGCTCGGAACGACGTTGTCGGTATCGGGTTCTACCCTGGTGAACATGGCTTTCGCTGCCGAGCACCCGATCCTCGCGCATTCGGAGTACCGCGCCGTCGATGATGTCGTGCGCACCGGCGGCCGGTTCGAGGTGGTCAGTGAGTATCCACCGGCCGGCGACCAGCCGGCCGCGATCGACGAGCTGGAACGCCGGGTTCGGGCAGGGGAGAAGGACGTTGTGCTGCTGGGAGCCACCGGCACCGGAAAGTCGGCCACCACCGCCTGGCTGATCGAACGCCTACAGCGGCCAACGTTGGTGATGGCACCCAACAAGACGCTCGCCGCGCAACTGGCCAACGAGCTGCGGGAGATGCTGCCCCACAACGCCGTGGAGTACTTCGTCTCGTACTACGACTATTACCAACCCGAGGCATATATCGCTCAGACCGACACCTACATCGAGAAGGACAGCTCGATCAACGACGACGTCGAGCGGTTGCGGCACTCCGCGACGTCGAGCCTGCTGTCGCGCCGCGATGTGGTGGTCGTCGCGTCGGTGTCGTGCATCTACGGTCTCGGCACCCCGCAGTCATACCTGGACCGGTCGGTCGGCCTGGAGGTGGGCGACGAGGTGCCGCGCGACGGGCTGCTGCGGCTGCTGGTCGACGTCCAGTACGACCGCAACGATCTGGCATTCACCCGCGGTTCGTTTCGGGTGCGAGGTGACACGGTGGAGATCATCCCGTCGTACGAGGAGCTCGCGGTCCGCATCGAGTTCTTCGGAGACGAGATCGAGGCGCTCTACTATCTGCATCCGTTGACCGGTGACGTGGTGCGAAAGGTCGACTCGCTGCGGATATTCCCCGCCACCCACTACGTCGCCGGTCCGGAGCGGATGGCGCAGGCCATCTCCACGATCGAACAGGAGCTCGCCGAGCGATTGGCCGACCTGGAGGGCCGGGGCAAGCTGTTGGAGGCGCAGCGGTTGCGGATGCGCACCAACTACGACATCGAGATGATGCGCCAGGTCGGTTTCTGCTCGGGCATCGAGAACTACTCGCGTCACATCGACGGCCGACCGGCCGGATCGGCGCCGGCCACGCTGCTCGACTACTTCCCCGAAGACTTCTTGCTGGTCATCGACGAGTCCCACGTCACGGTGCCGCAGATCGGCGGAATGTACGAAGGCGACATGTCCCGGAAGCGCAATCTGGTGGATTTCGGGTTCCGGCTGCCCTCGGCGGTCGACAACCGACCGTTGACCTGGGAGGAGTTCGCCACCCGCATTGGGCAAACGGTGTATCTGTCGGCCACGCCAGGCCCGTACGAGCTCAGCCAGTCGGCCGGCGAGTTCGTCGAACAAGTGATTCGCCCGACCGGACTGGTCGACCCGAAGGTCGTGGTCAAACCGACCAAGGGCCAGATCGACGATCTCATCGGGGAGATCCGTGAGCGCTCCGAGCGCGACGAACGCGTGCTGGTCACCACGCTGACCAAGAAGATGGCTGAGGACCTCACCGACTACCTGCTGGAGCTTGGCATCCGGGTCCGCTACCTGCACTCTGAGGTCGACACCCTGCGCCGCGTCGAGCTCCTGCGGCAGTTGCGCCTCGGTGAGTACGACGTGCTGGTGGGCATCAATCTGCTGCGTGAAGGGCTGGACCTGCCAGAGGTGTCACTGGTGTCGATCCTCGACGCCGACAAGGAGGGGTTCTTGCGGTCGGCACGCAGTCTGATCCAGACGATCGGCCGCGCGGCTCGCAACGTGTCCGGCGAGGTCCACATGTATGCCGACAAGATCACCGATTCGATGAAGGAGGCCATCGACGAGACCGAACGGCGCCGGGCCAAACAGATCGCCTACAACGAGGAGCGTGGCATCGACCCGAAGCCGCTGCGCAAGAAGATCGCCGACATTCTCGATCAGGTGTACCGCGAGGCCGACGACACCGAGGCCGTCGAGGTCGGCGGATCTGCGCGCAACGCGTCACGTGGGCGCCGTGCGCAGGGCGAGCCGGGTCGCGCCGTCAGCGCCGGCGTCTCCGAAGGTCGCGACACCAAGAACATGCCTCGCGCTGAACTCGCCGACCTCATCAAGGATCTGACCGAACAGATGATGGCTGCCGCGCGCGATCTGCAGTTCGAGCTGGCCGCGCGTATCCGCGACGAGATCGCCGACCTGAAGAAGGAGTTGCGCGGCATGGACGCCGCCGGCCTCAAATAAGTTGATCCCAGCGGCGCTCGAGGTCCTACCCTCATGTCCGTGACCGAAACCGCCAGCGTTTCCACCGGCACCTGGCGGGAGTTGCTGGGGCCGAAGAACCTGGGTGCATCCGCGGTGCTTGCCGGGGGTGTCGGGCTGTACGCGACCAACGCGTTCCTGACGATCAGCCTCATGCCCAGCGCCGTTGCCGATATCGGTGGGCAACGGTTCTACGCCTGGGTGACGACGGTGTACCTGGTCGCCTCGGTGGCCTCGGCCACCACCGTGCACTCTCTGCTGTTCCGACTCGGTCCCCGGCTTGCTTACCTGCTGAGCCTCGCCGTATTCGGTGCGGGCAGCCTGCTGTGCGCGATGGCGCCGGGCATGGAGGTGTTGTTGATCGGCCGCGGCGTGCAGGGGGTCGCCGGTGGTCTGTTGGCCGGCTTGGGTTACGCGGTGATCAACACCGCACTGCCGAAGTCGTTGTGGACCAAGGCGTCGGCACTGGTATCTGCCATGTGGGGCGTGGGGACGCTACTCGGTCCGGCCGCCGGCGGGTTGTTCGGGCAGTTCGGCATGTGGCGGTGGGCATTCGGAATGTTGGCGATCCTCACCGCCGCGATGGCCGTGCTGGTGCCGATAGCGCTGCCCGCCCGTCGTGGCACGGGTACCGCGCGGCCTCCGCGCAGTCAGATCCCGGTGATCTCTTTGCTGTTGTTGGGAGGCGCGGCGCTAACGGTCAGCGTCGCGGGCATTCCGCATGACCCGCGCGCCACGGCGGGGCTGTTGGTACTCGGTGCGGCGATCGTCGCGATCTTTCTTGTGGCGGACCGGCGTCTTGGCGCATCGGTGCTGCCGCCCAGCGCCTTTGGATCGGGTCCGCTCAAATGGATCTACCTCACCTTGGGGCTGCTGATGGCTGCGACGATGGTCGATATGTATGTGCCGCTGTTCGGTCAGCGGTTGGCTCACCTCACCCCGCTTGTCGCCGGCTTTTTTGGGGCGGCGCTGTCGGTCGGTTGGACTGCCGGGGAGATCGGCAGTGCCTCGCTGACGGGGCGCCGGACGATCGCACGGGTGGTAGCGGTGGCGCCCTTGGTGATGGCGCTGGGACTGGCCATGAGCGCGCTGACGTTGACCAACGACTTCGATACCGGACTTCTTGTGTTGTGGGCGATCACACTGGTCATAACGGGGGTCGGGATCGGGATCGCTTGGCCGCATCTGTCAGCTGCGGCGATGAGTTCGGTGGACGATCCCGCGGAGGGGCCAGTTGCGGCCGCGGCTATCAACACGGTGCAGTTGATATGCGGGGCCTTCGGGGCAGGGCTGGCCGGTGTCGTGGTCAACCTGAACGGCACCGGAGATGCGGCGGCTGCGCGCTGGCTCTTCGCGGTTTTTGCCGGCTTCGTCGCCGTGGGTTTCATCGCCTCGTACCGCTCGATGCATCGGATTCGCTGAGATCCCCTCCGATCGTCGACGATCACCGGAGCGAATCCGCCGCGCATCGGAACGGTAACCATATTGAACGGCGGTGCAGGATCGGTCATATCGTCGGTATCTTCTGACGATATCTTCGTGGTCACATCGACGGCAGGGATGGTCTGGCCCGTTCTGTGATCGAGTCGCCTTCTCGCTCTGACTCGAAAAGGAGAAGTAGCCCAGGGCAATTGCAGTGCCGGCTTCTGTCAGTCTTCGATGCTGGTGACATCACCCGGCAGGTAGCGCCATCTGTAGATAACTTCGAGGAGTTACTAGCGATCTGATCGAAACGACAGCATGACGACACTGTGTGCGCGTGGATTCCCGTGTCTGCACGTGGTGAGCGCCTGACCGCTGCTTCCCGCACGCGACGGGTCGGCGCCGCGATGCGCCCTGGGCTTGGTAAGCCGTCTTTCTTCGTTGACATTGCCCCGTATTCGATCTCGTGGGCGCTGGGGTAACCAGCGCGCTTCTCTATGGCAACGGTTCGATAACCGCCGGGATTGCGGTTCGTGGTAGTCGACCTTTCCGGCGATATGTTTCCGCCCGAGGCATCGGCGTCGCACAGATTGAGGAACACATGTCACGGACCAGGAACCGCTTGGCCACCATCGCTTGCGCGACGGCGGGCTTCTACTGCGTTGTTCAGGCCCTCAGCCCGGCCGCGATGGCTGAGCCAGTTGTGACGTCGACGACTCCAGGTGTCGAGTGCCTCAACATGTTTCAGCAAATTGCTACAAATCCGCAGAACCTGCCCGCCATGGTGGAAGGCGCGGCGGCGAACATCGGTGGCGATGGGCTCCCGGCGGGAGGGCCGACCCCGCCCGCGGGCGCGGCGAACGGCACCTACATCGCGCCACCAGCAGGGCCGTCGATTCCGCCTGCCGGCGCTGCCAACGGAACCTATGTTGCGCCCCCGGGCTTGAACGGTGCGCCGGGAACATCGATCTCGCAGGCGGGAGGCGCTGCCACGCCGCCCGCGCTAGCAGCGCCGGGAGCATCAACGAGCACTGCAGCAGGAGTTGCGGGGCCGGGTGGTTCTGGTGTCCCGGGTGGTGTGGTGAGTGATGCTGCGGGTGCGGTGCCGGGTGGTTCTGGTGGTGTGGGTGCGCCGGTTGCTGATGCGGCTGGCGTTGTGGGGCCGGGTGGTTCTGGTGTCCCGGGTGGTGTGGTGAGTGATGCTGCGGGTGCGGTGCCGGGTGGTTCTGGTGGTGTGG
>CAZEMS010000021.1:51746-51852 GCA_964513475.1 uncultured Mycobacterium sp. | reverse complement strand
CCGGGTGGTTCTGGTGGTGTGGGTGCGCCGGTTGCTGATGCGGCTGGCGTTGTGGCGCCGTCGGTGCCGTCTGTTTCGGGGGTGCCTGGGGTGGGTTCGGTTGAGT
>CAZEMS010000021.1:0-51646 GCA_964513475.1 uncultured Mycobacterium sp. | reverse complement strand
TGCGGGTGTTTCGGTGGTGCCGGGTTCGGGTGTGCCTGGTGGTGTGGTGAGTGATTCGGCGGGTGTGGTGGCGCCGTCGGTGCCGTCTGTTTCGGGGGTGCCTGGGGTGGGTTCGGTTGAGTTGGCGACGCCTCCGGGGCTTTCGGTGGTGAGTCCTCCCTCGACTGGTTCGGTGGGTGTGGGGACGCCGTCGGTTCCTGGTGGTGTGGTGTCGCCGGGTGTGGATGGTGCGGGTGTTTCGGTGGTGCCGGGTTCGGGTGTGCCTGGTGGTGTGGTGAGTGATGCTGCGGGTGCGGTGCCGGGCGGTTCTGGTGTGCCTGGTGGTGTGGTGAGTGATGCTGCGGGTGCGGTGCCGGGTGGTTCTGGTGGTGTGGGTGCGCCGGTTGCTGATGCGGCTGGCGTTGTGGGGCCGGGTGGTTCGGGTGTGCCTGGTGGTGTGGTGAGTGATGCTGCGGGTGCGGTGCCGGGTGGTTCTGGTGGTGTGGGTGCGCCGGTTGCTGATGCTGCCGGTGCGGTGCCTGCGGGCCTGCCAGTGCCCCCAGCGGGCGGTGTCGGAAATCCCGCGGTCGGGGGACCGATCGCCCTCAATGCTGGCGGTCTGCCTCCCGGGGCGCCCTTGACCCCGTCTGCTGGTGTCCTGCCCCCGGCGGGGCCGTCGATTCCGCCGGCCGGTGCGGCGAACGGTACTTACATTGCACCGTCGCCGGGTGGGGTCGTTCCGCCCGCGTCGGGTGGGGGTTCGGCAGGTGTCGTCCCGCCGGCGGCGCCGCCCGTCCCCGGGGCTCCGTTGAACCCGTCTGCTGGTGTTCTGCCCCCGGCGGGGCCGTCGATTCCGCCGGCCGGTGCGGCGAACGGTACCTACATCGCGCCGTCGCCGGGTGGGGTGGTTCCGCCCGCGTCGGGTGGGGGCTCGGCGGGTGTCGTTCCGCCGGCGGCACCCCCCGTCCCCGGCGCGTCGTTGAATCAATCCGCCGGTCTGGTGCCTCCGGTGCCCGGCGCGGGCGAACTGATCACCAACTCTCTGAACAGCGTGCCGCCGAGTGTCATGTCACCGCTGACCAACGCCGCCTCGACGGTGACCAGTCTGCTGCCCGGCATGGGTGGCGGGGTTCCCGAAGGAGCGGCTAGCGCCGCGACCCTCGGGCCGACGATCGACTTGCCGAACGTGCCCGGCTTGCCGATCGGGCTGCCGGAAACGCTCACCTTCCCAACGGATCTGATCTGCGTCGGTCCGTGGGCGTTGCCACGGGACGGGGGTGCCACGCCGGCTGCGGATGTGGATGTGGCCGCGACTCCACCCGCCGAACGTCGTGACGATTGGTGACCTCAGCCGTCGGGTGCCCAACCAGGTATCGAGCCTAAAGCGTTGAGTAGCAATCGTTTCAGGCTAGCGCCTGGGTACCGTGCAGTGATCACCGTCGCGTAGCGTGCCGCAGGAGAGTTGGCGGACGTGTCTCTAGCCGCGGGGGAGCCGCGCTCTTCGGCGGTCGTGGAGTTGATGTAGCCCGGGCGAACCCGGACGTGTGAATGCACTCACTCGGCGAGCCGATCCGCGGACTTGGCAACACGGAGTACGGTCGCGCCGGTCCGGTCACACTGCAGCCCGGACAGGGCATCCGACGGATACCATCAGTTCCACAGTAACGTGGATCGTCAGTGGGACCTGGTCGGTGTCGTGAATCACGCCCCCGGTCCTCTGGCAACGGGTTACTGTCTCGGATGTCGTAGCAACTGATGCTGGGAGGCTATTGATGGGCGCCTATCGAACCGTGGTGGTTGGCACGGACGGATCGGATTCGTCGTTGCGAGCCGTGGAACGGGCCGGTCAGATCGCCGCCGAATCGGACGCGAAGCTTGTCGTGGCGACGGCGTACTTCCCGCAGAGTGAAGACCATCGAGCCGCCGACCTGCTGAAGGACGAGGGCTACAAGATGACCGGCAACGCCCCCATCTACGAGATCCTGCGCGAAGCGCGGGAAAGGGCGGAGTCCGCCGGTGCACAAAAGGTCGAGGAGCAGTTGATCGAGGGCGCTCCGGTGGATGCGCTCGTCAACCTGGTTCAGGATTCGAATGCCGATCTGCTGGTAGTCGGCAACCTCGGGATGGGCACCATCGCGGGCAGGCTGCTCGGGTCAGTCCCGGCGGACGTCGCACGGCGGGCCAAGTCCGACGTGCTGATCGTCCACACCACCCCCTGATCGAGCGCCGACCGGGCCCAGCTGACGCCAGTTGTCAGCAGCGCTTCATCCAGGTCTTTCCGACCTCGACTGGAAATCTGGCTGGCTCTTCGATGCCGCCCCACTTGACGAATCCATCGTGGGCTCGGCCAAGGCGTGCAGTGTCAACGAAACATATCTGCTGGCCTGCGCCGCAATCGATGTCGCCGAACTCCGTGACCGCGAGCGACTCCTCAACCCGTACGCGACACCTGCCGGGGTACGACGGTGCCGGTCGATTCGCGCCCCAGCGGCCGCACGTACGTCGGGCGAACGCCATGACAGCGCACGACAACCCGCTGACCTGTCTGAAGGGGTTAGGGAAATGAACGTTCAGCAGGTCAGCCGCGGCACTCGCGGCCTTGCCTTGACGCATCTACGACTAGATCCCGACCGGGTCAACCAGGATCAGCCAAAGGGGCATGGGGGCCTGCGGTTTCGCGACTAGCACGCCGCCTTGGCGGAGCTACCGGGTCCGTTTGCCCGGGAGTTTGGATTGTGTGAACCCCACTCGGGGGTTGCCTTGTGATCCGGCGTGCTCTTGTGGCCGTCATGCACAACGCAACGGTGGTTTGAGTATGTGCTGTATGCGCCGTCGCCCGTCGCCGCGACCGCTTGCACCGGCGCACCAAAGGTTGCGGCGATGACAATCGCAGCGCTCGCCAAGGCGCTCTTACTCGGAGTCTTCATAGGGATTCCCCTTGTAGCTTTATCGACACCCTCGCGGCCACCCAAGAGAGCGCCGTTGCTCACCGACCCCGACGTTGTGACGCTAGTCATAGACCCTGAGATGAAGCTGAGTTCTTGCGCAGCAATTCTCGGAAGTGACCGATACGGGCGTGGTGGTAGGCGATCTGGTCCGGCATGCGTCGGGGTGGGTTGTGTGCTCGTCAACTCACTGCGGCAGCGGGTGGGACCTGCAGGATTTCGCGCCGGCGCGGCGGTGTAGTTCGGCTGTAACGGGTGGTCGATACCGGTCGAAAGACCTTACAGCCGGCCGTCGTAGAGTGGCATCCGGTTGGTCTGTAGGGAGACACCTGCGAGGTGGGCATGAAGCGAATGAAGATCTATCGTCCCGTGCTGGTCGTAGCCACCATTGCGGCGCTACTGGTGGCTATCGAATTCGTCGAGGAAGGTCCCGCGCAGGCGGGCTTGGACAACGAACTCAGTCTGGTCGATGGGCACGGTTTGACTTTGACAATTCAGCAGTGGGACACCTACCTCAATGGGGTGTTTCCGTTGGACCGCAATCGGCTAACCCGTGAGTGGTTTCATTCAGGTCGTGCCGAGTACATGGTGACCGGAGAGGACAAGCAGTCGGTCGAGGAGTTCGAAGGCACCCTGGAGCTGGGCTATCAGATCGGTTTCCCATGGTCGTTGGGCGTCGGGGTGAACTTCAATTACACCACCCCCAACATCGCGTTCGACGGTCTCGACGGAGTTTTCGTGGATTTCTCGGGAGGCATCCCGATCGAGGGCATTGTGACGCCGAACCTGTTTCCGGGTGTGTCGATCAGTGCTGACCTGGGTAACGGCCCGGGTATCCAAGAGGTGGCGACATTTTCGGTCGATGTGGCCGGCCCGGAGGGCGCTGTGGCGGTTAGCAACGCTCATGGCACCGTTACTGGTGCCGCTGGCGGTGTGTTGCTGCGTCCGTTCGCCAGGCTGATCGAAAACACTGGCGACAGCGTGACCACCTACGGTGAACCTTGGAACATGAATTGAGGGTTGGGCCCGCGGTTCTTTTCTCGACTCTTGAGGAACGCACGGATGTCATTGCCTTGCCCTATCTGGTTCATTCTGGTTCTTTGTCTCCGGAGCGGGCATGCCAACCGATTCACCAGCCGCGTTCGCGCCACTCCGTTAGATGAGGACGTTCTTTCCCGAGCGTGGTGTCGTCTCCGTGGCCGGGATAGACGACCGTCGAATCCGGATAGACCTCGAACACTCGGCTAGTCACATCGTCGAGCAGCTGTTCGAAGTCTCCCGGCTGCCAGGTCTTGCCCACACCGCCCGGAAACAGGCAGTCGCCGGTGAACAGGTGGGTCGCGTCGCCGGCCGCCCGCCCGGTGAGCGCCAGGGCGAGTGACCCTGGAGTGTGCCCACGCAAGTGGATGACGTCGAACGTGAGCTCACCGATCTCGACGGTGTCACCGTTGGCCAGGATCCGGTTGGGTGACACCGGTAGGGGTTCGGCATCGAGTTCATGCACGGCGGTGGGGGCACCGGTGGCTTCGACGACCGCCGTCAACGCCTGCCAGTGGTCGGGATGCTGGTGGCTGGTGAGGATCAGCGCCAGTTTGGGTGCGTGTTGCTCAATGAGCTCGAGCAGGATCTCCGCGTCGTTCGCGGCGTCGATGAGAAGGCTCTGGCCTGTGCTTGTGCATGTCACCAGGTAGGAATTGTTGTCCATGGGTCCGACTGAGACCTTGATGATGGAGGCACCGGGCAGCTGGCGCCGGGCCGCCGACCGGGGTTCGACGTGGCCGGTGTAGTTGTCGTCGACGACTGTCATGGTGGCCACGTTACTTTGGCAGCGGGGCTGGCCGGGGAACGTGTCGGTCGGCACACATAGCATGGAACGCGACTGCGTTGGTGCGCGCGGGGGACAGAAAGGACACTGTTGGCTGACCGCCTGATCGTCAAGGGTGCTCGCGAGCACAACCTACGAAGTGTTGATCTTGATCTGCCCCGCGATGCGCTGATCGTGTTCACCGGGCTTTCCGGTTCCGGTAAGTCCTCGCTGGCTTTCGATACGATCTTCGCCGAAGGCCAGCGCCGCTACGTCGAGTCGCTGTCGGCCTATGCACGCCAGTTCCTCGGGCAGATGGACAAGCCCGACGTCGACTTCATCGAGGGCCTGTCCCCGGCGGTGTCGATCGATCAGAAGTCGACGAACCGCAACCCGCGTTCGACCGTCGGCACCATCACCGAGGTGTACGACTACCTGCGTCTGCTGTACGCGCGCGCGGGCACCCCGCACTGCCCGACATGCGGTGAGCGGATCGCCCGGCAGACCCCGCAGCAGATCGTCGACCAGGTGCTTGCCATGGACGAGGGGCTGCGGTTCCAGGTGCTGGCCCCGGTGGTGCGGACACGCAAGGGTGAGTTCGTCGATCTGTTCGACAAGCTGAACACGCAGGGCTACAGCAGGGTGCGGGTGGACGGTGTGGTGCATCCGCTCACCGAGCCGCCGAAGCTGAAGAAGCAGGAGAAACACGACATCGAGGTGGTTGTCGATCGGCTGACGGTCAAGGCGAGCGCCAAGCAGCGGCTCACCGACTCGGTGGAGACGGCGCTGAACCTGGCCGACGGCATCGTGGTGCTGGAGTTCCCCGATCATCGAGACCGGGAAACCGATTCGCCGCGCGAGCAGCGCTTCTCCGAGAAACTGGCCTGCCCGAACGGGCACCCGCTCGCAGTCGACGATCTCGAGCCACGCTCGTTCTCCTTCAACTCGCCCTACGGTGCCTGCCCGGAATGCATCGGCCTGGGCATCCGTAAGGAGGTGGATCCGGAGCTGGTGGTGCCGGACCCAGACCTCACGCTGGCCGAGGGCGCTATCGCCCCATGGTCGATGGGGCAGACCGCCGAGTACTTCACCCGCATGCTGGCCGGCTTGGGCGAGTCGATGGGTTTCGACGTCGACACCCCGTGGCGCAAGCTGCCGGCCAAGGCGCGGAAGGCGATCCTCGAAGGGTGCGACGAGAAGGTGCACGTGCGGTACCGCAACCGCTATGGGCGCGTTCGCTCGTACCACGCGGACTTCGAAGGGGTGATGGCTTTCCTGCACCGTCGCATGGAGCAGACCGACTCCGAGCAGATGAAGGAACGCTACGAGGGCTTCATGCGCGACGTGCCGTGTCCGGAGTGCGACGGCGCCCGCCTGAAGCCGGAGATCTTGGCCGTGACGCTGGCGGCGGCGGTGCACGGCGCGAAATCCATCGCAGAAGTCGCCGAGCTCTCGATCGCCGAATGCGCCGGGTTCCTCAGCGGGTTGACTCTGGGAGCGCGCGAACAGGCCATCGCGGGGCAGGTGCTCAAGGAGATACAGTCACGGCTGGGTTTCCTGCTCGACGTGGGTCTGGACTACTTGTCCCTGTCGAGGGCGGCGGCGACGCTGTCCGGCGGTGAGGCGCAACGCATCCGGCTGGCCACCCAGATCGGCTCGGGGCTTGTCGGAGTGCTCTACGTGCTCGACGAGCCGTCCATTGGCCTGCACCAGCGCGACAACCGCCGGCTGATCGACACCCTGGCCCGACTGCGTGAACTGGGCAATACGCTCATCGTCGTCGAGCACGACCTGGACACCATCGCCCATGCCGACTGGATCGTGGACATCGGTCCCGCTGCGGGCGAACACGGCGGCCAGATCGTGCACAGCGGCACGTATCAGGATCTGTTACGAAACACTGATTCCCTTACTGGTCAATATCTTTCCGGCAAGCAGAGTATCGAGGTACCGGCGATCCGTCGTCCGGTCGATCACAAGCGGAAGCTCACCGTGGTGGGGGCGCGTGAGCACAATCTGCGAAAGATCGACGTGTCGTTTCCGCTCGGGGTGCTGACCTCGGTCACCGGTGTGTCGGGATCCGGCAAGTCGACGCTGGTCAACGACATCCTCGCGTCTGTGCTTGCCAACAAACTCAACGGCGCTCGGCAGGTGCCCGGCCGTCATACCCGTGTCACCGGGTTGGACCACGTCGACAAATTGGTGCGTGTTGACCAGTCGCCGATCGGACGCACACCCCGGTCCAACCCGGCCACCTATACCGGGGTGTTCGACAAGATCCGGACGTTGTTCGCGGCCACCACTGAGGCCAAGGTTCGTGGCTACCAGCCGGGACGCTTCTCGTTCAACGTCAAAGGCGGTCGCTGCGAAGCGTGTTCGGGCGACGGCACGATCAAGATCGAGATGAACTTCCTTCCAGACGTGTATGTGCCGTGTGAGGTGTGTCAGGGCGCCCGGTACAACCGCGAGACCCTGGAGGTGCACTACAAGGGCAAGACCATCTCAGAAGTGCTCGACATGTCGATCGAGGAGGCGGCAGAGTTCTTCGAGAACATCTCGTCGATCCACCGCTATCTCGGGACGCTCGTCGACGTCGGTCTCGGATACGTGCGACTCGGACAGCCGGCGCCGACGCTGTCCGGCGGTGAGGCGCAGCGCGTCAAACTGGCCTCCGAACTGCAGAAACGCTCGACCGGACGCACCGTCTACATTCTCGACGAGCCGACCACCGGGCTGCACTTCGAAGACATCCGCAAGCTACTCAAAGTGATCAACGGCCTTGTCGACAAAGGCAATTCGGTCATCGTCATCGAGCACAACCTGGATGTGATCAAGACATCCGACTGGATCGTTGACATGGGACCGGAGGGAGGCGCCGGCGGCGGCACTGTTGTCGCGGAGGGCACGCCCGAGGACGTCGCTGCCACGGTCAGCAGCTACACGGGTCAGTTCCTTGCCGACATGCTCGACGTACCGGCGCCGCCACCGAGGAAGCGGCGAAAGGTCAGTGCCTGACCGGATGCCTGGGCCTTGGCCTCGCGTGTCTGACTTTCCGGCCGGTTGTCTAGCATGGCGGGGTGAGTGACATCCCATCGGCTGCTTCCATCCCATTGTCTACCCTGACCGGCGATCAGGTGGTGCGTGTCGCCGCCGATGCCACGGTCGCAGATGTTGCCAAGGCCATCATCACCGGCGAGGTCGGGGTGGTCGTCCTCGGCCACGACCAGCGGCCTGCAGGTCTGCTGAGCGAGCGCGACGTCGTTCGGGTGGTAGCTGCCGGTAAGGACCCGGCCTCGGTCAAGGCGCTTGATGTCGCGAGCACCAAGCTGGTGAGCTGCGACGCCGAGGCCACCGTCGGAGAGGCGGCGGTTCGGATGACGGATCGCTACATTCGCCACGTCCTGGTGGAGAGCGATGGTGCCCTTGTCGGCATAGTTTCCGCTCGCGACCTGCTGGGTGTCTACAGCGCAGAAGCGGACATGGGCTTCAGTTCGTAGTAAGGGCAAGAAGGGCAGAAGGGCAGGCGCGGGAAGTTCCTCAGCTCTGCCCCGGACCCGCGTTGTCGTCGCGCATGGACTCCCGGATCTGGGCCAGCCGCTCAGCGGCGGCGCGTTGTCGAGCGTCGTACTTTTCCTCAGCGGTGCGGCCTTCGGGGGTTTCCGCGGCGAGCTCGGACGAACCGATGGCGCTGCCGTAGCGGGTTTCGATCTTTTCCCGCACCGACTCGAACGTCGGCACGCCACTCGAGCTGTAGCCGGCCTCGGGTGGAGCTGAAGGGACCGGATCCGCAGCGGGCTTCGGCTCGGCGGCGCCTTTCTGCTCGGGATTGGATTCGTCGGTCATGCGTTTCTCCTAGGTCAAGCCTCGACCGTACCTCCGGCCTCTGTCACCGGGGTTTGGCAAGCGGGAACGGCAACGTCTCTCGGATGCTGCGCCCGGTGATCAGCATGACCACTCGGTCCACGCCGACGCCCAGACCGCCGGTCGGCGGCATCGCGTACTCCATCGCCTGCAAGAAGTCTTCGTCGAGTTCCATCGCCTCAGGATCGCCACCGGCAGCCAGCAACGATTGCTGCTGAAGCCGTCGGCGCTGCTCGACCGGGTCGGTCAGCTCGCTGTAGGCGGTGCCCAGCTCGACGCCCCACGCCACCAGATCCCAGCGCTCGGCCAGCCCCGGCGTGCTGCGGTGCGGCCTGGTCAGCGGTGAAACCGAGGTCGGGAAGTCGATGTAGAAAGTAGGCCCCTGAGTCCGTTCCTCGACCAGATGCTCGTATATCTCCAGAACGATCGCACCCTCGTCCCAGTGCGTCAGGTATGGGATGCCGGCATTTTCGGCGATCCTGCGTAGGCTCGCCAGGTCGGTTTGGGCGTCGATATGCTCGCCGAGCGCCTCCGAGGCCGCATCGTGAACGGTCTTGACCGTCCATTCACCGGAGATGTCCACGGGCTCGAGGACACCACCCGCGCCCGGACGCATGAAGACCAGTTCGCCGTTGGCGGCCAGCGCGGCGTTCTGGATCAGCTCGCGGCAGCCGTCGATCCACACCTTGTAGTCCGCGTGGGCTTGGTACGCCTCGAGCAGGGTGAACTCGGGGTTGTGGCTGAAATCGACACCTTCGTTGCGGAACGCTCGGCCCAGCTCGAACACCCGCTCCACACCACCGACGCAGAGCCGCTTGAGGTAGAGCTCCGGTGCGATGCGTAGGTAGAGATCCAGGTCATAGGCGTTGATATGAGTATGAAACGGCCGGGCGTTCGCACCGCCGTGGATCTGCTGCAGGATCGGGGTTTCCACTTCGAGAAAGCCCTTGTTGTGCAGAGTCTCTCGAATCGAATGCAGCACGCTGCTGCGCGCTTGGATCAGGTCGCGCGCTTCGGAGTTGATCGCGAGGTCGACATACCGTGCCCGCACCCGCGCTTCGGCGTCGGTCAGGCCGCGCCACTTGTCCGGCAGCGGTCGCAGGCATTTGCCGATCATTCGCCACTGCCGGACGAGGAGCGACCGGGTGCCGTTCCTGCTGTAGCCCATGTGGCCGCTGGCTTCGATCAGGTCACCGAGGTCGACGGCGGCGAAGTCGGTCATCGCAGCGCCGATCTCGGACTTGTCCAGCAGCAGTTGCACGTCCCCGGACCAGTCGCGCAGCTGCGCGAACATCACGCCGCCGTAGTCGCGGGCACGCAGCACCCGGCCGGCCACCGTGACCGCGATGTCGTCGTCGGCGGCGAGCGCCTCGGCCACGGTGTGGGTCGGTGGCTGCCCGATGGGATAGGCGTCGACGCCGTTGCGCTGCAGCGTTTCGAGCTTGTCCATCCTGACCCGAACCTGTTCGGGCAGCCGGGTTTGATCGTGTCCGTCCTCGGGTTGGTCGGGTTCGCTTACCCCCGGTCCGGCGCCGTCGGTGCGAGGCTGACCGGTTGTCCTGTCATGTGGCACCGCGGAGTGGTGACCGGTGTGCTGCTTGTTTCGGCGCGAGAACGGCAGCACCAGGAATCCTTCGGCGATCACCGAGGCGACACCGACGCGCGGGACCACCCGCGCGTCCTCGTAGCAGGCGTAGCGCGGCACCCATTGCGGTTGGTACTTCATGTTCGACCGGTACAGGGTCTCCAACTGCCACCAACGGGAGAAGAACACCAGCAGGCCGCGCCACAGCCGTGCGACCGGGCCCGCGCCGAGTTGGGCACCCTGTTCGAACGCCGAGCGGAACATGGCGAAGTTCAGCGAAATCCGGTTGACACCGATCGTTTCGGCTTGCTGGGCCAGTTCGCTGACCATCAGCTCGATGGTCCCGTTGGGGGACTGCGGAGATCGGCGCATCAGGTCCAGCGAGAGGCCGGTGTTGCCCCACGGCACCAGGGACAGCATCGCCACCACCTCGCCGTCAGTGGTGCGGACAGCCTCGGCCAGCAGGCAGTTACCGTCCGCGGCGTCGCCGAGCCGGCCCAACGCCATCGAGAAGCCCCGCTCGGCCTCGGTGTCGCGCCAGGCGTCGGCGCGCCGGATCACCGTCGCCATCTCGGTGCCTGAGATGTCCCGATGCCGTCTCAACCGCACAGTCAGCCCGGCGCGGCGGGCCCGGGTCACCGCCTGACGGACAGCCCGCATGTTGTGCCCTGTCAACCGGAACCGGTCCGGGTAGAGCACCGCTTCGTCCCCGAGCTGCAGCGCATTGAGCCCGGCTTCGCGGAACGTCTGCGTAGCAGCGGAACTGGCGCCCATCACGCCGGGCGCCCACCCGTAGTCGGCGCACAGCGCCAACCACTCGCTGACGGCCTGCGGCCACGCCTTCGGGTCGCCGACCGGGTCACCGCTGGCCAGGCAGACACCGACCTCGACGCGGTAGGTGATCGCCGCCCGACCGTTGGGGGCGAACACCACCGCCTTGTCCCGGCGAGTGGCGAAGTAGCCCAGCGAGTCATTCTTGCCGTACTGCTCCAGCAGCCCGCGAATCGCGGACTCATCCTCGGCGGTGAGCGCATTCTCAGCCCGCTGGGACTGGAACAACACGATGGCGGCGACCATCAACGCGAACGCACCGAACAGGCCGAGTAGTGCGTTGACGAACACGTGGGGTTGCCCGGTGAACGCATCGGAGTCGGCCCCGGCGAAGGCGCTCACCCGATTGAGCGCGTACCAGAAGCGGTCGCCGCGGGTCAGGGTGCCGGGGAACAGGTGCAGCAGACCCCAACCCAGCAGGACACCCACCGCCATCCCGGCCACCAGCACCGCGGCCGCTTTGGCCAGCGCTCCGCGGCGCACTCTGGCCCAGAACTGGCGCCGGGCCAGGACCAGCACCACGATCGCGACGACGTGGAAGCCCAGCCCGATGACCTCGCCGATCTCTTCGGCCACCGATTCGTCGCCGGCGACAAGATCACCGATGTTCCAGCCGAGGGCTGCGACCATGTAGAGCAGGAGCACCCACCAGGCGATGCGTTTGCGCGCGGCCAGCGCGGCGGCCAGCAGCGCCAGGACGAATGCCCACGCGAAGCTGGTGTCGGGAAAATTGAAGACGTACTCGTTGACGAATTCACGTGGGACCTTGATGATCGCCCGTACCAGCGGTGACACACTCGCCAGCAGTGACAGCGTGGCGATGATCCCCACTGTCCAACCGGCGATCGCGGGAACCCAGGCGTGCTGCGCGGCCGGACGGGTCCGCGACGGGCGGGTAAGGGTCATAGGCCGGGAGGATATTCCCTCGACCGGTCCGACGGGTGCGCGAAACTACCAGACCGGGCCGGTGTATTTCTCGCCCGGACCTTCCCCGGGTTCGTCGGGCACGGCGCTGTACTCACGAAAGGCCACTTGCAGGCTCCTGAGTCCATCGCGGACGGGCCCGGCGTGCGGACCAAGGTACTCGGCGGCGGCAGCTACCAGCCCGGCCAGCGCGGTGATGAGCCGACGCGCTTCATCGAGGTCACGGTGTGGGCTGTCCTCCGGATCCTCGGCCGCCAAGCCGATCTTCTCGGCTGCGGCGCTCATCAGCATCACCGCTGATCGGGTGATCACCTCGACGGCCGGGATGTCGGCCAGCTCACGGATGCTCGGCTCATCGGTCATGCCTGCTAGACTTCCATGCGCGACCGCCCTGGCGAACGCCAGGGACAGCAAGTGGAGTCCCACTCCCACCGCTCGCCACGCCGGCGCAGCGGTCCGGTCATCGGCATCGGTGATGCTGATTCTGCGTTCCGGCGCAGACGGCGCCAGCCGTGACCGGTCGGCTTGGGCCCTGCTTCGAGCAGGGCTTTTTTGCTGATGCGATGGGCCTTCATCGACAAGTGACAAACATAGGAGGCCCCATCAGCACTGAGACCCGCGTCAACGATCGCATCCGCGTACCCGAAGTTCGCCTGATCGGACCAGGCGGTGAGCAGGTAGGCATTGTGCGCATCGAAGATGCGCTCCGCGTTGCCGCGGACGCCGATCTCGACCTCGTCGAAGTAGCCCCGAATGCCAGACCGCCGGTCTGCAAGATCATGGACTACGGCAAGTACAAGTACGAGACGGCTCTGAAGGAGCGCGAGTCTCGCAAGAACCAGCAACAGACAGTCGTCAAGGAACAGAAGCTGCGTCCCAAGATCGACGACCACGACTACGAGACCAAGAAGGGTCACGTCGTCCGGTTCCTGGAAGCAGGGTCCAAGGTCAAGGTGACGATCATGTTCCGTGGTCGCGAACAGTCCAGGCCCGAACTGGGCTATCGGCTGCTGCAGCGACTGGGTGCCGACGTCGCCGATTACGGTTTCGTCGAGACCTCAGCCAAGCAGGACGGCCGCAACATGACGATGGTGCTGGCGCCGCACCGCGGGGCCAAGACTCGCGCCAAGGCCGCACATGATGCCGATGAGCCGCTTGCGCGAAGAGGATCCGGCGGAGATGAGCCGCTTGCGCGAAGAGGATCCGGCGGAGAAGCACCGAACACCACATCACAGAACTGAGGACACATGCCCAAGGCCAAGACCCACAGCGGCGCATCGAAGCGTTTCCGGCGTACCGGAACCGGGAAGATCGTGCGCCAGAAGGCCAACCGTCGACACCTGCTCGAGCACAAGTCGAGCAGACGCACCCGTCGACTCGACGGCCGTACCGTCGTCGCCGCTACAGACACCAACCGCGTCAAGAAGATGCTGAACGGCTGACCGACGCCAAACTCGGCAATGCCGATTTCAGTACCGACCTTCAGCCCGTACGAGAATAGGATCACCCATGGCACGCGTAAAGCGGGCAGTCAACGCCCAGAAGAAGCGGCGCACCGTACTCAAGGCCTCCAAGGGCTACCGGGGCCAGCGGTCACGTTTGTACCGCAAAGCCAAAGAGCAGCAGCTGCATTCGCTGACCTACGCCTACCGCGACCGGCGTGCCCGCAAGGGTGAGTTCCGCAAGCTGTGGATCGCCCGCATCAACGCCGCCGCCCGCGCCAACGGCATCACCTACAACCGGCTGGTCCAGGGTCTCAAGGCCGCTGGGGTCGAGGTGGACCGCAAGAACCTGGCGGAGATCGCCGTCAGCGATCCGGAAGCGTTTGCCGCGCTGGTCGCCGTTGCCCGGGGCGCGCTACCCGAGGATGTCAACGCTCCGACCGGAGAGGCCGCCTGCGCCTGCTGACCGAACGGTCCGCCAAAGTAGTGGCGGCGGTCAAACTGCACCGGCAGGCAGCCCGCCGCCGCGCCGCCCGTTTCCTCGCCGAGGGGCCCAACCTTGTCGAGGCGGCAGCGCGACGCGGTCTTGTGGTCGAGGTGTTCGGCACCGAATCGGCACTGAGCCGATTCGGGCATCTGGTGCCTGACGTCACGGTGCACCCCGTCACCGACCGCGCTGCGAAAGCGCTGTCGGACACGGTGACTCCGGTCGGGCTGATCGCGGTATGCACCATTCCCGAGGCCAGCCTTGACGACGTGCTCGCCGAACCGCCGCCGCTGGTGGCGGTTGCTGTGGAGATCTCGGAACCTGGAAACGCGGGCACCCTGATCCGGATCGCCGACGCCATGGGAGCCGCTGCCGTGGTGCTTGCCGGCCACAGCGTCGACCCCTACAACGGCAAGTGCCTGCGCGCTTCGGCCGGAAGTATCTTCTCGATTCCGGTGGTGGTCCACTACGAGGTTGCCGACGTGCTGGCGGCGCTGACGGGGTCGGGTCTTCAGGTGCTGGCAGCAACGGTCGATGGCGAGCTGGGCCTCGACGCCGCACCGCTGGACGTACCATCGGCGTGGTTGTTCGGCAGCGAAGCGCATGGTCTGCCAACGGAAATCGCACAGGCGGCCACCCATCGAGTGCGTATCCCGATGGCCGGCAGCGCCGAGAGCCTCAACGTTGCCTCGGCCGCGGCGATCTGCCTCTACCAGAGCGCGAGAGCGCAGGCCTGAATCGGGACCAACTCAGTGAGCCTGCTCAGTGAGCCTTCATTATTCGCTCGGAGACCTGGAGCATCAGCCGGCGTGGAGTGAAACGGTATCCATTGGCCAGTAGTGAGTTCCGTCGGCCGGAGACGACCGTGGGATTGGACTTGTCCAGGGCGGCAAGTGCGGTGTCGACGACCTGCTGAGAGGTCTGGCGGCCGCGGGTCAGGAACTCCTCGCCGGTACGCGTGAAGAACTCAGTTTCGGTTGCCCCTGGGCACAGCGCCATCACCCTGACCCCGGACCCCTTGCATTCCTGCCAGACGGCCTCGGTGAACGACAGCACGAACGCCTTGCTGGCCCCGTAGACCGCCATACCCGGTGTCGGTTGAAAGGCTGCCGTTGAGGCCACATTGATCAGCACACCGCGCCTGGCCTCCACCATCGCAGGCAGGTAGCGCGCCGCGAGGTCGACCAACGTGCCGCAGTTCAATTGGACCTGTCCGGCGTTGGCGGCGGGATCCTGGGAAACGAAGTTCCCGTGCAAACCGATACCGGCGTTGTTCACCAGGACGTCGATACGTCGGCCGAGAGCGCTGACCGCGGCCTGCAGGTCTGCTCCAGAGCCGGGCTTGGCCAGATCAGCGGAGATGACGTCGATGACCAGTCCGGGGTGCTTTGCGAGCAGAGCCTCGCGCAGCTCGTCGAGTTTGTCGGTCCGACGGGCCACCAGTACGAGGTTCACTCCGCGGCGAGCGAGCTGGACGGCGAACTCCTCGCCGATTCCGCCGCTGGCACCGGTGATCAATGCGGTGGTGTTGTGGAGCTCCACGAGTTCCTCCTGTGCTACTCGGGTTGAGCCGCCATTGTGGTCTCTGCCGACTTCGCCGTCTAGTTCAGCCGTCTAGCTCAGCAGGCCCCTGGCGACATGGGTGATCTGTACCTCATTGCTGCCGGCGTAGATCATCAGTGACTTGGCGTCTCGGGCCAACTGTTCGACTCGATACTCGGTCATGTAGCCGTTGCCGCCGAACAGCTGGACTGCCTCCATGGCGACGTCGGTCGCGGCCTGCGAGCAGTACCACTTGATCGCAGACGCCTCCGCCAGAGCGATCGGCTTGCCGGCCTGTGCGGCTTCGATGACGCGAAACAGCATGTTGCGCACGTTCATCCGTGCCACTTCCATGCTGGCCAGCTTGAGTTGGATGAGCTGGAACTGTGCGATCTCTTGACCCCAGAGCGTGCGGTTCTTCGCGTAGTCCACGCACAGCTTCAGGCACTCCTCGATCACGCCCAGCGCCATCGCAGCCACGCCGATGCGTTCGGCGGAGAAGTTGGACCGCGCGCTCTCCCGACCGTCGCCGGACTTGTTGTCCTCAGTTTCACCGAGCAGCCGATCGCGGCCGAGGCGGACGTTGTTGAAGAACAGCTCGCCGGTTCGGGAACTGTGAATACCCATCTTGCGGAACGGCTTCGATTGAACGAACCCCTCCATCCCGCGGTCGAGCACGAAAGTGAGCACTTTGCGGTCCCGGGGATCGACGGCGTCTCCGTCCGGCCCGCCCTCGTTGAGTTTCGCGTAGACGACCACGACGTCGGCGTCGGGCCCGTTGGTGATGAACGTCTTCTGCCCGTTGAGGATGTAGTCATCACCGTCGCGAACGACGTAGGATTTCATCCCGCCGAAAGCATCAGAGCCCGAGTCGGGTTCGGTGATCGCCCAGGCGCCGACCTTGTCGTAGGTGACGAGCCCGGGCAGCCAGCGTTCCTGCTGCGCCAGGGTGCCGCGGGAGGCGATCGTCGGCACCGTAAGGCCCAGGCTGACGCCCATCCCGGTGACCACACCCATCGACACCCGGCACAGTTCGCTCACAACGACGAAGCTCATGCCCGCCTGCCCGGCGCCGCCGCCGAACATGCCACCCGACCGCGGTGCGCTGCCCGTCTCACCGGAACGGCTGGTGCCCTCACGCATTCTGGCCAACCGCTTCTCCAGCGACTCACGCGCCATCGCGTCAATACCGAAGGTGGAGAAGAGCTTGCGGATGATGGGGTAGGGCTCCATGTCGCCGCTCTCCAACGCGTCGACATGGGGGCGGATCTCCTTGTCGACGAATTCCCGGACGGCATCGCGCACGGCAAGATCGACATCAGACCATTCGAGCATCGCGTCAGGCTACCTTGCGGCCGCGGGCCGGTCGCAGACCTGCCAGCGAGAACGTGGTGTGCACCAGAGATCCGGCGCGGTCCAGCAGCGTCTTGCGGGACGGCATGTAATGCATCGGCATGCCGCGCCGATCGCGCGGTGGGGCCATGAACGCGGGCGCCTCGACCAGCGGAGAATCGTGGGGGAGCTTGCCCTGGGCACGGCGATACGCCGCGAGCGCGCGCGGATGCAGCCTGATCTCATCGGGCACCGCGACGAACGCCATCTGCACCAGTTTGCCGAACAAGCGCAGCAATACCTCGTCGCCGGGTGTCCAGCGCATCCCGGCCTTCTCACGGACCGCTGGGTCGAAGAGACCGGCCGCGATCCAGCGTTGGCCGGCGACCATCGGCTTGAAGATCTGGTCCCACACCGGCGTGGGCATCAACACGAACCACGGTTTGGGAATGCGGATCGAGAAGATGTCGAGGGTGGCGCGGTTGATCTCGAGCTCCTCGCTGCACTTGCGATCCCAATACTCGCAGAACTGCTCCCAACTCTGCGGCACCGGCCGCATGCTCATTCCGTACATGCGGTACCACTGCACGTGCTCGTCGAACAGTTGGCGCTTCTCGGCCTCGGTGAGCCCGCCGCAGAAATATTCGGCCGTCTTGATGATCAGCATGAAGAACGTCGCGTGCGCCCAGTAGAACGTCTCCGGGTTCAGTGCGTGGTAGCGGCGGCCGGAGGCATCGGTTCCCCGGATGGTCTTGTGGTAGCTCTTGATCTGCGCGCCGGTCTGCGCCGCCCGTTCGCCGTCGTAGACCACGCCCATGATCGGGTACACCGAACGGGCCACCCGCTGCAGCGGCTCACGCAGCAGGATCGAATGATCCTCGACGCCCGCACCGAGTTCTGGGTACATGTTCTGGATTGCGCCGATCCACACGCCCAACATGCCGGTGCGCAGGTCGCCGAAGTATTTCCAGGTCAAGGAGTCCGGGCCGAGCGGATCATCAGGAACCCCGGCACGCGCCTTCGTTGGTCTGGCGGCTGTTGATCTCGCGTTCATGGTGTCCTCGTCGACTCCAAATCCAGCAATGACCTCACGATAATGTTGACAACGAACGTTGTCTACGATTGGCCGGCGCGTCGGGCCGCAGCGTTACTGGCCCGCCACCCGGTCGTGATCCGCTCTGATTGCCTACCTCCGGAACAGCCGCATACGCTGGCGCGGTGGATGTCGAATCGTTCGACGAACGGTCCGGCGCTAGCGGGCAGCTCGAGCCCGTTCCGGATCAGCCGGCCGCTCCGCGGCGCCCGGGGGGAGCGATCGGGTGGCTGAAGAGAACCAATCACAGCGCGAGCGCGATCGACCTCATCAAACGCGCGCGGCGGGCCTTGCCCGGCGACCCGGACTTCGGCGATCCGCTCTCGGCCGCCGGTCTCGGCGGACCGGCCGCAGCGGCTCGCGCCGCCGACCGTCTGCTGCAGCACGGAGCCTTGTCTCGCGAGCTGAGCCTGACGGGCCTGCAGCTGTGGCAGGCACTGACCGAACGAGTATCGGGGCGTCCGGCCAACCCGGAGATGACACTGGTCTTCACCGACCTCGTGGGCTTCTCCTCCTGGGCGCTGGGTGCCGGTGACGACGCCACCCTGCAGTTGCTGCGGCGCGTTGCCCAGGCGATCGAGCCACCGATCCTGGAAGCCGGTGGCCAGATCGTCAAGCGCATGGGCGACGGCGCGATGGCCGTTTTCCCCGAGCCGGCCACTGCGATCCGGGCCGTGCTGGCCGGCATGGACGCACTGACGAGAGTCGAGGTCGATGGCTACGTGCCGCGCATGCGCGCCGGCATCCACACCGGCCATCCGCAGCGGCTGGGCTCGGATTGGCTCGGCGTCGACGTCAACATCGCGGCGCGGGTGATGGACCGCGCGACCAAGGGCGGGGTGGTCGTGTCCCAGACCACTCTGGACCGGATCTCCACCGAAGAGTTCGAGGCACTCGGTGTGACGGCCAAGCGGCTGCGTCGGCACGTCCTCACGGCCAAGACATCCGGACTGCCGGTCGACCTGGCCATGTATCGATTGCGGCTACCCAAGGAACCGCCGGTGGAGGAGACCGAAGAAGTCTGACTGGTCGGCAACGCCTATTATCGCCGGGTGGCTGATCAGCCAATCGACTCATCAGAGGAAACGCTGACAAAGGCGGTCAGCGCGGCCCGGCATGCCTTCGGCTTGGCTGGTGACCTCGACGAACTGGCCCGAGCAAAAACCGAACATCTCGGCGACCGGTCACCGATCGCGTTGGCCCGCCAGGCGCTCGGATCCCTGCCCAAAGCCGACCGGGCCGACGCCGGACGACGCGTCAACGCCGCGCGCGCGGAGGCGCAGCGCAGCTATGACGAACGGCTCACCGCCCTGCGGGCCGAGCGTGACGCCGCGGTGCTGGTCGCCGAACGGATTGACGTGACCCTTCCGTCGACCCGCCAGCCCATCGGAGCCCGCCACCCGATCACCATCCTGGCCGAGCGCATCGCCGACACCTTCGTGGCGATGGGCTGGGAACTGGCCGAAGGCCCCGAGGTGGAGACCGAGCAGTTCAACTTCGACGCGCTCAACTTCCCACCGGACCATCCGGCCCGAAGCGAGCAGGACACCTTCCACGTGGAGCCCGACGGTTCGCGGCAGGTGCTGCGAACCCACACATCGCCGGTGCAGATCCGCGCCTTGCTCGAGCGTGACCTACCGACCTACGTCATCTCCGTCGGCCGGACGTTCCGCACCGACGAACTCGACGCCACTCACACGCCGGTGTTCCATCAGGTCGAGGGCCTTGCCGTCGATCGCGGCCTGACGATGGCGAACCTGCGCGGCACGTTGGACGCGTTCGCCCGCTCCGAATTCGGTCCGCAGGGCCGCACCCGGTTCCGGCCGCACTTCTTCCCGTTCACCGAACCGTCCGCCGAGGTGGACATCTGGTTCCCGAACAAGAAGGGCGGCGCCGGCTGGGTGGAGTGGGGCGGCTGCGGGATGGTCAACCCGAACGTATTGCGCGCCTGCGGCATCGATCCCGAGGTGTACTCCGGATTCGCATTCGGCATGGGGCTGGAACGGACCCTGCAGTTCCGCAACGGGATACCTGACATGCGGGACATGGTCGAGGGCGACGTACGGTTCTCGCTTCCCTTCGGGGTGGGAGCCTGATGCGCATTCCCTACAGCTGGCTGCGTGAGGTTCTGCAGGCCGGCGCACCGGGCTGGGACGTGCCGCCCGCGGAACTGGAAGAGACGCTCATCCGCATCGGCCACGAGGTCGAGGAGGTCATCGCGGTCGGTCCGGTCCGCGGGCCGCTGACGATCGGACGGGTACTCGAGATCGAGGAGCTCGCCGGGTTCAAGAAGCCGATCCGTGCTGTCAAGGTCGACGTCGGTGAACCGGATGCGCGGGACATCGTCTGCGGCGCTATCAATTTCGTGATCGGCGACCTGGTGGTGGTCGCATTGCCCGGTACCGTGTTGCCGGGCGAGTTCACCATCGCCTCGCGCCAGACCTACGGTCGGCTGTCCGACGGGATGATCTGCTCGGCCTCCGAGCTGAACCTGGGAACCGATCATTCCGGGATCATCGTGCTCCCACCGGACAGCGGCGAGCCGGGAGCCGCTGCGGCCGAGGTGCTCGGTCTCGATGACGTGGTGTTCCACCTGGCGATCACCCCGGACCGGGGTTACTGCCTGTCAGTGCGCGGAATGGCCCGCGAGATCGCGTGCGCCTACGACCTCGAGTTCGTCGACCCGGCTGACGTCGCGCCGTTGCCGGCTAAATCAGAGGCCTGGCCGTTGACGGTCCAACCCGGGACCGGCGTCATCCGGTTCGGGCTACGGCCGGTGACTGGGATTGACCCGGCCGCGGTGTCGCCGTGGTGGATGCAGCGCCGTCTGCTGCTGAGCGGAATCCGTTCCATCTCACCGGCAGTCGACGTGACCAACTACGTGATGCTCGAGATCGGGCACCCGATGCATGCCCACGACCGCAGCCTCGTCACCGGCGGATTCGATGTGCGGTTCGCCGAGCCGGGCGAGACCGTCGTCACGCTCGACGACGTTCAACGCACCCTCGACGCCCGGGACGTACTGATCGTCGACGACGTGGCCACTGCCGCGATCGGTGGTGTGATGGGCGCAGGCACCACCGAGGTTCGCGCCACGACGACAGACGTACTGCTGGAGGCGGCGGTCTGGGATCCGGCTGCGGTCTCGCGCACGCAGCGGCGTCTGCATCTGTCCAGCGAGGCCGGACGTCGCTACGAACGGTTCGTCGATCCGGCGATCTCGGTTGCGGCGCTGGATCGCTGCGCCGCGCTGCTGGCCGAGATCGCCGGTGGCACCGCGCAACCGGCATTGACCGACTGGCGTGGCGACCCGCCGCGCGACGACTGGTCGCCCCCGCCGGTCACCATGGCTATCGATCTGCCCGACCGCACCGCTGGTGTCGACTATCCCGCCGGAGCCACTGCTCGGCGCCTGGCTCAGATCGGAGCCGACGTCGCCACCCAAGCGGACTCGGTGACCGCCAAGCCGCCGAGCTGGCGCCCGGATCTGCTTCAGCCGGCCGACCTGGTCGAAGAGGTGTTGCGGCTGGAAGGCCTGGAACGGATTCCGTCCGTACTGCCGCAGGCGCCGGCCGGGCACGGGCTGACGCCTGTGCAGAAGCGGCGCCGGGCGATAGGGAAGTCGTTGGCACTCAGCGGCTTCATCGAGATTCTGCCCACACCGTTCCTGCCTTCCGGGGTGTTCGACCTGTGGGGTCTGCCGGCCGACGACCCGCGCCGATTCACGACCAGGGTGCTCAACCCCCTGGAGGCCGATCGGCCGCACCTGGCGACGACGCTGCTCCCAGGCCTGTTGGAGGCGCTGTCCCGCAACGTTTCCCGCGGAGCCACGGACTTCGCGCTGTTCGCGATCGCCCAGGTGGTCCAGCCGACTGCGCAGACCCGCGCCGTCGACCGGATTCCCACCGACCGGCGGCCCACGGGCGAGGAGGTCGCGGCGCTGGACGAATCCTTGCCCAGCCAGCCGCAACACGTGGGCGCCGTCCTGACCGGTCTGCGCGAACCTGCCGGCCCGTGGGGGCCTGGCCGCCCGGTCACCGCCGCCGACGCGTTCGAAGCGGTACGCATCATCGCGCGTGCTGCCGCTGTCGAGGTGACGCTGCGGGCCGCCGAGCGCCTGCCGTGGCACCCGGGTCGTTGCGCCGAGGTTCTTGTCGGTGACACCGTCGTGGGCCATGCCGGCCAGTTGCATCCCGCCGTTGTCGAGCGATCGGATCTGCCCGACGGAACGTGTGCGATCGAATTGAACCTCGCCGTCATCCCGATCGCCCAGCGGCTGCCGGCGCCGAGAGTGTCGCCCTTCCCGGCGCTGTTCCAGGACATCAGCCTGATCGTTGAGGACGATGTCGCGGCCCAGAGCGTCATCGATGCGGTCCGCGATGGGGCCGGTGAGCTGCTGGAGGACGTGCGCCTGTTCGATGTCTACACCGGCCCGCAGATCGGTGCGGGCCGGAAATCGCTGGCCCTGGCGCTGAGGTTCCGAGCAGCAGACCGCACCCTGACCGAGGACGAAGCCAGCTCGGCGCGGGACGCGGCGGTGCAGAGCGCTGCCCAACGCGTCGGAGCTGTTCAGCGCCGCTGAATGCAATTTGTTTGCACCAATATGCATAAACATGCAGAATCGTCAGCATGGTTTCGGTGGCGGTCGCAGGTGCGAGTGGCTATGCCGGCGGTGAGATTCTGCGTCTGCTGCTCGGCCACCCCGGCTATGCCGACGGGCGCCTGAGCATCGGGGCGGTAACGGCGGCCGCCAGCGCAGGCACCGTTCTGGCCGAACACCATCCGCACCTGCTGCCGCTGGCGAGCCGCACCGTGGACCACACCGACGTCGCCACTCTGGCCGGCCACGATGTGGTGTTCCTCGCCCTACCGCACGGTCATTCGGCGCAGCTGGCCGATCAACTGGGCCCCGCGGTCGTGGTGATCGACTGCGGGGCGGACTTCCGGCTCACCGACGCGGCGCAGTGGGAACAGTTCTACGGTTCCGAACACGCCGGGAGCTGGCCATACGGGCTGCCGGAGCTGCCGGGCGCGCGGGAGCAGCTGCGTGGTGCCAACCGGATCGCGGTGCCGGGCTGCTATCCCACCGCGGCGCTGATGGCGTTGTTGCCGGCGGTGGCCGAGAACCTGGTGGACCCGGCGGTCAATGTCGTCGCTGTCAGCGGCACCTCGGGAGCGGGACGCACCCCGCGCGCCGACCTGCTGGCCTCGGAGGTGATCGGTTCGGCCCGGGCGTACAACATCGGAGGCAAACACCGGCACACGCCGGAAATCGCGCAAGGACTGCGTCTCGTCGCTGACCGGGAGGTCACCGTGTCGTTCACCCCGGTCCTGGTTCCTGCCTCCCGCGGCATTCTGGCTACCTGCACCGCCCGCACCGAGGCGCCGGTGGCACTGCTTCGGGCAGCCTACGAAAAGGCCTACGCCGGGGAGCCATTCATTCATCTGCTGCCGGAGGGGCAGCTGCCGACCACAGCTGCGGTGATCGGCAGCAACGCCGTGCAGCTGGCCGTCGCGGTCGACGAGGCGGCTAGCACCTTTGTCGCCGTCGCGGCAATCGACAACCTGGTCAAAGGAACCGGCGGGGCCGCCGTGCAGGTGATGAACCTGGCGCTGGGATGGCCGGAGACCGAGGGGCTTTCGATTGTGGGAGTCGCGCCGTGAATGCCGGGGCCGCCGACGGTGGCCATGAGTCCAGCCGACTGCTGCGGACTCAGGGTGTCACCGCACCGGCCGGGTTCCGGGCCATGGGAATCGCCGCAGGCATCAAGGAATCCGGTGCGCTGGATTTGGCGCTGGTGTTCAATGAAGGGCCCGACTACGCCGCCGCCGGAGTGTTCACCCGCAATCAGGTGAAGGCGGCTCCGGTGCTGTGGACCCAGCAGGTTCTCACCACGGGGCGGTTGCGCGCGGTCATCCTCAACTCCGGTGGCGCCAACGCCTGTACCGGTTCGCCGGGGTTCCAAGATGCCCATGCCACCGCCGAAGCGGTCGCCGCGGCGCTGAGCGACTGGGGAACCGAGACCGGGGCGATCGAGGTCGCGGTCTGCTCGACCGGCCTGATCGGTGATCGGCTGCCGATGGACAGGTTGCTTCCCGGAATAGTCGAAGTGGTACACGAACTGGCCGGCGGCCTCACCGGCGGCGAGGAGGCTGCCCGCGCCGTCATGACCACTGACACCGTGCCCAAACAGGTCGCCTTGCACCACACCCCCGAGTCAGGGGAGAACTGGACTGTGGGCGGAATGGCCAAGGGTGCCGGCATGATGGCGCCGGCGTTGGCCACCATGCTCTGCGTCATCACCACCGATGCTGTTGCCGATGCCACTGCACTGGATCGTGCATTGCGCCGCGCATGCGCCCTGACCTTCGATCGGCTCGACATCGACGGTAGTTGCAGTACGAACGACACGGTGCTGCTGCTGGCCTCGGGTGCCAGTGAGATCAAGCCCAGCCAAGACGATCTCGACGATGCGGTGTTGCGGGTCTGTGACGACTTGGCCGAGCAGTTGCAGTCCGATGCCGAAGGCGTGACCAAGCGTGTGACGATCACCGTCTGCGGCGCGCTCAGCGAGGAGGAAGCGGTGAGCGCCGCCAGGGTCATCGCCCGCGACAGTCTGGTCAAGACCGCGCTGTTCGGATCCGACCCGAACTGGGGCCGCGTCGTGGCCGCGACCGGGATGGCGCCGGTTGTGATCGACCCAAATCGGATCACCGTGGCGTTCAACGGTTCTGTGGTCTTCGCCGACGGTGTGGGCGCACCGGAAGCACGGGCCGTCGACCTTTCCGGCGACGACATCACCGTCACGGTGGACCTCGGCGCCGGCGACGGAAGTGCCAGCATCCGAACCACCGACCTGTCGCACGGCTACGTCGAAGAGAACTCGGCCTACAGCTCATGACCGTGGACCGTCAGGTCAAGGCCGAGGTGCTCGCCGCGGCGCTGCCGTGGCTCAAGAAGCTGCACGACAAGGTCGTCGTGGTCAAGTACGGCGGAAACGCGATGACCGACGAGTCACTGCGGCGGGCGTTCGCGGCTGACATGGTGTTCCTGCGCAACTGCGGTATTCATCCCGTCGTGGTGCACGGAGGAGGTCCCCAGGTCACCGCGATGCTCAAAAGACTGGGAATACCGGGCGATTTCAAGGGCGGCTTCCGGGTTACCACCCCCGAGGTGTTGGACATCGCGCGGATGGTGCTGTTCGGGCAGGTTGGCAGACAGCTGGTCAACCTGATCAACGCGCACGGACCCTATGCGGTCGGCATCACCGGCGAGGATGCCCATCTGTTCACCGCGGTGCGCCGCAGCGTCGCGGTCGACGGGGTGGCGACCGACGTCGGACTGGTCGGCGATGTCGAGCGGGTGAGCACCGACGCCGTCCTCGACCTCATCGACGCCGGGCGGATTCCCGTGGTGTCCACCATCGCCCCCGACGCGGAAGGGGTGGTGCACAACATCAACGCCGACACGGCCGCGGCCGCACTGGCCGAGGCGCTGAGCGCCGAGAAGTTGCTGGTGCTCACCGACGTTGACGGGCTGTACACCGACTGGCCCGACCAGAACTCGCTGGTCAGCGAGATCGACTCCGCGGCTTTGACGCAGCTGCTGCCGACGCTGGGAGCCGGCATGGTGCCCAAGATCGAGGCGTGCTTGCGCGCGGTCAACGGTGGTGTGCCCAGCGCCCATGTCATCGACGGCCGGGTCGAGCACTGCGTGCTGGTGGAACTGTTCACCGACGAGGGCACCGGAACCAAGGTGGTGAAGGCATGACGCTGCTGGACAGATGGTCGGCGGTGATGATGAACAACTACGGCACTCCGCCGATCGCGTTGGCCGGCGGTGACGGTGCAGTTGTCACCGATGCGGACGGAAAGCCCTACCTCGACATGCTCGGCGGGATCGCGGTCAACGTCCTCGGTCACCGCCACCCCGCCGTCATCCGGGCGGTCACCGCCCAGATGAACTCACTCGGTCACACCTCGAACCTGTACGCAACCGAACCCGGTGTCGCGCTGGCCGAGGCATTGGTCGGGCATCTGGGCACCGCAGCACGGGTGTTCTTCTGCAATTCGGGTACCGAGGCCAACGAGGCGGCGTTCAAGATCACCCGGCTGACCGGACGCACCAAACTCGTTGCCGCCCAAGGCGCCTTTCATGGCCGCACGATGGGATCGCTGGCGCTGACCGGCCAGCCCGCCAAGCAGCAGCCGTTCGAGCCGCTGCCCGGGTACGTCACCCACGTTCCCTACGGAGACCTGGACGCGCTGGCCGGCGTCGTCGACGACGGCACCGCCGCAGTCGTCCTAGAGCCGATCATGGGGGAGGGCGGTGTTGTTGTCCCGCCGGCCGGCTACCTGGCCGCGGCCCGCGAACTGACGACCGAACACGGCGCGCTGCTGGTACTCGACGAGGTGCAGACCGGCATGGGCCGCACCGGGGCTTTCTTCGCCCACCAGCACGAGGGCATCACCCCGGACGTGGTGACCCTGGCCAAGGGCCTCGGCGGCGGACTGCCCATCGGCGCCTGCCTCGCCGTCGGCCCGGTCGGCGACCTGCTCACCCCGGGACTGCACGGCAGCACGTTCGGCGGGAACCCGGTCTGCGCGGCAGCGGCGCTGGCGGTCCTGCAGGTCCTGGCAGACGAGGATCTGATCCGGCGCGCCGAGGTGTCGGGCAAGACGTTGGGCGACGGCATCGAATCGCTGGGGCATCCCTTGGTGGATCACGTCCGCGGCCGTGGCCTGCTGCGCGGCGTCGTGCTCACCGCACCGGTCGGCAAGGCGGTGGAGACGGCCGCACGCGAAGCGGGATTTCTGGTCAACGCCGCGGCAGCCGATGTGATCCGGTTGGCCCCGCCCCTGGTGATCACTGAGTCCCAGATCGGGCAGTTCCTCGCGGCGCTGCCCAACGTGCTGGACCGGGCTAATGATCGGGCCGGAGCGGAGGTGCAGTGATGACCCGGCACTTCCTGCGCGACGACGACCTGAGTCCCGGCGAACAGGCCGAGGTTCTGGAGTTGGCGGCGGTGCTGAAGAAGAACCCACTGCTGCGCCGCCCGCTGGAAGGTCCGCGCGGCGTGGCGGTGATCTTCGACAAGAACTCGACCCGAACCCGATTCTCGTTCGAGATCGGCATCGCGCAACTCGGCGGCCACGCGGTCGTGGTCGACAGCCGCAGCACCCAACTCGGCCGGGAGGAGACCCTGGAGGACACCGGAAAGGTGTTGTCCCGCTATGTGGATGCGATCGTGTGGCGGACGTACGGGCAGGACCGACTGACAGCAATGGCGGCGGGAGCGACGGTACCCATCGTCAATGCGCTCTCCGACGAGTTCCACCCGTGTCAGGTGCTCGCCGATCTGCAGTGCATCGCCGAGCGCAGGGGAGCGCTGAAAGGGTTGCGGCTGGCGTACTTCGGCGACGGGGCCAACAACATGGCCCACTCGCTGATGCTGGGTGGCGTCACGGCGGGCCTGCACGTGACGATCGCCGCACCCACCGGCTTCGAACCCGACCCGACGATCGTGGCCGCCGCGGACCGGCGCGCCGCGGAGACCGGAGCGTCGGTCGCCGTAACCGAAGACGCACATCGGGCCGCCGAGGGGGCCGACGTGCTGGTGACCGATACCTGGACCTCGATGGGCCAGGAGGACGATGGGCTGGACCGGGTCGGTCCGTTCCGCCCGTTCCAGCTCAACGGCGCATTGCTGGCCCGGGCGGGCGCCGAAGCGATTGTGCTGCACTGTCTTCCTGCGCACCGCGGCGAAGAGATCACCGACGAGGTCATCGACGGCCCGCAGAGTGCGGTGTGGGACGAGGCCGAGAACCGGTTGCATGCGCAGAAAGCGCTACTGGTCTGGCTGCTGGAGCGGCGGCGATGACCGGACCCGAGGTGGCGACGACGAGGGCTGGACGGCAGGCCCGTATCGTGGCGATTCTGTCGTCGCGATCGGTACGCAGCCAGAGCGAACTGGCGGCGATGCTCGGCGAAGAGGGCATCGAGGTGACCCAAGCCACGCTATCGCGCGATCTGGAGGAGCTCGGCGCAGTCAAACTGCGCGGGGCCGACGGCGGCGTGGGCGTGTACGTGGTGCCCGAGGACGGTAGCCCGGTGCGTGCGGTCGCCGGCGGGACCGAGCGGATGCGGCGACTGCTCGGCGACCTGCTCGTTTCCACTGACGCCAGCGGAAACCTGGCGGTGCTGCGCACCCCTCCGGGTGCAGCGCACTACCTCGCCAGCGCCATGGATCGCGCGGCGCTGCCGTACGTGGTCGGCACCATCGCCGGTGATGACACCATCTTGGTGATCGCCCGGGAACCCATGACCGGTGCCGAACTGGCTGCGGCGATAGAAGACTTGCAGTGAGTGCGTTGACGACAAAGGAGATTGGCTGATGCCGGAGCGCGTGATCCTGGCCTATTCCGGGGGTTTGGATACCTCGGTGGCGATCAGCTGGATCGGCAAGGAGACCGGCCGCGAGGTGGTGGCCGTCGCGATCGACCTTGGGCAGGGCGGCGAGGACATGGAGACGGTGCGCCGTCGGGCCCTGGACTGCGGCGCGGTGGAGGCCGTCGTCGTCGATGCTCGCGACGAGTTCGCCGAGGACTATTGCCTGCCGGCGATTCAGTCCAATGCCCTCTACATGGATCGTTACCCGCTGGTGTCGGCGCTGAGCAGACCGCTGATCGTCAAGCATCTGGTGGCCGCCGCGCGTGAGCATGGTGGCGGCATCGTCGCGCACGGCTGCACCGGCAAGGGTAATGACCAGGTCCGGTTCGAGGTGGGATTCGCCTCGCTGGCACCGCATCTCGAAGTGCTCGCCCCGGTACGCGACTATGCCTGGACCCGGGAGAAGGCCATCGCCTTCGCCGAAGACAACGCCATCCCGATCAACGTGACCAAGCGTTCACCCTTCTCGATCGACCAGAACGTCTGGGGCCGAGCCGTGGAAACCGGCTTCCTGGAACACCTCTGGAATGCCCCCACCAAGGACGTCTACGACTACACCGAGGACCCGACACTCAACTGGAGTTCTCCGGACGAGGTGATCGTCGGATTCGAGCGCGGTGTACCGGTATCCATCGACGGCGACCAGGTGACGGTGTTGGAGGCCATCGTCGAACTCAACAGAAGGGCCGGCGCTCAGGGCGTCGGGCGGCTCGACGTCGTGGAGGACCGGCTGGTCGGGATCAAGAGCCGGGAGATCTACGAAGCACCGGGCGCCATGGTGCTGATCACCGCGCACACCGAACTCGAACACGTCACCCTCGAACGCGAGCTCGGCCGGTTCAAGCGTCACACCGACCAGCGCTGGGGCGAACTGGTCTACGACGGGCTGTGGTTCTCGCCGCTGAAGACCGCGCTGGAATCGTTCGTCGCCACCTCCCAGGAGCATGTGACCGGTGAGATCCGCATGGTGCTGCACGGCGGACATATCGCGGTGAACGGTCGCCGCAGCGCAGAATCCCTGTACGACTTCAACCTGGCCACCTACGACGAGGGCGACACCTTCGACCAGTCGGCGGCCCGCGGCTTCGTACACGTGCACGGCCTCTCCTCCAAAATCGCCGCCCGCCGTGACGCCCAAACTCACGTTTCGGCGGAAAAGTGCGAGTAGAAGCCGCCAAAACGTCGATCTCGGCATGGCGATGGAGGCCTGAATGACCACCAACCAAGGTTCGCTGTGGGGTGGACGGTTCGCCGACGGACCCGCACCGGCTCTTGCCGCATTGAGTAAGTCGACCCACTTCGACTGGGTCCTTGCCCCGTATGACATCACCGCTTCCAAGGCGCATGCCAAGGTGCTGCACAGAGCGGGTCTGCTGACCGATGATCAGCGTGACGGGCTGCTGGCCGGCCTGGACAGCCTCGGTGAGGACATCGCGGACGGAAGCTTCACACCCGTCCTCACCGACGAGGACGTGCACGGCGCTCTCGAACGCGGCCTCATCGACCGGGTCGGCGCTGAGCTGGGTGGACGGCTGCGTGCCGGAAGGTCGCGAAATGACCAGGTGGCTACCTTGTTTCGGCTGTGGTTGCGGGACGCAGTACGCACGGTCGCCGACGGCGTGCTGGAGGTGGTCAGCGCCTTGACGGCGCAGGCCGAGGCCCATCCGCATGCGATCATGCCCGGCAAGACGCACCTGCAGTCGGCGCAGCCGATCCTGCTGGCTCACCATCTGCTGGCCCACGTCCATCCGCTGCTACGCGATGTCGATCGGCTAGCCGACTTCGACGAACGGGCCGCGGTGTCGCCGTACGGGTCCGGGGCGCTCGCCGGATCGTCCCTGGGCGTTGACCCCGATGCAATCGCCGCGGAGCTCGGCTTCACCACCGCCGCCGACAATTCGATCGATGCAACCGCAGCTCGCGACTTCGCCGCCGAGGCGGCTTTCGTCTTCGCCATGATCGGAGTCGACCTGTCCAGACTTTCCGAAGACATTATTCTCTGGAGTACAACGGAATTCGGATATGTGATACTGCACGATTCCTGGTCGACCGGCAGCTCAATCATGCCGCAGAAGAAGAACCCGGACATCGCCGAGCTGGCGCGTGGAAAGTCTGGCCGGCTGATCGGAAACCTGACCGGCTTGCTGGCCACTTTGAAAGCGCAGCCGCTGGCGTACAACCGAGATCTCCAGGAGGACAAGGAACCTGTATTCGACGCGGTGGCGCAACTCGAGTTGCTGCTGCCGGCGATGGCGGGTCTGGTCTCGACGCTGCGCTTCGACGTCGAAAGGATGGCCGAGCTGGCGCCCAAGGGCTACACGCTGGCCACCGACCTTGCAGAGTGGCTGGTTCGCAGGGGAGTGCCGTTCCGGAGTGCTCACGAGGCCGCCGGTTCGGCGGTCCGCCAAGCGGAGAACCGCGGTGTCGGCCTCGATGAACTCACCGACGAGGAACTGGCGCACATCAATGCCGAACTGACGCCGGAGGTGCGCGGGGTGCTAACCGTGCAGGGGTCGGTTGCCGCGCGCGATGCACGGGGTGGAACCGCGCCGATACAGGTCGCCGAGCAGCTCGGCGTGGTTGGCGAGGTGATGGGCCGGCTGCGGCGCCGCCTGAACCGCTGATCTGATCGAGCGACGATCCACCGGGCGTCATGACGGCTCAGGCCGTTGTGCTCCGACGTACCGGAGAGACGTACCGGCGAGATGTGCCAAAGATGAATCGGAGCCCTACCGGATACCTACTCCTCAGCCGCTGCCAGCCACGCTTCTTCGAGTGATTCCTTGCGGGCGAGCAACTCGCCAAGCTCAGCGTTGAGTTCGCCCAATCGCAGATGATCGGCTGCCTGGGCGGCCATCGTCTCGTGCAGGGCGGTAATGCGATCGTCCAACTTGCCCAACTGACTCTCGATGCGGGCCATCTCCTTTGCCGTGCGGCGTTCCCGTGCCGCCGGAGTTTCGGCGCGGTCCGACGCCCGCGACGGTCGTGTTGCAGGCGATGTGGTCGCCCGCTCAGCGAGGTACTGGTCGATGCCACCGGGCAGGGGCGTGCAGCGGCCGCGTCCGGTCAAGGCATAGGTCACATCGGTGACTCGTTCCAGGAAGTACCGGTCGTGGGTTACCACGATCAGGGTGCCGGGCCAGCCGTCCAGGTAGTCCTCGATGACCGTCAGGGTGTCGATGTCGAGGTCGTTGGTGGGTTCGTCCAGAAGCAGCACGTTGGGCTCGTCGAGCAAGATTCGCAGGAACTGCAGCCGCCGCCGTTCACCGCCGGACAAGTCGCCGAGCCGTGTGCTGAGCTTGTCGCCGGTGAACCCGAAATCCTCCAACAGCGTCGCCGCGCTGATTTCCCGCCCGTCGGCGAGTTCGCCTATGTTGCGCCGGCTTTCGACGGCGTCGATCACCCGATCGTTGTTGTCGAGCTCGGCAAGTGCCTGACTGAGATACCCGATCTCGAGCGTGGTGCCGCGTTTGATCGTGCCCGCCGAGGGCGTCAACTCGCCACTGAGCAGGCGCAGCACGGAGGTCTTGCCGGTGCCGTTCACGCCCACCAGGCCGATGCGGGCTCCGGGCCCGATCGACCAGTCGATGTTGTCCAGGATGAGTTGAGCCGAGGAGCCGACCTGGAGCCGGACGCGGTGCAGGTCGAAGACGTGCTTTCCGAGTCGGCTCATCGCGAACCGTTGCAGCACAAGCGAATCACGCGGAGGCGGCTCGTTGGCGATCAGCTCGTTGGCCGCCTGAATCCGAAACTTCGGCTTCGACGTGCGTGCAGGCGGGCCGCGCCGTAGCCACGCCAGTTCCTTGCGCATCAGGTTGCGGCGGCGGGCTTCGGCGTCGGCTGCTGTGCGCATCCGCTCGGCGCGGGCGAGCACGTACGCCGCGTAACCGCCGTCGTAGGAGTCGACGGTGCCGTCGTGCACCTCCCAGGTTCGGGTGCAGACGGCGTCCAGGAACCAGCGGTCATGGCTGACCACCACGAGCGCCCTGGCCGAGGATGTTGATCCCCGGGGTGCTTCGCTCCTGCTCGACGGGGCGAGATGCCCGGCCAGCCAGCCGATCACCTCGACGTCCAGATGGTTGGTGGGTTCATCGAGCACTAAGAGGTCGTGACCGGCGACCAGCACGGCAGCCAGTGCGACCCGGCGCCGCTCGCCGCCGGAGAGTCGCCCCACCGCGGCGTCCAGGTCGATGTCCGAGAGCAGGTTGCTGACCACGTCCCGGGTCTTTGGTTCGGCCGCCCAGACGTGATCGGGCCGTCCGCCGACGATCACTTCGCGCACGGTGGCGGCGTCGGCGAAATCGTCGCTTTGACGCAGATAGCCCACCGACAGACCCGAGGTGTGGGTGACGCGGCCCGAATCCGGTTCCGCGGCCTCGGTCAGCACTTTGAGCAGTGTCGTCTTGCCGTCGCCGTTGCGGCCCACGACGCCGATCGCATCGCCGTCATCGACGCCGAGGCTGACCGCGTCCAGCAGCAGGCGAGTGCCGTAGCCGACGGTTGCTCTCTCGATGTTGATCAGGTTTGCCATCGGGCGCGATGATAGGCGGGTCGCTGCGATCCCGGCTTCTGCGGTGCCGTCGTACCTGGCTTCAGGCCACCGTGCGTTCTCTCCGGCGCGGTGTGACCGAAATGGCGTCGGGTCACACCGCTGTTCGAGATTCGGATCCGGCGTCGTCGACGAGCGATATGAACTCCTCGAACTTGCCGTTGGTCGGGCGGGGCAGGTGCTCCGGAAAATAGCTGAGGTGAAGGGCGAACGGGAAACCGATTTCGTCGCGGACGATCTCGGAGACCTGCGCTTCCTGTTCCCTGGTCAGGTGTTGTGCAACCACGAGGCGCAACTCGAATACGTCGACCCGCTGCTGAATCAGTTGGTATTGGAGCACCGGTGCGAACTCGCAGAAGCGCCTGGCCCCGATCAGCGGCCAGCGTTGCCCACCATCGGGAAGTCGGAGCATGTTGCGGCGACGACCGACCACGCGCGCCAGAGTCGGCAGGCCACGGCCGCACGGGCACGATGCACCGGCTTGGGCGTAGTCGCGGATCTCGTAGCGAACCAACGGCGTGGCGAGGTTGTGCAAGTCTGTTAGCACGACCCTGCCAACCTCACCGGGCCGACAAGGCTCCCCTCGGTCATCGAGGATCTCGACCAGCAGGCTTTCGGACTGAATATGGTAGCGATCGGGTGAGTAAGGGCATTCGAGAGCGATGACGCCTACCTCTTGGCAGCTGTAGATGTCGACGACGTTGGCGTGCATCTCTTCGCGGCACCGTGAACGAAACTCGTCGGAGACGGTTTCGCCGACGGTTCGTATCTGACGCAGATTCTCCGGCCGAGTGCCAAGGCGGCGGAACTCATCCATCAACGCCGAGATATTCGTCGGCAGGCTCAGCAGGTAGTAAGGATTCTTCTCGATAAGCCACGCGGCTTGACTCGCGACATCCATGGAAATTGGTTGCAGGTAGCTAGGTCCGGTGTCGAACAGCAGAGTCGCGGGCTTTCCCCAGCCAAGTCGCCGAGCTTCTTCGGGATCATCGACAGTCTTGATCCCGGGCCGGATGATCGCCAGGGTCGCTTTCAGATCCCGCCGGTGCCAGAGGTGGTCACGAAGTGTCAGAGCCATCCAGATTCGGCGGGTGAGCTCGCCCCGCATCACCGTGACGGACTCTCCAGTGGAACCCGAGGTCTGAGACTTGGTGATAGGCGCGTGCTCCGGTGGCACCGAGTCGGAATAGGCGTCGTTACCGAGGCTCATGAGTTCGCGGCGCGTCATCAGCGGGATGCGGCGGAAGCTGTCGATGTCCCAGGGACTTTCGGCGGACAGTCCGGCCGCGTCGAGCTTGCGTGCGAAGTGGGCGTTGTGCGCGTAGGCGTGCGACGCCAGCTGCGAGAAAACGCGTAGCTGTATTTCCAGCAGCTGATCGCGTCGTAGCCATTGGGTTTGCTCATAGCGCCTGACCAGACTGGCGATGTGACGCGATGCCGGGGTTGCCGGCGGCCGGGCTGTGGGAACCTCGGTGTTGGTCACGTATGCATTATCGGCGACCGCATCGGCCCGGTCGCAAATTGGCCCACTCCGACGCCGCGGTTGCCCGCCTCGTCACGCCGGTGTGCCCTCGATGATCGTGTGCCCGGAGGCGCAATGAACGACGCCGGACACCGCAAACCGCTCGGCCTCGAGCAGTTCGCGCAACTCGAGCAGGGTGCGTTCACGACCCCCGGTGACAGCCATCATGTGCAGGTCCAGCAGGATCTCGCCCGGCCCCTCCGTGGCCATCCTCGGCAGGACGCGCTCGATCAGCAGCAGTCGTGAACCGGCGGCCATTGCGGCGCGGCAGTGGCGCAGGATTCGGCGCGCCGCCTCGTCGTCCCAATCATGGATGACGCTCTTGAGCAGATACAGGTCTGCCTCGACTGGCACCGAGGCCAGGAAGTCGCCCTCGACCCATTCCAGCGGCAGATCCGACCGCATGCCCTGCTGGGGACGAATGACATGCGGCTGGTCGAACAGAACGCCCGTCAGATGCGGGTGAGTCGTCAGGAGGGGAATCAGAAGTCCGCCATTCCCGCCACCGATGTCCGCCACCCGGCGCGCATCACCGATGTCGATCGCGGCGACGATGTCCGCTGACTGCGCTGCCGTTTCCTTGGCCAGCCATGCATTGAATGTGTTGTTCAGCTCGTCGTGCTCACGCCGGTAATCCCAAGCGCTGGTGCCGAACAGCTGCGCGAACGCGGTGCCCTCGGACTCGACGCAACGCCCCAACCCAGTCCAGGCGGGCCAGTAGTGCTCGACTGCCAGCAGAGCCTTCTCCCGTAGGCCGGAATCGGCCTCGGCGCGTAGTGCGCGGCCGCCCGAGGTCAGCGCGAAGCGTCCCCCCGTCATCTCCTCGCAAACTCCGATCGAGGCCAGACCGCGCAAGAGGCGGTGAAGTGGCCCCGGCAGTCCGCTCATCCGGCTGGCCAGTTCCGCTGCTGTCCAGGCCGATGAACCCATGAGTTCGGGAAGGTCCAGCCGGACAGCCACATAGACGAGGGCGCATCCGCGGTACCCCTCGATCAGTGCGCCTACAGCGTCCGGCGTTGAACGCTCGCCCGCCATGTTGGTCCTCTCCGGGTACGACGCAGCACCAGGGTCGGGCACTGGTCTCCCATGGCATAGGTTGGCACATGACGGTCCACCGGCTCGAAAGCGCCGTCAGTTCGGGAACACGAGAGGTCCACCACCATGGCCTCGGAGACGAAATGGTAGCGGGCCGGGGAGTCGCGGTAGGCGTCGATCGCCAGCAGCTGGTCTATGTCCCATCCCAGCCGTGCAGCCAAGTCTGACCAATCGCCGGCCGCCGAATGCAGAGTGCGCCAGACGTCTTGGAGAGCCACTCCGGATTCTGGCGATGCCTGCAACGCCATGCCCAGACGCAGCTTGAGGCAGTTCACATCGCGAATACCGCCGGCAAACAGGGTCTCGAGCAATCGTTCGACGGTCTCCGGCTTCGCGGGCGGCGTGAACAGCCGTAGGACGACCAGTCCGCCCGGTGCCACGGCGCGGGCCAGCTCGGTGAACAGGGCGAGTTGGCCCGACGGGAAGTCGAGCAGATGTAGGCCACCGTCGCAGGCGGCGAAGTCCGCGCTCGCCGCCGCGAGTGGCAGGCTCCGCCAGTCGGCGCATATCACCTGTGCAGGATCGCCCGGCCACACGTGCGCAATCATCTCCAGCGTGCGGTCCACGGCGACGACCTGTGCCGGATCGGGCCAGGGCAGCCTGCACAGCTCCGGAGTCACGCCCAGGATCACACCGCGCGGCGTCGCCTCGGGGTGAGTGGCGCACCAATCCTTCAGTGCGTAGCGGACAGCAGCCAGGTCTGCATCCACGGGCCGCAGCGGCGAGCCCAGCTGCTCCCAGAGGCGCGCCACTCTGGGCCATTGGCCCTCCGGATGGCGTTCTTCGCCCGCACGCATACTCGTTGCCGCCCATCATCGATGCCGTCTCGCACAGGCACTCATGCCGCGAACAGCGTAGTCAGTTGCGGCGCCGGGGCCGTCAGTTGGTTCCCTGATTCTTTGCCGGGGAAGTCAGGAGACCGGCCGTGCGCAACACAGATGTGGCTGCGTCCGCTGCGCGACGAGCGGCTTCGGCCACCGGCAGGCTCCGGAACTCCGGCGTATTGGATTCGACGCAATACGGCCCGGTGAATCCCGCGCGGTGCACGGCGCGTACCAGCCCCACCACATCCAGGTCACCGTCACCGGGCAGGTGGCGTTCGGTTCGGGCATGGTGCAGGAAATCGTCTTGCACGATCACACCGTCGTTGAGCTGAACTGCGCTGATCCCTAAGCCTGGTAGTTCCACCAGACGGTCGACCGTACTTCCGCTGTTGTAGAAGTGCCACGCATCGATCAGCAGGCCTGCATTCGCCGCGCCGGAGCGGCGCAGCAGGTCGATGGCGATGGTCGTGTTGGCAAGTGCCGACCATGGAAACGGCTCCAGGGCGACGATCAGACCTCTCGCTGCGAGCCGATCCGCGTTGGCGCGCAATGCCGCTCCCGCGCGATCCAAAGCGTCTTCGGTGTCCAGCACGGCCTCGCTGCTGAATACACCGGCAGTGACATGGCGGCCGCCGAGCGCGTCGGCGACGGCCTCGATCTGGACCAGCGATGGTGAGATTCCGGCACGCCCGTCACCGGATATCCAGCCGTCGAGGAATTCAACCTCGACCAGAGCCAGACCGTTGTTGCGAAGAACCGCCCGCATTTCGGGGATATCGACGCCACTGGCGATCGTGCGGGACAAATCGGCATGGTGTAAGCCGATCCCCGAGAACCCGGCCGCAGCGGCCGACTCACACCGCTCGATGAACGAGTTGCGTGGCGGTTCGCCGAAACCCGCGCCGGACAGCGTGAAGAAACTCGCGACCAGACCGGGAGGCTGTCCGGCCACCGCACGCACTGGTTCAGGCATCGCCGCCAGCCGCGGGTACGGGGCAGCCGCCGGCCGCCTGTGGAGTGCCACCGGTGCGTTTGTGGCCGCGTCGACTGCGGTCGATGCTCATATCCGAACGCTACCGACAACTCGCCTCGGGCAGGTCTGTCATCGGGCGAGATGATAGGTGGTTCGGTGCCGATCCCGGAGTTCGCCGGTGTGCGCTGTGCGATCATGGCGAGGCCGGAGCGACCTGCGACCGACGCACAAAGACGCACGCAGCCGCACACAGGTGAACGGAAGAGCACAACGGCGCACTCAGCGGCGCACAGAGGGGAGCGTGGCGGTGGTTGACCTGTCGGCATTCACCAGACCGGTCGGACGGCTGATGGCCACCGCGCAGAACGGACTGGAGGTGCTGCGGTACGGCGGCCTGGAGACCGGTTCTGTGCCCTCACCGTTCCAGATCGTCCAGAGCGTGCCGATGTATCGGCTCCGCCGGTACTTCCCGCCCGACACCCGCCCGGGCGCCAAGCGGGTCGGACCGCCGGTGCTGATGGTGCACCCGATGATGATGTCGGCGGACATGTGGGACGTCACCCGGGACGATGGCGCGGTCGGCATCCTGCACAAGGCCGGCATCGATCCCTGGGTGATCGACTTCGGCTCACCGGACCAGGTCGAAGGCGGCATGCAACGCAATCTCGCCGACCACATCGTGGCGCTGAGCGAGGCGATCGACGTGGTCAAGGAGACCACCGGCCGCGACGTGCACATCGCCGGTTACTCGCAGGGCGGCATGTTCTGCTACCAGACAGCGGCCTACCGGCGGTCCAGAGATCTGGCCAGCATCATCGGCTTCGGCTCGCCGGTGGACACGTTGGCCGCGTTGCCGATGAACATGCCCGCCGGACTCGGTGCCGCCGCAGCGGATTTCATGGCCGACCACGTCTTCAATCACATTGACATCCCGGGTTGGTTGGCACGCACCGGCTTCCAGATGCTCGACCCGGTCAAGACCGCACAGTCGCGGCTGGACTTCATGCGCCAGCTGCACGACCGCGAGGCACTGCTGCCCCGCGAGCAGCAGCGCCGGTTCCTGGCCTCGGAGGGCTGGATCGCCTGGTCCGGCCCGGCGATCTCCGAACTGCTCAAGCAGTTCATCGCGCACAACCGGATGATGACCGGCGGTTTCGCCATCCACGGCGACCTGGTCACGTTGACCGACATCACCGTTCCGGTGCTCGCCGTGGTGGGTGAGGTCGACGACATCGGACAACCCGCGTCCGTACGCGGTATCCAGCGCGCCGCGCCGGATGCTGACTGCTACGAATTCTCCATCCGTGCAGGACATTTCGGGCTCGTCGTCGGTTCCAAAGCGGCCACCCAGACCTGGCCGACCGTCGCCGCGTGGGTGAATTGGCTCAACGGGGGCGGTGAGTTCCCCGAGCAGATCCACGAGATGGTGGGGCAGCCGGCCGAATTCCACGAGAGCGGCGTCTCGTTCAGTTCCCGCGTCGCGCACGGCACGGCCGCCGCGACCGAGATGGCCCTGGCATTGGCGCGCACGGCGGCCGAAACGATTGTCGCGGCGAACAAGTCCGCCCGGGCGCTGGCGATCGAGACGGTACGGACGCTGCCGAGACTGGCGCGCCTGGGTCAGGTCAACGACCACACCAGGATCTCGCTCGGCCGGATCATGACCGAGCAGGCCCGCGACAATCCGGACGGGGAGTGTCTGCTCTTCGACGGCCGCGTGCACACCTACGAGGCGGTCGATCGCCGGATCAACAACGTGGTCCGCGGCCTGATCGCGGTCGGGGTGCGCCAAGGAACCCGCATCGGCGTCTTGATGGAGACCCGGCCCAGTGCGTTGGTGGCGATCACCGCATTGTCGCGACTGGGCGCGGTGGCAGTGCTGATGCCGCCCGACGCCGACCTGGCAGCCGCCGCCCGGCTGGGCGCGGTGACCGAGATCATCGCCGATCCGGACCGTCTGGCAGCGGCGCGGAAGCTGTCCAAGCGGGTCCTGGTCCTCGGCGGCGGCGAAGCACGAGAACTGGACCTGGCCGCTGACGCCGACGTGATCGACATGGAGCAGATCGACCCGGACGAGGTCGCCCTGCCCGGGTGGTACCGGCCGAACCCGGGGTATGCGCGGGACCTGGCGTTCGTCGCGTTCAGCGCGATCGGCGGCGAGCTGGTGGCCCGGCAGATCACCAACTTCCGCTGGGCACTCTCGGCGTTCGGCACCGCCTCGGCGGCGAACCTCGGCCGCGGCGACACCGTCTACTGCCTCACCCCGCTGCATCACCAGTCCGGACTGCTGGTCAGCCTCGGCGGTGCCGTGGTCGGTGGTTCTCGCATCGCGCTGTCACGTGGTCTGCGTCCCGACCGCTTCCTGCAGGAGATCCGCCAGTACGGGGTGACGGTCGTCTCCTATACCTGGGCCATGCTGCGCGAGGTCATCGACGATCCGTCGTTCGTTCTGCACGGCGGTCACCCGGTGCGATTGTTCATCGGCTCCGGTATGCCGTCCGGGCTCTGGAAACGGGTGCTCGAGGTGTTCGAACCGGCCCACGTCGTCGAGTTCTTCGCCACCACGGACGGGCAGGCGGTGCTGGCTAACGTGTCCGGAGCCAAGATCGGCAGCAAGGGACGTCCGCTGCCCGGCGGAGGGCAGGTCGCACTGGCCGCATACGACCCCGACGACGACCTGATTCTGGAAGAGGACAACGGGTTCGTCCGGCGGGCCGACACCGACGAGGTGGGTGTGCTGCTGGCGCAGCCGCGCGGGCCGGTCGACCCCACCGCGCCGGTGAAACGCGGCGTCTTCTCGCCCGCCGACACCTGGGTGTCCAGTGAGTACTTGTTCCGCCGTGACGAGGACGGCGACTTCTGGCTGGTCGACAACCGCAGTGCGGTGATTCGCACCGACCGCGGGCCGGTGTACGCGTCGGCCATCAACGACGTCGTGGGGCGGCTGAGGTCGGTGGACATGGCGGTGACCTATCCGGTGCCGGGTAACGGACGGGTGCTCGCGATCACCGGTCTGGAACTGTGTCCCGGAGGTAGCGTCACGGCCGCTGATCTGTCGGAGGCGCTGGCCGAGCTGGTGGTGGGCAACCCGCCGGACGTCGTGCATCTGGTCCCCAAGATGGCGCTCAGTGCGTCCTACCGGCCGCTGGTGACCCCGTTGCGGTCCAAAGGTGTCCCCAAGGCCTCTCGTAACGCCTGGTACTTCGATCCCGATACCAATCGGTATAAGAGGCTGACGGCGGCGGTGCGGACCGAGCTGACCGGCGGCCAACCAAGCCCAACGTGAAACCCAAAGTGAAGCCCAACGTGAGGCCCCGAACGACCCGGAACGGCTGAAGTGCCCTGCGGCGGCCCCGCTGTTAGGCTCGCCGCTGGTGACGCGCCGTCGAGGCTGGAGGATGGATGACCGACAAGACCGACAACGAATGCCGCTATTGGCGCCGCGCCGTCACCGGCGCAATGGCCGGTCTACTGGCCGTCGGCTTCCTGATGGGTGCCGGCACCACGCCGGTACTGGCCCAGCCCTCGAACTCCAGCGGTTCCACCGAGACTGACTCCGAAACCGAGGCGGCCGAGCCGACGATGACGGGCGCGCAGGCGCTGGCCATCGTCGCCCGGGACTACGACACCGGGCACGGCGGCGGTCAGGTTTCGAAGCTGATCCACGACGTGTTGACGCTGTATTCGCGCGGTTTTCGGCCGTCGAAATCGAATGAGGCAGCCCTCGTCGCGGCGCTGGACAAGCGTCCGAACCAGAAGCCGCTCGTCGAGGCGCTGCGCGGCACCCTTGCCTACCAGCGCAAGATGATGGCGCGCTCCGTCAACGCCGGGTCCTCCAGCCCGGTTACCGTCGGCACTCCGGCCGCTCCGGGGGCCGCTCCGGGCAGCCCGGCCTTCGTCGCGCCCGGAACCAGCATTCAGCAGCCCCTGGTTCCCTGACGTCGTGCTCGACGAGAGGTTGCTCAGCATCCTGGTCTGTCCGCAGGACCGTGGGCCGCTGTTGTTCCTGCCCGACGAGTGTCTCTACAACCCCCGGTTGCGGTGTGCCTACCCCATCGAGGACGGCATACCGGTGCTGCTCGTCGACGAGGCGGTCACGGTGGCCGACGACGCCGAGCATCAGCGCATGTTGGCCCGCGCGAACCCGGGCAGTTCTCCGGTCAGGTAACGCTGCAGATTCGGGGCGATGGTGTCGACGATCTGCTCGACCGGCATCGACCTGAACGGGTCCAACTCGAGGATGTAGCGTGCCAGCACCACGCCCAGCAGCTGGGACGCGACGAACTGAACCCGCACCCGCCCGGACCCGGGTGGATCGTCGACCCTGGATCCCACCTCGGCGACGATCACCTCCTGCAAGAACGTGCGGAACAGCCCGACCTCGGCCCCGGCCAGCATCGACCGGAACGTGGCGAGGAAGCCGGCACGCAGCTCGGTGTCCCACAACGGCAGCAGCAGCGACGGCAGCTTGTGCCCGAGTTCGCCGACCGGGGTGGTGCGCAGTGGCCCGAGCACGACCATCGGATCGACGGGGATGTGGATCGCTGCAGCGAACAGTTGCTGTTTGGTGCCGTAGTAGTGGTGCACCAGAGCCGGGTCGACCCCGGCGTCCGCTGCGATCGCCCGAACGGAGGTCTTGTCGATACCGTTGCGGGAAAATAGATTTCGCGCGCTGACGAGGATGCGTTCCCGGGTGTCCGAGGCGCCGGGAGGGCGGCCGGGGCGCTTGCGTTCGGCGTTGGTGGCCACGGTGAGAAACTACGGGGTCTGCCGCCGTAGGGTGGCGGCGGCCAGGCCCAGGGCCAGCACGGCGCAGCCGAAGACCACGATCATGTCGCGAATCGCGATTCCGGTCAGCTCTGGATGCGCGCCGACCTGCTGCAGCGCCTCCAGCGCGTAGCTTGCCGGCATTGCGTTGCTGACCCACTCCAGCCAGCCCGGCATCTGGGGCCGCGGCACGATGACGCCGGCCAGCAGCAGTTGCGGGATGATCACGACCGGCATGAACTGCACGGCCTGGAACTCGGTGCGGGCGAACGCACTGGCCAGCAGGCCGAACCCGACGCCCAAGATCGCGTTGATGATGGCGATGACGAACACCCACAGCGGGCTGCCGGCAGTCTCGAACCCCAGCAGCCAGAACGACACGACGCAGGCCAGGGTCGCTTGGGCTGCCGCGGCGATCGAGAACGCGGTCCCGTAGGCGGCCAGCAGGGAGAACCGGCGCAGCGGTGTGGTCATGATGCGCTCCAAGGTCCCGGATGCACGTTCCCGTTGCATGGTGATCGAGGTGATCAGGAACATCACGATCAGCGGGAACAGGCCCAGCAGGATGAGGCACGCGTTGTTGAACGGCGCCGGCGCACCGGGCCGGACCGGTACGTCCTGGAACATGAAGTACATCAGCGTGATGATCACGACCGGCACCAGCAGGATCATCGCCACACTGCGGTGATCGCCGGCAAGCTGGCGGAGAATCCTTACCGTGGTGGCCCGGTAGTCCGCCAGGATCATCCGGCTTGGCGCGTGGTGCTGCGCCGGATGATTGACAGAAACGCGTCCTCCAGTGACGTGCATGCGGTCTCCTTCCGTAGTTGCCGGGGAGTGGTGTGGGCCAACAGCCGCCCGTCCCGCAGCAACAGGACGTCGCCGCAGCGGTCGGCCTCGTCCATCACATGGCTGGAGACCACCAGCGTGGTCCCGGCCTGCGCCAGCGCGTTGAACTGGTCCCAGAGCTCGGCGCGCAGCACCGGATCAAGACCGATGGTGGGCTCGTCGAGCACCAGGAGGTCCGGCCGGGAGACCAGCGCACAGGCCAGTGAGACCCGGGCGCGCTGCCCGCCGGACAGGTTCGCGCAACTGGCATTGCGATGGGCCGCGAGCTCCACCGATTCGATCACCTGGTCCGCGGAGTTGTCGGCAGCGCCGTAGAGGGCGGCGAAGTACCGCACGGTGTCGATGACCCGCAGGTCGTCATAGATCGTCGGGTCCTGCGGCATGTAGCCGACGCGCTGCCGCAGCGGTGCGGATCCGGCGGGATGGCCGAGCACCGTGACCGAGCCCGACTCGATGATCTGGGTCCCGACGATGCACCGAATCAAGGTGGTCTTGCCCGAGCCGGACGGGCCCAGGACGCCGGTGATCGTGCCCCGGGCGATACGCACGGACACGTCGTCGACGGCCTTGCGCTTGCCCCGGATAACCGTGAGGTTCTCCAGCTCGATCGCCGGGAGACCACCGTCACGCAGTAATTCATCACTCGATGAACTCATCATATGTTGAATAGTTCGCCCCGCATGGCCGCTTGTCAAGCTCCAGGGGCACAATCGCCGGAGTGGATGTGCAGCCGTTGGCCGTCGACCCGGTCCTCGCGGCGCGGCGGCTGTTGGGGGCGGTGCTGACCAGTCGCGGCGTGAGCGCCGAGATCGTCGAAGTCGAGGCCTACGGCGGGCCGGCGGACGGGCCGTGGCCGGATGCGGCGGCGCACTCCTACCGTGGTCCCCGAGTGCGCAACGCGGTGATGTTCGGTCCCGCCGGGCGGCTCTACACCTATCGCAGCCACGGTATTCACGTATGCGCGAACGTGGTCTGCGGCTCCGACGGCGTGGCCGGGGCAGTGCTATTGCGGGCGGCGGCGATCCACAACGGCCTCGCGGCGGCCCGGGCCCGGCGGGGAAGCGCGGTTCGGTGGGCGGCGTTGGCCCGCGGTCCCGGCAATCTCTGTTCGGCGATTGGGATAACCATGGAGGACAACGGAATCGATCTGTTCGGGCCGACCTCGCCGGTGACGGTCGAACTGGGGGAGGAATGCCGCGCGGTGGCCGGTCCGCGCGTCGGAGTGAGCCATGCCGCTGACCGGCCGTGGCGGTTCTGGCTGCCCGATCGCCCGGAGGTTTCCACCTACCGGCGCAGTCCGCGGGCACCGGCGCCGGGCGCCAGCGATTGATGCGGGAAGATCGGTGTCATGGGCGAGAAAATCCCCAGCATCCTCGACGAGTTGGAGTGGCGAGGGCTGATTGCGCAGTCGACCGATCGGGAAGCGCTGGCCGCCGAGCTAGCGGCCGGGCCGGTCACCGTCTACGCCGGTTTCGACCCCACCGCCCCCAGCCTGCACGCCGGTCACCTGGTGCCGCTGCTGACGTTGCGGCGCTTTCAGCAGGCCGGGCATCGGCCCATCGTGCTCGCCGGGGGAGCGACCGGCATGATCGGCGATCCGCGGGAAGCCGGTGAACGCACAATGAACACAGCAGACACGATCGCCGACTGGAGCGACCGCATCCGCGGGCAGCTGGAGCGGTTCGTCGAGTTCGGCGATCAGCGGACCGGGGCCGTGGTGGAGAACAACCTGAGCTGGACCGCGCAGCTCTCGGCGATCGAGTTCCTGCGCGACCTCGGCAAGCACTTCTCGGTCAACGTCATGCTCGACCGGGACACCATCCGGCGCCGGCTCGACGGCGAGGGGATCTCCTACACCGAATTCAGTTACCTGCTGCTGCAGGCCAACGACTTCGTGGAACTGCATCGGCGCCACGGCTGCTCGCTGCAGATCGGCGGATCGGACCAGTGGGGCAACATCATCGCCGGTGTCCGGCTGGTACGGCAGAAGCTGGCGGCCACCGTGCACGCATTGACCGTTCCGTTGGTGACCTCCGCTGACGGCACCAAGTTCGGAAAGTCCACCGGAGGTGGGAGCCTCTGGCTCGATCCCGAGATGACCTCGCCGTACGCCTGGTACCAATACTTCATCAACACAGCCGACGCCGACGTGCTCCGCTACCTGAGCTGGTTCACCTTCCTCAGCGCCGACGAGATGGCGGAACTGGAGGAAGCGACGGCCGCAAGGGCGCACGAGCGTGCGGCCCAGCGGCGCCTGGCCCACGAGATGACCACGCTGGTGCACGGCGAAGCGGCCACCAAGTCGGTGGAACACGCCAGTCAGGCGTTGTTCGGGAGGGCGGAGCTCGCGGCTCTCGATGAATCCACGTTGGCTGCGGCGTTGCGGGAGGCCTCGGTGGCCGAACTTGCCCCTGGCGGCCCGGACACCATCACCGATCTGCTGGTGGCCAGTGGGTTGTCGGCTAGCAAGGGAGCTGCCAGGCGCACGGTTGCCGAGGGCGGGGTGTCGGTCAACAACGTTCGGGTCCAGAGTGACGAATGGACTCCGCAGCCCTCAGACTTCCTGTACGGCCGCTGGCTGGTGCTGCGCCGCGGCAAGCGGAACATTGCCGGGGTGCGCCGAGCCGAGTGACCAAGAACTCGGGGCCGGACGGCAGATAAAGGCTGGAAAGGCTGGAAAGGTGGGCAGGGCAGGAAGGGCCGGACGGGCAGGAGAAGACATCAGTGGCCGACAGCCGAGGTGACAGAGACGATCGCGGGCGCGCGTCCGGATCCGACGGGGGCGGGCAGCGGCGAGGTCCGCGCAGTCGCCGGCCGGCTGGACGATCGTCCGGACCGGATCGAGCCCGACGGGCCCAGCCGCAGCACGGCGATGGCGGTCCGTCCCCGCAATCTGACGGCCCGCCTATTCCAGCCGAGATCGAGGCCAAGCAGCTGGCCCCCGAGATCCGCAGGGAACTCACCACTTTGGACCGGGCGACCGCTGATGTGGTGGCGCGGCGGCTGGTGGCAGCGGGCGAACTGCTCGACGAGGACCCCGAAGCGGCGCTGGCCCATGCCCGCGCTGCCCGCGCCCGGTCCGGCCGCATCGCCGCCGTTCGGGAAGCCGTCGGCATCGCGGCGTACCGCTGCGGTGACTGGACGCAGGCGCTTGCCGAACTGCGGGCGGCGCGGCGGATGGGCAGCAAGTCGGCCCTGCTGCCGTTGATCGCCGACTGCGAACGCGGCGTCGGGCGACCCGAACGCGCCGCCGAGTTGGCGCGCAGCCCAGAGGCGGCGCAACTCACCGGTGACGACGCCGACGAACTGCGCATCGTGCTGGCCGGTGCCCGCTCCGACATGGGCCAGCCCGAGCAGGCGTTGGCCGTGCTGTCCTCCCCGGCGCTGGATCCGACCCGGACCGGACAGACCGCGGCCCGGCTGTTCTACGCGTACGCCGAAACGTTGCTGGCGCTGGGACGCAAGGACGAGGCCCTGCAATGGTTCATCCACGCCGCCACCGCCGACCTGGACGGCGTGACGGACGCCGAAGACCGGGCCACGGAACTGAGCTGAACGTGAAAACCATTGCACAGGATTATGATTGCCTGCTGCTGGATCTCGACGGCACGGTGTTCCGAGGTCAGGAGCCGACAACGGGCGCCGTCGACACCCTCGCCACCGTCGGTGCGCGGACGTTGTACGTCACCAACAACGCCTCGCGAGCGCCCGTCGAGGTCGCCCAACACCTGCGGGCCATGGGGTTCACCGCAGAGACCGACGACGTGGTTACCAGTGCGCAGAGCGCCGCGCGGCTGCTGTCAGCACAACTCGCCGCGCCGGCTCCGGTGCTGGTGGTGGGGACCGAGGCCCTCGCCGACGAGGTTCGCAACGTCGGGCTCAAACCGGTGCGGTCGTGGTCGGAGGAACCGGTCGCCGTCGTTCAGGGACATTCGCCCAAGACCGGCTGGCCGGATCTGGCCGAAGCGGCTCTGGCGCTGCGTGCCGGCGCACTGTGGGTCGCAGCCAACGTCGACCGGACGTTGCCCTCCGAGCGGGGGCTGCTGCCCGGCAACGGGTCGATGGTCGCCGCGCTGCAGGCAGCCACCGATCGCCAGCCCCAGGTCGCCGGGAAGCCGGAGCCGACGCTGCTGACCGACGCCCTGAGCCGAGGTGACTTCGATGCGGCGCTGGTGGTCGGGGACCGTCTCGACACCGACATCGCCGGCGCCAACCGCGCTGGCCTACCCAGCTTGATGGTGCTCTGCGGGGTGAGCACGGCCGCCGAGATGGTGTGTGCCCCGGCCGGGCAGCGTCCGGACTTCCTCGGAGAGGATCTGCAGTCACTGTCGGTGCCGGCCGGGGAGTTGCGGGTCGGATCGCACCCCGGCTGGCGGGTGGACGTCGACGGCACCACCGTCACGGTGGGTGCCACCGGCGGCGCTGTCGGGGACCGGCTGTCGGTGGTGCGTGCCACTGCGGCGACGGTGTGGAACGCCGGCCTGGACGGGTGTGCCGTCACGGTGCGTGCCGGCGACGGCGCCGCGGAGCAGGCGCTGCGGCGCTGGTCACTGCTCGGTCCGCTGATCCGATAGCGTGAAAGTCACCATGAGCACAGATCCCTATCCGATTCCCGACCAAGTTCCCGACCAAGTGCCCGACGCAGTGCCCGACACCGGCGCCGGGCCGGTTCCTGACCAGATCTCCGGGCTGGTTGCGGACCAGATTCCCGACCAGGTCCGCGCCCAGATCGCCGCAGTGCTCGCCGAGTTGCCCGACCTGGGTGCGGACCTCGATGCCGGCGCCGATGTGGCCGAGGTGGACATCGATGCTGTTGCCGGCCGGCTGGAGTGGGCGCACGACCAGTTGGTTCGCGCTCTGGAGTCGGTGGAGCAGGGGTGAGCGCAGGTGACGCGGCGCGCTCGCGTTGACGCAGAACTGGTACGTCGCGGGTTGGCGCGGTCGCGTCAACAGGCCGCCGAACTGATCGGTGCCGGACGCGTCAGCATCGACGGCATGACGGCCGTCAAGCCGGCCACCGCGGTGGCGGTCACCGCCAGCCTCATCGTCACCGGCGAGGCCGAACGGAATTGGGTGTCGCGTGGTGCGTACAAGCTGATCGGTGCCCTTGACGCGTTCGCGATCGACGTGGGAGGTCGGCGCTGCCTGGACGCCGGCGCGTCGACGGGTGGGTTCACCGAAGTCCTGCTGGACCGCGGTGCCCGCGAGGTGGTCGCGGTGGACGTCGGGTACGGCCAACTAGCCTGGTCACTTCGGTCGCACCCGCAGGTGCGGGTGCTGGAACGCACCAACGTGCGTGAACTCACAAGTGACGCCATCGGAGGTCACGCTGATCTGGTGGTCGCTGATCTGTCGTTCATCTCGCTGGGCACGGTGCTTCCGGCACTGACCGCGTGCGCGTCGGCAGACGCCGATATCGTTCCCATGGTGAAGCCGCAGTTCGAAGTCGGTAGAGAGCTCGTCGGCGCCGGCGGTGTGGTGTCCGACCCGCAGTTGCGCGCCTCCGCCGTGGTCACAGTCGCCCGCCGCGCTGCTGATCTGGGCTGGCACGCCGCCGCCGTCAGCGCCAGCCCGCTGCCCGGACCGGCGGGCAACGTCGAATACTTCCTACACCTGCGCACCCGCGGTGACCTGCTCGGCGGGCAAGTCCTCGAACAGGCCGTATGCCAGGCTGTGGCCGAGGGCCCGCAGTGACGCCGCAGCGCTGCATCCTGCTGGTGGTACACACCGGCCGGGAGGAGGTCACCGAGACCGCGCGCCGGGTGAAGAAGGTACTCAGCGACAACGGCATCGGGTTGCGGGTGCTCTCGGCCGAGGCGGTGGACCGAGGACCGGTACATCTGGGGCCCGACGATCTGCGCGCGCTGGGCGTGGAGGTCGAGGTCGTCGACGCCGACGAGCGCTCCGCCGAAGGCTGCGAACTCGTCCTTGTTCTCGGCGGCGACGGCACTTTCCTGCGCGCCGCCGAACTGGCTCGCAACGTCGAGATCCCGGTTCTGGGGGTGAACCTGGGCCGGATCGGCTTCCTCGCCGAAGCCGAAGCGGACTCGATCGACGCGGTTCTCGAACACGTCATCAACCGCGACTACCGCGTCGAGGAACGCATGACTCTCGACGTAGTGGTGCGCGTGGACGGCGAGGTGGTGAACCGGGGCTGGGCGCTCAACGAGGCCAGCCTGGAGAAGGGTCCGCGGCTGGGTGTGCTCGGCGCGCTGGTCGAGGTCGACGGGCGCCCGGTTTCGGCGTTCGGCTGCGACGGTGTGCTGGTGTCCACCCCGACCGGATCCACCGCCTACGCCTTCTCCGCTGGCGGCCCGCTGCTCTGGCCCGACCTGGAGGCCATCTTGGTGGTGCCGAACAACGCGCACGCACTGTTCGCGCGGCCGATGGTGACCAGTCCGGACGCTGCTATCGCCATCGAGATCGAGGCGAGCGGCCACGACGCCATGGTGTTCTGCGACGGGCGGCGTGAGATGCCGGTGCCGGCCGGTGCCCGGCTGGAGGTGACCCGCTGTGCCACCCAGCTGAAATGGGTGCGGTTGGACGGTGCGCCGTTCACCGACCGGCTGGTGCGCAAATTCCGGCTGCCGGTCACGGGTTGGCGGGGGCAGTAGAAACCGGTGCTGGCCGAGATCCGTATCGAGTCGCTGGGCGCCATCAGCACCGCGACCGCCGAGTTCGACCGCGGGCTGACCGTGCTCACCGGAGAGACCGGTACCGGCAAGACGATGGTGGTGACCGGCCTGCATCTGCTTGGCGGCGGGCGTGCCGACGCCACCCGGATCCGCTCCGGGGCCAACCGTGCCATCGTCGAAGGACGTTTCACCACTAAAGAACTCGACGCCCAGGTGGCCTCGCACGTCGACGAGATCCTGGATGCCTCGGGCGCCGAGCGTGACGAGGACGGCAGCGTCATCGCCGCTCGCTCGGTCAGCCGTGAGGGCCCCTCACGCGCTTACCTAGGCGGCCGTAGCGTGCCCGCGAAGTCGCTGAGTACGTTCACCGACGAACTGCTCGCCCTGCACGGGCAGAACGACCAGCTGCGGCTGATGCGTCCGGACGAACAGCGCGCCGCGCTGGACCGCTTCGCCCAGGTACAGGCCCAACTCGGTGCGTACCTCGCCGCGCGTGCCGAGTGGCTGTCCGCGCGGGACGATCTCGCCGACCGGCGTCGGCGAGCCCGCGAGCTCGCTCAGGAGGCCGACCGGCTCAGGTTCGGGCTCGACGAGATCGCCACCGCGGCGCCGCAACCCGGCGAGGACGTGGCGCTGGTCGATGACATCCGGCGGCTCTCCGAACTAGATGCGTTGCGCGATGCCGCCCGGACGGCACGGGCCACCCTCACCGGCGAGCTCGACGATCCGGCGCCCGACGCGAGCTCGGCACTCGACGGGGTGGGGCGGGCGAAAGCGGCGCTGGAGGCCACCGATGATGCGACGCTGCGGACGCTGGCCGGGCGTCTCGCAGAAGCGCTGCCCGTGCTCGTCGACGTCTGCGCCGAACTTGGCGACTACCTGTCCGGCCTGCCCAGCGACGCGAGCACCCTGGAGTCCAAGCTGGCCCGCCAAGGCGAGTTGCGCGCGCTGACCCGCAAATACGCCGCCGACATCGACGGCGTACTGCACTGGGCCGTCGAGTCACGCGAACGGTTGGCGCAGCTCGACGTGTCGGAGGAGGCACTCGGCGGGCTGCAGCGCCGGGTCGACGAGTTGCGGACCCGGGTGATCGCAGCGGCCGCAGAGCTGACCACGGCCCGAACCAAAGCCGCTGCGGGTCTGGCGGCGGCGGTGACGGCCGAACTGAAGGATCTGGCGATGGCAGGCGCGCGGTTCAGCGTCTCGGTGCGCCCGCTGACAGCCAGGGCGGACGACGCCGCGTCGTTGACGCTGCCGGACGGAACGGCTGTGCACGCCGGTCGCCACGGGGTCGATGCCGTGGAGTTCGGCTTCGGCGCGCACCAGGGCACCGATGTGCTTCCGTTGGCCAAAAGCGCCTCCGGCGGTGAACTGTCCCGCGTCATGCTGGCGTTGGAAGTGGTGCTTGCGACCTCGGCGGAGGGCACCACCATGGTGTTCGACGAGGTCGATTCCGGGGTGGGTGGGCGCGCCGCGGTGCAGATCGGTCGGCGCCTGGCCCGGCTCGCCCGCACCCACCAGGTCATCGTCGTCACCCACCTGCCGCAGGTGGCCGCCTACGGCGACGTTCACCTGGTCGTGCACAGCGGCGCCGGGCGTGCCAAGTCCAGCGGGGTGCACAGCCTCGACCACGAGGAACGGATTGCCGAGCTGGCGCGCATGCTGGCCGGACTGGGCGAGTCCGACAGCGGCCGCGCTCACGCCCGCGAACTGCTGGATACCGCGCAGAAGGACCGCGCCGGCGGGATCGAGGGCTGACCCGAACTCTTCGTGGAATGTCGGTGCAGATGGGGTTGATGCGCGAAAGTGCCTGTACCGCAAGGGATAATCGGACTCGTTTAGGGTTCGATCGTCCAGCGGGAATGCACTTCGCAATTGAAGAGTATGGCGGCAGCGCGGCGGGTGAAAGTATCGGCGGACCACCGTGGGGTGGTGTCGCACGCCGGGATGGGCCTGTTTCGGGAATTGGCTGATGCGACCGGGCAATCAGCGCGGGTAGCAGCAGTTTTTGCTGACACCTACCGCGGGCCGTGGGTGTGTAACTCACCGGCGCGAGAAATCGAGGCTAGCGGTGGGCCAGCGGGCCAGCGTTCATTGGACGTCGACCGCGGCATTCCTGCCGTGCGCTCGGGCACGATGCCCGGGCAGGGGCCGGTC
>CAZEMS010000020.1:0-67625 GCA_964513475.1 uncultured Mycobacterium sp. | reverse complement strand
GACGCTGCTGGTAGCGCTGGTGCCGATCGTGTCCTTCGGCGTGCTGCTGGCGGTGGTGCGAGTGCCCTTCGTCTCGCTGGGGCCCGGACCGACATTCGACACCCTCGGCGAGGTCGACGGCAAGAAAGTGGTCGATATCGAGGGTGCTGAGGTACATCCGACGTCCGGGCATCTGAACATGACCACGGTCTCCCAGCGCGACGGGCTGAGCCTGGGCCAGGCGCTGGTCCTGTGGATTTCCGGACGCGAGCAGCTGGTCCCGCGCGACCTGGTCTACCCGCCGGACAAGTCCAAGGACGAGATCGACGAGGCCAACAGCACGGACTTCAGGAACTCCGAGTTCAGCGCCGAGTACGCGGCACTGAACTTTCTGGACTACCCGATGGCGGTGTCGGTGGAAGGAGTCAACGACGACGGGCCGTCGGCGGGCCAGCTGCAGGCGGGCGACGCCATCGACGCGGTCAACGGGACCCCGGTCGCCGACCTCGACCAGTTCCAGAAGCTGATGGCGCAGACCCGGCCCGGCGAAGAGGTCGTCATCGACTACCGGCGCAAGAACGCTCCGGCCGGCATCGCGAAGATCGTTCTGGGCGCCAACCCTGACCGTGAGCACGGCTACCTCGGCATCAGCGTGCTGGATGCGCCGTGGGCACCGTTCACCATCGATTTCAATCTCGCCAACATCGGCGGACCCTCGGCGGGCCTGATGTTCAGCCTGGCCGTCGTCGACAAGCTGACCACCGGGGATCTGAACGGAGCGAAGTTCGTGGCCGGGACCGGGACCGTCACCGGCGACGGCCAGATCGGCTCGATCGGGGGCATCACGCACAAGATGCTGGCCGCACGGGAAGCCGGTGCCACCGTGTTCCTGGTGCCAGCCGACAACTGCGCAGAGGCGAAGTCAGCTCCGCAGGACGGGTTGGAATTGGTGAAGGTCAGCGACCTGCGCGAGGCGGTGGACGCCTTGACCGCGATTTCTGCCGGGGACGAACCACCACGCTGCTGAGTGAGCGTCCGACTCGGGGTGTTCGGGCAATGCGTAGAGTTGGCCACGTCGAGATCTGACGTGCCTATCTGAGACTGGAGTAGACGAGTGGCGATGCGGCCTGCGGCGAAGATGCCGACGCTGACCCGACGTAGCCGGATTCTGATCGTGGTCGCACTGACCGTGGTACTGTTGTTGTTGATCGGTCCGCGCCTGATCGATGCCTATGTCAACTGGCTGTGGTTCGGCGAGATGGGCTACCGATCGGTGTTCACCACCGTCCTGTGGACCCGACTGATCGTCTTTATGCTCGCGACGCTCTTCGTCGGGTCTGTGGTGTTCGCCGCCCTGGCGCTGGCCTACCGCACCCGTCCGGTGTTCGTGCCCACCAACGGGGCGAATGATCCGGTTGCGCGGTACCGCGCGGCGGTGATGACCCGGATGCGGTTGGTCGGCATCGGCATCCCGGCGTTCATCGGGATCCTGGCCGGCATCGTGGCCCAGAGCTACTGGCCACGCATCCAGTTGTTCCTGCACGGTGGCTCCTTCGGTATCACCGACCCGCAGTTCGGTAGGGATCTCGGCTTCTACGCGTTCGACCTGCCCTTCTACCGGTTGGTGCTGAGCTACCTGTTCGTCGCGGTGTTCTTGGCGTTCGTCGCCAACCTGCTGGGGCATTACCTGTTCGGCGGAATCAGGCTCGCTGGCCGTGCCGGCGTGGTGACCAAGGCGGCACGCATCCAACTGATCTCCCTGGCCGGAACGTTCGTGCTGCTCAAGGCGCTGGCCTACTGGCTGGACCGCTACGAACTGCTCAGCAACACCCGCGGCGGAAAGCCGTTCACCGGCGCCGGCTACACCGACATCAACGCCGTGCTGCCGGCCAAGCTGATCCTGCTGGCGATTGCGCTGATCTGTGCGGCGGCGGTGTTCTCCGCGATCTTCCTGCGCGACCTGCGGATTCCGGCGATCGGCGTGGTTCTGCTGCTGCTGAGTTCGCTGATCGTCGGCGCAGGATGGCCCCTGATCGTCGAGCAGTTCAGCGTCAAGCCCAACGCGGCACAGAAAGAAAGCGAGTACATCAGTCGCAGCATCACCGCGACCCGGGATGCCTACGGGTTGACCGAGGAAGAGGTCACCTACCGCAACTACAGTGGCGACGAGCCGGCGACCGCGCAGCAGGTCGCCGCGGACCGGGCGACCACCTCGAACATCCGGGTGCTCGACCCGACCATCGTCAGCCCGGCGTTTACCCAGTTCCAGCAGGGAAAGAACTTCTACTACTTTCCCGAGCACCTCAACATGGACCGCTACGTCGATCCGGACGGGAACCTGCGCGATTTCGTGGTGGCTGCCCGCGAGCTCAATCCCGACCGGCTGATCGACAATCAGCAGAACTGGATCAACCGGCACACGGTCTATACGCACGGCAACGGCTTCATTGCCTCGCCGGCCAACACGGTGCGCGGAGTTGCCAATGACCCCAACCAGAATGGCGGCTACCCGGAGTTCTTCGTCAACGCGGTGGGGCCGGACGGAATCATCAACCAGGGGCCGGCACCGCTGGATCAGCCGCGCATCTACTACGGCCCGGTGATCGCCAACACCCCCGCCGACTACGCGATCGTCGGCGAGAACGGGGCGCCCCGCGAGTACGACTTCGAAACCAGCACCGAGACCCGCAATTACACCTACACCGGCAGCGGGGGCGTGCCGGTCGGCAACTGGCTCGCCCGAAGCGTCTTCGCGGCCAAGTTCGCCGAGCGAAACTTCCTGTTCTCCAACGTGATCGGCGAGAACAGCAAGATCTTGTTCAATCGTGACCCCGCCGACCGGGTCAAGGCCGCCGCGCCCTGGCTGACCACCGACTCCGCCGTCTACCCGGCAATGGTCGACAAGCGCATCGTGTGGATCGTGGACGGCTACACCACGCTGGACAACTACCCCTACTCGCAGTTGACGACCCTGTCGTCGGCGACCGCCGACTCCAACGAGGTCGCGATCAACCGGCTGGCGCCGGACAAGCAGGTGTCCTACATCCGCAACTCGGTCAAGGCCACCGTCGACGCCTACGACGGCACTGTCACCCTGTATGCGCAGGACGAGCAGGATCCGGTGCTGCAGGCGTGGATGAAGGTCTTCCCCGGCACGGTGAAGCCCAAGAGCGACATCTCAGCGGAGTTGCAGGAGCACTTGCGCTATCCGGAGGATCTGTTCAAGGTGCAGCGCGCACTGCTGGCCAAGTACCACGTCTCCGATCCGGTGACGTTCTTCTCGACGTCGGATTTCTGGGACGTTCCGCTCGATCCCAACCCGACGGCCAGCAGTTATCAGCCGCCCTACTACATCGTGGCCAAAAACCTTGCCGTTGAAGGTGATAGATCGGCGTCGTTCCAGTTGACCAGCGCGATGAACAGGTTCCGTCGCGACTTCCTGGCCGCGTTCATCAGTGCCAGTTCCGACCCGGAGACCTACGGCAAGATCACTGTGTTGACCATTCCGACTCAGGTCAACGGCCCCAAACTGGCGTTCAATGCGATCAGCACGGACACCGCGGTCAGCCAGGACCTCGGCGTGATCGGCCGTGACGGCCAGAACCGGATCCGGTGGGGCAACCTGTTGACGTTGCCGGTTGCCGACGGCGGCCTGCTGTATGTGGCACCGGTCTACGCCTCGCCAGGCACCAGCGACGCCGCGTCGACGTATCCGAGGCTGATCCGGGTGGCGATGATGTACAACGACAAGGTCGGCTACGGGCCGACGGTCAGCGACGCGCTCACCGACCTGTTCGGCCCGGGTGCGGCAGCCACCGCGACCGGTCCGGCACCGGCCGGTCCGGGTGGTCAGCAGCCGCCGGAAACGCGACCTCAGACCGACAGTCAACCGGCCGGCACGCCGCCTCCGGCGAACCAGGCCGGAGGGGCTCCGGAGAGGCCGAGCCCGCCGACGGCGGTCCCCCCGACCGGCGGTGCGCCCACGCAGCTGTCCGGCGCCAAGGCCGCAGCGCTGCAGGAGGTCGAGACGGCCCTTGCCGGCGTGCGTGAAGCGCAGCGCAGCGGCGACTTCGCTCAGTACGGCGAGGCCCTGCAGCAGCTCGACGACGCGATGAAGAAGTTCGACAGCGCCGGATAGGTCGCGGGCCGCACGCGATTTGGCTCGGCTCGCGACGTTCGGTAACCTGGCGTTCACCCGACGCGGGGTGGAGCAGCTCGGTAGCTCGCTGGGCTCATAACCCAGAGGTCGCAGGTTCGAATCCTGTCCCCGCTACTAGCGAAAATGGCTCCCGGAGAATTCTCCGGGAGCCATTTTCATTGCCGCGTAGCGATCCGGGGCCAACCCGGCCAGGCCTCGGATCATCGTTCTCAGATTCGGGCGACGGCGCTAGGCTGCCATCATGGTCGAACGGTTGTATCTCGTATGGAACGCCGAAATGAGCTTGGCGGGCGGACTCGCCTACGTCGCGAACCGTCTGCGCGGTGGAGACGACGAGTGCGCGCTGTGCGAACTCACCTACGACGGACTCACCGAGAAGCAGCAATTCAAGCAGTGCAAGCGGGACATCGGCCTGCCCTTCGAAGGCGTGTACCGCAATCGAATCGATTCGAAGCAGGCTGAAGCCGCCAACGGGGACTTCCCGTGCGTTCTGGCTCAGACGCCGACGAGGTTGGTCAAGCTGCTCGGCCGTACCGAAATCGAAACCTGCAAAGGCGATCTCGATCTTTTCGCCGACCGCCTGCGCGAAGCGATCGACCGCGTCGGCGACTCGGCACAAGGACGTTGAGGGAGAAGCGGCCGCGCGATCGGCGGGTGTTGGCACTGATGTGAAGGCCGGGTTCCGGAGATGACGGCTTCGCTGGGTTGATGGTTGGTCCGCGATTCCGTTGAAGCGTTTCCCGTTCCCGCTCAAGGCCAAGGACGTCGACGCTCGGCCGGACCGCTTCGTGCGTTGGGTTTTCGGTGGGTTTCTGGCGCGGGCGGGTCAAGCGCAGCTGGCGGGGTTGGTGATATCGCCGTGGAGGAAGTGGTCGACTGCGTTGCGGCGCATCTCTTTTGACTAGATACCACCGTTCGGGAAGCGGCTGCTGGCGCCGGAGCCTCAGCGGATCCGATACAGGAATCGAGTCTCTCCCGCGGCCATTTCCATGCCTGTTGTCAACACTTCTGGAAATATCGGGGTCACGGGAGAAGGGGAGAAGGGTCGTTCTTGAGTCCGAGACTTGATGCGCTTATCGCCGAACAGGGTGACGCAATCGACTCGCGTTATCACCCGGCTGCCGCGCTGCGCCGCCAGCTGAACAAGGTATTCCCCACGCACTGGTCGTTCCTGCTGGGCGAGATTGCCCTCTACAGCTTCATCGTCCTGGTGATCACGGGCGTCTATCTGACGTTGTTCTTCGACCCGTCGATGGCCGAAGTCACCTATGACGGGGTGTACCAGCCGCTGCGCGGCGTGCAGATGTCCAAGGCGTACGAATCGACACTGCATATCAGTTTCGAGGTGCGCGGCGGGCTGTTCGTCCGGCAGGTCCACCATTGGGCGGCGCTGTTGTTCGCCGCCTCGATCATGGTGCACCTGGCTCGGGTCTTTTTCACCGGTGCATTTCGCCGGCCCCGGGAAATCAACTGGGTGATCGGGTCGGTGCTGTTGATTCTGACCATGTTCGAGGGCTACTTCGGCTACTCGCTGCCCGATGATCTGTTGTCGGGCACCGGCCTGCGGATCGCACTGTCGTCTATCACCATGAGCATCCCGGTGATCGGCACCTGGATGCACTGGGCGCTGTTCAACGGCGATTTCCCCGGGGAGATCATCATCCCGCGCATGTACACCATCCACATTTTGATCTTCCCCGCGATCTTTGTGGCGCTGATCGGGATCCATCTGGCGCTGGTGTGGTTTCAGAAGCACACCCAGTTCCCCGGCCCGGGACGCACCGAGCACAACGTGGTCGGGGTCCGCGTGATGCCGGTGTTCGCGGTCAAATCCGGTGGGTTCTTCGCGGTGGTGACAGGTGTTCTGGGGCTGATGGGCGGGTTGCTGCAGATCAACCCGATCTGGCTGCTCGGCCCGTACAACCCGGCGCAGGTGTCGGCCGGTTCGCAGCCGGATTTCTATCTGATGTGGACCGAGGGCCTGGCCCGGGTGTGGCCGGACTGGGAGCTGTACTTCTGGGGCCACACCGTGCCCGCGGCGTTCTGGGTGGCGCTGATCATGGGTGTGGTCTTCGCACTGCTCATCCTCTACCCGTGGATCGAGAAGAAGCTCACCGGCGACGACGCACACCACAACCTGCTGCAGCGACCCCGCGATGTGCCGGTGCGCACCGCTGTCGGGGCGGCGGCGATCGCGTTCTACATGGTTCTGACGCTGAGTGGGATGAACGACATCATCGCCCTCAAGTTCGACGTTTCGCTCAATGCGACGACCTGGATCGGTCGCATCGGCATGGTGGTGCTGCCGGCGATCGTCTACTTCGTGACCTACCGGTGGTGTATCGCGCTGCAGCGCAGCGACCGCGCCGTGCTCGAGCACGGCGTGGAGACCGGGATCATCAAACGGCTCCCGCACGGCTCTTACATCGAAGTGCATCAGCCCCTGGGGCCCGTCGACGGTGACGGCCATCCGACTCCGTTGCAGTACCAGGGTGCGTCGGTGCCCAAACGGATGAACAAGCTCGGTGCGGCCGGCCAGCCCGGCTCGGGCAGCCTGCTGAGCGCCGACTCCTCAGACGAACGTGAGCGGCTCGCTCAGATCGCGGACGAGCAGGAGCACCGAGCGCTGGCCGCGCTGCAGGAACACCAGAATCGTTGCGACACAACAGACGGCCGGCCCGAATCGGCCCGATAGCTCAGATGCGGGTGACGGTGTTGCGGCCGGTCCGCTTCGCCTGGTACATGGCGGCGTCGGCGCGCGCGGTCAAGGTCAGCACCGATTCGCCGGGAGTCGCGATGGTGGCGCCGATGCTCACGGTGGTACGGATGCTCTGGCCGTCGTGATGGATCGGTTCGGCCGCCCGCCGCCGTATCTTCTCGCCGATCCGGGCCACTTCGTCGATGTTGTGGACGCCGGGTAGCACCACCAACATCTCGTCGCCTCCCGTCCGGCCAACCGTGTCGCCGCGACGTACGCAGTCGCAGAAGCGTCTCGACAGGGTCGCCAGCACCACGTCTCCCACCGCGTGTCCCCAGGTGTCGTTGATGGTCTTGAAATGGTCGACGTCACAGAACAACAGACCCAGGTGTGGTCCCGGCGTTCGGGGATGTTCGAGCGCGGCCTCCAGACGCGCGAACGATTCGGCGCGGTTCATCAACCCGGTGAGCACGTCGAAGTGGGCCAACCGCTCCAACTGCCGCTGTGCTGCGACCCGTGTGGTGATGTCTCGGGCTATCACCGAGAATCCGGCAAGGTCGACGCTGGTGTCGCGGAGGGTGAAGACGTTGACGGCCACATCGATGAGAGTCCCGTTCGCGTGGCGCCACTGGGTGTCGTAAGGCCTGGGGTGCTCACCGCTGCGGATCTGCTGCAACGCCTGTTCGAAGAGATTCCGGGATTCGGCAGGCATCAGGGTCTGTACGGGTTGACCGATGATCCGGCGCTCGGGATGGCCGAGCAGGCGGTCCGCTCCAGGGTTCCACGTCTGAATGACGCAGTCCGGTGACATGGAGATGATGGCGTCGTCGGAGGATTGCACCACTGCGGCTAGTCGGGCCTCGGCCCGCTGGGCAGCCTGGAGTTCCGTGTGTAGGGCGATCAGGCCGCGGTTGGTGTCTTCGAGTTCCTGGCGGGCCTGGGCCAGTCGCTGGCCGCTGAGGCGCAGTTCCTGATCGCGTTGGCGTAGCAGCTCGAGGGCACCGGCCAACGTCTTGGGCGCGGGAGTTTCCGGCACGGACATCAGCTCAGGTCCCGCACGACCAGGACGGCCGCATCGTCGCTTGACCTGGTGAAATCACGGTGCAGCGCGGCCGCGATGACGGTGGAATCGTGTCCGAGCAGACCGGGATAGGCCCGTGGGCTCCATCCGTCGCTGATTCCATCGGAGTTCATGACCAGCATCGTTCCGGGTGACCAGCGGTGATGGCGGACCGGGATTCTGGGCAGGGTCAGCTGTGTGCCGATCGTTCCGGGGCGGCTGATCAGATGTTGTCTGGCCTCGCCGGAGATGACCTGGCAGGTGATGTTGCCGATACCGGCGAAGCTGAGCTGGCCCGCGTCTGGGTCGATCACACACGCCGCCGCCACGCCTCCACGGGTCCCGATGAGGGCGGCGTTTGCCTCGGCCAAGAACTTCGCCGGATCGGTGACGGGTCGTTGTTTGAACAACTCGACAGCGGCCCGTGCGGCGACGGCCGCCTCCTCGCCGTGTCCGAGACCGTCGATCAGGAAACTCGCCGCCCCGTGGTCCGCGGCCACCACCCAGGCGTCCCCGGACGGGCCGGTGCCACCCATCGGGACGTTCACCCCACCGAAGCTCCATCGGGCCTCCTGCTGCGGCCGGCCCCCGCCGAGCCGGGCGAGGACGATGGTGCCGGCCGAACTCGAGTAGTAGTCGTAGTCCGTGGCCATCCGCCGGATACCGGCCAACCCCGCCGACAACCCGGCGCCGGCCAGCCGGGGCGCCGCGGTTGCCGAGCCTGTGTCGACCGACAGGAACTCGATTCCGTTCGTGATGCGCCGGCACAACACGTACCCTCCGGGCGAGGCATGCTTGAGCAGGTTGGTGCCCAGCTCGGTGGCGACCAGTTCCGCCTCGCCGGATCGAACACCCCCCTGACTGGCGGCCAGCTTCGCGGCAGCGCGGCGCAGCGCACCGACGTCCTCGGACGCATTGATCGGATGCCGGCTGTGCTCCAGATCGCTCAACGTCGCCACTTCGTGATCTCCACGGTGGTCCCCGCACCGCTGGCCGAGTCGATGGTCATCTCATCGACCAGGCGCCGAGCGCCGGGCAAACCCAGGCCCATGCTGCCCGCAGTGCTGAACCCGTCGGTAAGCGCCGCATCGAGGTCCCCGATCCCCGGACCCTCGTCGACGAACACGGCGCGCACGCCGCGGCGGCGACCGCCGTCGAGCTGCTCGACCCGAACCTCGCCGCGGCCGCCGGTGGCATGGACCACGATGTTGCGGGCCAGTTCGCTGCCCGCGGTGATGAACTTGGTCTCCTCGACCAGGCTCAGCCCGGCCGAACGCGCATGGGCCCTGAGCGCTTGGCGCACCGTGATCAGATCAGCTTCGTCGCTGATCACGACAACGTCGTGATCGATGACCTCATCGGTGACCGGAACCATGTCAGTTGGCTCGGGTCCCGCCGCGGCGCAGTCGGTCGAGCAGGGCCAGGCCTTGCTCTGCGTTGAGTGCGGTGTCCAGATGTCCCATGGGAACGCCCAGTTCGACGAGCGTGATGGCCACTGCCGGCTGGATACCGACAACGGCAGCCTCCGCCCCGAGCAGCCGGATCATGGCTACGACGCGGGCCAACACCCGGGCGATGAACGAGTCGACCACCTCCAGTGCACTGACGTCTATCAGCGTGCCCGTCACGCGGGTGCGTGCCACCTCCTGGGTCAGCCGCTCCTCGATCCGGATCACCGTGGCGTCATCGAGGTCACCCTGCAGCGTCACCAACAAAGTGTCCTTGATCTGCATCAGCGGGACGATCTCGCCGCTCATGTCGGCCCGATCCGTCCCAGCGTCTCGCCGACTTCCCGGGCGGCCTGTTCTCGCTCGGACAGTAGCGACAGGGCGAGCTGCAAGGCGTCCTGCAACGTGCCGCGCGAGAGCAACGGGCCCACGTCGATTCCGAGATGGACCATTGATTGCGCCGTCTCGGGCCGCACGCCGCACATGATGCTCGATGTTCCCATCAGCGCCGCGGCCTGCACGGTGCGCAGTAGATGCTGCGCCACCATGGTGTCGATCGTCGGCACACCGCTGATATCGAAGATGACGACTTCGGCCTGTGTCTCGCCGATCCTGGTCAGGAGGCCTTCGGTGAGTCTCGCGGCCCGCATGGAGTCGAGCGTGCCGATCAGCGGGAGGGTCAGCACCTTGTCCCACACCTGGATCACCGGAGTGGACAGCTCCATGATCTCTTCGTGCTGGCGTCGCAGTCGCTGCTCGTACTCCTTGCGCTCGGTGACGTCGCGAATCGCGGCCGAAACGACGAACTCGCCCTCGAGGCGCAGTGGGCTCAGGCTGACGTCGACCGGGAACTCGGTGCCGTCTCGATGCAACCCGAACAACTCCATGTTGAGACCCATCCGGCGCACTGACGGTTCGGCGAAGTAGTCCGTGCGGTGCTGAACGTGCCTGCCTCGAAACCGGGGCGGCAAGAGCATCTCGACATTTTTGCCAACGAGGTCCTCACGTCGGTAGCCGAACATCCGATCCGTTTGGGCGTTGGCGAGCACGATGCGCCCGTCAGCGCCGACGATGATCAGGGCGTCCGGGGCCGACTCCAACAGGCCGTGGAAGGTACTGGCCGCCTTCTGCTGCTCGGCAGCATAATCTCGCAGCACTTTCGCGTAGCCGGTGATCGCGCCGGCGTTGTCGCGGATCGGGGTGACCACTACCCCCGCCCGGACACGGTGCCCGTCCTTACGTACCCTCCAGCCCTCGAACTCGCAGCGACCGCCCTCCCGCGCCACGGTCAGCTCCCGATCGGCGGTGCCGTTGGCCCGGTCCTCATCGGTGTAGAGCATGGTCATGGGTTGACCGATCACTTCAGCTGCTGAATAGCCCAGCAGCGCCTGGGCTCCGGCGCTCCAGTAGGCGACGTTCCCTGCGAGGTCGAGCTTCAAGATGCCGTAGTCGGTTATCGCGTCGAGAATCTGGTCGGTGTCACTGGAATGGCTGCCAGGACCGTGCTCACCTGCAGAATTCGCCACCTCTGCACCGGCCTCTCCTAGTCGTTTCTGCCCGATCGGGCCAAACCGCAGCATAAGGTCGATCGAGCAGCGGGATCTGGTTTTTGGCGCACGACGGCCCGCGCTCGACGGTGAACCCGGGTATCGCGAAGGCGTGGCGCTGTCCTCGCCGGTGATCAATCACAACCATCCGCGTGTCCCGGATGGACGCTAACGTGGTGCGGGTGTCCAGGAAGCGCGGAACTCGCGACACGAAGCCGAAGAAGCGGCGCTCGGCGCGGCGGGCACGCCCTGAACTTCAGGCCGAGGCCGCTGAGAGCGATCTGCTCAGGGACGTGCGGAGAGCGCTCGACGATCCTCACCCGTTGAGCCTGCTGATGTTCGGCAGCATGATTCTGTACATCACCGACAAGCGTGGCGCAGATCCGTTCGCCAGGGGTGCGGGCGGGGCTCCCAAAGCGCCGCCGCGCGAGGAGTTGGTGGGAACATTCATCGAGGTTCCCAACGCGGAGACGTCGGCACTGCTCAGTGTGGTCGCCGCGATGGCCGACGGCGAGGACGCGCTGTTGCGGGCACGGATTCGGCGTGAACTCGGTATGCGGCCGGAGACACGGCCGAGCTGGCTGGTCAGCCTCTCGGACGCGTCGACCTATCGGGCGTTGCGGATGAGTCACGTTCTGGGTGACGGTGACGACATCATCCTCGGCGTGCGTCTGCCGGACGGGGACGAACTGACCTGTGTGGTCTATATCGACCACAACCTCGGCACGTTGGTCAAAGACGCGTTCGTGGTTCCGGTGCCGATCGACGAGATCCTTGCCGAACTGCGGAAGGCGACGGACGACCCCGACGTGGGCTACGACGACATCAGCCTGGCCGATGCCCGGGCCTGGGTTGAGGCGGCGATCGAACTGGCTGCGATCACCTATCCGCCTGTGGAGACCGAGACCTGGCCCGCGTGCCGCGCGCTCGTCGAATGGTCCGTTCGGGATCTGCCTGATGGAGGCACCGGATATCAACGCCCAGAATGGGATTCGGACGCGCTGACTGATCTCGCGGAAGGCTTCTTCGGCTCCAACTACGGATCCGGGCTCGACACCGGCGATCACCGCGAGATGCTCGATTCGCTGCTGTGGTATGCAACCGACTACGGTCCCGGTGACCCGCTGCTGTGGAGTCCGGTCAGGGTGGAAATCCTTCTCTACGATTGGATTCCGCGAAAGATCATCGCGCCCGCGGACTACTTGGCCAAGGCGCCTGAGCTGCTGCGGGCCTTCATTCGCTTCGCACACCTGCGAAGCGGTGTGCGCGATGGCTTGACCGATGAGACCCTGTCAGCCATCGACGACTGGGAACCCCGCTATCAGGAGGCCATTCGAGGGTCCGGGCCCCAGGGGCCGGATGCGCTGCTGAACTCGCTCGGCATCGACTTCTCCCAGGTGCTGCTCGAATCCCTCGCCGAGGAGGTCGGAGGCCAATCTTGTTTGGACGGGCTCGACGATGAGCCGCTTCCCGATGAGACGTTTCGGTGGGAGGGCGTGCCCGCCGATGTGGCGGAGCGAGTCGCAGAAGTCCTTGCCCTCGTTGACCGCTGCTGCGCCGAGGTTCTCGACGTCGAGCACCGTACCGCCTGCCGGCGGTTGCTCGCCCGCATCGCGAGCCGGGGACCTGGGGTCTTCCGGCGCAAGGCCCGAGCGGAGACCGCTGCCGCCGCGGTGGTCTGGATAATCGGCAAGGCCAACGACCTGTTCCATCACCGATACGGCCGCATGCAGGTCAAGGAGCTGATGGGCCACTTCGGCATAGCTCAGGGTGGCGTCTCGCAGCGGGCTGTCACGCTGCTGCGTGCCGGCGGATTCAACGACGACACCTACAACTTGGCCCTGGGGGACGCCGGATACCTGGTGGCTGCCCGGAGGCGGCGGATGATCACGTTGCGCGACGATCACCGGGCCCGAGCCGACTCGATGCTCTGAGGTTCAGCGCAGCCGCAAGACCACCTTGCCTTTGGCGGTCCTGTTCTCAAGTGAGGCAATCGCTTCGGCGGCCTTCTCGAGCGGGTAGATCGCCGGTTTCGGTGCCGGCACCGCGCCATCGGCCAGCAGCGGCTCCAGTTCCGCCCATTGTTCTTGTAGATAGCCGGGATGCGACAGCGCCCAACCTCCCCAACCGCAGCCGACCACGGCCACGTTGTTCAGCAACAAGCGGTTCACCTTGACCGTTGGGATCTCTCCGCCGGTGAACCCGATCACCAGCAGACGCCCGCCGGGTGCCAGCGAACGCAACGAGTCGGTGAACCGATCTCCGCCGACCGGGTCCACGATGACGTCCACGCCGCGGCCCCCGGTAAGTTCGGCGACCGCGTCCTTGAAGCCTCCGGCGAGCACGACCTCGGAAGCGCCGGCCGCCTCGGCGACGGCGATCTTCTCCTCGGTGCTCACCACGGCGATGGTGCGTGCCGCACCGAAGCCAGGTGCGAGCCGCAGCGCCGAAGTGCCGACTCCACCGGCTGCGCCGTGCACTAGCACGGTCTCACCGGCGGACAACTTGGCGCGGGTCCGCAGCGCGCAATGCACGGTCAGATCGTTGAACAGCAAGCCGGCGCCGGCTTCGAAGGACACCGCGTCGGGCAATCGGAACACCCGATCCGCGGGCAGCGCCACAACTTCGGCCATTCCGCCTGACAACATGGTCAACCCGGCGACTCGATCGCCCGCGCTGACATGGGCATCCTTCGGCGCGTTGCGCACAACGCCTGCGACCTCGGCGCCGGGAACGAACGGCAGATCCGGCTTGTACTGATAGAGACCGCGGGCCATCAAGACATCGGGAAACGCCACTCCGGCAGCATGAACGTCCACGACGACGTCGCTGGTGCCACGGGGTTCGTCGAGTTCGACGATCTCCACCGCTTCCGGACCGTCGAGCCGGGCTATCTGTATCGCGCGCATCCCCGTCCTTTCGCTGCGTTTCTCTCTTTTCTCACTCGAAGAATCCATTTAACATTCCCGAATGCGCGCCGCCCGCGCCGTGGTCCTGCTGGAGGCCGGAGCCGACCCTCAGTTGACCGACGTGCAGATTCGCGAACCCGTTGCCGACGAAGCGCTGGTGCGCGTCGCCGCGGTCGGCATCTGCCACACCGACGTCACCATGGCGGCGCGCTGGCCGACGCACCGACTGCCGATGGTTTTCGGACATGAAGCGGCGGGCACAGTGGCGGCCGTCGGGCCCTGCTGTGACCTCCGGGTCGGTGAACAGGTTGTGCTGAGTTTCGCCAGTTGCGGGCAGTGTGATTTCTGCCTGTGCGGGCAACCCGCCTACTGCGAACTCTCCCAGAAGCTCAACATGCGCGGCGACGGAGGCGATGACGCGAGTGCGTTCCGCCTGCGCGGCCAGCCGATTGTCGGTGGATTCTGCGGCCAATCCAGCTTCGCCACCTACGCCCTTGTGCGGCAACGGAATGCCGTTGCCGTCAGCGCCGCCATCGAACCCGGGCTGGCCGCGCCCCTGGGCTGCAGCGTGCAGACCGGAGTCGGCACGGTGCTCAACTGTCTGACGCCGCGACCCGGCGATGGCGTCGCAGTCTTCGGTGTCGGCGCAGTGGGTCTTTCGGCGGTGATGGGAGCCCGGATCGCCGGCTGCGGCGCCATCGTCGCTGTCGATCCCGTCGCCGAACGGCGGACGCTGGCCGCCGAACTCGGGGCAACGGCCACCGTGGATCCGCGCAGCATCGACCCGGCGGCCGCCATTCGGGACCTCACCGGTGGCGGCGCTCATGCCGCCGTCGACACCACCGCGATTCCTGAGGTGCTGGCCACCGCAGTGTCTGCGCTGCGATCCCGGGGCACGCTGGCGATCGTCGGTTTGGGTGCGCCTACCGCGGCGCTGCCGGTCGATCGGATCATGGGCCGGGGGCTTGCGGTACGGGGCGTCGTGATGGGCGAGAGCAATCCGAAGACCTTCGTTCCGCACCTCGTCGAGCTCTGGAGGCGGGGCGAACTCCCGCTGGACAAGCTGGTCACCACGTACCGGTTCGACGACTTCCCGCTGGCCTGGGCGGCGGCGCAGGCGGGTCAGGTCGTCAAGCCGGTTCTGGCCACCGATCCCCGATAGCTTGGCTAAGCTTGTTTGTACGGCAGCGGCGCCGCACTGATCGGAGCGACCAATGACACGTGGGGAACGCAACGGTTCTCGAGCCCCGGACTTCGCTGCGGTTGCCAAGATGCCTCCGGGCCGAGTGCTCCAGGTCAGATCGACCGATGGCACTCGACTGCACGCCGAGGTCTTCGGCCCGGAAGGTGCTCCGCCGATCGTGCTGGCCCACGGCATCACCTGTGCACTTCGGATCTGGGCCCACCAGATCGCGGAGCTGGCCGGTGAGTACCGCGTCATCGCCTACGATCACCGCGGCCACGGGCGCAGCAGCGCGCCCCGGGGACGTCGGCACTACAGCCTCGACCACCTCGCCGCCGACCTCGACTCGGTCCTGGAAGCCACCCTGGCGCCCGGTGAGCGCGCGCTTGTGGCCGGACACTCGATGGGCGGCATAGCCATCACGTCATGGGCGGAGCGGTATCCGGAGCGGGTGGCCCAGCGAGCGGCCGCGGTCGCTTTGATCAACACCACCACTGGCGAACTTCTGCGCAATGTGCAGTTTATTCAGGTGCCCACGGGGCTGGTCGACCACCGCGTCCGCGCTGCGGGCACGCTGCTCAAGACCTTCGGGGCAGCACCGATAGTGCGCGCGGTTGACCGGCCCGGCCGGCTGTTCATCTCGGCGCTGGCGGTGGGTCGCGATGCGGACCCGGCGATCTCGAAGTTCGTCTACGACCTGTTCATCTCGACACCGGCCGCAGGCCGGGGTGGCTGGGTCAGGACGCTGGTCGACACGATGGGGCCCAGGCACATCGGGCTGACGAACCTCACCGTGCCCACGCTGGTCATCGGCAGCCGCAAGGACAAACTGCTGCCGATCTCCTCGTCGCGCCACATTGCCGAAGCCGCGCCCAACCTGGCTGCTTTCGTCGAGTTGCCCGGCGGCCATTGCGCGATTCTGGAGCGCCCGCAAGAGGTCAACCACCATCTGCGCCTGCTGTTCGAGTCGGCGACCGCGGTACGGGCTACCTCTTAGGTCGACGACAGCCGGCGGTGCACCTCGCTCGCGGCCCGCTGTCCGGAACGCACCGCGCCGTCGAGGAATCCGGTCCACTCGTCAGCGGTTTCCGTTCCCGCCCAATGAATCCCGTCAACAGGCTCACGCAGCCACGGTCCGTAGGCGGTCCAGGATCCCGGCGGCACCGCCGCAGTCGGTCCGCCGGGGGCGAAATCCTCGTTGCCCCAACAGTGGTCGATGTAGTCGATCGGGTCTCGGGCAGCCTCGCCGAACAGCGCGGCGAAACCTTCGAGTGCCCGTTGGCGGCGTTCGGTGGGTGTCAGTGGGTCGAAGGTGCGTGAATCGGTGAACCCCAGCAGTATGCCGGGACCGTGGCCGCCGGGGCTCACGTCGAAAGTGATGAACACCGGGCCGTCGTCGGACAATGCTTCGCCGGAACAGCCGTCGGCCCGCCAGAAGGGTTCGTTGTAGGCGGCGTAGGCCTTGCTGAGCGCCCCCTGAGGCCAATTGTCGGCAAGGTCGGCGTGCTCGGCCGGCAGCTGGGGATCGAACTCGATGCCGGCCCGGTGTGCTGGCGGGATCGCCACGATGACCGCCCGGGCGGTAAGCGTGTCCCGGCCCGCGGTGACGGTGAGGGTTCCGTCGGCGTGGCGTGCGATGCGGCGCACCGGCGCGTTGAGCGAAACACCGTCCCCGAGCTCCTCGGCGATTCGCACCGCGATCTGCTGGGTTCCGGCCGGGAAGCGGTCCTGTTGGGCTCCACCCTCGACGTCGAGCATGCTGCCCAGGCCGCCGGCGGCCTTCACATACCGCACCGCGTGCAGCATCGACACCGCCTCGGGTTCACAACCCCAGCTCACCCGCGACATGATCGCCATCAGTCGCCGGGTCGACGCGCCGGCACGCACCGAACGCAGCCACTGCTCCAGCGAGATCGAGTCGAGTCGATGCGCGGTGGGGGCCGTCCACGGCTGATGCACCGGGACCTGCCGGCTGATCCGATCGAAACTCCACTGAATGCGCGACACGTCCAGCAGCTCGAGGATCGAAAGCCGCGGAATCGTGCTGCGGTAGGACCGGACCCGCCCCTGCCATCGGATCAGGTTGCGACCGTGGCAGTAGGTCGGCTCTGTTTCGCATCCCAGGTCCGCGGCGAGCTTGGTGACGGCGTCCTGGGTGGGTCCGACGAAGGTCGCGCCGAGGTCGACCGGAATTCCGGCGACCGTCGCGGTGGCCGACCGGCCTCCCACTCGGTCGCGGCCTTCCAGGACGCGGACGTCGTAGCCGAGACGGGTCAGGTCACGAGCTGCGGTCAGCCCGGCGAATCCGGCCCCCACCACCACGGTGTCGTGTACGGGGTCTGCCATGGCTTTCAGTGTCCCACGGCTTCTAGCCCCGCCAGAGCAAGAACAGCCGAAACGTACGCCTCACCAGCGGTAGAAGGCGAGGATCAGCGCCGCGCAGGTGCCCACGACGTATGCGGCGAACCCACCTTGGAGCAGTTTGGGCGCTCGGTTCAACTCCATGAAGTAGTTGCCGATCAACCACACCTTGACGAAGGCGACGATCACTATCAATGCGCCGGCAGCTGAGGAGCCGCGGTCGCCGCCGAGCAGCAGCGACACCGCGATGGTGACGATCAGAATGACCCACACCACGAATGTGCCTCGAGACTGCCGATCGAGCGGTCGCATCGTCGTTGAAACCGTGTCTTCCTTTGAGGTCAGGCCAGATACAGGAGCGCGAAGAGAACGATCCAGAGCAGATCGACCAAGTGCCAATAGCATGCGCCGCCTTCGATGAAACCCATCGAAGTGTCGGGGTGATCTCGCCGGCGGACTCGAAGCCACATCAATGCGAGAACCGCTGTCCCGATGACGACATGGAAGAGATGAAGACCGGTGAACACGAAGTAGCACGTGAAGAAACTGTTTGTCGTCGGCGTGATGCCCGCTCCGACCTTCACCGAATACTCGAACCACTTCACCGCGCAGAACCCCACGCCGGTCGACAAGCCGGCCAGCAGGTAGCGCTGCGCGGAGCGGTCCGAGCCGCGACGAGCCGCTTGCACTGCGAGCGCCACAACGAGGGATCCGGTCAGCAGCAGAACCGTGTTCAACACGCCCAGTGCCTGGTTCAGCATGCCCTGGGAGGCGACGAACATCTCGGATTCGGTTGACCGGTAGTAGCCGATCACGCCGAACAACATTGCGAACAGCGTCATGTCGCCCAACAGGAACACCCACAGCGCCGGTTCGCCGGGGATGTGCGCTGCGCGTTCCGGACCGGTCCGCGAGGTTCTTGTTGCTACGCCCGGGCTGGTTGCGGGCACAGGCTCTGATACGTCGGTCTTACGCATGCGACGGAGCCTTTTCGAAGTCCCCACCGCGCGAGAATGCCCGCAACCCCTGCAGGACCGCGGCCGTCATGCCCACGATCCACCAACCGAACACGATGTAGGGGACATAGAACGCGAGGAACCCGTTGTAGGCGAGCGGTCCCGACTTGAAGAACATCATCAGGCCGTCCAGCACGAACACGAAGCCCGCCAGCAGGGACAGGTAGGCCGACCATCGCGGAAGTGGCGCGTCTTCCGGTTTCGCGCGCAGAATCGGCACGGCGATGGCGATCAGCCAGATGGTGTACGGCTGAAAGGGAATCAGCGCGAAGAACCATGCGACGTCGTTGAGCATCTGCGTGATGTCGGCGTGATGCTCTCCTGCCCGGTAGGCGGCCAGCGCCCAGAACATCGCGGCCATGCTGAGGTCGAAGACAGCGAACGCCACGCAGGCGATCTGTGTGTAGGTCCAGATGGGCAACCCGGATTCCGCTCGCCGTGTCATCGCGGCGATGACGGCGCCCCACGCGCCCAGCGTTGCGGTTCCGCACAGGATGGCAAAACAGGCGATCAGGATCTGAGCCTGATGCTCGACATAGAACTGCACGATCTCTTCGGACGGGGCAGCAGGGTCGGGCACCGGGAATGCGAGGCGCGCAACGAACACCAAACCGAAAAACCATGTAGAGCAGACGAATACCATTCCAAGAGTCGCCACCGTGGCGGCGTGACGCCGCTCCGTCAGCAACCACATTCGGAATGCTCCTGTCGGTGGTGTTTCGTGCAGTTCAGGACCCTATCGGACGGCCCTCCCGGAGGCGGGATGATGCCCCGTTTGCAGGTTAGTGCGAATCCGCCTCGCCCCGTGCCTCACATCTGATTTGTTAGTTTCGAATGTTAGCAATTAAGGTGTCGTCGGTCGCTTCCGGTCGTGTCCTCCGGTTAGTTCCCCGGTTGGAGGCGAAGGGAAAGCCGGATTCTCAGTGGCTTGCATCATGCGGGTCGCGGCAAGCCGAAAGGGCCTGAGAAGGGGGATGATTGGTCATTCGATCGAGGTCCGGTCCGATGAGGGGCGGAGGATAGCCGCGGTGTGGGGATGGGTCAGCAAGGTGTTTCGGACCGGTCGCGTGGTGGAGCCCATAGACGGGGCTGCCGAACCCGCCTCGGAACCGCCGACCGGGGTGCGGGGTTCGCTGCAGATTCGCCACGTGGACGCGGGGTCGTGCAATGGGTGCGAGGTGGAGATCTCGGGTGTGTTCGGCCCGGTGTATGACGGCGAGCGGTTCGGGGCCAGGCTGGTCGCCTCCCCCCGACATGCAGATGCATTGCTGGTGACGGGTGTGGTGACGCGCAACATGGCCGGGCCGCTGCGCAATACGGTGCAGGCGACTCCGCAGCCGCGGGTGGTGATCGCTTGCGGCGACTGCGCACTGAATCGGGGCGTCTTCCGCGACGCTTACGGCGTGATCGGTGCGGTCAGCGACCTCGTGCCGGTTGATCTGGGCATTCCGGGCTGCCCGCCCACCCCTTCGGAGGTCATCGCCGCTCTGCGGTCGGTGACCGGTAGGTGAGAACCGGTATGCAGACGTCTGTCGTTGACGCACCGAAGATGTTGCGTCCTGGGACGTTCGGTTCGTCGGCGGCCGGCGTTGCAACCTCGGGGTTGGGCGCGGTCGGACTGTGGGCCGGTGTGGTGGCGATGTTCACCGCGCTTCCGCCGGTGCATATTGACTGGTTGCTTCCCCTCTCGGGGGTGTATCTGGACCTGGACCCCCTCGGTGGCTTCTTCGTTGCGCTGGTGGGCGCAGTGGCGGTTCCGGCTGGCCTGTACACGATCGGTTATTCCCGCCGTGAGCCCCTGGGCCGGGTACCGCTTGTGGTGTTGCCGTTGTTTGTGGCAGCCATGTTGGTGGTGCCCGCGGCTGGTTCGGTGACCACATTCCTGCTGGCGTGGGAACTGATGGCGGTGGCCTCGCTGGTACTGGTGCTGGCCGGGCACACCCGACCCCGAGTTCGTTCGGCGGCGTTGTTCTACGCGGGGATGACCCAGCTGGGCTTCGTCGCCATCCTGGTCGGGTTGATGGTCCTCTCGGCGGCCGCGGGTGATGACCGTTTCTCCGCGTTGTCCCAGGCGCCGCAGGGTGTGCGCGATGCGGTGTTCGTTTTGACCGTGGTGGGTTTCGGGTCCAAAGCTGGTCTACTGCCACTGCATGCGTGGTTGGCGCGGGCTCACCCCGAAGCGCCGAGTCCGGTGTCGGCGCTGATGAGTGCGGCGATGGTGACTTTGGGCGTGTATGGCATCGTGCGATTCGACCTGCAACTGCTGGGACCTGGTCCGCGCTGGTGGGGTGTGGTGTTGTTGGTGGCCGGCGGCCTGTCGGCGGTGTACGGGGTACTGCAGGCCGCGGTGGCGACTGATCTGAAACGCCTGCTTGCCTTTTCGACGACAGAGAACATGGGCCTGATAGGCCTGGCGTTGGGTGCGGCGACGTTGTTCGCCGACTCGGGGGCGCATTCTGCGGCGACAGTGGCGATGGCTGCGGCGATGCTGCATCTTGTTGCACACGCGGCGTTCAAGGCTCTGGGATTCATGGGTGCCGGCTCGGTGCTGGCGGCCACCGGGCTGCGTGATCTGGATCAGCTGGGGGGGTTGGCGCACCGGATGCCGGCGACCACTGTGCTATTCGGAATCGCCGCCTTGGGCGCGACCGGGTTGCCGCTGGGCGCGGGGTTTGTCAGTGAATGGCTGCTGATTCAGTCACTGGTGCATGCGGCCTCCGGCCACGACACGGTGGTGACCCTCGTGGCTCCTGTTGGCGCGGGTGTGGTGGCGCTGACGACCGGTCTGGGCGTGGCGGTGATGGTGAGGGCGTTCGGCATCGGATTCCTGGCCCGCCCGCGGTCGGCGGCCGCAGGTGCCGCCCGCGAGGCGCCGGTGAGCATGCTGGCCGCGATGATGTTGGGCGCGTCGGTGTGCGTGGTGTTGGCGGTGTCGCCGATGGTGGTCGCACCGGCGCTGGTGCGGGTGCTCGCCCGATTGCCGGCCGCCGCCGAAGTCGAGTTCACCGATTTCGGAACGGTAGTGCGGCTGCCCGGGCTGGGTGGGTCGATTGCGCCGGGACTGATCGCAGCGACACTGGTGGTCGCTGTCGCGGTTGCGGCGGGCCTGACCCGATGGCGGCAGCGTAGCCGCCCCTCGCCGGTCCTGTTGCCACTGTGGGCCTGTGGAGCCGACCTGCTCACGGCGCGGATGCAGTACACAGCAACGTCGTTCGGTGAGCCGCTGCAACGGGTGTTCGACAATGTGCTGCGGCCCGACACTGATATCGAAGTCACCCACTGCACCGAGTCGCGGTACATGGTCGAGGCGGTCACGTATCGGGCGCAAATCACCGACGCCATCGAGACACGCCTGTACACACCGGTGATCCGGGGGCTGGGTGTGCTGGCTGATCTGGTTCGGCGCGCGCACACCGGCAGCGTGCACCTCTACCTGGCTTATGGCGCCCTGGGTGTGTTGGTGGTGCTGGTGGTCGCCCGATGAACCTGATGTCCTATTTGGCCGGTGCCGTGCAACTGCTCACGGTGATGGTGGGTGCGCCGTTGGTCGTTGGGCTGATCCGGCAGGTGCGTGCACTGTGGGAGGGCCGCGCCGGCGGTGGTGTCCTGCAGCCCTGGCGTGATCTGCGTAAACAGCTTGGCAAGCAACAGGTCACACCGCAGGGCACCACAGTCGTGTTCGCCACCGCCCCGGCAATCGTCGCCGGCACGACACTGCTCGTCGCCGCGGTAGCGCCGATCGTGGCCACCGGATCCCCGTTGGACCCGATGGCCGACCTGTTCGCGGTGGTCGGGCTGCTGTTCGTCGGCACGGTGGCGTTGAGTCTGGCCGGGATCGACACCGGCACCGCCTTCGGCGGCATGGGAGCCAGCCGGGAGGTCACCATCGCGGCTCTGGTCGAGCCGGCGATCCTGCTGGCCGTGCTCGCATTGTCGATACCGGCCGGATCGGCCAATCTCGGCGCCCTGGTTGGCAGCACGCTGCAGCATCCCGGCCACGTTGCGTCGCTGGCCGGCCTGCTGGCTTTCGTCGCGCTGGTACTGGTGATCATCGCCGAGACCGGCCGGCTGCCGGTTGACAATCCGGCCACCCATCTGGAGTTGACCATGGTGCATGAGGCGATGGTGCTCGAATACGCCGGACCGCGGCTGGCTTTGGTCGAATGGGCGGCTGGGATGCGGCTGACGGTGCTGCTGGCGCTGTTGGCGAATCTGTTCGTGCCGTTCGGAATCGCGGGCACCGCCCCGAGTGGGCTACAGGTGCTGCTCGGCTTCGCCGCCATCGCTGCCAAGGTCGCGATCCTGGCAGTGGTGCTGGCCACCGCCGAGGTGTTCCTGGCCAAACTGCGTCTGTTTCGAGTACCCGAACTGCTGGCCGGATCGTTCCTGCTGGCCCTGCTCGCCGTCACCTCCGCCAACTTCTTCACGGTCCAATGACTGAGACCGTGTTCACGTCCCTGATCGAGTTCGCTGCTGGTGGCCTCATTCTGGCCGCGGTGCTGATCGTGTGGCGCCGCGATCTGCGCGCCATCGTGGCACTGCTGGCCGGGCAGGGCCTGGCGTTGGCCGCGATTCCCATTGTGGCCGGATGCCACCGCGGCGATATCGAACTCATCGTGGTCGGCGCCATGATTCTTGCGCTACGTGCGGTGGGGCTGCCGTGGCTGCTGGCACGCGCCCTGGCCGCCGAGAATCTGGGGCAACGCGAAGCCACGCCATTGGTGAACACCTCCAGTTCGCTGCTGATCGCGGCCGCGCTGACGGTTGTCGCGTTCGCGGTTACCCGCCCGCTGACCGACGCGGATTCCAGTGCCACCGCCATGGCGATGCCAGCGTCGTTCGCGGTGGTGCTCATCGCGTTGTTCGTAATGACGACCCGCCGTCACGCGATCTCGCAGGCGGCCGGATTCCTGATGATGGACAACGGAATCACCGCCACCGCTTTTCTACTTACCCTGGGCGTTCCACTGATTGTCGAACTCGGTGCGTCACTGGACGTGCTGATCGCCGTAATAGTGATCGGGGTGCTCACCGGGCGGCTTCGCCGGACGTTTGGCGGCGCAGATCTGGATCAACTGCAGGAACTCCGCGACTGATGACCGCCGTGCTGCTCATCGCCATCCTGGCACCGACCGCCGCCTCGATCATCACGCTGGCGGCGGGGTGGCGTCGCTGGACCGCGGCAACCACCGTGCTCTCGGCAGCGACCGTGCTGGTGTGCGGTGGTCGTGTCGGGCTGGGGGTTGGTGCGGGTCAGCACCTAGCTGCCGGCGGGGTGCTGCGCGCCGATGCGCTCACCGCCACCATGCTCATCGTCATCGGCCTCGTGGGCACCCTGGCCGCAATGGCCAGCATCGGCTACATCAGCGTCGAACTCGCCAAGGGCCACACCGACGCCGCCGGAGCCCGACTGTATGGGGTACTCACTCCGGCATTTCTGGCCGCAATGTCCACAGCCGTGTGCGCCAACAACATCGGAGTCATCTGGGTGGCCGTCGAAGCCACCACTGTCATCACCGCCTTCCTGGTGGGGCACCGCCGCACTCGCACCGCGCTGGAAGCCACCTGGAAGTACGTCATCATCTGCTCGGTGGGCATCGCGATGGCCCTACTGGGCACAGTGCTGCTGTACTACGCCGCCCAGCAGGCCGGCGCACCCGCCGCGCGGGCGCTCAACCTCGACGTTCTGGGGGCCTATGCCACCAGCCTCGACCCGGCGGTAGTCCGCCTGGCGGCGGGGCTCCTGCTCATCGGATATGCCGCCAAAGCCGGCCTGTTCCCGTTTCACACCTGGCTGGCCGACGCACACAGTCAGGCGCCGGCGCCAGTGAGCGCACTGATGAGTGGGGTGCTGCTCTCGGTGGCGCTCACGGTGCTGGTCAGACTCAAACCCGTCATCGACGACGGTGTCGGGCCTGATTACCTGCGCGCCGGGCTGCTGGCGCTCGGATTGATGACGCTGCTCATCGCCGCGCTGATGCTGACCGTGACACCCGACCTGAAGCGCATGCTCGCTTATTCGTCGATGGAGAACATGGGACTGGTCGCCATCGCTGCCGCCGCGGGCACAACGCTCGCGATCACCGCGCTGCTACTACACATTCTCGCCCACGGGATCGGGAAGACTGTGCTGTTCTTGTCCGCCGGCGAACTGCAAGCCGCCCATGATTCCACCGCCATCACCGACATCAGCGGCGTCGCATGCCGATCCCGCCTCGTCGGTACCTCGTTGACGGTCGGGGTGATAGTGCTTCTCGGGCTGCCCCCCTTCGCGCTGTTCGCCAGCGAGCTGGCCATCGCTCGCGCACTAGCTGACGCCCACCTGATTTGGGTGCTCGGCACGGCCATGCTCTTGATCACGATCGCGTTCACTGCGCTGGCACGCAACTCGAGCCGCATGCTCTTCGGCACTGTGGGTACCCACGCACCCAGGATCGCGGTGCCCGCTTCGGTCGCCGCAGCGCTGATCACGGGGTTGACCGGTTGCCTGGTGTTGGGGGTGACCGCCGGCCCATTGGCCGAACTGTTCAGCACCGCCGCCAGCCACGTCGCAGGCACACCATGAGACACCATCGAGTGCGCCGACGAGTGTCCGGTAAGCAATTGGGTGAGCGTGCCGAGGAGCTGCTGGCCAGGGACTTCCGGCTGGCCCTGGTCGCTGCTCACGACGACGGCAACAGTCTGCGGGTCGTCTACCTGTTTCTGGCAGGTCCCCCGGACCAGCGCGTGGAACTGGAAACCGTTGTGCCGAAAGAAAATCCGGTGTTAGCGTCTCTTGCTTATCTGTCTTTCCCGGCCAGTCGATTCGAGCGGGAGATGGCTGATCTGTACGGGATTCAGCCGGTCGGCCATCCCCGGCCGCGCCGACTGGTGCGCCATGCGCACTGGCCCGAACACTGGCATCCCATGCTGACCGATGCCGGACCCGCACCGCCGTTTCCGGCATCAGGAAGTTTCCCCTTCGTCACCGTTGGCGGCACCGGAGTGTACGAGATTCCCGTCGGACCGGTGCATGCCGGGCTGATCGAACCCGGTCACTTCCGATTCTCGGTCGTCGGAGAGACCGTGTTGCGACTCAAGGCACGGCTGTGGTTCGTCCACCGCGGCATCGAGAAACTCTTCGAGGGCAGAGCGGCCACCCGCGGTGTCGAGCTGGCCGAACGTATCAGTGGAGACTCTTCGGCTGCCCATGCCCTGGCGCACAGTCTCGCCGTCGAAGACGCACTCGCCATAGAGATGCCCGTGGAGGCCCATCGGTTGCGCGCCCTGCTGGTGGAACTCGAGCGGCTTTACAACCATGCGGCCGATCTGGGCGCCCTGGCCAACGACGTGGGCTTCGGAATCGCCAACGCCCACGCCCAACGCATCCGCGAACAGTTGCTGCGCATCAACGCCACGGTCACCGGACATCGGCTGCTGCGCGGAGCCATCGAACCCGGAGCAGTGCGAATCCATCAGCTTCCAGACCCCGAACAGCTGCAGTCCATCGCCACCGACCTCGCTGAAGTCACCGAGTTGACCCTTGCCAACACCGTGGTCTACGACCGCTTCGCCGGTACCGCCGTCCTGGACACGGACGATGCCGCGGGAATCGGCTGTTTAGGCTATGTCGCCCGTGCCAGCGGCCTGCGCACCGACGCCCGCGTTCAACACCCCACCACGGAGCTGCCGGTCACCGAGATCGGTTCGGCCGCAGGCGATGTCCTGGCCCGCTACACGCTGCGGCGCGACGAATTCGCGGCCACAACAGAACTAGCGCGTCATCTCGTCGAATTGCACACTGGCCCAACCCGATACGCAATGTCCCTACACCCGAAAGGCGCAGCGAGCAACGGCGTGGGAATCGTCGAAGGCTGGCGCGGCACGATCGTGCATCGCGTCGAGGTCGACGCCCGCACAACACTGACCCGTGCCAAAATTGTTGACCCGTCCTGGTTCAACTGGCCCGCCCTGCCCGTAGCGATGACCGACACGATCGTTCCGGACTTCCCTCTGGCAAACAAGAGTTTCAACCAGTCCTACGCCGGTAACGACCTGTGACGCCGCACGCGGGAGCAACCTGCACATTGCTAACATTCGAGATCGCCAGTGTTAGGGAGGCGGCGTGACTGATGCGAATCAACCGCTCTACCGGATGAAGGCTGAATTCTTCAAAACGCTGGGCCACCCCGCGCGAATACGAGTCCTCGAACTGCTCAGCGCTCGAGACCACACCGTCGCCGAGATGCTGCCCGAAATCGGCATCGAGGCAGCCAACCTCTCCCAACAACTGTCCATTCTGCGCCGCACCGGCCTGGTTACCGCGCACCGAGAAGGACTGTCCGTGTCCTACTCGCTAACTACCCCATACGTGGCCGAACTACTGGCTGTTGCGAGAGCTATCCTCACTGGGGTGGTGGCCGGTCAGGCGCAACTTCTCGATGACAGTCCAGGCCCGAAAGATGTGGCCGGTCGCTCGGCAAAGCTCTCCACGCGCAGGGATTCGTCTGGGCGATACTCGGGGAAACCCTGAGACGAGCGCGCGGCTAACGAATGAGCGGCCGCAGCACCATCGGCATGCCGTCGCTGGGCACCAGCGAGCTGTAGTCCCAGCGGGCCCGGTAGTTCGGATGAGGCAGTTCCAGCCGGTACCTGCGCAGCACCCGGTGCATGACGATCTTGGCTTCCATCTGGCCCAGCGTCATGCCGATGCACTTGTGGGCGCCGCCGCCGAAAGGTGTGAACGCGTAGCGGTGCCTGGTGTGCTCGGCGCGGGGTCGGGAGAACCGGTGCGGGTCGAATCTGTGTGGAGCCGTCCACAGCTCAGGCAGCCGGTGGTTCATGGAGGGCCAACACCCGACGTCAGTGCCGGCGGGCAGGTAGTGACCGAGAAGCTCGGTGTCGCGCACGGTCCGGCGAAAATGCACCAACAGCGGTGTGTCGAGCCTCAGCGACTCGTTCATCACGAAGTCCAGTGTTTCCAGCTTCTCCAGGTCTTCGAACTTCAGCGGGGAGTCGCCCAGCCTTGACGACTCGTCGCGGACCTGGTCCTGCCAGTCCGGGTGTGCGGCCAGCCAATAAGCCATCGACGTGATGGTCGCCGCGGGCGGTTCGGCGGTGAACATCAAGAAGACCATGTGGTTGACGATGTCAGTGTCGGTGAGGGGATTGCCGGCCTCGTCCTCGGCGTTGCACAAAACCGTGAAGATGTCGTCGCCGTCGACGCCTCGTCGCTGAGGTATCTCCGCCGCAAAGTGCTGCTCGAGCAGCCTGCGTCCCCGCTTGGCCGCCCACCAGCGGAACGGCGGAACGGGGAACCGGATGAACGCCCCGGGGGCACGGCTGACCGCGGCCAGCGAACGTTCGACCGTGCTGAACTCGTCGGAGTCGGTTGCCAGCTCGCGGCCCATGAGCACCGCTGCGCCGATCTTGAGGACGAGCTTCTTGGCCGACGGGTAGAACAGGAAGCGCGGGTTGTTGGTCACCCGGTCATCAGCTATCACCGCGGTGGCGATCCGGTCGATGTGCTGGGCGTAGCTGATGAGCTTCGGTCGGGTGAAGGCCTGTTGGATGATCCTGCGGTGGTGCGCGTGCTCGTCGAAGTCGAGCAGCAACAGGCCGCGCCGGAAGAACGGGCCGAGGATCGAGCCCCAGCCCTGCTGGGAGAAGTCCCGGTTTCGATTGGACAGGATGATCTGCGTCGCATCCGGACCGAGCGCCAACACAACCGGGATACCCGGATTGTGGGCGTAGAACAAAGGGCCGTGGTTGCGGTATAGCCGCATCGCGTAGTCGGGCCCGCCGCGGAAGATCTCGATGATGTGGCCGAGTCCCGGCAGCCCGGCGTCACCCACCACCGGCCGCAGGCCGCTGCCGGTCGGAGGTTCGGCCAGCACGACAGGCTTCCATTCGCGGTTGAGCAGCCAGTTCTCCACCAAACCCATGCCCGGGAAGCCTACGACGCTGGGCTGCGGTCGGCGCTGGGCCCGGTCGAGCAGGCGGCGGGAGGTGTCGATGGTTGACATCAGCTGCCATCATCGGCTCGCGCCGCGAAGAGAGCAACCTTGACGGATCGACAGCGCTGCCGCGTGCCCGCGAACGTCGTTTGAGCGGTTGGGCCCTTCGTCGCTAAGGTTGGGCCACATTGCGCCGTTGGACAGGCGCATTTCAACGGGGCCAGGAGAAGGCCAGCGATCGAAACGACGACGCGAAGGGGCCAGCGATGGGGCCGACGTCAGACTCCGCTGAGCGGCCGATAGGGGGCGCGGGTCCCGAACACGGGTATGACTTCGAGTCCAAGACACAACGATGGCTGGATGCTCGCCCGGAGGAGCTGACGGCCGTGTTGGACCCCGAACATGCGGACCGATGGTGTCCAAGCGTGTTCCTGCATACCGAGATCATCGAGCAGGGTCAGCCCGATGGGCTCGGCATGGCGCTGCGCCTCCACGTAAAGGGCTTCTTGCCGCACAGCTTCTTCTTCGTGGCCCGGATCGTCGATGTCGTCCCACACCGCTACATGCGTGTTGCCGTCAACGGTGACTTCGAGGGGCTCGCCGACATCTTCATCGAGCCGGACGGTGCGGGGTCGCAGTTCCGGCTGCACTGGCGCATTGCGTTGAGGCATCCGTGGTTGCGGCGGCTGGTCAGGGTCTTGCACTGGGCTTTCGTACCGAATCACAAGTGGGCGGTCCGCCACACCTGCCGGTTGTTGGAAGCCGAGGTGCACCGCCAGCGTGAGCCCGACGGCCAGATCACCCAGGCGAAGGCGACGTTCCCGCACAATCTGGTCGGGTTCCGGAACTGGCAGCGACGCCGGGCGTCCGCGGCGCGATGGCGCTACTGATGAGTCCAGCAGGTTAGATCAGCGTGGAGGTCATGACCGCGCTGTACGGGCCGACCGACGCCGACGCGCGAGCCGGACTGCTGAGGGAAGCGGGCGCCAGTGGCGTGTTCACCTTCGAAGGCCCGCATGATGTGTTCGCGCCACTGATCCTGGCATCCTCGGTGGAGGGGCTGGATCTGATGACCAACGTTGCGATCGCATTTCCGCGCAATCCGATCCATCTCGCGCATCAGGCCAACGATCTGCAGTTGCTCAGCAGGGGGCGGTTCGCTCTGGGGCTGGGTACCCAGGTGCGAACGCAGATAGAGAAGCGCTTCGGCGCCGACTTCGACCGGCCGGTGGCGCGAATGAAGGAGTTCGTCGCTGCGCTGCGCGCGATTTTTGCGGCGTGGAACCAAGGTGAGCGCTTGGACTTCCGGGGCGAGATCTATCGGCACACTCTGATGACACCGACCTTCAGCCCCGGCCCGAACCCGTACGGTTCGCCGCCGGTACTCCTCGGCGCGCTCGGCCCGTCGCTGACCCGGGCGACTGCGGAGGTCGCCGACGGCCTGCTCGTCATGCCGTTCGGTTCCAAGCGTTTTCTGCACGAGGTGACCATGCCTGCGGTCCGGGCTGGGTTGCAGGCCGCCGGTCGCGATGGTCGTGACTTCGCCGTCGTTCCCGAGATCATCGTGTCCGTCGGCGAAAACCACACCGCCGCGCGACGCCTACTTGCGTTCTACGGATCGACCCCGGCCTACCGTCCCGTGCTCGACGTGCACGGGTGGGGCGACCTGCAGCCCGAACTCAACGCGATGTCGAAGGTGGGCCGTTGGCGGGAGATGGGCGAACTGATCGACGACGACGTGCTCAACACCATTGCCGCGTGCGGCACCCCCAAGCAGGTCGCCGCCCGGATCCGCGATCGAGTCGATGGCGTCTCGGAGCGGATCTGCCTCTACGGCGCCGGCCCGATCGACGTGCAGGCGGTCGCGGAGATCGTCGACGCGCTCCAGCCGTGAAGTCCTATCGTGGGAATGGAAGGAGGTTCCACGATGACCGTGAACCAAACCAATGATGCTGAATACTCGGACGTGCTGATCATCGGCGCCGGCATATCGGGCATCGGTGCGGCCTACCGCATCCATGAGAAGAACCCCGACTTGAGCTACACGGTGCTGGAGCGCCGGCAACGCATCGGGGGAACCTGGGACCTGTTCCGCTACCCCGGTATCCGCTCCGACAGTGACATCTTCACGCTGAGCTTTCCCTACGAGCCGTGGACCCGACCGGAGAACATCGCCGACGGTGCCGACATCCGCGCCTATCTCACCGAGACCGCGCGCAAGCACGGCATCGATTCGCACATCCGGTTCAACACCCGAGTGGTCTCGGCCGATTGGGACTCGACCACCGACACGTGGACCGTGCACACCGAACAGGACGGGGTGCACAAGCTCTACCGGAGCAACTTCTTGTTCTTCGGCACCGGCTACTACAACTACGACCAGCCCTACACGCCCGAGCTGCCGGGTATCGAGGACTTCGCCGGTGAAGTCGTACACCCCCAAAAGTGGCCGGAGTCATTGGACTATGAGGGAAAGAAGATGGTGGTGATCGGCAGCGGCGCGACGGCGGTCAGCCTGATCCCATCGTTGGCCCAAAAGGCCGCGCACGTGACGATGCTGCAGCGGTCGCCGACGTACCTGCTGACCACACCGCGAGTCAATCCCGTGGTGCAAGCGATCCGAAAGGTTTTGCCTGACCGCGCCGCTCACACCGTCGCCCGCTGGTACAACACGTTCATCACCCTGGTGAGCTACTTCATCGCCAGAAAAGCGCCCCGGTTCAGCAGGCGGCTGATCCGGCGGCTGGCGGTTCGCGAACTGCCCAGCGGCTACCCGGTCGACGTGCACTTCAAGCCTAGCTACAACCCCTGGGACCAGCGTCTGTGCCTGATCCTCAGTTCCGATTTCTACAAGGCGATCCGTGACGGACGCGCCGAGGTCATCACCGACCGGATCGACCACATCGATGCCCGCGGTATCGCGCTGGAGTCCGGTCAGCACATCTACGCCGATGTCATCATCACGGCGACGGGTCTTCAACTCCAGGCCCTCGGTGGCGTAGTCATCAATGTCGACGGTGTCGAGGTCAAGCCACAGGACCGTTTCGCGTACAAGGAACACCTCCTCGAGGACGTGCCCAACCTGGCCTGGTGTGTGGGCTACGTCAACGCGTCCTGGACGTTGCGTGCCGACCTCACCGCGAAGGCTACCGCAAACCTGTTGAAATACATGCACTCTCACGGATACACCCACGCCTATCCTCATCTCGGCGATACGCCGATTCAGCAGAAGACCACGTTCAACATCAACGCCGGCTACGTACGTCGCTCGGGGCATCTGCTGCCGAAGTCGGGAACGCACCGGCCCTGGGAGGTCCGGCACAACTACCTGCTGGACCTGATCGATCACCGGTTCGACCGCATCGAGGAGCAGATGGTGTTCGGGCGCGTGCCGGTACAGGCCAGCCGGTCAGCATGATGGCGACGATCGTCATCGGCGTTGTGGCGGTGTTCTTCTTAGGAATGGGCTGTTATGCACTGGCCGCGCCGGCGGCGATGCTGAAACCGTTCGGCACTGCTCTCGGCACCGCTGCATCACGTTCTGAGGTGCGTGCTGTCTACGGCGGCTTCGGGCTGGCGATTGCTGCGATGCTCGCCGTCGCCGCCGCTCAGGATTCGTTGCGGGCCGGTATCGTGCTCACCGTCGGTGCCGCCCTAGCCGGAATGGCAGGCGGTCGCCTCATCTCCGCGGTGATCGACAGCCGAACCCCGTTCTACCCCAACTGGTTCTACTGTGTGGTGGAGGCCGCGGGCGCGGCGGCGCTGTTCGCAGTCGCGTAGGCCGGCGACTCCGTTGAGTCTGAATTCAGGGCGAGTCGGCCCGGCGGGTCTTCGCCCCGAGCGGATGAACAAACGCACCCGCGCGTTCAGGGCGCGAGCGTCAGCCAGTCGGCGAAGCCGGATGGGTCATGGCGGCCCATTACGCCGTGCTCGAACAGACCCCACCCTTCGACGGTCCGGCCGTCATGTTGACAAGTGGTGCGGCCCACGTGGTCGGTCACCCCGAACATCACCCGGCCGGTCACGCCCGGATCGGTCATGTCGTAGGTCACCCGCTCGGTGAAGGCTTCCCCCTTCCACACTCCGTGCAGCCAATCGGGATCCCCGCCATAGCCACCGCCGACGTTGATCGGCGCCGCCAGCTTCGACTCCACCACCAGCACCAGGGCACTCCCGTCGCCTGCGGTGGCGGTGATGGTGGCGCCGTACGGGGTTCGGGTGCCGGACGCGTAGTGGATCTTGACTCGCGGCCAGCCGAGTTGCTCGACCCGGCCGTCTCGCCAGATCCGGGTGCAGTCATTGAGTGAGCGGAACCCGTCGGGTTCTTCTTGGATGATCAGCACGACCGCGAAGTCGTCGAATGCCATCGGCACGTACAACCACCACATGCCTTCGAACGGTGGATCGGCCGGACGGCCCGCCGGTTCTGTCTCGCCAACCGGCCGGATGCCCCACGACCGGTCACGGGTGCCGATCCAGGTGGCCGGGTCGACGGTGATCTCCTCGCCGTCGATGACGATGCGCCCGCTCCAGGTGCCCACCTGTGCGAACCGCTGTGCATTCAGCGTCAACCGGTTTCCGGTGCGCAGAAGGTGCGGCTGCTCCCGGACCACCGGGAACAAACCGTTCCAAGTCAGATCGACCGCAACGCCCTCGGTCTCGGGCATGGCCACCCGCAACTGCTGCAGCGGTTCGATGACCTCGATCCGATAGCCGTTGACGCGCTGGTTCAGCCGGTCCTGATCGATCGCGTCGGACAGGTGCACAGCGGTCTGCACATCGCCGCGGCGGATCAGCACGAACGCATCCTTGACGCCGAGGTTGGGGTAATAGCCGATACCGCTGATCAGGAAGATGTCGCCGGTTCGGTCGTGTGCGTTGAAGTACGAACGGTCGTAGAAGTTTCGGTCCGACGGTCCTGGCCATGCGATCGGCTGGGGGACCTGGTGTACCGGGAATTCGTCCATGGGGCCGAGCATCAGAGCGTTCCTTCCTCGATGAGACGGGCCAGCAGCGAACCGTGGTAAAACAACGTCTCCACGTTGTCCGGCCGCTCGATCTCGCCGAACCGCACCCGCCTGGCCCCGGTCCGCATGAACACGCAGGCCCAGATCACCGCCGAGTACACGTAGAACCAGCGTAGGTCGCCGAGCTCCACCCCGGTCAGCCGTCGGTAGGTCGCCCGCACGTCGGACTCCTGCATGAAGTCGGGCATTCCGTCCAGCCCGGCCAGACCGGCGAGCTCCTGGAACACCAAGTGCGCGAATATCATCCAGCCGACATCCATCTCCCGCGGCCCCAACGTCGCCATCTCCCAGTCGAGCACGGCGACGGGCGTGAAGTCGGAGTACAGCACGTTTCCGATCCGGGCGTCGCCCCAGATCAGCACCGGATTGGTGGCAGCGACATCGGTGGGCCAGTGGCGGTCCAACCAGGCCAGGGCCCGCTCCACCAGCGGCGAAGCGCCGATGTCCGGAATCGCGAACGCATACCAGGCCTTCAGCCAGTCCAGATTGCGGCGCAGCGCGTTCGGCTCGGCGGAGCCCTCGGTGAGGAAAGCGAACACGGTTTGCGGATCGTCGATCGAGTGAATGTCGGCGAGCACCGCCACCGAGTTGTCCTGCAACTCACGTTGGCGCTCGGCGGGCGCGTCGTAGAACCAGTTCCCGCCGAACGTGTACGGCATGACATCTGGTGGAACCACGCCGTCGACGTGATTCATCAGGAAGAACGGTGTTCCCAGCACCGATCCCGTGGGCTCCAGCCAACGTACCTGCGGCACCGGCACATCGGTGTGCTCGGCAACCAGGCGCATGACGTCGAACTGGTGATCCAGCCGATACTCATCGAACACGGGCACGTCCGCCGCAGTCGGGGCGACGCGTGCGACATACCGCTCCGGTTCGGCGGGATCGGTCTCGTTCCAGAGAACGCTCAAGATGATCGTCTCCGACGACATGCCGTTGGCATCCACGCCACTCTCGACGGTCACCGCCGGCGCACCTCCCGGCGCCACCGTCGACAGCCACTTCGACAACACGGTGGGCAGCGCGGCGAGGTCGCGGCTGGAGTGCTGGAGGCGACTGACGTCTTCGACGGTGGGTTCGGTTGCCACGGATGTCCTTCTTACTCCTAGCGCAGGAACTGATCCGCGTGATTGGCCAGGTCGAGCAGCGGTTGTGGGAGTGCGCCCAGTGCGAACGTCACGGCCGCGGTGACCGTGATCGCGGCAGAGGTCATGAGGCTCGGCCGCACCACCACGGGCGCGTTCTCGGGCGGATCGGTGAAGAACATCAGCACGATGACGCGAACGTAGAAGTACGCAGCGACCGCACTGGCCAGCACACCGACGATGACCAGCGGGATGGCGCCGCCCTCGCCCGCGGCCTTGAACACCGCGAACTTGCTGACGAAGCCGCTGGTCAGCGGGATGCCGGCGAACGCCAGCAAGAACAGCGAAAACACCACACCGACAACGGGATAGCGGCGCCCGAGGCCGGCCCAGTGGGCCATCGAGGTGTCCTCGTCGCCGGAGGCGTTGCGTACCAGCCCGGCCACCGCGAACGCACCCAGCGTGCTGAAACCGTAGGCGAACAAGTAGAACAAGGTCGCCGACAGCCCGGCGTTGCTGAGGGCGATGACGCCGGTCAGGATGAACCCCGAATGAGCCACCGCCGAGTAGGCCATCATGCGCTTGACGTCGGTCTGCGTGACCGCGGTGACGGTGCCGACGACCATGGTCAGGATGGCCACCGCCCACAACACCGGGCGCCAGTCGTCACGAAGTCCGGGCACAGCGACGTAGAAGATCCGTAACAGCGCTCCGAACGCGGCCACCTTGGTCGCGGCCGCCATGAACGCCGTGATGGACGTGGGTGCACCTTGGTACACGTCGGGAATCCAGTTGTGGAACGGGACGGCGCCCACCTTGAACAAGACCGCGACCAGCAGCAGGGCGACTCCGATCAGCGCCATCGAGGTGTTTCCGGAGAGCAGGGCCACCTGGTCGGCGATGCCATCCAGGCGAAGGGTGCCGGCGTATCCGTAGAGCATCGCGACGCCGTAGATGAAGAACGCCGAGGAGAACGCTCCCAGCAGGAAGTACTTCATCGCCGATTCCTGCGACAGCAGTCGGCGGCGCCGGGCCAGGCCGCAGAGTAGGTACAGCGGCAGTGACAGCACCTCCAGAGCGATGAACATGGTCAGCAGGTCGTCGGAGGCGCCGAACAGCATCATGCCGCCGACAGCGAACATGGTCAGCGGGAAGACCTCGGTCTGCGCCGCGCCGGCCTTTGTCGCCACCTGCTCGGCGGCGCTGCCGACCACCGCCGATGCTTGTGGAGTAAAACCGTCCAGCCCGCCGCCGAACTGGTCTGTGCTCGCGCGGATCCGGCGCTCGCCGATCAGCAGAATCCCCAGCACCGCGATCAGCAGGATCGTTCCCTGCAAGAACAAGGCGGGCGCATCGACGACGACTGCGTCCTGTACTGCTCTGCGTCCGGGTGTGCCGTGCAGGTCGACGGCCAGCACCACGACCGCCACGAACGCGGTTGCCAGCCCGCCGAGGGCGAGCACGATGTGAACCGGGTAGCGGGCCGCTCGGGGCAGGAACGCCTCGACCAGCACACCGGCGACGGCGACACCGAAGACGATCAGCATGGGGGAGAGCAGGCCGTACTCCACGCTCACGGACGGCATCATCGGGACGGGCCTTCCGCCAGTGTGGGTTCCGGATCGTGTTGATCGATGATGGTCAGGGTCTGCTCGACCGCCGGGTTGATGACATCGAGCGCCGGTTTCGGATACACACCCAGCACCAACAGCAGTGCCACCAGCGGAGCGACGACGACCGCCTCGCGGGGCAGTAGGTCGCGCAGCCGTTCGTTGCCTTCTGTCACCGGGCCCGTCATCATCCGCTGGTAGAGCCACAGGATGTAGATCGCCGAGAGCACCAGTGCGGTCGCCGCCAGCACAGCCCACGCCGGGTAGCGGGTGAAGGTGCCGATCAGTACCAGGAACTCGCTGATGAACGGCGCCAGCCCGGGCAGCGACAGCGTTGCCAACCCGGCCACCAGGAAGGTGCCGGCCAGCACCGGGGCGACTTTCTGCACGCCGCCGTAGTCGGCGATCAGGCGAGAACCCCTTCGCGACACCAGGAACCCGGCAATCAGGAACAGCGCAGCCGTCGAGATCCCGTGGTTGACCATGTACAGCGTGGATCCGGACTGGCCCTGGCTGGTCATCACGAATATGCCCAGGATGATGAAGCCGAAGTGCGAGATCGACGTGTAGGCGATCAACCGCATCACGTCGGTCTGGGCGATGGCCAGAACCGCGCCGTAGACGATGCCGATCACGGCGAGCGCCACGATCAGCGGACGGAAATACGTTGACGCGTCGGGGAACAACTGCAGGCAGTAGCGCAGCATGCCGAAGGTGCCGACCTTGTCCATCACCGCCATCATCAGCACCGCGCTTGCTGGTGTGGCCTCCACCGCGGAGTCGGGCAGCCAGCGGTGGAACGGCCACAACGGCGCCTTCACCGCGAACGCGAACATGAATCCGAGGAACAGCGCGTTGAGCACCGCCGGGCTCACCCCAAGTTCACCGGCCGACACCGCGGCGACGATCGCGCGGAAGTCGAACGTCCCGGACGTGAACGCGTCGCTCTGCGCGGTGATGATGTAGAGCCCGATAACCGCAGCGAGCATGATCAGCCCGCCGATCAGGTTGTACAGCAGGAACTTCACCGCAGCCTTGGAGGCCGCCGACCGGTTGGCCCCGAACCCCCCGATCAGGAAGTACATCGGGATGAGCATGGCCTCGAAGAACACGTAGAACAGCAGCACGTCGAGGGCCACCAGCGACATCAACACCATGCCCTCGACGGCCAGGGTGAGCGCCAGATAGGTGTGCACCGACCGGCCCGCCAACCCGGTCTGGCGATCGGCGTCGTTCCAGCCCGCGATGATCAGCAGCGGCATCAGCACGGCCGTGAGCACCACCAATGCCAGCGCGATGCCGTCGATTCCCAGGATGTATCCAGTGCCGAACGACGGTATCCAGCTGTGCGATTCGACGAATTGGTACTGCTCACCGTTGGGCTGGAAACGCACGGCGATCACCGCGGCCACAGCCAGCACAGCCAGCGATATCCCTAGTGCCAGCCACTTGGCCAGCACGCGTTGGGTGGCCGGGACCAGCATGATCACGACGGCGCCGAGGATGGGCACCGACCACAGCACGCTCAGCAGCGGAAGCGACGTCACCACAGTTGCACCGCCAGGATCGCCGCGACCACCAACACCGTGCCGGCCAGCATCGTCAACGCGTAGGACCGGGCGAACCCGGTCTGCAGGCCCCGCAGCCCTGCCGATGCCCGCGCCACCATCGCGGCCAGCCCGTTGGCGCTTCCGTCGATGGCGGCGTCGTCGACGACGCTCAGGGCCGCTGTCAGTTCCTGACCGGGGCGCATGAGCAGTTTCTCGTTGACCGCGTCACCGTAGAGGTCGCGGCGGGCCGCCACGGTCAGGGCGGAGGCCTCGGGCGCCTCGACCGGGATATCGCTGCGGCCGTACATCCGGTAGGCCACGGCGATGCCGATCACCACCGTCGACATGATCATGGCGGTGGCCGCCCACACCGGCACCGCGTGCACCTCCTCGTGGGTGCCGACCACCGGCTCCAGCCAGTGCTGCAGGGTGCCGCCGATGGCCAGCAGCCCGCCGGAGGCCACCGAACCGACCGCCAGCAGGATCATCGGCCACGTCATCACCGCCGGGGCTTCGTGGGGATGAGCTTCGGCGGCCCAGCGCTTCTCGCCGAAGAACGTCATCAGCATCACCCGGGTCATGTAGAAGGCGGTGATGCCGGCGCCCAGCATGGCCGCCCCGCCCAGCAGGATGCCTTTGACACCTCCGGCCGCGAGCGCCACCTCGATGATCGCGTCCTTGGAGAAGAAGCCGGCCAGTGGCGGAACCCCGATGATCGCGAGGTAGCCCAGTCCGAAGGTGGCGAAGGTGATGGGCAAGGCCTTGCGCAGACCGCCATAGCGGCGCATGTCGACCTCGTCGTTCATGGCGTGCATCACCGATCCGGCGCCGAGGAAAAGCCCGGCCTTGAAGAACCCGTGGGTGAGCAGGTGCATGATCGCGAACGCGTATCCGGCCGGTCCCAGACCGGCGGCCAGCACCATGTAACCGATCTGGCTCATGGTGGATGCGGCGAGAGCTTTCTTGATGTCGTCCTTGGCGCAGCCGATGATCGCGCCGAACAACAAGGTCACCGCTCCCACGACGACCACGCCGAGTTGGGCGGTAGGCGCCAGGTCGAAGACCGGTCCGGAGCGCACGATCAGATACACGCCGGCGGTCACCATGGTGGCGGCGTGGATCAGTGCCGACACCGGCGTCGGGCCTTCCATCGCGTCGCCCAGCCAGGACTGCAGTGGCACCTGCGCGGACTTGCCGCACGCCGCCAGCAGCAGCAGCAATCCGATGGCGGTCAGTGTTCCGTTCCCCAACGCCGAAGCGGCGCCGAAGACTCCGGCGAACGAGACCGATCCGATCGCGGCGAACATCACCATCAAAGCCACGGCCAACCCGATGTCGCCGACCCGGTTCACCACGAACGCCTTCTTGGCCGCCGTCGCCGCTGACGGCTTGTGCGACCAGAAGCCGATCAGCAGGTAGGAGGCCAAGCCCACGCCTTCCCAGCCGACGTACAAACCGAGGTAGTTGTCGGCGAGCACCAGCAGCAGCATCGCCGCCAAGAACAGGTTCAGGTAGCCGAAGAACCGGCGCCGGTCCGGGTCCTCGGCCATGTAGCCGATCGAATAGATGTGGATGAGCGAGCCGACGCCGGTGATCAGCAGCACGAAGCACATCGACAACTGATCGAGCTGAAGGCCGAAGTCGACCTGCAGTTCGGCCACCGGAACCCAGGAGAACAGGACCTGGTGGAAGATCCGGTCCCCAGCGGCTCGCGACAGCATCTCGGCGAACAGGATCGCCGCGACCCCGAATGACGCGAGCGCGGCCGCGCAACCCAGCAGGTGTCCCCAGCGGTCGGTCCGCCTGCCGCCCAGTAACAGCACGGCTGCGCCTACCAGCGGCAGCGCGATGAGCAGCCACACCGGCAGCGTCGTCGAAGAGGTCATCGCGGGCTCAGTGCTTCAACAGGTTGGCGTCGTCGACCGAGGCCGACCGGCGGGTACGGAAGATGGTCATGATGATCGCCAGCCCGACCACCACCTCGCACGCGGCGACGACCATCGTGAAGAAGGCCACCACCTGACCGTCGAGTTGGCCGTGCATGCGGGAGAACGCGACGAAGGCCAGATTCGTGGCGTTGAGCATCAACTCGACGGACATGAACATGACGATCGCGTTGCGGCGCAACAACACCCCGGCCGCACCGATGGTGAACAGCAACGCCGACAGGTACAGGTAGTAGTCGGGGTTCATCGCTCGGCTCCAGAGCCTGCGGCGGGCTGCTCGCCGACGCTGCTGCGCCTGGGCAGCGTGGCGTTGACCGACAGCTCCGAGTCCGAACCGTCGGGCAGCCGGGCCGGGGCGTCGACGGCATTGTGCCGCGCATAGACGCCGGGGGCGGGCAGCGGCGTCGGGTGACCGCCGGGGCGGAACCGCTCCTCCGCGAGTTCGCGCTGGGTCTTGGGCCGGTCGAACCGTTCCCGGTGGGCCAGCACCATTGCGCCCAGCGTCGCGATGATCAACAGCCCGCCGGTCAGTTCGAACGCCCACAGGTACTGGTTGAAGATGACGTGGGCCAGGCCTTCGACGTTGCCGCCGCTGTTGGCCTCGTCGAGCCCGGTGAACCCGTTCACCGATACGCTGCCGATGCCGGCGATCAACAGGACGCCGAAACCGATCCCGACCAGGATCGTGGCGATGCGTTGTCCGCGAAGCGTTTCCACCAGCGACTCCGGCGCGTCGACACCGATCAGCATCAACACGAACAAGAACAGCATCATCACCGCGCCGGTGTAGACCACGACCTGCGCGACTCCGAGGAAGTACGCACCCTGTGCGATGTACAGCACGGCGAGCGCGATCATCGTCATTGCCAGCGACATCGCCGAATACACGGCCTTGGGTGCGGCGACCACCCCGACCGCTCCGACGACGGCGACGAACCCGAGCGTCCAGAACAGCACCGCCTCTGCAGTCACCGGAACCCCTCCGAGGCGGGGAGGGCGGCCGGCCCGATGTTGCCCAGGTAGTAGTCCTCGTCGGTGCTGCCCGGGGCCATCGGGTGCGGCGGCTGCTCCATCCCGGGCTGCATCGGTGCCAGCAGCTTGTCCTTGCCCCAGATCAGATCGGCTCGGTTGTCGTCGGCCATCTCGTAGTCGTTGGTCATCGTCAGTGCACGGGTCGGGCAGGCCTCGATGCACAGTCCGCACCCTATGCAGCGCAGATAGTTGATCTGGTAGACGCGGCCGTACCGCTCGCCGGGGGAGAAGCGTTCCTCATCGGTGTTGTCCGCGCCCTCGACGTAGATCGCGTCCGCCGGGCAGGCCCAGGCGCACAGTTCACAGCCGATGCATTTCTCCAGTCCGTCGGCGTACCGGTTGAGTTGGTGGCGGCCGTGATAACGCGGCGCGACCGGACCGGGATCCTCCGGATACTGTTCGGTCACAGGCTTTTTGAACATTGCCCCGAACGTGACGGCGAAACCGGCGACGGCGTCGAGGAACTTCGGAACGAATCTAGGCATCAGCGCTCTCCCTGGCAGGGGTCCGGGTCGACACAGGCATCGGTGGCACCGGGAAACCACCGGTGTCGGCCTCCGTTGCGGCCTGGGCGCCGGACTGGTCGGGAACCGCTCGAGCGTTGCTACCCTGCAGACCCCGCCTCAGGGCGACGAAGAGTGCGAGGGCCACCAGTATGCCGATGACGACCAAGGCGGGGGCCCAGCCCTGATAACCCTGGTTGTGCAGGCTCCGCAGGGCCGCGACGATCAGGATCCACACCAGCGAAACCGGAATGAGAACCTTCCAGCCCAGCGCCATGAACTGGTCGTAGCGCATCCGCGGCAACGTTGCCCGCAGCCACATGAACGCGAAGAGGAACATCCACACCTTGGCGACGAACCACAACAGTGGCCACCATCCGGTGTTGGCGCCCTCCCATATGCTCAGCGGCCATGGCGCGTGCCAGCCACCCAGGAACAGCGTCGCGGCGAGCGCCGAGACCGTGGTCATGTTGACGTACTCGGCGAGCATGAACATCGCGAACTTCAGCGACGAGTACTCGGTGTGGAACCCGCCCACCAGTTCGCCCTCGGCCTCCGGCAGATCGAACGGCGCACGGTTGGTTTCGCCCACCATCGAGGTGACGTAGATCAGGAACGATGGCAGCAGTAGGAACACGAACCAGGTGCCGGTCTGTTCGGAGACGATGCCCGAGGTCGACATGGTGCCCGCGAGCAGGAACACCGCGACGAAGGACAACCCCATCGCGATCTCGTAGGAGATGACCTGTGCACTGGAGCGCAGCCCGCCCAACAGCGGGTATGTCGAGCCCGACGCCCAGCCGGCCAGCACGATTCCGTACACGCCGACCGAGGTGACCGCCAGGATGTAGAGCACGGCGACCGGCAGGTCGGTTAGCTGCAGCGCGGTGCGGTTGCCGAACACCGACACCGACCCGCCCATCGGGATGACCGCGAACGCCATGAACGCCGGGATCACCGAGATGATCGGCGCCAGCAGGTACACCGGCCGGTCCACACCGGTCGGGGTGATGCCCTCCTTGAGTGCCAGCTTGATCCCGTCGGCCAGGGACTGGAGCAGGCCGTTCGGCCCGACGCGGTTGGGTCCGAGCCGCATCTGCATCCGGCCCAGCACCTTGCGTTCGACGAGGATCGCGATCAACACGGTCAGCAGCAGGAACACGAAGATGCCGACGGACTTCGCGACGACCAGCCACCACGGGTCGTGGCCGAACAAGGTCGGGTCTGGGTAGGTCATGATGCGGCCCGCCCGATCGAAACCACCGCGCCGACGGTGACCCCCAGTTGCCGGTGCACCTGCGAGCCCACCGAGTTCAGTGGCAGCCACACCGTCCGACTGCTCATGTCGGCGATCTGCAAGGGCAGCCGGATCTCACCGCGTGGCGTGCGTACCGATACCAGATCTCCTTCGGCCACGCCGATCTCGGCGGCGGTCTCGGCTGAGAGCCGGGCCACCGGTGCCTGCGCGGTTCCGGCCAGGTGCGGCTCGCCGTCCTGCATCCGCCCGGTGTCGAGCAGCAGGCGCCACCCGCCGAGCACCGCTTCACCGGCACCGGGCTGCGCCGCCGGTGGGGCTGTTTCCTGCGGCGGGTCCGGTTGTTCACCGTCCCACCGGCCCAGGCGGTCCAGTTCGTCACCTGCCGCCGCGGCGGTGGGCAGGCCGAGGTCGACGCCGATCTCGTCGGCCAGCATGTGCAGGACCCGCAGATCCGCGGTGGCGTTGGTTTGCAGCGACGGTTCGAACGGCCGCAGCCGGCCCTCCCAGTTCATGAACGAGCCGCCCTTCTCCACCACCGGAGCGACTGGAAAGACCACGTCGGCCAGTTTCGTCACGGCGCTTTCCCGCACCTCGAGGCTCACCACGAACGGCGCGGCCTCGAGGGCGGCGTGTGCGGCGTCCGGATCGGGTAGGTCGTCGAGCTCCACACCGCCGACCACCAGCGCCGCCAGCTCTCCGGCGTGGGCCGCGGCCAGTATGGCACCAGTGTCACGCCCGGGTGCACCGGGCAACTCGTCGACGTTCCACGCGTCGGCGATCTGCCGGCGGGCTTCCGCGTCGTCGCCCGGCCGCCCGCCCGGGAGCAGGGTGGCCAGCGCACCGGCCTCGACCGCACCGCGCTCACCGGCTCGGCGGGGTACCCAGGCCACTCGTGCCCCCGTCGCGCACGCCAGCCGATGCACCGCAGACAGCGCACCTTCTGATGTCGCGAGCCTCTCGCCGGCCAGTATGACGGCACCGGGCAGGCGCAGCAGCGGTTCGTCGGCCAGCGCGTCCAGGGCGTCGGACTCACCGCCGGGAACGGTACGGATCAACCGCCCCGACAGTTTGGCCAACCCGCGGCTGGCCAGCGCAGCGATCGACAGGATTTGAAGGCCCCTACGCCGCACAGCTTTTCGCAGGCGCAGGAAGACGATCGGAGATTCCTCCTCCGGCTCGAAGCCGACCAGCAGCACCGCCGGCGCATTTTCCAGGTCCGCGTATGTCACCGCCATGGCCTGACCGGCGACCCGGGCAGCCAGGAAGGCCGCCTCCTCGTCGCTGTGCGCGCGGGCTCGGAAGTCGATGTCATTGCTGAGCAACGCGATACGGGCGAACTTGGCATAGGCGTAGGCGTCCTCGACGGTGGTTCGTCCGCCGACCAGCACGCCGGCCCGGCCGGTGCTGGCCGCCAATCCGGCCGCGGCCACGTTCAACGCCTCCGACCATGACGCGGGACGATGGGTCCCGTCGGGATCGCGGATCAAAGGGGTGGTGATGCGGTCTCCCATCCCGGTGTAGGCGAACGCCCACCGGCCCTTGTCGCAGTTCCACTCCTCGTTCACCTGCGGGTCGTCGCCAGCCAAGCGCCGCAACACTTTTCCGCGACGGTGATCGGTGCGCTGGGCGCACCCTGACGCGCAGTGCTCGCAGACACTCGGGCTGGACACCAGATCGAAGGGACGCGCACGGAACCGGTAGGCGGCCCCGGTCAGCGCCCCGACCGGGCAGATCTGCACAGTGTTGCCCGAGAAGTAGGACTGAAAGGGCTCACCGGGTGCGATGCCGACCTGCTGCAAAGCGCCGCGCTCCAACAGATCGATGAACGGATCGCCGGCGATCTGGTCGGAGAATCGGGTGCACCGCGCACACAGGACGCACCGTTCCCGGTCCAGCAGCACCTGCGATGAGATGTTGATCGGCTTGGGGAAGGTGCGCTTGACATCGTCAAAGCGCGTCTCGGCGCGGCCGCTGGACATCGCCTGGTTCTGCAGTGGGCATTCGCCGCCCTTGTCGCACACCGGGCAGTCCAGCGGATGGTTGATCAGCAGCAACTCCATCACACCGCGCTGCGCCTTGTCGGCGGCCTCTGAGGTGAACTGGGTGCGCACCACCATGTCGGGGGTGGCCGCGATCGTGCACGAGGCCATCGGCTTGCGTTGGCCCTCGATGTCGACCAGGCATTGGCGACACGCTCCGACCGGCTCGAGCAGTGGGTGGTCGCAGAACCTGGGAATCTGGATGCCGATCAGCTCGGCAGCGCGGATCACCAATGTTCCCTTGGGCACGCTGACGTCGACCCCGTCGATCGTGAGGTGCACCATCTCCACCGGGGGCGCCTGCGGGTTCGGCTCGGTGACCGTCATCAGACACCGACCTCCGAACCGGCCATGAGCGTGGAGGCATGTGGGTCGAACGGGCAGCCGCCGTCCAGGTGGGCGACGTACTCGTCGCGGAAGTAGCGGATCGACGAGATGATCGGGCTCGCCGCGCCATCACCCAACGCGCAGAACGACTTCCCGAGAATGGTGTCGGAGATGTCGAGCAACTTGTCGATGTCGGCCTGGCTGCCGGTACCGCTCTCCAGGCGCTGGTAGATCTGTGCCAGCCAGTACGTTCCCTCCCGGCAGGGCGTGCACTTGCCGCAGGATTCGTGTGCGTAGAAGTCAGTCCAGCGCCGGACCGCGCGCACCACGCAGGTGGTTTCGTCGAAGATCTGCAGTGCCTTGGTCCCCAGCATCGAGCCGGCCCCGACCATACCTTCGTAATCCAGTGGTACATCGAGGTGCTCGTCGGTCAGCAGCGGTGTCGACGAACCGCCCGGAGTCCAGAACTTCAGCGTGTGTCCGGCCCGCACGCCGCCCGCGTACTCCAATAGCTCCCGCAGCGTGATGCCCAGCGGGGCCTCGTACTGTCCGGGTCGCGTGACATGACCCGACAGCGAGTACAAGGTGAAGCCCGGTGATTTCTCCGAACCCATCGACCGGAACCAGTCGATGCCGTTGAGCAGAATGGGCGGAACGCTCGCGATCGACTCCACATTGTTGACAACGGTCGGACAGGCGTACAGGCCGGCCACGGCCGGAAACGGCGGCCGCAGCCGTGGTTGGCCCCGCCGGCCCTCCAGTGAGTCCAGCAACGCGGTCTCCTCGCCGCAGATGTAGGCACCGGCCCCCGCGTGCACGATCATCTCCAAATCGAACCCGGAGCCGCAGATGTCAGAGCCCAGATAGCCGGCGTCGTAGGCCTCGCTGACAGCGGCCTGCAGCCGGCGCAGCACCGGGAGCACCTCGCCACGCAGGTAGATGAAGGCATGGCGGGCCCGGATCGCGTACGCGGCGATGATAGCCCCCTCCACCAGGAAGTGCGGTGTGGTGAGCATCAGCGGAATGTCTTTGCATGTACCGGGTTCGGACTCGTCGGCGTTCACCACCAGATAGTGCGGTTTGCCGGCAGCGCCGTCGGCGCCCTGCGGGATGAACGACCATTTCGTGCCGGTGGGGAACCCGGCACCGCCGCGTCCGCGAAGCCCGGAATCCTTCACGGTCGCGATGACGTCGTCGGGGTCCATCGCCAGTGCCCGCTCCAGCGCACGGTATCCGTCATTGCGCCGGTAGGTGTCCAGCGACCAGGGTTCTGGTTCGTCCCAGAACCGGGTCAGGACCGGGGTAAGCGGTGTCATGTGTCGGTACCCGTGCCAAGTGTCTCGACCATTCCCAGCTCACGTGCTACCCGGAGTCCCGCGAGGCTGGCCTCACCCGGACCCGTGACGTCCCCGGCCGGCTCGTGTGTGGGCAGACCCGCCAGCGCTCGAGAGCTCTGCCGGAAGCTGCACAAAGTTGCGCCGCGGGTGGGTTGCGGGGGCTGTCCTGCGCGCAGTGCGTCAACGAGATCCACTGCCGAAGAGGGTGTTTGGTTGTCGAAGAACTCCCAGTTCACCATCACGACGGGTGCATAGTCGCAGGCGGCGTTGCACTCCACGTGTTCGAGGGTGACGCGGTGGTCTTCGGTGGTCTCACCGGGGCGGAGCCCGAGATGATCCTGCAGCGCGTCGAGGATCTCATCACCGCCCATGATCGCGCAGAGTGTGTTGGTACACACGCCGACGAGGTACTCGCCGGTGGGCGCGCGGCGGTACATCGAGTAGAAGGTGGCGACCGCGGTCACCTCGGCGTCGGTCAGGTCGAGTTGTGCCGCGCAGAAGGCGATACCGGCAGGGGTCAGGTATCCGTCCTCGGCCTGCACCAGATGCAGCAGCGGCAGCAACGCCGAGCGTCGATCCGGATATCGGGAGACGATCCGTTCTGCATCGGCTCCCAGCCGGGACTGCACATCGGCTGGATAGCTCGCCGGCCCGTTGATCGGAGGTCCGGGTTCGTCCGGGCGCTGCCCGAGTTCGAGGAAAGTCACCGTGCCGTCCTCCTCTTCACGCAAGCGCTCATCGGTCCACACCGCCCATGACCGGATCGATCGACGCCACCGCGGTGATCACGTCTGCGACCAGGCCGCCTTCGCACATCGCCGCCACCGCCTGCAGATTTGTGAACGATGGGTCACGGTAGTGCACACGGTAAGGACGGGTCCCGCCGTCGGACACCATGTGCACGCCGAGCTCGCCGCGGGGGGACTCGACCGCCACGTACACCTGCCCGGCGGGCACCCGGAATCCCTCGGTGACGAGCTTGAAGTGGTGGATGAGCCCCTCCATCGAACGGCCCATGATGCGCGCGATGTGCTCGGGGGAGTTGCCGAGCCCGTCGGGCCCCAGCTGCAAGTCCGCCGGCCAGGCGAGTTTCTTGTCCTCGATCATCACCGGCCCCGGGCGGAGGCGCTCCAGACACTGCTCGACGATCTTCAGCGACTCCCGCATCTCCTTGACGCGGATCAGATAGCGGCCGTAAGAGTCGCAGGCGTCGTCGGTGATCACGTCGAAGTCGTAGCTCTCGTAGCCGCAGTATGGTTGCGCGCGGCGCAGGTCGTGTGGCAAGCCGGTGGAGCGCAGCACCGGGCCGGTGATACCCAGCGCCATGCAACCGGTCAGATCGAGGTAGCCGATGCCCTGAGTGCGTGCCTTCCATATGTAGTTCTCGTTGAGCAGGTTCTCCAGATCTCGAAAACGCTTGGGCAGCAGCGTCACAAGGTCTTGTATCTGCTCGACCGCACCGTCTGGCAGGTCATCCGCCAGCCCGCCGGGCCGGATGTAGGCGTGGTTCATCCGCAGCCCGGTGACTGACTCGAAGACTGACAGGATCAGCTCGCGTTCACGGAAGCCGAGGAACATCGCCGTCATCGCACCCAACTCCATGCCGCCGGTCGCCAGTGCCACCAGGTGCGACGAGATGCGGTTGAGCTCCATCATCATCACGCGAATCACGCTGGCGCGTGCCGGGATGGCGTCGGCAACCCCGAGTAGTTTCTCGACGCCGAGGCAGTAGGCGGTCTCATTGAAGAACGGCGAGAGATAGTCCATCCGGGTCACGAAGGTGACCCCTTGAGTCCAAGTGCGGTACTCGAGGTTCTTCTCGATGCCGGTGTGCAGATAGCCTATGCCGCAACGGGCTTCGGTGACCGTTTCGCCATCGATCTCGAGGATCAGCCTCAGCACCCCATGTGTGGAGGGGTGTTGCGGACCCATGTTGACCACGATCCGTTCACCGGGCTGCGCCCGGGCGGCGGCATCGACGATCTGTTCCCAATCGTTGCCGCCGACAACGACGACGGTGTCACCGCCGTCGTCACCGGTACCGCCGGTCGGGGGCGGCTGTCGCGAAGTGTCCATCAGTTGTAGGACCTCCGCCGGTCGGGCGGTGGTATTTGGGCTCCGTGGTACTCGACCGGGATTCCCCCCAACGGATAGTCCTTGCGTTGGGGATGCCCCGCCCAGTCATCGGGCATCTGGATGCGGGTCAGGGCGGGATGGCCGTCGAAGACGATGCCGAAGAAGTCGTAGGTTTCGCGCTCATGCCAGTCGGTGGTGGGGTACACGGCGAACAACGACGGAATATGTGGATCGGCGTCCGGGGTGGCGACTTCCAGCAGCAGGCGGCGGTTGTGGGTGATCGACATCAGTGGGTAGACCGCATGTAGTTCCCGGTCGGCGTCGGCGGGGTAGTGCACTCCGCTCACGCCCAGGCACAGCTCGAAGCGCAGTTCGGGGTCGTTGCGCAGCGTCTGCGCAACAAGTGGCAGCTGCGCGCGCCCGATGTGCAGGGTCAATTCGCCGCAGTGGACCACCACCTGCTCGACCGCCTCGGCGAACCGGTCCGCACCCAGCGCGGCGGCCAACGCATCCACCACGGCGTCGAAGTACCCGCCGTAGGGCCGCGGCGAGCCGCCGGGCAGTGTCACCGGGCGCCGGAGCCCGCCGTAGCCGGAGGTGTCCCCGGTATCTTGCGCGCCGAACATGCCGCGCCGCACGGCGATGATGTCCGGGGCTGGCGTGTCGTCGGGATTCATCCGGCCGGGGGTCATCTCAGCAGTCCCTTGAGTTCGATCGTCGGTGTCACTGCGAGGGCGGCCTGTTCGGCCTCGCGGATCGCCTCTTCGCGGTTGACGCCGAGTGGCATCTGCTGGATCTTGTCGTGCAGCTTGAGGATGGCGTGCAGCAGCATCTCCGGGCGGGGCGGGCAGCCGGGCAGGTAGATGTCCACTGGCACTACGTGGTCGACACCCTGAACGACGGCGTAGTTGTTGAACATCCCGCCGGAGGACGCACACACGCCCATCGCCAGCACCCACTTGGGTTCGGCCATCTGGTCATAGATCTGGCGCAGCACCGGCGCCATCTTCTGACTTACTCGCCCTGCGACGATCATCAGGTCGGCTTGCCGGGGGGTGGCGGAGAAGCGTTCCATACCGAACCGAGCGATATCGAAGCGCGGACCGGCTGTCGACATCATCTCGATCGCACAACAGGCCAGCCCGAACGTCGCCGGCCACAATGAGCCCTTGCGGACATAGCCCGCGACCTGCTCGAGCGTGGACAGCAGAATTCCGCCCGGCAGCTTCTCTTCTAGTCCCAATTGTCTAGTCCCACGCGTGCTAGTCCCAACTGAGGCCTCCCCGCCGCCACTCATAGGCGTAGGCCACCGACACATTGAACAAGAAGACCGCCATCGCGACAACGGCGAAGGTACCGAGGCTGTCGAACGCCACCGCCCACGGATAGAGGAAGACGATTTCGATGTCGAAGATGATGAACAGCATCGCTGTCAGGTAGTACTTGATGGGAAAGCGCTGGCCGGCGGAACTCACGGTCGCCCACGGCGTCGGTTCGATGCCGCACTCGTAGGCCTCCAACTTGGCCCGGTTGTAACGCTTGGGGCCGATGACCGTGGCGATGACCACCGATACCACCGCGAACACCGCCGCAATGGCGCCAAGCACCAGTATCGGCGTGTACAGATCCACTGCTGAACCGCTCCCTTGTGGGCTGTCGGGATGAGCTGAGCTACAGCCTAGTGTGCGTCGGTTACCGAGCTGTTGCCATAGGACCCGGTTACTGCACGGCCATCCGCAACAGCGACACCACGGCGTCGCCCAGCTGCATCGGATCGATCGGGTGCGGCACCGCTGCCTCGGCGCGCGACCATTTGGCCAGCCAGGCATCATCTGGCCGGCCGGTCAGGACCAGGACCGGCGGGCAGTCGGCGATCTCGTCCTTCAGCTGTTTGGCGACGCCGATTCCGCCGGTTGGCGAGGCTTCGCCGTCGAGGATCACCAGGTCGAACCCGCCGGCATCCATAGTCCGGATCACCATGGGTGCGGTGGCCACCTCGAGGTAGGCCAGCTCAGGCAGGTCCGGGTGAACCCGCTTGCCCAGCGCCAACCGGACCGCCTCCCGGGTGCGGGAGTTGTCACTGTAGACCAGGATGCGCAGCGGCGCGGTGTCATCGGTGCGGGGCACGGAGCCGATGCTACTGCCTGCCGCGCCTTGGGCTGTCATGTCGTCGAATTGCTCTGCGCCACTTGGAAGACCAGGTCACCGGCCACGGTGGTGGTGGCGGTAACCATCCCGATCTGATTGCCCGCCACGCCGAACTCATGGCGGTCGATCTGGGTCCCTGCGGCGATCTGAATGGCACCGTCATCCAGCATCCGTACCGTGGCCGGGAGTTCGATCGGCCGGGTGACGCCTCTGATCGTCATGGTGGCCTTCAGTGTGGCCGTGTCCGGGCCGGTCGGCTCGGCCTCGGAGACCACCACCTTCAGGTCCGGAAACCGCTCGACGTCGAAGAAATCAGCCGAGCGCAGATGCTCGTCGCGTTTACCGATGCCTGTTTTCAGTGATGCGGCCCGCGCCTCCACCTGGCCCTGTACTCGGCCATCGTCAGTGATCTGCCCGTCGCCGGTGAACTCGGTGAAGCGTCCCTTGACGTAGAGCAGTCCCCAGAGCGTCTTGTTCTTGAAACTGAGTGTGGACCGCTCCGGTACGAGGCGCCAGAACCCGCGGTTGGCGGTGTTGCCGAGCAGCTCGTGTAGTGATGTCATGCGATCACCTCCGCTGTTGTTCGGTCGACCTCAGCAGCGGGCTCAGGTCGGCCGGGTCGAAGTATTCGTCGATGCGGGTGATACGGCCTTCCGGATTCACCTTAGCCACAATGCAAGCTCGCATCGAGATCGTTGCGCCGTCGTGGGCGGCGGCGTGCAGGGTGTGCTGCTGAACGAACCCGCCGTCGAAGAATCGGCGGTCCGAGACGTCGTATCGGCGTTGATCGGTGGCCCCGATGAGCCAGTCGAGCACCCGCAGCGCGCGCACCTTGTCCCGTGTGTGCTGATCAGCGGTCTTGCAGACCACGATGTCGTCGCTCAACAGCTTGCATAGCTCGGCGGCGTCACCCTGCTCGATCGCGGTGAACAGCCGGTTCGCCACCGCGTCGATCTGGTCGGCCTGCGCTGATGACATCGTCAGGGCTTCTGTTTGCCGAAACCGAAGAGCCGCTGGGCGACCCGGCGGATCTGGATCTCCTCGGAGCCTTCGGTGATGCGGTACCGGCGGTGGTGGCGGTAGATGTGCTCGAAAGGCTCGTGCCGGCTGTAACCCAGCCCGCCGAACACCTGCATGGCTCGGTCGGCGGCTTCGCAGACCAGACGGTTGGCACGGTAGTTGGCCATCGACACCTTGTCCGAAACCGCCATGTGCTGGTCGTGGTCGAGGTGGTTGGCCGCGTAGTACACCAGCAGCCGGATCATCTGCGCGTCGGTCTGCAGCTCCACCAGCGGCCATTGCACCGCCTGATTCACCGACAGCGGCTTGCCGAACACCACCCTTTCGTTCGCGTAGTCCACCGCACGGTCGATGCAATACTGCGCTGCACCGAGGCTGCTGGCAGCCTGTCGAATCCGGTTCTCGTGCAAGAACGTCTGGCCCACGTCCAGGCCCCGATCGACCTCGCCGAGCACCGCATCGGCGGGCACCCGCACATTGTCGAGTTGGACCTCGCCGTGGTCGGTTGGCATGTTGAAGGTCCACCAGTAGTACGGCACGGTGAATCCGGGTGCGTCGGTTGGCACCAGGAACGCGGTGATGCCGGTGGCCTGACCGGGCTCGCCGGAGGTACGGGCGAAGATCAGATCGTGGGTGGCGCGATGCACCCCGGTGTTCCAGCGCTTGGCGCCGTTGATGATCCAGTCCTCGCCGTCACGCTCTGCGCGGGTCTGCAGCCAGGTTGCATCCGACCCGTGGTTCGGTTCGGAGAGGCCGAAAGCCATCGAACGTTCGCCGGTGATCAGCGCCTGGCACCAGTCCTTCTTCTGCGCTGTGGTGCCGAACCGATCCACCATGATGACCTGCGGGAAGTTGCCGACGATCGAGGACTCGTCCTGAAGGTCATTGTGCAGGCCAAGGCCCTTGTGCGCCAAGTGCTCCCGGATCACCGCCATGTCCAGATTGGAGCCGTCGCGCCCGCCGTATCGCGCGGGCAGGCCATAACGGAGAAAGCCCGCCTCGTCGGCGCGCCGGCGCATTTCGTCGAGCAGATCCTGCCACCCGCGACGCGGTATCCCGCCGTTCTCCCAATCCGTGCGGGCGTACTCGCGACGGTGGTCGAAGTATTGGATGTGCTCACGTTCCAGCGGCTTGATCTCGGCTTCGATGAACTCGTCCATCTCGGCCAGCAGCACCGGAAGGTGTTCGAGGAGAGTGATATCCATGCTTCGTCGACCTCAGCTCAGCATCCGGTCGCCGGCGTGCAGCAACGAGCCGGGAAGTTCGTGGCCGACCACGCGCTGTGCCACCTCCGCGGCGCGAATCGCCGCGGCCAGGTCGACGTCGACCTCGATGCCGCTGTCACGCAGCAGATAAACCAGGTCCTCGGTGGCGATGTTTCCGCTGGCGCCCGGCGCGAAGGGGCAACCGCCCAGCCCGCCGACCGAGGCGTCCAACCGTGTTACACCGGCGGTGACGGCGGCGTAGGCGCTGGCCAGTCCAGCGCCGCGGGTGTTGTGGAAGTGCGCGCCCAGCGGGATGTCGCCGATTCGGGGCCGCAGGTCGGCGATCAGATCGCAGACGCGCACGGGTGTGGCGGTCCCGATGGTGTCGGCGATGGACAGTCGGTCCACCCCGGCGTCGCAGGCCGTGGCGGCGACGTCGATGACCCGCTGCTGCGGAGTGGGTCCGTCGAATGGGCAGTCCCAGGAGGTGGCGATGATGACCTCCACAGCGGCGCCGCTGTCATGGGCGATCGCGACGACATCGGCGATCTGGCCGGCTGCCTCGGCGGTGCAGCGTCCCACGTTGGCGCGGCTGTGGCCGTCTGCGGCCGATACCACGAACTCGATTCTGCGAAGGCCGGCAGCGATGGCCCGCTTGGCCCCGTTCGGGCTCGCCACCAGCGCGGAGAACTCGATGCCGGAGTACTTGCCGGAATCGCGCGCGCCGGATGCCAGCGCTGCGGCAAGCTCGGGGGCGTCAGCCAGCGCCGGCACCTTCGACGGCGACACGAACGCGGTCGCCTCGACCTCGCGGACGCCGGTCTCGGCGATCGCCGCGAGCAGTTGCAGCTTGGCTGACAGTGGGATCGGCTCTTCGATCTGCAGGCCGTCGCGCAGCGAAACCTCCCGGATCTCGACGTGTGTCGGTGTCTTAGGTGTCTTAGGTGTCACAGCACTCCCTGAGCATGCAGCTGTTGTAGCTCCTCGGTGGTTCTGCCCAGCAGCCCGGAGTAGATCTCGTCGTTGTGCTGGCCGGGCCGGGCCGGGCCGGCGTTGCGGATGGTGCCCGGCGTCTCCGAGAGCACCGGCACGACGCCCGGTCCCAGCACCGATCGTTGCACCCTTTCATCCCAGTGCTCGGCGATCATGCCGCGAGCCCGCAGCTGCGGGTCGGCCACCACCTCGGCGACGGTGTTGATGGGACCGGCGATCACACCGGCCGCGCTGAGCGTCTCGATGATCTCGGCGGGCGGTCTGTCGGCGGCCCAGCCCGCAATGATGCCGTCGAGTTCGTCTTGATTGCGCCCCCGGGCCGCATGGGTGGCGAACCTTTCGTCGGTGGCCAGGTCGGGACGGTCCATCGCCTGGCAAAGCCGTCGGAAGACGGTGTCCTGGTTGGCTGCGATCACCACCCAACTGTCGTCGGCGGCGCGGTAGATGTTCGACGGTGCGATGCCCTCCAACCTGGTGCCCGAGGGGCCTCGCACAACCCCGCCGATGTCGTAGTCGGGGATCGTGGACTCCTGCACCGCCAAACAGGCCTCGGTCAGTGCCGCGTCGACGACCTGGCCCACACCTGTGACCGAACGGTGGTATAGCGCCGCGAGCGCCCCCTGCGCGGCGAACATCCCGGCCAGGGTGTCGCCCAAAGACAGCGCCAGCCGTGGCGGCGGCCCGCCTGGGAAGCCGTTTAGGTGACGCAACCCGCTGGCCGCCTCAGCCACCGACGCGTAGCCGGCCTTCTGCGCGTCCGGCCCGGTCTGGCCGTAACCCGACACCCGCACCAGGATCAGCCCGCGGTTGCGCTGGCTGAGTACCTCATAACCCAGGTCCCATTTCTCCAGTGTCCCGGGCCGAAAGTTCTCGACGACGACATCGGAGCGTTCCACCAGCTCGAGGAAGAGTTCGCGGCCTGCCGGCTCACGCAGATTCAGAGTGACCGCCTTCTTGTTGCGTGCGTGCACGGTCCAGAAGAAGTGGTGGCCGTCGAGTTCAGCCTGACCCCAGGTGCGTAGCGGGTCGGGCGCCCCGGGCGGCTCGACCTTGATCACCTCGGCGCCCATGTCGCCCAAGAGCCGGCCCGCGTAAGGGCCGGCGATCAGAGTGCCCAGTTCGATGACTCTGATGCCGTCGAGAGCGCCGGTCGGGGTCATATGGTCAACATTTCCATTCGGTCCATTCGGGTTTCTCAAGTAGGTCCTTCTCGCCGGTCCCCTGACCGGTTTTCTCATCGAGGGTCAAGGTCTACCCGGATGGTGAGCAGGTTGGTACCGAATGTGCGCACCCCGACGCTGTTGAACCGCGGCAGTTCGCGCAGTCGGGCGCGCGCGTCATCCTCGGGCAGCAGATACGCGGTGCCGGTGTGCCAGCGTCCGTTCAGTCGCACCCGGACCCGGGGGTCGGCCATGATGTTGCGGACGTACTGGCTCTTCTCGCCGAATTCCGAGACGAACCAGAACTGATCACCCGTGCGCCGTCCGCCCAGCGGGGTTCTGCGTGGCTCTCCGGATCTGCGACCCGTCGTTTCCAGCAGGGTCTGGGTCGGCAGCAGCCGCATCAGCGGATTGGCCAACCGCTTCTGGAACGTGGTGCTGAAACGGTCTCTGATGCTCATCGGGGCCTCCCGTGCGGACGTCAATTCAGTCTTACCGATCGGACGCGCCCTGCGGATTAGATTTTTGTCCGGTGCCGATCGCGTGCTTTACTGCACACGCAACAACTGAAATTCCTCGTTCCGTGGTCATCTACGATCGCGGAACCATGTGCGTGTTGCGCACTAACCGGAAGATGGATGGATTTCGAGTATGACCTTTGTTGACAGACTTCGTGGGCGCTGGGCGCGACGGTTCTCCGTCGCCGCGATGACGGCGATGCTGCTACCGGGCGTGATCGGCCTCGCGGGGGGCTCTGCCACCGCGGGCGCCTTCTCCCGACCCGGCCTGCCGGTCGAGTACCTGATGGTGCCGTCGCCGTCGATGGGCCGTGACATCAAGGTCCAGTTCCAGAGTGGGGGCCCCGGATCGCCGGCGGTCTACCTGCTCGACGGCTTGCGCGCCCGCGATGACTACAACGGCTGGGACATCGAGACCCAGGCCTTCGAGTGGTACCTGGACTCGGGCCTGTCTCTGGTGCTGCCGGTCGGCGGTCAGTCCAGCTTCTACACCGACTGGTACGGGCCGGCCTGCGGTAACAACGGCTGCCAGACCTACAAGTGGGAAACCTTCCTGACCAGCGAGCTGCCGCAGTGGCTCAACGAGAACCGCGACGTCAGGCCGACCGGCATGGCTGCGGTCGGCCTGTCGATGGCCGGTGGTTCGTCGCTGACCCTTGCCGCCTGGCATCCGCAGAAGTTCATCTACGCCGGCTCGCTGTCGGGCTTCCTGAACCCCTCTGAGGGCTGGTGGCCGATGCTGATCGGCCTGGCGATGGGTGACGCCGGCGGCTACAAGTCCGAAGCGATGTGGGGCCCGTCGAGCGACCCGGCCTGGGAACGCAACGATCCGATGGTGCAGATCCCGAGGCTGGTGGCCAACAACACCCGGATCTGGGTCTACTGCGGCAGCGGCAAGCCCGGTGAGCTCGGTGGCGGCGGCCTTCCGCAGGAGTTCCTGGAGAGCCTGACGATCCGCACCAACATCACGTTCAAGGACACCTACATTGCCGAGGGCGGAAAGAACGGCGTGTTCAACTTCCCCGATGACGGAACCCACACCTGGATCTACTGGGGTGACCAGCTGCAGCAGATGAAGCCTGACCTGCAGCGGGTGCTCATCGGCTGATTCCGGTGGCTGATTCCCCGGGGCTGACTCCCGGGGCCGACCCGAATACACGACGTCCGGATGCCGGCGGCCAGTGGCCGCCGGCATCTGGCTATCTTGGGCGACCGGCGGTGACTGGCTTGGGTGCTACTTGAGCTCGGCCGACGACAGGCCCAGAAGCCGACGGGCCACCACCAGCTGCTGGATCTGCTGGGTGCCCTCGAAGATGTCCAGGATCTTCGAGTCCCGCGCCCACTTCTCCAGCAGGATCTCCTCGGAATAACCAGCCGTTCCAGCCAGTTCGACCGCCTTGAGGGTGATGTCGCTTGCGACCCGGGCGGCCTTGGCCTTGCCCATCGACGCTTCCTTGGAGTTGGGGATGTTGTTGTCGGCCTGCCACGCCGAGCGCACGGTCAGCAGGTAACTGGCCTCCCAGTCGGCCTCCATGCGCAAGAACTCCGCCGCAGCCGCGCTCTGCGCGTGCGCTGGCTTGTCATAGGAGATCTCCACTCCCGCGCCGGTGAGGATCTTGCGCAGTTCCTCCAGTGCTGCGCGAGCGATACCGACGGCCATTCCCGCGACTATGGGCCGGGTGTTGTCGAAGGTCTCCATGACTCCGGCAAAACCCTTCTCCACGTGAATCTCCGGATCGCCGAGCAGGTTGGCTTTCGGGATTCGCGCATTGTCGAACCGGATCACGGCGGTGTCGGAGGCTTTGATGCCGAGCTTGTGTTCGAGCCGCTCGACGGTGACACCCGGATGCTCGCGCGGCACGATGAACGACTTGATCGCCGCTCGCCCTTTGGACTTGTCCAGAGTCGCCCACACCACGATGTGGCTGGCGCGGGAACCGGCGGTGACGAAGATCTTCTCGCCGTTGATCACGTAGTCATCGCCGTCTGACACCGCCGTCGTCGATACAGCGGCCGAATCCGAGCCGAAAGCCGGCTCGGTGATCGCCATCGCGGCCCATACGTTCTTGCCGAGGCGCTCGAGCTGCTCGTCGGTGGCCACTCCGGAAATGGCGGCATTGCCCAGACCCTGGCGGGGGACCGACAACACCAACGCGACGTCACCCCAACTGGTCTCGATCACGTTGAGCACCGCTGACATGTTGCCGCCGTTGATCGTCGCCTTGTCGCCACCGCCGTTCGCGCCGTCGCGAAACGCCTCGGCCCCGGCGAACGAGATGGTCTTGGCCTCGGCTATGCCCTCGAACAAGGTGGCCAGCGTTTCCAGTTCGACCGGATAGGCGTGCTCTTGGAGGTCGTACTTGCGCGAGATCGGCCGCAGCACCTCGATGGCGCCCTGGTGGCACTTCTCGATGACCGCCCGCATCTTGCCGGGCATTTCCAGATTGATTGCCATGACGGTTTTTCCGATCGTTTCAGCTGGGCTTGGGGACTAGAGAACCACGACACCTTCGGCGACGCCGATGGCCCGCAAGTCGCGGTACCAGCGCTCGACCGGGTGTTCCTTGGTGAAACCGTGACCACCGAGCAGTTGCACGCCGTCGAGGCCGATCTGCATGCCCTTGTCGGTTCCGAACCGCTTCGCCAGTGCTGCTTCGCGGGCGAAAGGCAGCCCCTGCTCGGCGCGCGATGCGCCGCGCCAGGTGATCAGTCGCAGGCCGTCCAATTCGATCGCGATGTTGGCGCACATGAACGCCACCGACTGGCGGTGGGCGATCGGCTCTCCGAACGCGTGACGCTCCTTGACGTAGGGAACCACGTAGTCCAGCACGGCGTGACAGGTACCGACTGCCAGCGCGGCCCAGCCCAACCTGGCCAGTGCGATCGCCTCGCAGTAGTCCTCCGCGTAGTCCCGCTCGGACGCGCCGTCCTCGCCCAGCCGGGCGTGCAGGGGCACGGCCACATTGTCGAGCTCCACCCGGCCCAGAGCGGCCGCGCGCAGGCCCATGCTCGGCTCGTCCCGCACCGTCAGCCCCGGCGTCGAGGACTCGACGATGAACAGTGCGGGCCTGCCGTTCAGCTGTGCGCCGATGATGAACAGCTCCGCCTGTGCGACAGCCGGCACCAGCGATTTCACGCCGTTGAGCCGGTATCCACTGGGGGTTCTTACCGCCGTGGTCTTCAGCGACGTCGGATCGAAGAGGGCGTGCGGTTCGGCGATCGCCACGCAGGCCTGCGGGACGGTGTCACCGGCGAACTCCGGCAAGTACGTGGCCTGCTGGTCTGCGCTGCCCCAGTGGGTCAGCGCCGAGGCGACACCGCCGGGGGCCAGGATCGGCAGGGCCAGCCCCATGTCGCCGTACGCCAACGCCTCGGCGGCCAAGGCATTGGTAACGGTGCTGCGGCGTTCGGCGATTCCGTCGAAGTCCTGGGGGACGTTGATGGCGGTGATGCCCAGCTCAGCGGCCCTGGTGATCAGGTCCGGCGGATAGCACGCCGCATCGTCGGCATCGCGTGCCGCCGGGCGCATGATCTCCTCGGCGAACTCGGTGACCGTTTCGACGATCATCTTCTGCTCGTCGTCGGGTGTCAGGTCGAAGTATTCGGTTCCGCCCGCCTTGAGGCGAGTGGGTCCGGTGCCCAGGTTCCGGACCCGTTTGAACTGGCGGGTGGTCGCCCCTAACGCGGAGAACGCAGACCTCACCCCGTAGCGCAGGCCGCGGTTCAGCGGGTCACGCAGATGGTATTTGTCCAGGAACTCCTGACCGATCAGGGGAGTGATCAGCGCCAACCCGACGTTGGTGGCGCTGCGTTTGTGCTGTTGCAGTCCGACGGCGCTGGCCGCTCCGGGGCGCTTGCGACGCTGGGCGGACCCTGGCTTAGACGGCGGTGTGTTAGCCATGACAGTACCCTATCTTACTCCAGAGTAAGATAGGGTCGTCGTGTAGCGCACGTCACAACGACGTGGGACGCAGGCCGCGCAGTACCGCTTCGTGAAGCAATCCGTTGGTCGCCAACGCGCTGCCGCCGTGCGGGCCCGCCGTCCCGTCGAGGCTGGTGAACCTCCCGCCGGCCTCCCGTACCAGCACGTCGATCGCGGCGACATCCCACAACGACACTTCGGGCTCGGCGGCGATGTCCACCGCCCCCTCGGCCAGTAGGCAGTAGGACAAGAAGTCACCGAAGGCCCGCACCCGCCACACCGCATCGCTCAGTTCGATGAACCGGTCGCGCAGATCCAGCGCGGCCCAGCCCGCCAGGCTGGAGAACGACAGGCTCGCTGTCTCCACGTCGGGCACCGACGACACCGACAGCGGTCGCGGCGCTTCCCCCGCCACGCGGACGAACGCTCCATGACCCGCACCTGCCCACCAGCGCCGGTACAGCGAGGGCGCACTGACCACGCCGACGACCGGGACACCGTCGCGGAGCAGGGCGATCAGCGTCGCCCACACCGGGACACCGCGAACGAAGTTCTTGGTGCCGTCGATCGGGTCAACGACCCATTGCCGACCGGTGAAAGTCGCTGTGCCGCCGAACTCTTCACCCAGGACGGCGTCATCCGGCCGGTGCTGGGCGAGGGTGTCGCGCAACATGGTTTCCACCGAGCGGTCGGCGTCGGTGACCGGCGTCAGGTCCGGCTTGCTGGCGATGTCCAGATCCACGGCGCCGAAACGGTCCAGAGTGAGCGCGTCGGCTTGGTCGGCCAGTTTCACCGCGAGCGACATGTCTTGGGCGACCGTGTGCATGGCAGCAGTCCTACCATGACGGGCGCTACGAGGGCCGCACCTGCTGGGCCGGACCTGCTGGATTGAAATTACTGGGTCGAAATTACGATGGCCGAATGTGGGAATTCGGAGTGCTGCTGCTGTTGGTCGGTGCAATCGTGTTGCTGATCGGGCCGCGGATGATGCGACGCCGTGGGCTGCGCGGTGACCTCCTGCACGGCACTCTGCTGGTTACCGGCGTCAGCCCCCGACCGGACGCGACGGGCGAGCAGTTCGTGACCATCACCGGCGTCATCAATGGGCCCACCGTCAACGAGCACGTGGTGTATCAGCGCATGGCCGTCGATGTGGACAACTGGCCGACCATGGGCCAACTGATGCCGGTCGTCTACTCGCCCAAGAACCCCGACAACTGGAGTTTCGCGCCGCCCGAACTGCCTCCCGAGCCGCCGCCGACCTGATCGCCACGCCTGGCCACCCAAGCCTGGTCACCCGGTCCTGGTCACCTGGGCCCAGTCGCCCGGCCAGGTCTCCGGGGCCGGCCGTCGATCCGGTCAGTGTTGTGTCCGACTCGCAGCGACAACCTTGACTCGACCCTGACTTGTCGCGGATAGCCGGGCACGTCGGCCAACCGCCGCGCTGGCCGGTGCGCGCGAGACGGATGTGACGGAATATGACGACAGGGACCTGAACCCGCCTCGCGCTCAGCCGTGTCCGACGCGTAATAGTTCGGCCACTTTGGTGAGTTTCACCCGGGGGCGGCCCGAGGGCTGGCCGGCCAGGCGTTCGTGGTCGTCGATCAGCTTCCAATGGTCATCGGTCACCAACTGGGGCTGCCGCTCCAGCAGCCAGGCGATCAGTTCCTCGGAATGGGCTTCACCGATGTCTTTGAGCGTGCTTGCGGCCAGGTCGGCGATCAGCGTGTTGACCGTCTCCAACGAGTCGCTCTTGTTGCTGCCGATGACCCCTGACGGCCCGCGTTTGATCCACCCGACCACGTATTCGTTGCGGCTGCCCTCGATCCGGCCGTTGGTGTGCGGAATCGTCCCCGACCTGTCGTCGAACGGGAGACCGGGAGTCGGCACGCCCCGGTATCCGATCGCACGGACCACCAGCCGTGCCGGCAGTTCCTCGCGCGCTCCGGTGTCCTTGGCGGCGATGCGTCCGTTGTCGTCGGAGACCAGTTCGTTGCGGCCCAGCACTATCGATTCCACCCGGTCGGCGCCGTTGATCTCGATCGGCGAGGTTCGGAATCGGAAGACGATCCTGCGGTTGCCCGGGGTCTGCGGCCGGTCGATGTAGCCGCGCAGGACCTTGATGTTGTTCTTGACCGTTTTCCCGGCGGCCTCGAGATCCTCATCGGAGATGTCGGCGAAGTCGGCGGCGTCGACGACCACGTCCACGCCCTCCAGGCCCTCGAGATCGCCGAGTTCGCGTAGCTCCAGCGTGGTGAACGTGGCCTGCAGCGGGCCGCGCCGGCCGATGATCAGTACCTCCTCGACGCCGCGGTGGCGAAGAGACTCCAGCGCATGGTCGGCGATGTCGGTCTTGGCCAGTGCTTCCGGGTTGGTGACCAGGATGCGAGCCACGTCGAGAGCGACGTTGCCGTTGCCGACGACCACGGCACGGCCGGCCGTCAGATCCGGGGACATCGCCTCGAAGTGCGGATGGGCGTTGTACCAGCCGACGAAGTCGACGGCCGCCACGCTGCCGGCCAGATCTTCGCCGGGGATGTTCATCGCGCGGTCGGACTGCGCGCCCACCGCGTAGACCACCGCGTCGTAGCGTTCGGCCAGTTCGGCGGCCTGCACGTGTTCGCCGACGGCGATGTTGCCGAAGAAACGGAAGCGCGGATCTGACGCCGTCTTCTCGAACTGGGCGCTGATCGACTTGATCTTGGGGTGATCGGGGGCAACCCCGGAACGCACCAAGCCCCACGGCGTCGGCAGCATCTCGAGCATGTCGACGCGCACGTCCCGCACCTGCCCGTCGTCATCGGCGCGATCGGCGCTCTTGAGTAGGGATGCCGCCGCGAAGAATCCAGACGGGCCGGAACCGACGACCGCCACGTGGTAAGGGCGCATGAACTGATGCTAAACGGCACCTGCCGCCGGTTGGGAATCCGCCGGTGAGAAGGCCGCGTTCGGGCCGGTAACGTGGACAACCGTGGATTCTGACCGCCAGGCCGACATCGCCGCCCTCGACGTCACCCTGACCACCGTGGAGAAGGTCTTGGACGTCGACGGCCTGCGCGCCAAGATCGGGAAGCTCGAAGGTGAGGCATCGGATCCGAACCTCTGGGACGACCAGGCCCGTGCCCAGCGGGTCACCAGTGAGCTGTCCCACACCCAGGGCGAACTGCGTCGCGTGGAGGCCCTCCGGCAGCGTCTGGAGGACCTGCCCGTGCTCTATGAGATGGCCGACGAAGAAGCAGGTGCGGCCGCGGCCGAAGCGCTTGCCGAGGCCGATGCGGAGCTGAAGTCGCTGCGGGCGGACATCGAGGCGATGGAAGTCCGGACGCTGCTTTCCGGCGAGTACGACGAGCGCGAGGCACTGGTGGCGATCCGATCCGGTGCCGGTGGTGTAGATGCCGCCGACTGGGCCGAGATGCTGATGCGGATGTACACGCGCTGGGCGGACAAGCACAAGTACCCCGTCGAGGTCTACGAGACCTCCTACGCCGAAGAAGCAGGCATCAAGAGTGCGACATTCGCGGTACACGCTCCGTTCGCCTACGGCACCCTCTCGGTCGAGCAGGGCACGCACCGGCTGGTGCGGATCAGCCCGTTCGACAACCAGGGACGCCGTCAAACCTCGTTCGCCGAAGTCGAGGTGCTGCCCGTGGTGGAAACCACCGACCACATCGAGATACCGGAGAACGACGTGCGAGTTGACGTCTACCGGTCCAGCGGCCCCGGCGGGCAGTCGGTGAACACCACCGACTCCGCGGTTCGACTAACCCACATCCCGACCGGTATCGTCGTCACCTGCCAGAACGAAAAATCGCAGTTGCAGAACAAGATTTCGGCGATGCGAGTTCTGCAGGCAAAGTTGCTGGAGCGTAAGCGCCAGGAGGAGCGGGCCGAGCTCGACGCGCTGAAGGGCGACGGCGGCACTTCCTGGGGGAACCAGATGCGGTCTTACGTACTGCACCCCTACCAGATGGTCAAGGATCTTCGCACCGAGTACGAGGTCGGCAACCCGGCCGCGGTTCTCGACGGAGACATCGACGGATTCCTCGAAGAAGGCATCCGATGGCGCAATAGGCGAGATGACGATTAACGACTTCATGGCGTACCCCATGGCGGAACGCTGGCACGACTTCTGGCACGGCGAGTTCGGGGTATGGATCCTCGGCCGCGGGCTGCCGATTACGTTGTTGCTGATCGGCGGCATACTGGCGGCGCGTTTCATCAGCTGGGCGGCGCGCAGGATCGTCCGTCGGATCGACGCCGAGTATCAGGCCAGTGACCAACTCGTTCGCACCGAGAGCGCCAAGCACCGGCAGGCGGTGGCCTCGGTGATCTCCTGGGTCTCCATCGCGCTGCTCTTCGTGGTGGTGATGGTCGAGGTCACCGACCTCATGGCCATACCCGTGAGTTCGCTGGTGGCACCCGCGGCGGTGCTGGGCGCGGCTCTGGGTTTCGGCGCGCAGAAGCTCGTGCAGGATCTGCTCGCCGGCTTCTTCATCATCACCGAACGACAGTACGGATTCGGCGATCTGGTTCAGGTGAGCATGCTCGGCGCGCAGACCGAAGCGTTGGGCACCGTGGAAGAGGTCACCTTGCGGGTGACCAAGCTGCGCACTGTCGAGGGTGAGATGTGGACCGTGCCGAACGGCAACATCGTCCGATCGTTGAACCTGTCCAAGGACTGGGCGCGCGCGGTGGTGGATGTCCCGGTTCCGCTCACCGCGGACCTCAACCGGGTCAACGAGGTGCTGCACGGTGTGGGCGAGAAGGCGATGGAGGACGATACGTTGCGCGTACTGCTTCTGGACACTCCCCAGCTGATGGGCGTGGAGAGCATCGAGGTAGACACCGTGAACATGCGTATCGTGGCCCGGACATTGCCCGGCAAGCAGTTCGAAGTCGGCCGCCGACTCCGAATCCGGGTGCTTGCCGCCCTCTCGAACGCAGGCATCGCCACCCCGGCGGGCGGCGACCCGGTGGTGGGCACCATCGCCCCGGCCAGCACCACAGCTGAAGCGGAGCAGAAGCAGTGAGGCGGTTCTCGAGGCGCCGAGACGACGGCCGCGGGTGGCCCACCTACCTGTTTGGCGGCAGGCTGCGCACCTCAACAGCAACTCTCGTGGTGGTCTTCACCGCGTTGTTCTGGGTGTACCAGACCTACGAACCACCGCCGGGGCCACCGGTGGAGACCCAGGTGGTGCCGCCGGGATTCGTACCCGATCCGGCCTACACCTGGGTGCCGCGAACCGACGTGCAGACTCAGACCACCACGACGGAGACCACCACGACGACGTCGCCGGGGGAGACCACGACGACCTCGCCGGGGGAGACCACCTCGCCTGAGGAGACCACGGCGCCGGGGGAGACGACGACCGGTGAGACGACAACAACTGAGTCTCCGGGGTCGGAGACGCCCCAGCAGACCACGACCGCGGCGCCCGGTCCGTAGCGCCTGGCCGGATTCAGCAGCCCACACCGCTACACTGGCGTGCCGTGATGATCACGCTCGACCATGTGAGCAAGCAGTACAAGTCGTCGGCGCGGCCGGCGCTCGATGATGTGTCGCTGCGCATCGACAAGGGTGAGTTCGTCTTCCTGATCGGCCCGTCCGGCTCGGGGAAGTCGACGTTCATCCGGCTGCTGCTCGCCGAGGACACGCCCTCATCGGGCGATATCCGGCTGTCCAAGTTCCATGTCAACAAGCTGCCGGGCCGGCACGTTCCGAGCCTGCGCCAGGTCATCGGGTGCGTGTTCCAGGACTTCCGGTTGCTCCAGCAGAAGACCGTGTTCGAGAACGTGGCGTTCGCTCTCGAGGTCATCGGCAAGCGCCGCGAGGTGATCGACCGGGTGGTGCCCGAAGTTCTCGAGATGGTGGGGCTTTCCGGCAAGGCCAACCGGCTGCCCGCCGTGCTGTCCGGTGGGGAACAGCAACGGGTGGCGATCGCGCGCGCGTTCGTCAACCGACCGCTGGTGCTGCTGGCTGACGAACCGACCGGCAACTTGGATCCGGAGACCAGCAAGGACATCATGGAACTGCTCGAACGCATCAACCGCACCGGCACCACCGTGCTGATGGCCACCCACGACCACCACATCGTCGACTCGATGCGCCAGCGCGTCGTCGAACTGGAACTGGGCCGGTTGATTCGAGATGAGCAACGCGGCGTCTACGGAATGGATCGCTAGTGCGTTTCGGCTTCCTGTTCAACGAGGTCCTGACCGGACTTCGACGCAACGTCACCATGACGGTGGCGATGATCCTGACAACCGCCATCTCAATCGGTCTGTTCGGCGGCGGCATGCTGGTCATCCGTCTCGCCGACCACTCCCGCGACATCTATCTCGACCGCGTCGAGAGCCAGGTCTTTCTGACCAACGATGTCTCAGCCAACGACCTGACCTGCGACGCGGATCCGTGCAAGGCGCTGCGTGAGCGGATCGAGGACCGTGACGACGTGCGCTCTGTGCGGTTCTTGAACCGCGACGATGCCTACGAGGACGCCATCAAGAAGTTCCCGCAGTACAAGGACGTCGCCGGAAAGGATGCCTTTCCCGCCTCGTTCATCGTCAAACTCGAGAATCCCGAGCAGCACCAGGCCTTCGATGAGGCAATGGTCGGACAACCCGGTGTGCTGAACGTTCTCAACCAGAAGGATCTGATCGACCGGTTGTTCGCCGTGCTGGACGGGTTGAGTAATGCGGCGTTCGCGGTGGCGCTGGTTCAGGCGATCGGGGCGATTCTGTTGATTGCCAATATGGTTCAGGTCGCCGCCTATACCCGCCGAACCGAGGTGGGCATCATGCGCCTGGTCGGCGCCAGCCGCTGGTACACGCAGTTGCCATTCCTGCTGGAGGCGATGCTGGCCGCGCTGATCGGTGTGGTGATCGCGATTCTCGGGCTGGTCCTGATCCGTTCACTGTTCCTGGAGAAGGCGCTGGACCAGTTCTATCAAGCGAATCTGATCGCGCGGATCGACTATGCAGACATCCTCTACATAGCGCCGCTGCTGGCATTCGTGGGTATGGCGATGGCCGGTCTCACCGCCTATGTGACGCTGCGCATCTACGTACGCCGCTAGTCATGCCGGCAAGCGCAGCCAAGAAGGATGACAAGTCCGGCAACAACCGGATCATCGCGACGAATCGCAAAGCAAGACACAACTATTCGATCATCGAGACCTTCGAGGCAGGTATCGCCCTGATGGGAACCGAGGTCAAGAGCCTACGCACCGGGCAGGCCTCGCTCGCCGATGCCTTCGCCACGGTGGACGACGGCGAGGTGTGGCTGCGCAACCTGCACATCCCCGAATACCACCACGGCAGTTGGACCAACCACGAACCGCGGCGCAACCGCAAGCTGCTGCTGCACCGCCGACAGATCGACACCCTGGTCGGCAAGACCCGCGACGGCAACCTGACGCTGGTGCCGCTCTCGTTGTACTTCTCCGATGGCAAGGTCAAGGTCGAGTTGGCCCTGGCCCGCGGTAAGCAGGCCTACGACAAGCGCCACGACATGGCCCGCCGCGACGCTCAACGCGAGGTGAGCCGCGAACTGGGCCGGAGGGCCAAGGGCATGTGACCGTTCGTGCACCGTCGGCGATGACGGAATGTACGGTCTGCCCGTGAGCAACTCTTCGCGTCCAGTGACCATGCTCGACAAGTCCACGGTGCTGGAAGGACTCTTCGCGTCGTGGGACGACATCGACAGTCTGGTAGGCGGGTTCGGTGCGGAGCAGTGGGCGGCGCCGACCGCGCTGCCGGCGTGGCAGGTGCGTGACGTCGTCGCGCATGTGATCGGCACGGAGGCGATGCTGCACGGCGATCCCGTCCCCGAGGTGGATGTGGACGTCTCGGCGCTCCCGCACGTCCACAACGACATCGGAGCCCTCAACGAACGCTGGGTGCACTGGATGCGCTCGTTCAGCGATGCCGAGTTGCTCGAGAAGTTCCGGACCACCACGGCGCAGCGGCGCCGGGAGTTGTCCGACATGCCCGATGACGCATGGAACGCGGTCACGCTGACGCCGGCCGGGCCGGACAGCTACGGACGGTTCATGCGGGTACGCGTCTTCGACTGCTGGATGCACGAACACGACATTCGCGACGCCGTAGGTCGGCCCGCCGCCGCGGGCGAATTGCCCGGTCCGGCCGCTCAGCTGTCGCTGGACGAGATGGCGGCCAGCATGGGCTTCGTGGTCGGCAGGCTCGGCGGCGCGCCCGAAGGGGCCAGGGTGGCGATCGAACTCACCGGTCCGCTGGCGCGCACCATCAATGTGTCGGTGGCCGGTCGCGGCCAGGTCGTGGAGGACTTCGGCGGTGAAACGCCGACCGCGACCATCGCGCTCGATACGCTGCTGTTCACTCGACTGGCCGGCGGGCGCACGCTGCCGGCGCAGCATGCGGGTGCGATCAGCTATCGGGGCGACGAGGCTGTGGGCCAGCGGATCGTCGAGCACCTTAATTATCTGATCTGACCCGAGGGCACAAGGGATCGCGATCTGTCGTTGTAGCGGAGTACCATGAAGGGTCCTGTCGAAGGTCGGCAGGGATGCGAGGGGCTGAACGGTTTCGACTTCG
>CAZEMS010000019.1:0-67948 GCA_964513475.1 uncultured Mycobacterium sp. | reverse complement strand
TCAGCAGTTGGGCGTAGGTCAGTGTCAGTGACTCACCGGTGTTGACGGCGAACGGGCCGTCATCGACCGCTGTCGGCGCGTTGTTGGCCGTCGCTGCGGCGACGCTCCTGCTGGCATGCGGGGTGTTGCCTTCGGTGGCCCGGTCCAGGAGAGGCTGCTCAACCTCGCGGCGCGTCCAGGCGTAGACCGCCAACGGCGCCAACGAGGACGCCGGATCTCCGGGCGCGCCCGGAAGCAGAAACGGTGTCAACACTGCCGCGGCGATCTGCGGGACGGCGCTGGGAGCGGTCTCCGCGATCTCGACAACATCAGTATGCTCGGGCAGTTCGGGTTCGGATAGGGTGCTGGCGGCCGGTGGCGAGGGCAACGTGACCACGGTTGTGTCGGCAGTCTCGGACACAACTGGATCGATGGACGCCAGGGCTGCGAGATCTCGTTCGGACGGCGAGGACGCGCCCTCGTCGGCATCGCTTGCCGCCAGCATGTCGTCAATATCATTGCCCGACAACGCATCGCCTCCGCGAGTATCCCGGTCGTCAAGGCCGGGCGCGATGACATCCGGCTCATCTGCGGCCTCATCGGCGGTTCTATCATCGGGCGTGTCGGCTAGCGCGTCGTCCAGTTCGTCGGCCAGTTCGTCTGGTACTGCGCCGTCTAACTCTGTGCCGCCTAATACTGTGGCGTCGCTATCCACGGCGCCTGTGTCATCAGCGACGTCCTCGTCGGCATCGGGGATGGCAGCTGTCTCGTCGACCTCGCCGACCTCGTCGACGTCGTCTTCGTCGGGAGAGGACCCGCCAGAATCAGCGGGTTCGGATGGCACGCTATCCGTACCGGAATCTGGCGGTTCCGCCCACCCGATCGCCGGCGCTGTCAACCCGACACCACCTACCCACATCGCCACCGCCAGCGATCCGACCCAGCAGATGTACCTGGCACCGTTCATCACGAACTCCTTGGCGCGTCCCCGGCAGTTGACAGTTCGTCTGGCCTAGCTCTAGCACGCTGGGAAGGGCTTCGGGAGACTATGGAAAGTCGATGCCGAAATAAGATTCGTGTGTCGCGCCGCCAGCCCGTCGATAATTCTCAGGCTATGGTCGCTGAAAAGCATATATATCAAGCAGAGTTCACCGAAATCATCTCAGTACGAGACGGGAGCTGCCAGAAAATAGCCTGAATGGCGTAGGCCCACCGGTGTAGACCTATCGGGCTACACAGCCGCGCCGATCGGGGGACGCGCCGACCCGGCCTGGGGCATACTCGCAATGAGCAGCACGCGAGCGAGCGAGAGGAATCCATCGTGACCCGCAGTGTGATCGCCATCCTCATTGTCACCGCCGTGACCGTGGCCGGGTGTGGCTCGGGCGGAGACTCGGAGCGGTCCACGGCCTCGCCTGCGCCTGGGGCCACGACTTCGGATCCGGTCGACGGTCAGCCGGCGGTTCCGACCCAGCTGCAGTTCAGCGCCACAACCATCGACGGCGAGCCGTTCTCCGGCGAGAGCCTGGCCGGCAAGCCGGCCGTGTTGTGGTTCTGGGCGCCGTGGTGCCCGGTCTGCCAGCGTGAGGCTCCGGCGGTCGCGCAGGTTGCGGGGGCATTCCCCGAAGTCACGTTCGTGGGCGTCGCCGGGCTGGCCGACGTCCCGGCGATGAAAGAGTTCGTGGACCGGTACCCGGTCGAACGATTCACCCAACTCGCCGATACCGATGGCGCGGTGTGGACGAAATTCGGTGTCACACAACAGCCTGCGTTCGCCTTCGTCAGTGCGGACGGCAGTGTCGACGTGGTACGGGGCGACATCTCCGAACCGGACCTGACCGTGCGAACGACGTCGTTGATCCCGCGGTGACAGCCGACCGGGCTACCGTGACCGCCTGACCCGGCCCAGCACGGTGCGCTGGGTTTCCCTGGCAGCACTACTGATCCGCGTCAGTCGGGAGACCGGCTCCTCGGGTGGCTCGGGCAGCGGCACGGTCTTGATGACACCGGCCAGCGCCTCCAGCGCCACCTCGATCAGGGCACTGTCGGTTACCTCGGTCTCGGTGGCAGCCGGGCCGGCGGTACGTGGGGCCGAAACCACCCGAAGATCATCGAGGTCACCGTGTACCCGGTATCCGGCGGCGGCGATCTCAGACACCATCTGTTCGGCACGTTCGGCTACCCATGTGACCTCGTCGGCGGGCAGCTGCTGCGGCGGACCGCCCCGCCGGGGTAGCAGCACCTTCCCGACCAACCGATCTTTGACGAGCCGCTCGTACCGGTCCCATTGGATCTCCCCGGCCTGAAGCCGGGTGTTGAGTTGCCGGACCATCTCCACTTCCAGCGCCGACAGCGACAGGTTGTCGGGCACCACGGTGTGAGGCATCGTGGTGCCGTCGACGCCGATTGCGTCGGTGAAGCGGTCCCACAACGTGGCCGACGAGCTCGTCGGCGGAACTGTCACCACGTGCACCTGTTCTGGCGGCAGCGTCCTGCTCCAAGTGTCGAGGATCCGGGTGTAATCCTGAAACTCCCAGAACGGGCCGAGGGCGGGGTCTGGGTCGTCGGACCTTGCCGCGGCAAGAAAATCCGGAAACGGGGTGCTGTACTGGTTCTTGACGTTCTCCTGCCATACCGAGGGCAGCTGGCGGGCCAGGTCTCGTATCGTCACCACCACGTGGACTTCGGCGAAATCCAGATCGGCCAGGGTCCGGGCCGCCTCGTGGTATCCGGAGGTGCTCATCAGTTCGTGGGAGATGATCGATCTGCCCGGCCACTGCCGGCACTGCGCTACCAGCCGTTCCCACGTGCCGGCGTCCGAGGGATCGAACCATGCCTGGTAGCGGTCGGGTTGCAGATGGACCGCGGCGTGGAAATGGTCCTCCAGGCTCACTCCTGGTACGAGCAGGTTCGCTGCCCGCAGCGCGGCGTCGCGGTTGCGCCACAGCCGGTTCTGCAGGTACGTGGTGCCCGTCTTGGAGAGTCCGATATGGACGAACACGAGTTGGCGCGACGACGTCATGCGAGTCATCTAACCCTGATGCCGGTCGTCCCGTGCGTGAGGATGTCAGTCATGATGTCTAGGCGGGAGGAGATGGCTACAGATGAGCGCCGCCGATCTGGACGGACAGCACGAACCCCGTCCTGAGCAGGACCCGGATTACCGGTTCACCCTGGCCAACGAGCGGACCTTCCTTGCCTGGATCCGCACCGCCCTGGCGCTGATCGCCGGCGGCATCGCCGTCGTGCAGTTCGTGCCCTCGTTCGGTGTACCCGGCGTGCGCCACACCCTGAGCGTGGTGCTTACTTCTGGCGGCGGACTGCTGGCCCTGCTGGCAGTCCGACGCTGGCAGCGCGTGCAGTCCGCCATGCGGCGCGACGACCAGCTGCCACCGACCAGACTTCCGATGCTGCTCGGTGCCGCCATCTTCGCGGTGACGCTCGTGGTGTTCGTCGTGCTCATCGTCTGGCCGCCGACGCATGGGTGAGATGTCCGCTGCTTCGCAACCCAAGCCCGGACTCCAGGCCGAGCGAACCCAACTCTCCTGGGAACGAAGCGCGTTCGGCTTCCTGGTGGGCGGGGCTCTGGTGTTGCTCAGGCAGAGTGGGCCGCTGGAGGTCGGACGCACCGTGCTGGCCTTGACCGCGGCCGTGCTTGCCTTGCTTGTCATCTGGCTCGCGCACAGGCGGGCACAGCAGATCAGCGCGGGCCGCACGGTCGACGGCCACTACGCGGTCACCGCGGCACGGTCGGAGGTTTCGATCATCGGAGGCGCCACGGCCGTCTTCGCGGCAGCCATCGTGGTTGTGCTGTTGTTCGCGTGGTGATTCTGTCGATCAGGCGGTCTGATGGATCTCATCCCAGGCGACGTAGCCGCCGATGATGTCGCTGACGTCGGCGAACCCCTTCTGACGCAGAAGGCTTGCCGCGACAGACGATCGGTAACCGGCCGCGCAGTAGACCACTGTCGGCTTGGCGGCGTCGAGTTCGGCCAGCCGGGCCGGCAGTTGCCCAACCGGGATGTTGACCGCGCCCGGAATCATTCCGGTCGCCGCCTCGCCCGGGTTTCGGACGTCCACGATCTGGAGGTCGGCCATCTCCGCCACCCGATCGTCGAAGGCCCGCACTGTCAACCGCGATGCGACCTCGAGATCGTCCTGGTGGTTGAACATCACCTTGCCCGGGGCGTCGACATATCCGATCACCCGGTCGAAACCGATACGGGCGAGTCGGTTCTTGCCCTCGAGCACCAGATCCGGCTCGGTGAAAAGCACGATGTCCACATCGGAGGGCAGCACCGAACCCGCGTACTCGGCGTAGCGGCCGTCGAGGCCGATGTTGATGGCCCGGCGCAGATGGCCCTGAGCGAACTCCTCGGGCGTGCGGCCGTCGACGAGCAGCGCACCGCGGTCGAGCGCATCCAGCAACTCCCGATAGGTCATCGCCGGCGGCATCGCGGTTTCGTCCAGCAGCGCGCGGTCCTTTCGGTTGAGAATCGCGTCATACACGAAGTAGCTCGGTGCCGGCGGTTGGCCTTCGGTGACCAATTCCATGAACTTCGCCTTGTCCGGAGCCCGTAGCGCGTAGTTGAAGCGCTTCTGTTCGCCCATCGTCGACCACAGGTCGGTCGACAGGTTCTTTCCACACGCGGAACCCGCGCCGTGCGCGGGATACACGCGGGTGCTGTCGGGCAGCGTCATCAGCTTGGTGTGCAGCGAGTCGTAGAGCTTGTCGGCGAGTTCTTCCCGGGTGAAGCCGATCGAGGCGAGTAGGTCGGGTCGGCCGACGTCGCCGATGAACAGGGTGTCGCCGGTGAGAACGCCATAGGGGAGTTCGTCGCGGGCATGTTCGTACACCACGATGGACAGCGATTCGGGAGTGTGGCCGGGGGTGTGGCGGAACTCCAGGGTCACGTTCCCGAGCGAGTAGCGTTCGCCGTCCTCGACACCCATCGACTCGAACTCCGTCTCGGCGACCGAGGAGTAGACGATGCGGGCGCCGGTCGCCTCGGCCAGTTCGAGGTGCCCCGAAAGGAAGTCGGCATGGAAGTGGGTCTCGATGACCAGCTCGATGGTCATGCCGAGTTCTTGTGCGTCAGCGAGATACTCCGACACGTCGCGCTGCGGGTCGACGACGACGGCGCGCCCGGTGGTCTCGTCGCCGATGAGATAGGAAGCGTGCGACAGGCAGTCCAGGTAGTACTGGATGAACTTCATGGTCAACACCTTTCGTCCGGTGGTGGTGTCTGGCATCAAGCCAGAGTCAGGAACAACTTTTCGAGTTCGGCTTGGGTCCTCAGGTCTGCGGTGCCGGCGGTGCTGCATTCGCGCATCCCAGCGGCGATGATCTTGAAGCCGGCACGGTCCAGCGCGCGGGACACCGCGGCAAGCTGGGTGACGACCTCCGCGCAATCTCGACCAGTTTCGATCATCGAGATCACGCCGGCGAGTTGTCCTTGCGCGCGGCGAAGCCGGTTGAGGACGGCCCCGACACCTTCCTGGTCGCTTGGCATGGCATCTCCCTTTCGACAGGTGCGCTCTGGCGATCTGATTGCGAGGCGGGCTCAGCAGACCGGCTGCGGCCGTAGATGATTGCCCCAGCCAGCACCGTCATCGTGGCGGCCGCGGCGCCCACCCAGAGGTGGATCTCCTGGCCGAGGATGATCGCGGACATGATCAGCACGAACCAGCCGAAGGCCTTGCGTAGCGCGTCGGGGTTCACCAGGGCGGTCAGTCGGGCGCCCACCAGCGCCCCGACCACCGCCGCCGATGTCACCATTGCCGCTACCGACCAGTCGATCTGCACACTGGCCAAGTAGCCCGCCAGGCCGGCGAAGGATTTCATGGCGATGACCACCAGGGAGGTGCCAACCGCGACCGGCATCGGCAGGCCACCCAACAACACCAGCGCGGGCACGACGAGAAAACCGCCGCCGGCGCCCACCATCCCGGTGACGAGGCCAACACCCAGACCCTCGAGGACGATCGTCGCGATCGGCACTCCCGCTCCGCGGCCGGACCTTTCGGAGTCTTCGGTCTGCTTGCGTCCGCGCAGCATGGCCACGGCGGTGGCGATCATCATCAATGCGAATCCGATGAGCAGGACACTGCCCGGAATGAAGCGGGCCAAGTGCCCGCCGGCGTACGCGCCGACCATGGCGGTCGCGCCGAACAGCCCGGCGGTGCGCCATCGGACACGCCCCGCCCGTGCGTGCGAGACAGCCCCGACTGCGCTGGTGACACCGACGACCAGCAACGAAGTGGCGATCGCCTGCTTGGCGTCCATCCCGGCCACGTAGGCCAGCAACGGCACTGTCAGGATCGAACCGCCGCCCCCTAGCAGACCCAGTGAGACGCCGACGAGAACGGCCAGCCCGACGGTGAGGGCTATCATGCTCGGCTCACTGTCCCGGGCCGGTGGGGGAGTCGACGAGTTGTGCCACCACCGCTTGCGCGTCGCAGGCCGCGCCGCGGTTGTAAGGAAGCTTCGACAGCAGCGTCCCCATCATGCAGGTGTTGGACAGTGCCGCGAAGGTGAGCCCGCCGCCGATTCCGGCTGCCAGCCACTTGAGCTTGGGCGCGGCGACACTGCCCAGGATGCTGGTCAGCACGAGGGATCCGGCAACCAGGCGGACCTGGCGTTCCAGATCCCAGCGCGCCGTGCCGCGGTTGACCGCAAAGCCTTTCGCCTCCCAGGCGGTAATCCCACCGGAGAGGATGTGCACGTTGGTCAGGCCGGTGTTGCGCAGCGTCTCCTCGGCCTGCGCTGCCCGTTGACCCGATCGGCACACCAGCACGAAGTCCTCGTAGGGGCCGTCGGCGAGGTGCTTGATGATCTCGTCCCGATGCTCGCGGAGCAGATCAAGCGGAACGTTGTAGGCGCCGGCGATATGGGCTGTCTCGAACTCGCCAGGTGTCCGCACGTCCAGTACCCGTGGCGGTGCAGACGAGGTCAGCAGTTCGCGAAGCTCCGAACAGTCGATCACGGCGGCAGTGGGTGTACTCACTAACTCCCCTTTGTCGGTCGGTTACGGCAGCGCGAGATATACGGTGGGGGGTATCTCGAAGTCGAGAGTACATACCCATGGGGGTATCTGCAAGCGGGCAAGGCGGGGTTGTTTTGCCACCGCTTCGGTGCATACGCAAAGATCCGCAAAGGACCAGGAAATCTCGCGGCACGGAGAGGCGCCACAGCGGAACGATGTACGAACACGCCTACACAGAACCTGACCCGGTCGAGGCCGGGACCCGCATCGATCCGGTGCTGGCCAGAAGCTGGCTGCTGGTCAACGGCTCCCACCAGGACAGATTTATGGCGGCCACGCATTCTCGCGCCGATATCGTCGTGCTCGACATCGAGGATGCCGTCGCCCCCAAGGACAAGGCCGCGGCGCGAGACAATGTCGTTCGCTGGCTGGCAGAGGGCAACAGCGACTGGGTCCGCATCAACGGATTCGGGACGCCGTGGTGGGCCGATGACCTCGAGACGCTGACGGGCACTACGGTCGGCGGGGTGATGTTGGCGATGGTCGAATCCATGGACCACGTCACCGAGACGGCCAAACGATTGCCGCAGGTGCCGATCGTGGCGCTGGTGGAGACTGCCCGCGGGCTGGAGCGAATAACCGAGATCGCCTCGTCCAAGGGGACATTCCGGTTGGCCTTCGGCATCGGGGACTTCCGCCGTGACACCGGGTTCGGCGACAACGCGGCAACGTTGGCCTATGCGCGCTCGCGCTTCACGATCGCCGCGAAGGCTGCGCACCTGCCCAGCGCGATCGACGGGCCCACCGTCGGACACAGTGCTCTCAAGCTCAGCGAAGCCACCGCCGTATCGGCCGAGTTCGGGATGACCGGCAAGATTTGCCTGACCCCCGACCAGTGTCCGACTGTGAACGAGGGCCTGTCTCCGTCGCAAGAGGAGATCGCTTGGGCCAAAGAGTTTTTCGCCGAATTCGACCGCGACGGCGGTGAGATCCGAAACGGCTCGGATCTGCCGCGCATCGCCCGCGCCAACAAGATTCTCGAACTGGCCCGCGCGTACGGCATCGAGGTGTCAGAGTTCTCCGACGACCCCGACCACGTTCCGGCTCCGTCAGATACCTACCATTATTGACCAGGGGCGACTAAGACCCGGGGTCGACCACCGACCAGGATGAAATGTCAAGCAGAAAAAAGGTATTCATCACCGCGGCGGAGTTGGCGCAGCGCCTGGAAGCGGGTGCGCCGACGGCGATTCTGGACGTCCGGTGGCAGCTGACCGAGCCAGACGGCCGCGCCGCCTATGAACTCGGGCACCTGCCGGACGCGGTGTATGTCTCCCTCGAGGACGAACTCACCGATCACCGGGCGCGCGGCCGGGGTCGTCACCCGCTACCGTCGGGGCGCGACCTGGAGGCGGCCGCCAGGCGCTGGGGACTGCGCACCGGCGCTGCGGTGGTGGTTTACGACGACTGGAACCGTGCCGGTTCGGCGCGGGCGTGGTGGGTGCTCTCCGCGGCCGGGATAGCCGATGTCCGCATCCTGGACGGCGGTCTGGCGGCCTGGATAGCCGCCGGCGGTGCACTGCAGACCGGCCCCGCCACCCCGGCGCCCGGTGATGTGACCGTCACGCACCACGATCTGTACGCGGGTGCGCTGCCCACCGTGACGGCCGCGCAGGTCGCCGAACCGGGCCGGGTGCTGATCGACGCACGGGCACCCGAGCGGTACCGCGGCGACGTGGAACCCGTCGATCCGGTTGCGGGCCACATCCCGGGCGCCAGAAACCTGCCCGCCGCCAACGTGCTGGCCGGCGATGGGACGCTGGCGCCCGCTGCCGAACTGACCCGGATGGCTGCCGATCACATCGCCGACGGATCAGAAGTGGCGGTCTACTGCGGGTCTGGCGTCACCGCGGCGACAACCCTGGCCGCGCTGGCCGCCGCCGGAATGGACGCGGCGCTGTTCCCGGGCTCCTGGTCGGAGTGGATATCGGAGCCGTCCCGCCCGGTGGCCTCCGGCGAGTCGTGAGAATCCTCAGGGCTCAAGGATCAGTTTGCCGGTCATGTGACCGCTCCGGCTCAGTCGGTGAGCCTCCTCGGCGCTGGCGAGGGGCAGCTTCTGCGCGATGCTCACCTGCAGCTTGCCGGCGGCCAGCGCGGCTATCAACGGTTCCAGCCGCTTGCCGGTCGGCCGGCCCAGGATGGTTCTGGACGTGAACGGGGGCACCAGGATCTGCACCATCGCGCTCGGCTCATCGCCGGCCACCATGACATGGCGGCCACCAGAAGACAGAAGCCCCCGGCACTCAGATCCGGAATAACTGCCAACACAGTCGATCACGATCTGAAACGGGCCATGAGCTTTGGCCTGCGCCAGCGGATCACCCTGGCGGTAGTCGAGCACCACATCCGCGCCAAGAGCCTGCACCATCTGCACGTTGTCCGTCGAGCACACACCGGCCACAAAGGCACCTTCGAGCTTGCCGATCTGTACCGCCAGCTGACCGACACCGCCGGAAGCGCCCAGCACCAACACCCGCCGAGCCGCCTCCGGCACGGACCGGATCCGGCCGAGATCGACCACGGCCATCCACGCGGTCACACCACTGACCGGTAGCGCCGCCGCCTCCGCGAGATCCACCGTGTCCGGGACCCGGCACAACTGGTCTTCACGCACCACGACGGTGTCTGCATACGAACCACGCTGGCCGCGAGCGAAGTTCGTGCCACCGACCACCCGATCCCCTCGGGCCAGCTCGCGCACCCCCGCACCGACCGCGGTGACCACCCCAGCGAAGTCAACCCCCACCACGACCGGCGGCCGCGGGCCCAGAACCCGCGCGGCCAGCCTCAACGGCCCGCCGCTGCGCATCTTCCAGTCCACCGGATTGACCCCGATCGCGGCGACCTTCACCCGAACGTCGTTGCCGCCGGGTTCCGGAGTCGGCAACTCCAACAACTCCAACGGCTCCGACGAACCCCATCCGCGCTGCCCCATCACCCACACGGCGTCAACGCTAGCGAAGTGCTCTCGACACCACCCCTAATACCACCCCGACAGCCCTGAGTCCGCGATCAAGTCCTCGCGGAGTTCCCGCCGCGAAAGCTCCTGTTCGGTACGCTTCCGGCGTGGGAGCCGAGCGGCGCCGACCCGCATCCGAAAAGGCGAAGGGTGTCCTTACGGGGTCCGCCCGCGGTCTCTCGCCTTTCCTTGCAGCGCAACCCCAGACCCTTCGCCGGCACTATGTGCAGCGGATCAGGCGTCAGCGGCGTCTGATCAACATCATCGCGGTGTTGGCAGGCGCCGTCAGCTTGGTGTTGGCCGTGATACAGCTCATGACGGCGCGAGATTTCCCCATCGCGACCGTGTACCTGGTCGTCGCCGCCATCTGCGCGTCAGTTCCATTGCTGCATCGGTTCGGCGTGCTGATTGCGCCCCTCGTGCTGAGCCTGACCACCTATATCGCGGTATCCATCGTCACCTTCCGTGTCGGCACCAATGCCGGGTTGCATCAGTTCGTGCTGGTGGTGGCCACGTTCATCGTCATCGTGATGGGGCTCGAGCACATCGCGGTCGCCACCGTGCTGGTGGCCATCGGGACTGGTTTGGTCATCACCTTGAACTACCTGGCCCCTGACATCGCTGGATCGCAACCCCTCTGGGCGGTTGACGCCGGCTTCGTCCTGACGGCCGTCGCCGCGAGCATTATCGTGCTGTTGGGGGTTTCATTCGCGCTGCATGAGATCGACCGGGCCGAAGATGCCATGGAGCGGGAGTACGACAGATCCGAGGCCCTACTCACCAATATGCTGCCGAGGCAGGTGGCGGCCCGGCTGAAGAATCCGTCCACCACGACCATCGCCGACAAGTTCGATGACGTTTCGGTGCTGTTCGCCGACATCGCCGACTACACCGAGCGCGCCAGCCAGATGACCGCGGTTGGCTTGGTCGAGTTCCTGAACCGGCTCTACACCAAGATCGACGGACTGGTGGAGCGGCATGGCCTTGAGAAGATCAAGACGACCGGCGACTGCTACATGGTGGTCAGCGGTGTCCCGCAGCCGCGGCCGGATCACCTTGAGGCGCTGGCGAAGTTCGCCCTCGATCTGACCGCGACGCTGGACGGTATGACGGACAGTAACGGGCGGGCGGTCTCACTTCGTGTCGGTCTCGCAAACGGTCCGGTCGTCGCCGGCGTGATCGGTACCCGGCGATTCTTCTATGACGTGTGGGGTGACGCGGTCAACGTGGCATCTCGAATGGAATCAACGGGTGTCCCTGGGCGGATCCAGGTTCCGCAGCGGGTGTACGAGCGGCTGAGGGAAGAGTTCGTGTTCGCCGAGCGAGGAGAAGTAAAAGTCAAAGGCAAAGGGCTGATGCACACCTGGTTTCTGACGGGTCCTCGGGTAGAGGACCCTACGGAATCGGTGGATGGGAAGTCGAGACCGTCGGTGGCGCCTGGAAGCCGGAATGCGGCTGGGCGTGCCGGGCATTTCGAGCCCCCTGCGCTCGGCGGCCCGCAGCAGAGCCCGCAGCAGAGATAGTTTCGAATGATGTTCACCCCGAACGGTATCCGGGTGCTGCTGGCCGGATTGCTGCTAGTGGTGACGGTCGCTCCACCTGCGGCGGCCGAACCGGCGTCACCCGTTCCGGTGACCGAGCCGGTGGTGCTCGCCGAGATCCCGCACGATCCGACTGCCTACACCGAAGGCCTGCAACTCGATGGGGCCACCCTCTACGAGGGCACCGGCAACGTCGGGCAGTCGCAGCTGCGAGAACTGGATCCGGCCACCGGCGCTGTTCGTCGTGCGGTGCCGATGCCGAAGGACTACTTCGGTGAGGGAATCGCCGTCGTGGGTGACCGGATCTGGCAGCTCACCTACCGGGACGGGGTCGCGGTCGAGTGGGACAAGACCACATTGACCCCACTGCGGGAGGTGTACATCGGTGGTGAGAACTGGGGGCTGTGCCCCGACGGCGGCAGGCTGGTCCAAGGCGACGGGACTGATCGGCTGAAGTTCCTCGACACCATGAATCTGGCAGAGATCGGTTCTGTCGCCGTCACACTTGACGGTCGGCCATTGACCGGGCTCAACGAGTTGGAATGTGTACATGGGCAGGTGTGGGCGAACGTCTGGCCGACCGACACGATCGTTCGGATCGACCCGGTGACCGGCACGGTCAACCGGGTGGTCGATGCATCGGGCCTCTGGAGATTCGGGCCCCGGACGAACGCTCAGGTACTCAACGGCATCGCCCACCTCGGCGGCCAGGAGTTCCTGCTGACCGGCAAGTACTGGCCGTCGGCCTTCCGGGTGGTCCTGCCCGGATGAGGCCCGCTCAGCGCGGGTAGACCTCGATCTCCTGGGCCTTGACCGATGCCCATACCGCGCTACCGGGGCCGAGTCCGAGCTCGGCGAACGCCGCTGCGGTGATGTCCGCTGTCAGCGGTACCGGCCCGTCCAGATCGCATCGGACCGCACTACCGTACGGGGTCGCCGACACCATCCTGCAGGCCCAGACGTTGCGCGGACTGCCGTGTGGCTCTTGTGTGTACAGCGACACGTGCTCGGGACGGACGGCGGCGTGCACGGCACCGGCGACCGATTCGGCGACGGCTACCCGCGCGCCGGTCTCCAGGCGCACCATGGTTCCGTCGCCTTCCCCGGAGAGCAGGGTCAGTCCAACCAGCTTGGCGACATACTCGGTGCGCGGTCGGCGAGCGATCTCGCGCGGCGCCCCCGCCTGCACGATGCGACCGTCTTCGAGCACCGCCACCTGATCTGCCAACGCCATCGCGTCGATCGGGTCATGTGACACCACTACGGTGCGACCACCGAAATCGGCTAGGTGCCTGCGCAATTCGGTGCGGATATCCAGCCTGGTCCGGGCATCCAGTGCGGCCAACGGTTCGTCCAGCAGCAACAGCTCGGGGTTCGCGATGAGTGCGCGCGCCAGCGCGACCCGTTGCGCCTGCCCTCCGGACAGTGTGTGCGGGCGGTGGTGTGCGTGCTCGGGCAGTCCGATGCGGTCCAGCCAGACCAGTGCACGGCGCCGCGCGACCGCTCGTGCGGCGCCGCGGGATCGCAGTCCGAACGCGACGTTGTCCTGTACCGACAGGTGCGGGAAGAGCAGATAGTCCTGAAAGACCATGCCGACCGAACGGCGGTGCGGCGCAACATGGTGACCCGCGGCCGGATCATCAAGGACCGTCTCGCCGACCAGCACCCGCCCAACGGATGGACGGAGCAGGCCGGCGAGAACCCTGAGTACGGTCGACTTGCCGGCGCCGTTGGGCCCCAACAGGACCAGGGTCTGGCCGGGATGGACGACTACTCGCAGGTCGATGTCGAGGGTGCCGCGCCGCAGCGAGATCTGGGCGTCGAGGGTCATGCTGCGCGCCTGACCCAACGGTCCCGCAGCAGCATGACCGTTGCCAGCGACACGACCAGCAGCAACACCGACAACACGATGGCCGACTCCGGGCTGTCCTGCAGGGCGAGGTACACCGCCAACGGCATCGTCTGGGTGGTGCCGGGAAAGTTGCCCGCGAACGTGATGGTTGCGCCGAACTCGCCCAGCGCACGAGCCCAGCACAACACCGCACCCGCGGCGACGCCAGGGGTAACGATCGGCAGCGTCACCCGTCGGAACGTCGACCAGCTGTTGGCGCCCAGCGTGGCGGCGGCGTCCTCGAACCGTGTGTCGGCCGCGCGCAGGGCTCCTTCGACGCTGATGACCAGAAAGGGCATGGCCACAAACGCTTCCGCGATGACGACAGCGGCGGTGGTGAACGGCAGCGAGATTCCGAACGTGTTGTACAGCCAAGCCCCGATCAAGCCCTGACGCCCCAGCACCGCGAACAGTGCGACTCCCCCCACCACCGGCGGCAACACCAGCGGAACGGTCACCACGGCACGCAGCACCGGCCGGCCGGGCACTGTGGTGCGAGCCAAGACCCAGGCCACCGGGATGCCGAGAAATAGGGAGACGACGGTGGCCAACGATGCGGTGGTCAGGGAGAGACGTAGTGCGGTCAGCACATCGGGATCCGCCAGTAGCGAACCGAGTCTGGACCAGGGAGTGCGGAACAGCAGGCCCGCAACAGGCAACGCCAGGAACGCGACACCGAGTGCGGCCGGGATCAACAGCATCGCTGGGATTCGACCCGGACGGTGTTCCGGGGCCGGTGCGTTCACGGTGAACCGAATCCGGCCTGCCGCAACGATTCCTGCCCCGCCGGAGACAGCACGAGGTCGATGAAGTCCTGCGCGGCTTCCGGATTCGGCGCTGTCGAGACTCGCACGATCGGGTAGACGTTGGGCTCTTGCCGAGCCTGCGGGAAGCCGATCGCCTGCACAGCGCCGTCGGTGCTCTTGACGTCGGTGGTGTAGACCAGCGCGGCGTCGACCTCGCCGAGTCGCACCTTGGTCAGTGCACCCCGCACGTTCTCCTCGAGCGTGTCGATCGACTCGGTGATGCCGGCGGCGGCGAACACCTTCTGCGCCGCGGCGCCGCACGGCACCTGCGGCGCGCAGATGGCCAGGGTCCGGTTCGGGTCGGCGAAGTCGGCCAGTCCGGTGATGCCGGCCGGGTTGCCCGCCAGCACTGCGATCACCAACTCGTTGGTCGCGAACGTGCGCGGTGATCCGTCGGCGTGGCCGGCGTCGGCCACCACCTGCATCTGCTGTTCGTTGGCCGCCGCGAACACGTCGGCCGGCGCGCCGGCGTTGATCTGGCGGGCCAGTGCCGAACTGCCGGCGAAGCTGAACACCAGCCTCGTCTCCGGATGGGCGGCCGCGAAACTCGCGCCTAGACGGTCGAAGACCTGGGTCAGCGACGCGGCCGCGAACACCGTCAACTGATGCGGCGGCCGGTGATTGGTGCCGGAACATCCGGTGAGCACCAGTGTTACCGCCGCGACCCACACCGGCAGTCGAGGCACCTCAGGGCACCTCGACGGTCACATTGGTGGCCTTGACCTGGGCCACCGCCCGGCTGCCTGGTTCCAGACCGAGTTCGTCGGCGGCTTCCCGTGACATCAGCGACACCACCCGGTACGGACCGCACTGCAGTTCCACCTGAGCCATCACCACGTCCTTGACGACCTGGGTGACGATGCCCGCCAGCCGGTTACGCGCGGACCCCAAACGCACCACCCCGGCCTCGGGTGTCGTGCGCAACTCGGTGGCCAACCGCGCCAACGTCGCACCGTCCACCCGCAAGGGGCCCGGCTCCCCAGCGGTCACGGCCAGACGGTTCTGGTCGATCCAGCGGCGCACCGTGTCATCGCTGACGCCCAGCACCGCCGCGGCCTCACTTATCCGATAGCTCACCGCCACCCAACCGACGGTACACCGCAAAATCGGCGGATATCGAGCGATTTAGCCGTAACTACGGATAACTGGGGTGATGTGCCATCACAAAGCGACCGCCCACACGGTCTTGTCGGCGGAGTTCACGACGTAGAGCGTCGTCCCGTCGGGGGTGACCGCCAAACCTGCCGGGGCGACGCCGACGGCGATGCTGGCGGTCACCGTGGCGGTGGCGGCGTCGATGACCGAGACGATGTCGCTGTTTTCGTTGGTGACATACACGGTTGCGCCGTCGGGGCTGATAGCCACCCAAATTGGGGTGTTACCGACTGCGATGGTGTCGGAAACGGTGTTGGTGGCGGTGTCGATGACCGAGACCGTGTTGCCGCCTTGGTTGGCGACATAGGCGGTCGCACCATCGGGACTGATCGCCACCCCGGTGGGCCGACTATCCACGCCGATGGTGTCGGTGACGGTGTTGGTGGCGGTGTCGATGACCGAAACCGTGTCGCTCATCAGGTTCGTGACGTAGGCAGCCGTGCCGTCGGGCGTGACCGCCACGTCCTGCGGTTCGCTGCCGACGGTGATGGTGTCGGTCACGGTGTTGGTGGCGGTGTCGATCACCGACACCGTTCCGCTGGCGACGTTGGCGACGTAGGCGGTCGCGCCGTCGGGGCTCACGGTCAATCCGGCGGGGTCGGTGCCGACGGTGATGGTGTCGGAGACGGTGTTGGTGGCGGTGTCGATCACCGAGACAATGCCACTGAAGGCGCTGGTGACGTAGGCGGTGGCGCCGTCGGGGCTGATCGCTACTCCGACGGGACCGGTGCCCACGCCGATGGTGTCGGTGACGGTGTTGGTGGCGGTGTCGATCACCGACACACTGTCGCTGTCGAAATCGGTGTTGTAGGCGGTGCTACCGTCCGGGCTGATCGCCACCAGGATCGGAAAATCGCCGACGCTGATCATGGCCGGCTCAGCGTTCGACACTGTGCCGTCTGGGCCGTTCTGGCCGGCGTTTCCGCCGGTCCCCGCGGTGCCGCCGGTACCGCCGGTTCCGGCAGTGGCCTGGGACAGGGTGCTGGCGGTGGCGTTCCCGCCGTTCCCGCCGTCGCCGCCGTCGGTGTTGTTGGCCACGCCGTTGCCGCCGTCGCCGCCGTTGCCGGCGGTGGCGTCGCCGACGCCGCTCGTCTCGGCGTCCCCACCGAACCCGCCTTTGCCACCGATGGCCCCGGCGGTTGTCCCGGCGTCTCCGCCGGTTCCTCCGGCGCCACCGGTGGCTGTTCCTCCACCGGTGACGATTGCCGCACCGCCCGCCCCGCCGATACCGCCGTCGAGCGAGCTTCCCGCGCCGCCGGCGCCGCCGGCGCCGCCGACAGCTGATGCACCGGCGCCCCCGGCAAAAGTGTCACTGGCGGGGCCGCCGTTGCCGCCGGTGGCTCCGTTGCCGCCGTTGCCCCCCGCACCTCCGACGGCTGCTCCGTTGATCGAGATGGCGTCGTTGCCGAAGCCACCCAGACCGCCGTTCCCTCCAGCAGCACCGCCGTTACCACCGTTACCGCTCGGACCGTTGATGGCGAGTGCGTCGGCGCCCTCGGCGACCGCTCTGCCGTTATCGCCGCCGGCACCACCGTTGCCGAGGGTGGCGGCATCGGCACCGTTGCCACCGCTACCGCCGGTAGCAGCGCCAGCCGAACCGGCGTCGCCGCCCCGGCCACCGCCTCCGCCGTCTCCGACCACTGCGGCCCCGCCGTCAGCGCCATTGCCGCCAATCGCGGTCCCGCCGGCGATCGAAGTCTCTGCCTTGCCGCCACTGCCGCCGTCACCGCCGTACCCAGAGATCGAGCCGCCATTGCCACCGACCCCGCCATTACCGCCCGAGACGATGAGTGGGCTGTCCGGGTCGAGTGCCACGTCGCCGCCGTTGCCGCCGTTGCCGCCGTTGCCGACCGAACCGCCATCACCACCTGCGCCGCCATCGCCACCGTCGAACAGGCCGGATCCCGCGTCGGCGTCGGCGCCCCGACCGCCCCGGCCGCCGTTGCCGGCAGGGCCGACCACAGCGGCTCCATTCACGCCGGGGGCACCGGGGATGCCGCCGGAGCCTCCGGTACCGGGATCTCCGCCGACTCGGCCGTTGCCGATCGTGCCGGCGTCCCCACCGTTCCCGCCTCGGCCGCCTTCGGGAGTGTCGGCGTCGCCGTCGGCGCCGTCACCACCATCACCAGGCGCGCCGGCAGCACCGCCGTCACCGCCGGCCCCGCCGTTGCCGTTGATGCCGTTGGTGCTGAACAGGAACAGGAAGGCGGATGTACCGGCATCACCACCGTTGCCGCCATTGCCGGCGGCGCCACCATTGCCGCCGTTGCCGCCATCGCCACCGTCAGCGCCGGCGACAACAGCATCACCACCGGATGCTCCGGTCCCGCCGTTCCCACCGGAACCGGCCGCGCCGCCGATGCCTCCGTCCCCGCCTGAGCCCCAGACCAGGCTGCCGTTCCCGCCGGCGCCGCCGTTGCCTCCAGAACCGGCGGCGGTGCCGTCAGCACCGTCATCGCCCGGCAGCACCCCGTCGGCGCCATCGAGACCATCGGCGCCGGAACCACCGGAACCGCCGTTGCCGCCCTGGCCCAACACCGACAAGAATCCGGCGTCGCCCCCGCTGCCGCCGTTGCCGCCGGCCGCACCCGGGGTCACCGCTGCGGCGCCGGCCCCGCCGTTGCCGCCGTTGCCCATGAACAGCCCGCCTCGGCCCCCGTTGCCGCCGCTGCCGCCGGCAACACCGTCGCCGCCATCACCGCCGGCGCCGAAGAAGCCGGCCGAACCACCGTTGCCGCCGTTCCACCCGTTACCGCCGCTGCCCAGCAGAAGACCGCCCCTGCCGCCGTCGCAAGCAGTAATGCCCGGACACGTGGCGGCGTCGTAGCTGAAACCGTTGCCGATCAAGATGCCGGCGTTGGGGCTCTCCGCGGTGCCGTTGCCGAAGAAGAAGTTCCAGATTCCCGGGCCGGCACTCTGGCCGATCCCGGTCAGTCCGGCCGGCTCACCGGTGCCGACATCCGAAACAGTGGACGCCGCGCTGCTGGCCGCGCCGATATCGCGGCGCGCGAACGCTGCCGCCGTCCACGCCAACGGCGCTGCCCCCGGAACATCACCACCGTCGCCGGAGGACAACCCCAACCACGACAAGACCCGATCCAAACCCGAGCCGGAATCCGATGCCGAAGACCTCTCCGGCGCAGAGGGCTCCGGCGTCGGCGCAGTCTCCGGCGCCAGCGCCACCTCGGCCGCATCGTCACCGGCCACGTCCACACTCACGGCTTCCGGCGCCGACTCCTCGGTGTCGAGAGCCAGCTCCGCCGCCGGTTCCGGGTCGGCCTCGGCAAGTTCCGTCAGGTCGCCCACCGGAATCGAATCGGCCTCATCCGAACCTGACGAACCCGAATGTGACGCGCCGGCGACCTGATCCGCATCCGGATCGGCATCATCGGCGGTGCTTTCGGACGCGTCTGACTCTTCGGCGGCAATCTCGTCTGCCGCCTCATCGGTGACGCCCTCATCGGCGGCACCGTCATCGCCGGCGTCGGTACTGGCATCTGAGCCGTCGGAACCCGTTCCGTCGTCGGGCGCACTCCCAGAATCCGATGACCCCGCATCCGACGACCCCGCATCGGGGCTCGCCGAAGAATCATCTGAAGCAGAACCCGAGGACGACGAGGTCGAATCAGTGGATCCGACCGACCCGGTGGTGTCAGCGAACGCCAATCCGGGCACCGAGGCCACCGCCGCCCCAACTCCCAGAGCGATCGCCAGAGCGCCTACCCGGCCCACATGGGCCGAATAGCTCGATACCACTGGGGCGAACAGCCGCCGAGTGCTCCTCGGAGAATCTCCGGTGAGCTGCGCAGTGTCGTTCCTACCCATCGTGGGCCTCCTCAACGATCTTGGCGTGATAGTCAGTCGCCGATTATCTAGCAAGCGCACGTGCGGTGATGAAGGTTGCCGAATATTCGGGCAGATGCGCTCCTGTCAACGGGTCAGCGTTGCGGTATCTCGGCGGCGATACGGTCCAGCAACGCGGGATATCGGTTGGCCTCCCGATGGCCGCCGGGTTTGCCGCTGCTGACCACCGCCGCGGCCAGCTGGCGTCGCGGGTCGGCCCACATCGCGATGTTCACCAGCCCGGTATGGCCGAAAGCCGCCGGCGCACCCCGGCCGAACGGCCCGAACCGGGTGGATCCGAGCATGAATCCGGTGCCCCACCGCAGCGGCACCCCACCGGTCGCGACGTCGGGTCTTAGCCGGCGGCATTGGGTGACTGCGGCATCCAGGGTTTCGGGCCGCATCAATCGAATCCCGTCGAGTTCACCTCCGCGAAGCCATATTTCGGCGAACCGGGACAGTTCCTCAGCGGTCGAGACCGTGTTCGACGACGGCACAACCCCGGTCAGGAACCGTGCGGTGTTGGTGAATGGGATGACTTGGTGGGTGGTGCCGCCGATCGCGGTCTTGAAGGCCGCGGCCATCGGCGCGGGCAGCGGCTTTCCGGTCGCGTGACTGGGTGCGACCAACGGGACATCGCGTTCGGCGACGCCGTAGTTGGTCCAGCGGAAGCCGAGCGGATCCAGAATCTCGGCGGCCAGGATGTCGCGGATGTTCTTGCCGGTGGCCGCCGAGACGATCTCGCGGACCAGCGGTCCCCAGGTCAACGCGTGATAGATGTGCACTAGCCCGGGTCGATAGACCGGCTTCAGGTTGCCCAGCATCTGCTGGGCGTAGGCGCTGTCGTCCATGCGTTTGAGGTCGGGCCGAGGTCCGGTGGCGAACGGGACGCCCGCGCTGTGGGTCAGCACGTGCCGGATCGTGGTGCGGTCCTTGCCGTGGCTGGTGTAGCTGGGCAGGTACTCGCAGACCCGGTCGTCCAGCGCGAAGACCCCACGCTCGGTGAGCATGTGCACGACGGTCGCGGTGATGGCCTTGGCCGCTGAGTAGACGCAGAACGGCGTCTGCGGTGTCACCAGCACTTTCTCGGCGTCGGGTGCATCGGCCGGGCCGTTGCCCCAGCCGTGCCCGATCGCGCGGTCGAGCACCACCCTGCCCTGGTGCCGCAGGCAGACCTGGATCGCGGGATGCATTCCGGCGGAATACCAGTACCGGGCCGCCCGCCAGATCCGATCAACTGCCGACGGGTCGATCCCGGAATGATCCTCGACACCGATCGACGCCACCGCATCGAGGTCGGCCGGCACCCGGATCCTTCCGTCTACGGTCAAGTCTTGTCCCCGACTGTGATGAGGTCGGGCAGGACGACCCGCGTCCACGGTGCCCGTGAAACCGGATGCTGGTCGCTGACGACGAACCCCGCTCCTTCGAACAGAGACCGCATTTCGGCCGGGGACGGACCGTGCGCGGGGCTGACCCGGTTGGTCGTGAGTCGTTGAACCCAGTCGGGTAGTGACGAACTGAAGGTCGCTACGGCTGCCACCCCGCCGGGGGCGAGGACGCGATGGAACTCGCGCAGTGCTGCCGGCTGGTCGAAGAAGTGAAACGCCGTGGTCGTCACCACGGCATCGAGGGCGCCGTCGCCGAAGGGTAGCTGCTCGGCGGGGCTGCGTAACCACTGCACCTGCGACGATCTTTCGGTGGCCCGAGCCAGCATGCCTTCGGACATGTCCACCCCGAACACCTGGTCGGGTCGCAGTTCGCGCTCGATCCGGTCGGCGAGTATTCCTGTGCCGCAGGCGATGTCGGCGACTCGGCGGGCATCTCGCGACCGCAGCAGGGAGACCATCTCGTCCTGGGCCGGCCGGTAGATCCAGCGCTGCAACTCGGGAAAGTCGTAGACATGGGAGGCCATTCCCCAGAACCGGGTGACCAGAGTGTTGAGGCTTCGGCCCTGCGGGCCCCGAGCTGCCGGCACCCTCCCAGGTTACTGACCGGTGACGCGCTGCCGGCGGGCGCTATCTTCGGGGGTGATCGAGCCGAGCCCGAGACACCGAGAGCAGGGGACGTGACCTACCCGAGCATGCCGCACACACCCGCGGAGGCGCCGACCTGTTACCGGCATCCCGACCGCGCCACCTACGTCCGGTGCACCCGCTGCGGGCGGTTCATCTGCCCGGAGTGCATGCGCGCCGCGGCGGTCGGCCATCAGTGCCCGGAGTGTGTCAGTGCGGGCGCCCGGACCGTCGAGCAGCCGCGCACCCGCTTCGGTGGCAGGCAGCGATCGAAAACCCCGGTCGTCACCTACTCGCTGATCGCGGCGAACGTGCTCGCGTTTCTGCTGCAGATGCTGTCTACGGATCTGCAGCGCGAGATGACCCTGTGGTCGCCGGCCGTCGCCAACGGCGAGTGGTGGCGGTTGGTTACCTCGGCGTTCGTGCACTACGGCCTCATGCACCTGGCGTTCAATATGTTCGCGCTCTTCATCGTGGGCCCGCCGCTGGAAGCGGTGCTGGGCCGGCTTCGGTACGGCACGCTCTACGCGTTGAGCGCGCTTGGCGGCGCAGTGCTGGTCTATCTTCTCGCGCCGCTGAACTCGGCGACCGCGGGCGCATCCGGTGCGGTGTTCGGCCTCTTCGGCGCGACCTTCGTGGTGTCCAAACGACTCAACCTCGACGTGCGCGGGGTCACGGCGCTGATCGTCATCAACGTGGTGATCACCTTTGTCCTCCCGGGGATCAGCTGGCAGGGGCACCTCGGCGGGCTGGTCACCGGGGCCGGCGTCGCGGCCGCGTTCGCCTACGCGCCGCGCGAGCACCGCAACCTGGTTCAGGGCTCGGTCGCGGTGGCGACGGCGGTGTTGTTCCTGGTGCTGATCGGCTGGCGTACCGCGGCTCTGCTGGCTTAGGTTGGCTTAGTTCCCAGCCCCGGCGTCGCCGGAGACGGTGAACCCGGCCAGCCAGTCCTCGTGCATCTCGTCGTCGATGGCGACCCGCCATTGATAGCGCTCGCCCACCCTCAGGTTCAACGGCGGGATCGTCGCAAGGAAGGGAATGGTCACCGGAGTTCCCTCCGGATGCACGGGGTGCCGTCGAGCGTTGATGACGTTCTCCTCGGTGTGGGCAACCCGGACGCCGTCACCGTCGACCAGTTCGGCGCGAATGGGAAACGGCTTGCCGATCTCGGACCACTCGACCTCGACGAACACGATCAGTACATGTTGCGGAATGGGGTTCGGACTGGCCGTCCAACCCAGACCCAGCGCGTGAACGGTGCCGCCCTTGTCGAGATGGCCGCTCTGCGCCAGCAACACAATGGCCCTCATCGGGGGTTGATCCTAGGGGCCGTCGGCGCGCCGTATCCGGCGGCATCCTGGTGGTCTGGTAACTGTGCTGGTAGCTGATAGTGGTAACCGAGACGAGGTGAGCATGCTGGGCCTGCCCGACGACGTCCGCGCCTGCCTCTTCGACCTCGACGGTGTGCTCACCGACACCGCCAGCGTGCATCGCAAAGCGTGGAAGGCGACCTTCGACGCCTATCTGAAGAAGCGGGCCGCGCGCACCGGTGAGGAGTTCGTCCCGTTCGACGTCGACACCGACTATCAGCGGTACGTGGACGGCAAGAAGCGCGAAGACGGGGTGGCGTCCTTTCTGGCCAGCCGCAACATCGAGTTGCCGCAAGGCAACCGAGACGAAGAAGACGAAGAAACGGTCTTGGGTTTGGGCAACCGCAAGAACGAACTATTCCAGCGGACGCTGCAGCAAGACGGCGCGGAGGTGTTCGAGGGCTCCCGGCGCTACCTCGAGGCGGCGCAGGCAGCCGGCTTCGGCATCGCCGTGGTGTCATCGAGCGCCAACACCCGGGCGGTGCTCGCCGCCGCCGGGCTGGACCGCTTCGTTCAGCATCGCGTCGACGGGGTCACTCTGCGCGAGGAGCACCTCGCCGGGAAACCCGCTCCGGACTCGTTCCTGCGCGCTGCGCAACTCCTCGAAGTCGAACCCGGCCGCGCTGCGGTGTACGAGGACGCGCTGGCCGGCGTTGCCGCCGGCCGCGCGGGCAAGTTCGGTGTGGTGGTCGGGGTTGACCGGGTCGGGCAGGCCGACGCGCTCCGTCGGGCCGGCGCCGACATCGTCGTCACCGACCTCGCCGAGTTGTTGTCGCAATGACGGGCCGGCAGTGACTTCCACCGGGACTTCCAGCGGGACGTCCTACGGGGCCTACCCCGTCGAGCCGTGGCAGGTCCGGGAGACCTTCCTCGACCTGGACGACCTGGCCCGGTCGGAGTCGCTGTTCGCGCTGTCCAACGGTCACATCGGAATGCGGGCCAACCTCGACGAAGGCGAGCCGTACGGGTTTCCGGGCACATACCTGAACTCGTTCTACGAGACCCGCCCGCTGCCGTACGCCGAGGCGGGTTTCGGGTACCCCGAAGACGGCCAGTCGCGGATCAACGTCACCAACGGCAAGGTGCTCCGGCTGCTGGTGGACGACGAACCGTTCGATGTCCGGTACGGCGATCTGGTCGCGCACGAACGTGTGCTGGACATGCGCGCGGGCACTCTGACCAGGGCTGCGCACTGGCGGTCACCGGCCGGCAAACAGGTGCGAATCCGGTCGACCCGGCTGGTGTCGCTCACCCATCGGGGTGTGGCCGCGATCGAGTATCTGGTGCAGGCGCTCGACGAATTCGTTCGGATCACGGTGCAATCCGAGTTGGTCGCCAACGAGGACGAGCCGGCTCCGTCGGCCGATCCCCGGGTGGCGGCGGTGCTGAAGAATCCGCTGGAGGCGGTGCAGCACGAAAACAGTGCCAGCGGGGCACTCCTGGTGCACCGGACCCGGGTCAGCGGGCTGATGATGGCCGCCGCCATGGAGCACAAGGTCGAGGTGCCCGGCCGGGTGGAAGTGGACACCCACGCGGGCGAGGACTGGGCCCGCACCACGGTGATCTGCGGACTGCGCCCCGGTCAGCAGCTGCGCATCGTGAAGTATCTGGGCTACGGGTGGTCGAGCCTGCGTTCGCGGCCGGCGCTGATCGACCAGGCCTCCGGGGCGATCGCCGGTGCGCGCTACACCGGCTGGAAGGGTCTGCTGGATTCACAACGCAAGTACCTCACCGACTTCTGGGACTGCGCCGACGTGGAGGTGGAGGGCGACCCGGACTGTCAGCAGGCGGTGCGTTTCGGCCTGTTCCACGTGTTGCAGGCCAGCGCCCGCGCAGAGCGCCGCGCCATCGCCGGAAAGGGGCTCACCGGTACCGGCTACGACGGGCATGCGTTCTGGGACACCGAGGGGTATGTGCTGCCGGTGCTGACTTACACCGCGCCGTACGCGGCCGCCGATGCGCTGCGGTGGCGGGCGTCGACACTGGATCTCGCCCGCGATCGGGCGGCCGTGCTGGACCTCGAGGGTGCCAGCTTTCCCTGGCGGACCATCGCCGGGCAGGAATGCTCGGCGTATTGGCCGGCCGGCACCGCTGCCTGGCATATCAACGCCGACATCGCGATGGCGTTCGAGCGCTACCGCGTGGTGACCGGAGACGAGTCGCTGGAGGCCGAGTGCGGCCTGGAGGTGCTGGTGGAGACGGCCCGGCTGTGGCTGTCGCTGGGCCATCATGACCGGCACGGCGTCTGGCACCTCGACGGTGTCACCGGTCCCGACGAGTACACCGCGATCGTGCGCGACAACGTCTTCACCAATCTGATGGCGGCGCACAACCTGCGCACCGCCGTTCAGGCGTGTGAGCGCCATCCCGAAACCGCCCACGCCATGGGCGTCAGCACTGAGGAGACCGCGGCGTGGCGCGACGCGGCCGCCGCGGCGCACATTCCCTACGACGCGGAACTCGGCGTGCACGAGCAGTGCGCCGGGTTCACCACGCTGCGGGAATGGGACTTCACCCAGAACCCTGCCTACCCGCTGTTGCTGCACGAACCGTACGTCCGGCTCTACCCGTCCCAGGTGATCAAGCAGGCCGACCTGGTGCTGGCGATGCACTGGCAGAGCCATGCGTTCACCCCCGAGCAGAAGGCCCGCAACGTCGACTACTACGAACGCCGGACCACCCGCGACTCGTCATTGTCACCGTGCACGCAAGCCGTGATGTGCGCCGAGGTGGGCCACTTGGAGTTGGCGCACGACTACACCTATGAGGCCGCCCTGATCGACCTTCGGGATCTGCACCACAACACCCGCAACGGGCTGCACATGGCGTCGCTGGCAGGTGCATGGACAGCGCTGGTGGAAGGTTTCGGCGGGCTGCGCGACGACGAGGGTGTGCTGTCGTTGCACCCCCAACTGCCATCGGGCATCTCCCGGTTGCGGTTCCGGTTGGGCTGGCGCTCGTTCCGGTTGACCGTCGACGTCAACCACACCGAGGTCAGCTACGTGCTGCGGGACGGACCGGACGGACGGTTGACCATCCGTCACGCCGGCGAGCCACTCGAGCTGGTAGCTCAGGTCCCGATGACTGTGCCGATCCGGCTGCGTACGCCGCTGTTGCCACCCCCCCAGCAGCCCCCCGGCCGCGAGCCACTCCGGCGCCGCCGGTAGTCGGTCGCCGACCCGGAGTCATACCCACACGGGTATAACGGAGATGAACTTTCGGTAGCCAGGAGAAGGAGCGTTCCAGATGACCATCGCGCTATCAACCAGCCTGCAGACGACCTTCCAGGACGCGGTCGCGCGTACCCGGGCGGCGTTGGCGGATCAGGGTTTCGGAGTGCTGACCGAGATCGACGTCAAGTCGACGTTGAAGACCAAACTCGGCGAGGACATGGAGGACTACCTGATTCTGGGCGCGTGCAATCCGCCGCTGGCGCACCGCGCCCTCGGAGTGCAGCGGCAGATCGGGTTGTTGCTGCCGTGCAATGTCGTGGTTCGTGCCGATCCCGGTGATCAAGCCACCGTCCACGTCGAGGCGATGAATCCACAGCTGTTGGTCGACGTCAGCGGCGAGCAGGGACTCAAGCCGATCGCCGACGAGGTGACGACGAAGCTGCAGGCGGCTATCGACGCGCTCTAAGAGGGAATCGGTTCGATGCCGTCGTCGTCGAAGAACGCGATCCGGCCGTCGTCGAGAGCCACTGCCCACCGTCGTCCGCGCGCGGTGAGTTCGGCGTCGATGACGACCTCGACCCCTGCCAGGTCGCCGAAGTCATCGACGATCTCGCCGGTGGTCTGCGATTCGTCGGTGGTGTGCACCCGGCACCCCACTGCCAGGGGAGGCTTTTTCTTAGGGCGCCTAGCCATGGATTTAATGTAGCGCCACTATTCGTGCTGGTATATCGCATACGAGAAAGTGACGCTGCCGAGCTTGAATCGTGCTCGGCCTGAGATGTGCAGGTTGTCGGGTCGGGATCGGCCGGCATCGGTAGGGAATCGGGGAAGGGGTCCGCGTTGGTCGGCGATGGCTTGGCGGTGATACTGGCGCTGTGCGCCGCGGTTTTCGCCGCGATCGGGATCGTGGTCCGTCAGCGTGCCACCATGGACGTTCCCCCGGACAAGGGGGTGAGCCCCACCATGGTCACCACCCTGCTGCGGAGGCCATTGTGGTGGGCGGGCACCGCGGCCGCCGTGTGCGGCTACGGGTTTCAGGCAGCCGCCCTTGGCTTCGGGTCGTTGCTGTTGGTGCAGCCGATACTGGTTTCCGCGTTGTTGTTCGCGTTGCCGCTGAGCGCACGCCTGGCGGGTCGGCGGGTAAGTCGCTCCGACTGGATCTGGGCGGCGGTCCTGACCGTCTCGCTGGCGGCGTTCATCCTGCTGGCCAGGACCAGGCCGGGTGAGTACCACGCATCGGTGGCCGTGGTCGCGGTGGTGGCCGCCGTCTGCGGGGCGGTGGTGGTGGGCTGTGTGGCCGTCGCTGTGCGCACCGTCGGCTGGCGGCGCGCGATGCTGCTGGCCGGCGCGGTGGGGCTGATGTTCGGCGTGGTCGCCGTGCTGACCAAGGTCTGGGTTCACATCTTCGCCGTCGGCACGGTATGGACTGCGCTCACCTCGCCGCTGCTGCTTCTGCTGATCGCGGTCGGGGTGGGGGCGACGCTGCTTCAGCAGTCGGCCTTCCACGCCGGTTCGCTGCAGACCTCGGTGCCGCTGATGCTGGTGCTCGAACCCGTCGTCGCCGTCCTGCTCGGCGCGCTGGTCCTGGGTGAGTACCTCGTTTTGAGCGGACTGGAGCCGGTGGCGCTGGCCTTGACGGCCATGGCCATGGCCGCGGCCACCGTGGCACTGGGCCGCCACGAGGGCGCGTTCGAGGAGGAACTCGAGGCGGCGCTGAACGACCAGGTCTAAGGGTTGACGGGTCTAGGGGTTGATGGAGAGCTCGCCGATCTGGCGACCCCACACGTACTCGATGGCGATGGGCTGACCGAGTTCGATGTGGTTGTACGGCGCGAGGGAGGCACCGGTGTCGACCACCAGGTACGGCGCCGGCCAGAGCTCCCGGGTGACCTTCTGCCAGCAGCCCGGTCGACCCTCCGGCCCGCCCTTGGCGTTCACCCGCGGCAGGTTGTCCGGGTACACGTAGGGGTTGGGTGCGCCGAAGCCGAGCAGGTTGTCGTGCAGCTTGACGGAGTAGCCGTTGTCGCCGCCGATAGACCGGGCGAAGGCCGGCGCGGCGTCGTGGTAGTTGCGGATCATGCAGAACAGTGACGGGCTGTTTCGGTCGAGTATCTGGGCGACCGGGATCAGATCCTCCGATCCGCGCACCAGGTAGGGGCCGCCGCGTTCGAAGATGTCCGCGCCGGTATTGCCGAAGCCGACGGCCGACATCAACGCCTGGTCGAGGTTGCCGCGTTCGTCGTAGAGCGTGCGCGCAGTGGTGACCGCGTTCTCCAACCCGTCGAACAGATCGGGGGCCGCGTTCGAATAGACGTCGCCGAGGTCGGCCAACCGCTGCACGTCGTAGCGGATCTGCGGCATCTGGGGATTGAGGTCCCCCAGGATCTCGTTGGCGTCGATCAACGACTGCCCGAACCGGTCACCGAGCCCGTCGAGAGCGGTGGCGGTCGCGGTCAGCGTCTGGTTCAACTTGATCGGGTTGACTTGCTCGGCCACCGAGACAACCGTTTCGAACAGGGTGTTGAACTCGGTGGTCACCGACCGTACGTCGATGACGTCGGCAGAGGTGATCCGTTGGGGTGAGGGATTCTCCGGCGACGCGAAGGACACGTACTTGTTGCCGAACACCGTGGACGCCTTGATCTGGGCATCGACGTTCGCCGGGATCAGTTCGATGTACTTGGGGTTCACTTCCAGGTCGATGCGGGCCGCCGGCGCATTGCCGACGGTCACCTCGTGGACGGAGGTGACTCGACCGATCTCCACGCCGTTGAAGGTCACTTTGGAACCCGGATCCATCGAGAGCCCGGAACGGCTGGACATCATGGTCAGTCGGGTCTCGGGGGTGAACGCACCGCGGAACTGCATCCACACCAGGGTGAAGATCAAGGCGACGATCAAGAGGAAGATGATGGAGGCGGCCTTCAGCGGTGGGTGGAACTGCCAACGCTTGAGACGTTGCTGTAGAGCTGATCCGGGCGCCACTTCAGATCCCTTCGACGTCACAACGACTGCCGGCGGACGGGCCTGCCGACAGCATGCTGACGATACCAGCCGCTAATCCGGCGACTGAGCCGTTCGATGACCCGTGCAAGTTCGACTGACCGCCTTCGCAGGTTCTGTGGTGCGTCCGTGTCGGATGAGCCTAGACGGTCCAGGTCGGTGATAGCGCGACTATCGGCGAACCCGGTCACCGAGCCTGCCAGCCGACCCACCGGCGGATCTGCACGGTGATCACCGGACCGTCGAGCGCAATGCGCTGATACTGCGGGTATTTGTTGCGCAGCAGGGTGTAGCCGGTCGCCATCTGCTCGCCGCTCTGGTGGACGGCCGCGATCCCGTCAGCGCGCACCCACCACAACTGCTGCCAGTCGTCGGAGTAATGGTCGACGATCAGACTCACCTGTGGATTGGCCTCGATGTTGGCCAGGCGGCGCAGCCGTTGTGTGCTCTTAGGCTTGGCGTCGACCGCGGTGTAGACGACTTCGTCGTGGACTGCGAAGACCACTGGTACCAGGTGTGGCATGCCGTCCGGTCTGACGGTGGCCAGCAGCGCCGAGGGGCACCCGGCGAAACGGCTCACGGCGTCGAACTCGGCCACAGGTCAGCCGCCGTCCCTCAGCTGCCCGATCTCAGCTCTGGCGCCACGCTGATCGGCGACCGGGTTTCGCGGGTGCGGGTGACGCCGAACTCGGGCTCCTTGGTCTGCCGGGTGGTGGTCTCCGGCTCCGGCTCGGGTGCGCGGGTGGCCGCAGTCGTCTCCGGCGCCGGGGGTGGCGGTGACGCTTCTTCCGGTGGTGCCTCTTCCGGTGGCGGTGGCGGTTGGGGCGGCTCCTCGCTCGGGGTGGCGGACGGGCTCGGCGCGACGCTGGTGGTGGGTTCCGGCGTCGTCCCCGTCGGCGAGTCGCCCGGCTCGTCGGCCACAGGGTCGACGACCAGCAACACGATCGACACCACGATCGCCGCTGCCGCTGCCGCGGTCGCGATGATTGCGGTCAGCGCCGGCTTGGTGCGGTACCACGGTGTCGGCGCCGGCTGGAAATCCCAGGTGCGCATGTCGAATGGGTCGAAGACCCCCTCGTGCGCCACCGGCCTGGGCGGCGGGGTCCACTCGGCGCCGACAACCGGGTCGTCTGACCCGTGGTCGACGTCCTCCGTCGCTTTGCGTTCCCGCACGACGGCAATGCTATCCCCTCCGACCAGCGCAAACGCGTGGGGGACGGATTGCTGGTCTAGACCGGCTCAATCGGGTCGATACCCAGATCGCGGTAGGTGACCAGCGCGTGAAACGGCGTGTCGCGCCGAGCGAACAGTTCGGTGGCGACGTCGCCGCGATCGACCATCGGTATCACCCCGGCGACCACCACGCCCAGTTGCGCCACCCGGTCGAACGCGATGGCGGTGGATCCGCCGGTACTGATGACGTCGTCGACCAGCAACACCCGCATACCAGGCTGCAGTCGGGTGCCTTCGACCCACTGCTCACGGCCCCGGGTCTTCTGTTCCTTGCGGACCGAGAACCATGCCTTGCCGGTGACCATCGCGACACCGTGGGCCAGCGGGTCGGCCCCCATGGTGAGGCCGCCGACGGCGTCGAAGTCGATACCGTTGAGGGCTGCCAGCTCCGCGACCGCCCGACTGACCAGCGTCAACCGTTCACCGGTGTCGACGGCGTACTTGCCGTCGATGTAGTCGTGGCTCAACTGGCCGCTCGCCAGCCTGAAGGGTTCTGCGCGGCGTTCGTAGCCACGGGTGCGGATCAGATCGAAGGCGCCCTGCCAGTTGGCCGGACGCACGGTCGGAGCAGCCATACCGGCGATGGTATTGCAGCGCGAATACCTCGCCGGCGATCGGCTGGCCTCAGGTCCGAGCGGCCAGGCGGGTCAGCTCGATCGTGGCCGAGCGCATCTCGTCAATGGAGTTCAGTGGCGCGACGTAGCCGATGCGGGTGTAGGCCACGCCGCGGTCGGTGCGCACCCGCAGATCCAGCCCGTAGCGGTCGGCGCCGGTGCAGGTCGCCGAGGTGGTGTCCGGGTAACCGCCCAGCGTCCGGGCCATCGCGGCCAACGCCTCGGCGTGGTCGGCGTTCAAGTGGGCGACGGCGGCGCCCGCGGCCGGCCGCACCGGGTCCGGCTGGGCCGCCATGTACGCGTGTCCGCTGGCCGAGTCCATCCGCCCGTATCCCCCGACCCATCGCACCCGTCTCACGCGCAGCACCCACAGTGTGAAGTCGCTGTAGTCGATGTAGTACTTCGCGGCCGTGACGGCAGCCAGGTGTGCATCCCGAGCGGCGGCGAGATCGTCGTGGCTGGGGTGCTCAACGGTCCCGGCCAGCGTCACCCGGCCGGAGGCCAACGGGTCGGCCTCGCTGGTGGGGGCGACGATGGCGATGCTGGCCCGCCGGTCTCGGATGAGGTTGCGACCGTGCTCGGCGAGATTGGACACACACAGAACCGGTGCCCCACCCAGCAAGCCGTAGGTCACGAAGGACGCCCACGGATCGCCGTCGGGGGTGAGAGTGGCCAGGGTTCCGGTGTTGGTGGAGGCGGTGATCGTGCGGGCTTCCTCGGCGGCGGAGGGGCGAGCGTCGTTGGTGACCGCCGTCAGCGGCGGCGGGACCGATGGTGCATCGCCGGGGTCGCCGTGATCGCGGATCGCCACGTCGGCAAGATACCGGAGGCCCGGTGATCGGCATCGCTTGTCGGGGGTCGAACTCCTATCGAAACAGGGGTCCGATGTGCGAGAATCGGGGGTTAGTGCGAGCAGGGGGCCGGAGAACCTTCCGACGGAAGCGGGGAGCGTGGTGTCCGGGTTGGCGTTACGTCTGATGACGAGCACCGGACTGCTCGCGGTCGGTGTGGTTTTCGGCGTTTTGAGCGCGGGTACCGCTATGGCTGACCCCGACGACTCCGCAGCCGAATCGAAGGCCGGCGCGACCAAGTCCGCTGCTGCCACCGTCAGTAGCAGTTCAGCGACCAAGAGCAGCATCACCAGTGCGGTTACGGCCGCCAGCAGTACCGCTGGCAGTACCGCTGCCAGTACCGGTAGTCAGAGCAGTACCAGCAGCAAGAGCGGTCTGGTGCCCACCGCGTCGAGTTCGAGCCGCAGCGGCAAAACCCTGACCGAAGTGGTTCGTGGTCTGCTCCCCAAATTCAGCGACACCGTCAAGGTGCCGGTGCTGCGTGTGCCGGGTACCCCGTTCAACACGTCACCCAAGGAACCTTGCGCAGGTGGTTCGGTCGCCTGCTTCGGAATGATCGACGTGCCGCTGTACAACGTCGAGGACGCGATGAAAGCTCTGCTGGACCCATACGGGGAACCGGAGCCGGAACCGCCCCGGCCGGGAATCCGCGGCCCGGTGGTGCAGAGCCCGCAGATCGAAGAGCCGGTGATCGACGTTGCCAGCCCGGGCGCGAGCTCCGGTACGGCCGGCGCCCCGGCACCCCAACCGATCTCGGCGCCGGTGGTGGTGGCTGCGCCGCCGCCGATGTCGGCACCGATCTTGCCCGCAGCGCCGGTGGTTGCGCCTGCGGCGCCGATGGTTCCGGCGGCCCCCCTGGCGCCGGCCCCGGCGCTGGCGTCCGCTCCGATCCCCGCCGTGGCGCCCGCACCCGTCCCGGGAGCGCATCTACTGCGCACGCCGCTGGCAGTGCCTGCGGCGCCGTCCGGTCTGCGGCCGCCGACATCCGCATCGGGTCTGCCGAAACCCGCCAACGTACAGCTCAAGGGGTACCCGACTACCAGGCCCGCCAACCGGGTCGACCCGCGCACCGTGGCAATGCTCGAAGTCGGTGTGGCGCTGCCCGGAGTCGCGGGGCTGTTGCTGGCGACGGCCGGCGGGGGCGTGATCGGTTACCGGCAGGCCAACGCGGCGCGCCACGTTCGAACCGGTGGAGCGGTTCGCTACCTGCGGTAGTCGGCGTCGCTGCCCTGAGATTCGTTTCAGCCTTTGCTGGGTAAGTTTAAGTCTTGATGAGCCACTCAGGTGCAGACCACCCTGCGGAACACCGCCGGTCCGCCGGTAGCCACGTCGAAGACGGTCTGGTCGAGCACCCCACCGCAGCCGATTTCGGCCATGCCCGGATGGTCCCCGAGGACCGCACCTGGTTCAAGCGCGCCGTCTTCTACGAGGTCCTGGTGCGGGCTTTCTCCGACTCCAATGCCGACGGCTGCGGTGACCTGCGCGGTCTTATCGAGCAGCTCGACTACCTCAAATGGCTGGGCGTCGACTGCCTGTGGCTGCCGCCGTTCTACGATTCGCCGCTACGCGACGGTGGCTACGACATCCGCGACTTCTATCGCGTACTACCCGAATTCGGCACCGTCGACGACTTCGTCGCACTGCTGGACGCCGCGCATCGCCGGGGCATCCGGATCATCACCGACCTGGTGATGAACCACACCTCCGACACTCACCCGTGGTTTCAGGAGTCGCGGCGAGATCCCGACGGCCCGTACGGGGACTACTACGTCTGGAGTGACACCAGCGAACGGTACTCCGACGCCCGGATCATCTTCGTCGACACCGAGGAGTCCAACTGGACGTTCGACCCGGTGCGCCGGCAGTTCTATTGGCACCGGTTCTTCTCTCACCAGCCCGACCTGAATTACGACAACCCCGCCGTGCAGGAGTCGATGCTGAACGTCCTGCGATTCTGGCTGGGACTGGGCATCGACGGCTTCCGGCTGGACGCGGTGCCCTACCTGTTCGAGCGGGAGGACACCAATTGCGAGAACCTGCCGGAGACTCATGCGTTCCTCAAGCACTGCCGCAAGGTCGTCGACGACGAGTTCCCGGGCCGGGTTCTGCTGGCTGAGGCCAACCAGTGGCCGGCCGACGTCGTCGAGTACTTCGGTGATCCCGAGACCGGCGGCGATGAATGCCACATGGCCTTCCACTTCCCGTTGATGCCGCGAATCTTCATGGCGGTGCGGCGTGAGTCGCGGTTTCCGATCTCGGAGATCCTGGCCCAGACCCCGGACATCCCGGACCTGGCCCAGTGGGGAATCTTTCTGCGCAACCACGACGAGCTGACCCTGGAGATGGTCACCGACGAAGAGCGCGACTACATGTACGCCGAGTACGCCAAAGACCCGCGGATGAAGGCCAATGTCGGTATCCGGCGCCGGCTGGCGCCGCTGCTGGAGAACGACCGCAACCAGATGGAGCTGTTCACCGCGCTGCTGCTGTCGCTGCCCGGGTCGCCGATCCTCTACTACGGAGACGAGATCGGCATGGGAGACATCATCTGGCTCGGCGACCGGGACAGTGTGCGCACGCCGATGCAGTGGACCCCGGACCGCAACGCCGGATTCTCGACCGCCACCCCTGGCCGCCTCTACCTGCCGCCCAACCAAGACGCCATCTACGGTTACCACGCGGTCAACGTCGAGGCGCAGCGGGACACCTCGGCGTCGCTGTTGAACTGGACCCGCCGGATGCTGTCCATCCGGCGCGGGCACGACGCCTTCGCCACCGGGACGTTCCGGGAGCTCGGCGGATCGAACCCATCGGTGCTGGCCTACGTGCGTGAGGCCGCTGATGACCCTGGTGACGGCTCTAGTGACGGCTCCGGCGACGTGGTGCTGTGCGTGAACAACCTGTCGCGTTTCCCCCAGCCCATCGAGCTGGACCTGCAACCCTGGAGCGGAAGGACGCCGGTGGAGCTGACCGGGCGGGTCGACTTCCCGCTGATCGGGCGGTTGCCGTACCTGCTGACCCTGCCCGGTCACGGGTTCTATTGGTTTCAGCTCTGTCAGCTTGAGCCGTTGGAAGGAGAATCGTGAGCTTGCCGTTGGCGGACTGGCTCCGGAACCAGCGCTGGTATGCCGGGCGCGGCAAGGAATTGGTGTCCGCGGAGACCTCGGCGGTGACTCCGCTGCGGGAGGATCTGGACCTGACCTTCGTGGATGTCGGGTACGCCGACGGGTCCGCCGAGCGCTACCAGGTACTGGTGAAGTGGGACTCCGACCCGGCGCTGGACCTCGGTGCCGCCGCTACCATCGGCACCGGCGAGGACGGCCGAATCGGCTTCGGCGCGCTCTACGATCCGGCTTCGGCAAGCTATCTGCTGTCGCTGATCGACGCGTCCGCCACCCGCGGTGAGGTGGTGTTCAGTCGTGAACCGGGTGCAACGCTGCCGGTCGACGAACCGCCGAGGGTGCTCGGGGCCGAGCAGAGCAACTCCAACGTCGTCTTCGGTCAGCAGGCCATCCTCAAGGTCTTCCGGCGGCTGAAGCCCGGCAGCAATCCGGACATCGAACTGAACCGGGTGTTGGGTCGGATGAACAACCCCCACGTCGCGCGGCTGCTGGGTACCTACGGGACGACCTGGAACGGCGAACCGTGCTCGCTGGGAATGGTCACCGCATTTGCTGCGAACTCCGCCGAGGGCTGGGACATGGCCACCGCCAGTGCGCGCGACCTGTTCGCCGAAGGCGATCTGTATGCCGACGAGGTCGGCGGGGATTTCGCCGCCGAGTCCAATCGGCTCGGCGAGGCGGTGGCCTCGGTACATGCCGCGCTGGCCGAGGCGTTCGGCACGCGTGTCGTCGACTTTCCGGTCGACACCGTGCTGGAACGGCTCGAAGCCACCGCCGGCCAGGTTCCCGACCTGGCCGCTTCGGTGCCGGCGATCGAGCAGAAATTCCGCGAGCTGGCGGGAAAGGCCATCACGGTGCAGCGGATCCACGGTGACCTCCACCTCGGTCAGGTGCTGCGCACCCCGGAGAACTGGTTGCTCATCGACTTCGAGGGGGAGCCCGGCACCCCGCTGGAGGAACGGCGCCGGCCGGACTCGGTGCTTCGTGACGTGGCGGGCATGCTGCGGTCCTACGAGTACGCGGCCCACCAGCCGTTGGTGGGCCACGGTGCCGACCCGCAAGACAAACAGCTGGCGGCGCGAGCCCGGGAGTGGGTGGTGCGCAACCGAGTGGCGTTCTGCGAAGGCTACGCGGCGGTGGCGGGCTCCGACCCGCGGGATTCTGCGGAAGTGCTGGCCGCTTACGAGCTGGACAAGGCTGTCTACGAGGCGGGTTACGAAGCCAGGCACCGGCCGGCGTGGCTGCCGATTCCGTTGCGGTCGATCGCCCGGCTGGTCGGCTGAGGGTCAGGCGACGGTGACGCCGTGGGTGCGCAGCTCCTCGAGGGCCGCCGCGGTCGATTCCGGGTTCACCCCGGCGGTCAGGTCGACCAGCACCCGGGTGGTCAGACCCCCCGCGACGGCGTCGGCCGCAGTGGCCCGAACGCAGTAGTCGGTGGCGATGCCGACGACGTCGACCGCGTCCACGCCGCGTTGCCGTAGCCACTCCTGAAGCGGCGTTCCGCTGTCGTCGGTTCCCTCGAAACCGCTGTAGGCCGCGGCGTGGCGGCCCTTGGTGAAGACCGCCTCCACCAAGTCACCGTCGAACGCCGGGTGGAACTCTGCCCCGGGGGTCCCGGCGACGCAGTGCGGCGGCCAGGAAGACCGATAGTCGGGCTGGTCGGAGAAGTGATCACCGGGGTCGACGTGATAGTCCCTCGTCGCCACCACGTGGGTGTAGGCGCCGCGGTTGATGCCCACGTACTCGGTGATCCTGCCGGCCAGGTCAGCGCCCCCGGCAACGGCCAGCGAGCCGCCCTCACAGAAGTCGTTCTGTACGTCGACGATGATCAATGTCCGCATGTGCAAGGGTAACTCGGCACGGCCGCCGGCCATCCGGTCAGCAGGCGTCGGCCGCCCGGGTTGGGTCTGCGACGCGCTCGTGCACGGTCAACAGCAGATGGTCGAACCTTGCCCGGGGCGGCAGGGTCTCGTCATAGGTCAGCCCCGCGAAGTCGATGATCAATTGGTCGGCCAGCATCCGCAGCTTGACGTTGGTTTCCTGGGACCGCCACTTCAACAGGTTGAAGGCCGCATCCGCGTCGATGCGGTAGATCAGCATCAGCATGCCCTTGGCCTGCTCGATGGTGGCTCGGTGCCGCGCTATCTCGGCGACGGCCGCGCGGACCATTTCATCGCCCTGCTCCGACCGAGCACCCACGTCGACGTAGAAGCCGTGGGTTCCGATCACTCTGCCGCGATCGTCGGTGAGTTGGTCGCCGATCACAATCACCGAATGCACCGTGCCCTGCTTGTCGACGATGCGGTGCCGGGTGCTGAACGTCTTGTGGCTGCGCCGAATCTCGTCCAGTGTCGCGGCGACCTGGGAGTAGTCGTCGGGATGCTTGTGAGACAGAACGAGCGCGGTGGTGGGCGTCACCGTTCCCGGCTGGTAGCCGTGCATCTGCTGAACTTCTGCAGACCACTCCCACCGTTCGTCGGCGAAGTAGAAACGGAACCATCCGACGTGCTGAAGTGCCCCGCCGGTCAGGGCTTGCTCCGGGGAATCGTCAGACGGCACTCAGCAACTCTAACTCTAATCCCGCAGGTCAGGTCGACCATTGCGGCCGCCGCGTTGCGACCGCTAGTACGTCAAACTATAGTTTGGACACATGTCCAGAGGGTCCGGGGTGCTTGCGTGACGGCACCGATCGTCTGGAACATGGCGGTCTGAGCATGCGCATCGCGCTGCTGTCGTACCGGAGCAAGACCCACTGTGGTGGTCAGGGCGTCTACGTCCGCCATCTCAGCCGTGGTCTGGTTGAACTCGGACACGATGTCGAGCTGTTCTCCGGCCAGCCCTACCCCGACGGCCTCGATTCGCGGGTCAGGCTCACCAAGGTGCCCAGCCTCGACCTGTACCGGGAGCCCGATCCGTTCCGCATCCCGCGGCCTAGTGAGATCCGCGACCGCATCGACCTGCTCGAACTTCTCACAACTTGGACAGCCGGCTTCCCCGAGCCGCGAACGTTCAGCATGCGGGTGGCGCGAATCCTGGCCGGGCGCCGTGACGATTTCGACGTCGTGCACGACAATCAGAGCCTCGGAACCGGGCTGCTCAGCGTCGCTGAACTCGGTCTTCCGGTGGTGGCGACCGTGCACCATCCGATCACCCGTGACAGGCTGCTCGACGTCGCTGCGGCGCGGTGGTGGCGAAAGCCGCTGGTACGACGGTGGTACGGCTTCGCCGAGATGCAGAAGAAAGTCGCTCGCCGAATACCCGAGTTGCTCACCGTCTCAACGTCTTCGGCAGCCGACATCGCCGAGGACTTCGGGGTGCCCGCCGAGAAGCTGCACGTGGTTCCGCTCGGGGTGGATACCGAGATGTTCACTCCGGCACAGCGCCGGGTCGGCGGCAGGATCATCGCGATCGCAAGCGCCGACGTGCCGTTGAAGGGCATCAGTCATCTGCTGCACGCGGTCGCGCGACTGCGGGTGGAGCGAAATCTGGATGTCCAGTTGGTGTCCAGACTCGCGCCCAACGGCCCGACCGAGAAGCTGATCGCCGAGTTGGGTCTTTCCGACATCGTGCACAGCTCGAGTGGACTGAGCGACAGCGAGCTGGCCGACCTCTTGGCCTCCGCCGAGGTGGCCTGCATTCCTTCGCTCTACGAAGGGTTCTCGTTGCCGGCCGTGGAGGCGATGGCCAGCGGTACCCCGATCGTGGCCAGCCGGGCCGGTGCGCTACCGGAAGTCGTCGGTGCCGACGGTGAGTGCGCGCGTCTCGTGCAGGCGGCAGACGTCGACCAACTCACCGGCGTGCTCGGTGAACTGCTGGACTCACCCCGCGAGCGGCACCGCCTGGGCGCTGCCGGCAGGCGCCGTGCCTTGGAAGTCTTCAGCTGGGAATCGGTTGCCGCCCAGACGGTTGCGGTGTACAAGCGGGCCATATGCTGACCGTGGACTTCGACCGGCTCGGCGTTGGGGCGGGCACGACGGTCATCGACGTGGGATGCGGTGCGGGCCGCCACTCCTTCGAGGCGTTCCGCCGTGGCGCCGATGTCGTCGCGTTCGATCAGAACGCCGAAGACCTCAACGACGTCGACGCCATCCTGCAGGCCATGCAGCAGCAGGGCGAGGCTCCGGGGTCGGCCAGGGCCGAGACGGTCAAGGGTGATGCGCTCGAGTTACCGTACGCCGACGCTACTTTCGATTGTGTCATCGCTTCGGAGATCCTCGAGCACGTTCACCAGGACGACCGTCTCGTCACGGAGTTGGTGCGGGTACTCAAGCCCGGTGGCGCATTGGCCGTCACGGTCCCCCGGTGGCTACCCGAGCGGATATGCTGGCTGCTCTCTGACGAGTACCACGCCAACGAGGGCGGGCACGTCCGCATCTACCGCGCGAACGAATTGCGCGACATGATCCTGGCGCACCGATTGCGCCTCACCCACAGCCACCACGCGCACGCACTGCACGCGCCGTATTGGTGGCTCAAATGCGTTGTGGGTGAATCGAACGCGGATCACCCGGCCGTGGCGGGCTACCACAGGCTGCTGGTGTGGGACATGATGAGTCGGCCCTGGATCACCCGGGTGGCCGAGTCATTGCTGAACCCGGTGCTGGGCAAGAGTGTGGCGCTGTACTTCGACAAGCCGGTGGCGGCCGGTGCGGGTGCCTGAAGTTCCGGGGGTTCCCGGCGTTCTGACGCCCGGGCAGTGCCGTCAAACCGCGCAGTCCATCGCCGACGCCCAGGAGCCATCCGGGGCGATCCCGTGGTTCCCGGGCGGGCACACCGACCCCTGGGACCATGTCGAGAACGCGATGGCGCTGACGGCGGCCGGGCTGCTAGAACCGGCGCGTGCCGCCTACGACTGGTGTCAGGCCAACCAGCGAGCCGACGGCTCGTGGCCCATCCAGTTGCGAAACGGCGTCGTCGAAGACGCCAACAGCGACACCAACTTCTGCGCATACGTTGCCACCGGTGTCTGGCACCACGTCCTAGTCACCGGTGACCGCCGTTTCGCGGAGCGGATGTGGCCGGTCGTCCGCCGCGCCATCGACTTCGTGCTGAGCCTGCAGCTTCCCGGTGGTGAAATCGCCTGGGGGCAGGGAGAGTCCGGGGCCACCCCGGACGCGTTGTTGACCGGCTCTGCGAGCATCCATCACAGCATTCGGTGCGCTCTGGCGCTGGCGGAGTACCTCGATGACCCGCAGCCCGAGTGGGAGGTGGCGGTAGGAGAGTTGGGTCACGCCATCGTCGCGCACCCCGAGGGGTTCATGGAGAAGGCCCGGCACTCGATGGACTGGTACTACCCGGTGTTGTGCGGCGCGGTACGCGGTCCGGTGGCACATGCCCGGATCTCGCAGCGGTGGCGCGAATTCGTCGTCCCGGGACTGGGTGTGCGTTGCGTCGGGGACCGGCCCTGGGTGACCGGTGCCGAAACGTGTGAACTGGTAATGGCACTGGATGCGATCGGTGACCGCGGTAACGCGGCCACGCAGTTCGAGGCCATGCACCATCTCCGCGAGCGGGACGGGTCCTACTGGACCGGGTTGGTGTTCGCCGATGGGAAGCGATGGCCCGAGGAGCGCACCACCTGGACCGGGGCGGCCGTTATCCTTGCCGCCGACGCGCTGTCGAACACCACCGCCGCGAGTGGGATCTTTCGTGGCGCCGACCTGCCGCGCGGGCTCGAAGACGCGTTCGACTGCGCCTGCGCGACAAGCAGCCGCTAGCTCGTCAGTGTTCCGGGGGTTCCAGAAACCCGCTCCAGAACTCGCATCGAGCCGGTTGCGGACACCTCCCGGAAGATGCCCATGTCCAGCGCGTGCCGGTAGATGCCGAACGGCGCCTGCCCGCCGTCGCGCGGATCGGGGAACACGTCGTGAATGACCAAGGCGCCACCCAGGTCCACCCACCCAGCCCAGGCGGCGAAGTCGTTCCTGGCGGCCTCCTCGGTGTGCCCGCCGTCGATGAACAACAGCCGCAACGGGGTCCGCCAGCCCCGCGCCACCACCGGCGAACAGCCGACGACTGCGACGACGTGCTGATCGAGGCCGGCCGTGTCGAGGGTGTGTCGCAACGTCGGCAGCGTGTCGAACAGGCCGGTGACCGGGTCGACCATCGAGGGGTCGTGGTACTCCCAGCCCGGTTGGTGTTCCTCCGATCCGTGGTGGTGATCGATCGTGTAGAGCACGCCGCCTGTCTGCTGTGCTGCCGCGCCCAGCAACAACGTCGATTTGCCGCAGTAGGTGCCTATTTCGACGCAGACGCCGTGGCCGAGATACCCGAGCGCGGTGTCGTAAAGTGTGCGGCCCTCATCGACCGGCATGAAGCCGGGGACCTCATCAGCCAGTGCGAACAGCCGGGCGGCCTGGTCAGCAAGGGCGGTATCGTTGCGCCTCATGCTTTCCCAACCTAGCGGCTCCGGCCCGCAGGATCTCGCCGCGGCCGTCTCGGAGAAGCTCTTCGCCGACGATGGTCTGGCACGCCCCGTCCCGGACACCCCGACGCCGTCGGGCCTCGCCGAAGGGCTGGACCGAACGCTGGTCCTGGGCGGTGGAGGCGAGTACTACATCGCCTGGTACTGCGGGTTCTTCCACGGCCTACTGGAACTGGGCGTCGACCCTGCGGCTCAGGCCGAGATGGTGGTGGGTACCTCGGCCGGGGCGTACGTGGGTTCCGCGCTGACCTCGGGGCACTTTCAGCACCTTCTCGACAAGTTCGACTTCTTCGGCGAGTTTCCCGACCGATTCGCCGAACTGGCACCGGTATCGGTGGCGAACGCCAGTCAGCAGCGGGCGCGGGAGATCAACTTCGCGGTGGACAATGGCGATCCGGAGACGATCAGAACCATCGGCCACGCAGCGCTCGCGGCGGACAATGCCGTCAACGGGGATGCGGTCGGACGTCTGGCCTGGATGCTGACGGACGACAGCCGAACGGGCTGGCCACCGGCGAAGATGTTCACCACCGCCAACGACTGTTACACCGGCGAGCGTTTGGTTATCGGTCAGGAACTGGCGCGCCGCAACAAGATATCGCTCGCCCACGCGACGGGGGCGAGTTCATCGTTGCCCGGGGTCATCGGGCCGACGCTGCTCGGGCAGCGATTCTGCATGGACGGCGGCATATCCAAGGTGTGGGCACACACCGATCTGGTGGCCGGATCGAAACGAGCGCTGGTGATCACCTTGACTAACGGCTACGAGGGCAGCCTGCTCAGCGGAATACCGCACAACATCCACTCCGAGGTCGACGCGCTCGAGGCAACGGGAACCCAGGCGATGCTGATCATCGCGGGGACACCGCCGGGCGTGAACCTACTCGATCCCAAGGAGATCGGGCCCGCGCTGAACGCGGGCTACCGGCGCGCCAAGACCGAGGCTCCGAAGATCCAGAGCTTCTTCGGTTAAGCGCAACCCGCGACTCGGGTGGGGTGGGTATGTCCGTGTCGCGAGTTCAGCCCGCGCCGCCGACATTAACGATGTTCCGGCGGGAACCGAGGATCGCGGTGGCGGCAGTCACGGCTGGTTCGACCATGGCGTGTACGTCGAGGCAGTCCTCCACGTACAGGGCGGTCAGTTCGCGCAGACCACCGAGCAATATGAGCGCCAGCGGAGGGGAGACCGGCGCCAGACCCGCCCGGCGGAAACCCGGGCTGTCGCTGAGGTCGACCAGCATGTCGACGACGCGCTCCATGGCCAGGCGGTCGAGCGGCCGGGCGTGCGCACCCAGTGCCGGCGCTTCCCGGATCCAGGTCAAGGTGATGCCCGGGCGGGTTTCGATATGGTTGACGTACGCGTCGACCGCGGACCGAATCTGTTCGAGCCAAGCGCTTTCCGGGTCGACCGCGGCGCGGATACTGGCAATCATGTCTTCGTTGTTGGCGCGCAGCAGCTCGATCAGGCACTCTTCCTTGCTGCTGAACTGATCGTAAAAGGTGCGCTTGGAGGTGCGGGCGTGCCGGACGATCTCGGCGACGGTGGTATCGCGATAGCCACGCTCGGCAATCGAGGCGGCCATGCCGTCGAGGAGCCGGATTCGAAACGGATCGGTAGGGGATCCCGGATCCGGCCCGACGCCTGCATCAGCCGCCTTTGCAGCAGTTTTCGCCAACGCGGCCGACCTCCTCCCCGCAGACCCTTGCGCCCCGTGGTACCAAGCGGTACCGTACACCATAGAACCGCGGTACTGCTGCGTACCATCGACCGGCCGGGAGTGATGATGACCGAAACCGTGACCGCCGAGAAGATCGACTACTGCACCGGTGGGCCGACCCCGGCGGCGCCGGTGAAACTGCCACCGTCCACGCGGATGCCCAAGCCACTGCAGGCCATCGCGTTCGTGTTGGCGCGCCGCCGGGTGATCCACATGCGTTCGCGCCAGCATGGGGCGGCCTACACCGTGCACCTCCCGGTGTTCGGCCGGTCGGTGATCGTCACCGATCCGGCCTTGGCCAAACAGGTGTTCACCACCAGCCCCGAGGATCTCGGGAACATCCAGCCCAACCTGAGCAGGTTGTTCGGGAAGGGCTCGGTGTTCGCGCTGGAAGGTGAAGAGCACAAGCGGCGGCGAAAGCTGCTCACCCCGCCGTTTCACGGCAAGGCGATGCGGAACTACGAGCAGATCGTCGAAGAGGAGACGCTTCGCGAGACTGCGAACTGGCCGGATGGCCGACCGGTCGAGACCCTGCGACCGATGAATCACATCACGCTGAACATCATCCTGCGGGCCATCTTCGGGGCGGACGGCGAAGAACTGGACCGTCTCCGCGAACTCATCCCGCCCTGGGTGACGCTGGGATCGCGGTTGGCCGCGCTGCCCGATCCACCCCGGTGGCTCGGCAGGCGGGGACCCTGGCGGAGTCTGGACAAGTACCGCCGGGGCTATGAGGCCGTCATCGACACGCTGATCGAACAGGCAAGGAGCGACACGAAACTCGACGAGCGCACCGATGTGCTGGCGCTTTTCCTGCGCAGCTCCTACGAGGACGGCTCAGCGATGACACGCGACGAGATCGCCGATGAACTGCTGACGCTGCTGGCGGCCGGCCACGAGACCACTGCCTCGACTCTGGCGTGGGCGTTCGAGCGCATATCCCGCCACCCCGAAGTGCTCGCGGAGCTGGAGGCCGAGGCCGCTACCGAAGGCAACGAGTACCGCCAGGCGACCGTCCTCGAGGTTCAGCGCTCACGCACCGTCATCGACTTCGCCGGCCGCCATGTGTACGCCCCCACGATGGATCTGGGCGAGTGGCGCATCCCGCGCGGCTACTCCATCTTGGTGAGCATCAACCAAATGCACAGCAACCCTGTCGAATTCCCCGACCCGCAGCGGTTCGACCCGGAGCGCTTCGTCGGAAGGCGGCCCAACATGTTCGCATGGATACCTTTCGGCGGCGGCACCCGCCGCTGTGTCGGCGCCGCGTTCGCCGGCATGGAGATGGACGTGGTGCTGCGAACTGTGTTGCGCAACTTCGCTATCGAGACGACAACGGCGCCGGGGGAGAAGGTGCATGCCCGCGGGGTGGCCTTCACGCCGAGAAGCGGCGGCCGCATTACCGTCCGCCGCCGTCCGGCGCCGCTGGCGTAGGCCGTTCAGCGGGACACCGGCAGCTTCCAGTCCGGCCGGATGTAGTGGCAGGTGTAGCCGGTCGGATAGCGCTCGAGGTAGTCCTGATGCTCGGGCTCGGCTTCCCAGAAGTCGCTTGCTGCAACTACTTCGGTGACCACTTTGCCCGGCCATAGCCCAGAGTCCTCGACCTCGGCGATTGTCTCCAGTGCTATGCGCTGCTGCTCCTCGTCGAGGTAGAAAATCGCGGACCGATAGCTGGTGCCGACGTCGTTGCCCTGCCGGTTTCTCGTCGTCGGATCGTGGATCTGGAAGAAGAACTCGAGCAGCGCGCGGAAGTCGGTCCGCCCCGGGTCGTAGACGATCTCGATGGCCTCGGCGTGGCCGGGGTGCTTGCGATACGTGGGGTGGTCGTTCTCTCCGCCTGTGTACCCCACCCGGGTCGACACCACCCCGGGCTGTTTGCGGATCAAGTCCTGCATGCCCCAGAAACAGCCACCGGCCAGGATGGCCGTCTTGTGCCCTGTCATGCTTGCTCCTCTGTGGTCGGGCTCGTAGACATGTCCTCGAACATGCAGCGGTACTGCCCGTACCCCTGCGTCTCGAGATCGTCGAGATGGATGAAGCGCAGCGAAGCGGAATTGATGCAGTACCTCAACCCGCCCTGAGCCGGTGGGCCGTCGGGAAACACGTGGCCGAGGTGACTGTCGCCGCCGGCGGAGCGGACCTCGGTGCGCATCATCAGGTGCGACAGGTCCCGTTTCTCGACGACGTTGGCGCCATCCAGAGGTCTGGTGAAGCTTGGCCAACCACTACCGCTGTCGAACTTGTGGACCGAAGCGAACAACGGCTCACCGGAAACCACGTCGACATAGATCCCCGGCTCGTGGTTGTCCCAGTACTCACCGGTGAACGGAGGCTCGGTGCCGTCCTCCTGGGTCACGTGATACTGCTGCGGTGTCAGCGCCCCGACCGCTGCCGGATTCTTTTCGTACTGTTTTGCCACTGCGCCTCCCAAATAGTTCTAGCCCAAACGCTACTCGCGCCGAAGCAGCCGATGGACAAGACGGATAGAACGTGTTCTAGTTCTGGTTGTGACGAGCGCAAGCCGGAAGGGCGGGTTCACTCGCACCGAACTGGAGCAGGCCTTCGACCGTTTCGAGGAGACGGTGGCGCACGCCGCCGAGACCCGCGATTGGGACCCATGGGTCGATCAGTACACCCCCGACGTCCTGTATATCGAGCATGCGGCCGGCACCTGGAGCGGACGCGAGGAGGTCCGCGCCTGGATCTGGAAGACGATGGGTAGCTTCCCGGGCAGTCACATGACCGCGTTCCCCGCCCTGTGGTCGGTGATCGACGAGCCGACCGGGCGGATCATCTGCGAACTGGACAACCCGATGCGCGACCCCGGCGACGGCACCATCATCAGCGCAACGAACATCTCGATCGTCACCTACGCCGGCGATGGGCTGTGGTCTCGGCAAGAGGACATCTACAACCCGCTGCGCTTCGTGTCAGCGACGCTCAGATGGTGTCGCAAGGCTCAGGAACTGGGGACGTTGCCCGACGAAGCCGCGAAGTGGATGCGCCGGTACGGCGGCGACCGGTGAGCGCCCGGCCGAAGCTCGTCATCGGCGCCAACGGGTTCCTCGGTTCGCACGTACTCCGGCAACTGGTCGACGCGGGACACGAGGTGCGTGCCATGGTGCGTCCGGGTGCCAACACGATCGGGATCGACGATCTGTCCGGGGAGAGATTCCTCGGCGACGTCTTCGACAAGGACATGTTGCGTGCAGCGATGGACGAGTGCGACGACGTCTACTACTGCGTCGTCGACACCCGCGGCTGGCTCCGCGACCCCGCACCGTTGTTCCGCACCAACGTGGACGGCACCCGCAACGTGATCGAGGTCGCCAAGACCCGCCGTCTCAAGCGGTTCATCTACACGAGCAGCTACGTGACCGTCGGACGCCGCCGGGGCCGTTGCTCGACTGAGGACGACGTCATCGACAGCGTGATCGACCAGCGCCGGCTGACGCCCTATGTCCGTTCCCGGCTCCAGGCCGAGAACATGGTGCTGCGGTACGCGCAGGACGGCGTACTACCCGCGGTGGCGATGTGCGTGTCGACGACCTACGGCGCAGGCGACTGGGGCCGCACGCCGCATGGCGCGCTCGTCGCCGGGGCGGCCTACGGCAAGTTGCCGTTCGTCCTGCGCGGCATCGAGCTGGAGGCGGTCGGGGTCATCGACGCGGCCCGTGCGATGATCCTGGCCGCTGACCACGGTCGGCCCGGAGAGCGGTACCTGGTCTCGGAGAAGATGATCAGCAACGCCGAGGTGGTTCGCATCGCAGCAGAGGCCGCCGGTGTCCCTGCGCCCACCCGCTCGATTCCGCTGCCGGTCTCCTACCTGATGGCCGCCGCCGGCACTCTCAAGGGCCGGTGGCGGGGTACCGACCAGCAGTTCTCGCTGGCGTCACTGCGGCTGATGCGGGCCGAGGCCGAACTGGACCACAGCAAGGCCGTCCGTGAACTGGGTTGGCAGCCGCGGCCGGTCGAGGACTCCATCCGCGAGGCTGCCCGGTTCTGGGTCGGGCTGCGCGCCAAAAAGGCGTCATGAATCGGTGAGTGAAGCCACCACTTCGCGGTACAGACGCGCCTTGATCGCGACGACATGAACGCGAGATCCATTCCGTTCGAGTAGAACTTGCCGATGCCGGTGGTCACCACGGCCTTCGGGCCCTCGGTCGACTCGACATCGTCCAGCGCGGCTCCGATGGCCGCCAACCGGTCCGGGTGGAAGCGGTTCTCGTCCTCACCGAGCGTCAGCACGAACACCGTGTCGGTGCGGTCCATGTTGACCATCAGGCGGTTACACCATCGGACAGTGCAGAATCGACGGGTGCCCACCGGCAAGCCGACCAATGGCCAGGTTTCGCACTGGTTCGAGCCGCTGCCGCCGCGGCGGCAGCCACTGCCGGGCGATCGCGACGCGGATGTCTGCATCGTCGGCGCCGGCTATTCCGGTCTGTGGACCGCCTACTACCTCAAGCGGGCCGACCCATCGCTGCGCATATCGATGCTGGAGGCTCGGTTCGCCGGTTTCGGGGCCTCCGGCCGAAATGGAGGCTGGCTGTCGGGTCTGGTGCCCGGCGACCGAAACCGGATGGCCGCACGCCACGGCCGCGATCCGGTACTGGCGTGGCAGCGGGCGCTCAACGACGCCGTCGATGAGGTGATTCGGGTTGCCGCTGCCGAGCGGATCGACGCGGGCCTGGACCCGGGCACCGCCAAGGGCGGGATGCTGCGGGTGGCCCGAAACAGCGCTCAGGCGGCCCGGTTGATCGCCGAGGCCGACGAGGAGCGTCGCTGGCAGGTCGATGTCACGGCGCTGTCGGCGAACGAAGCCGCCGAACGAATTCGGTTCGACGGAGTGGTGTCCGCCTATCACAATCCGCACTGTGCCCGGATCCAGCCGGCCCGGTTGGCCACCGGCCTGGCCGGCGCCGTCGAGCGTCTCGGTGTCGACGTCTACGAGCAGTCGCCGGTCACCGAGATCGCGCCGGGACGTGCAGTGACGGCGCGGGGCACCGTCCGCGCCGCGATCGTGCTGCGCACAACCGAGGGGTTCACCGCCTCGCTGCCCGGCCTGCGGCGGCGTTTGCTGCCGATGAACAGTTCGATGATCGCCACCGAGCCGATCCCCGCCGATCTGTGGACGTCCATCGGGTGGGAGAAGCGGGAGACCGTCGGCGACACCGCGCACGGCTTCTTCTATGCCCAGCGCACAGTGGACGACCGGATCGCCATCGGCGGGCGCGGCGTGCCATACCGCTATGCCTCGCGCACCGATGTCGACGGCCAGATACCCGAGCGCACGATCGAGCGGCTGAGCGCGGTGCTGTACTCGGTGCTGCCGCAGCTCCGCGGGGTGCCGATCGCGCACGGCTGGTGCGGCGTGCTGGGCGTGCCACGGGACTGGACGGCCAGCGTCGGCTTCGACCGGGCCAGCGGCCTAGGCTGCGCGGGCGGCTACGTCGGCCACGGCGTCACCGCGGCCAACCTGGCCGGACGCACGCTGGCCGATTTGGTGCTGGGCCGGCGCACACCGTTGACGGGGCTGCCGTGGGTGGGTCACCGGTCGCCAGACTGGGAACCCGAGCCGCTGCGTTGGCTCGGCGTGCGTGGGCTTTACCTGGCATACCAGCTCGCCGACCGCCACGAAGCCGGCGGACGACCTGCCACGTCGCCGATCGCGCGGCTTGCCGACCGCCTCACCGGCCGCCCCCACTGACCGCCCAAACTCACGTTTGGGCGGGAAAATGCGAGTGGAGGCCACCAAAACGTCGATCTCGGCAGCGGAGACGGGACGCGGCGCGGCAACGCGGTCAAGCTCCCGCCTCGGCCCCTGCCTCGGCCTTGGCCTTGAGCCGCTGCAGGGTGGCCTCGATATGCGAAGCGTTGGCGGCCTTGCGGTCCTTCACGCCGGTAGCCCAGCCTGCCGGCTTCCGGAACCACCCCGGCCGCCGATCCCAGGTCCGCTCGGTGACCCGGCAACCGCCCTCGGGAATGGGCGATATGTCGTAGCGCCAGTGCGCCACCGGCACCACCAAGCTGTGAACGTCGAATGCGAACACCTTGCCCGGCTGGGCATCGGTCACCGTGCACGTCGTGGACCAGGTCTTGCTGCCGTTTCGGTTGGTGCCCTTGAACTTTGCGCCCGGCTCACATGCGCCGTCGTTCAGCCACGCCATCGCCGTCGTCTCCTCGGCCAGCTCCGCCATTGTCGACAGGTCGGTGACCAGTGCATACACCTCCTCCGGACTCGCAGCGATGGTCACCCGGGCTTCCGCATCAGCTTGCTCGGTCCTGATCCGCGTCATGATCAGCATGGTATTGGCCCCGCCCGGAAGATCGGGCCCGCCGGGCGTGTTGGAATCGAACATGGCCGACAAACCTGTCCTGCAGCCCAATGCCGAACATCCGATCGTCATCGAACCGACCGGCGGGCGGGTGCGGGTGCGCATCAACGGCGAGCTGATCGCCGACAGTCGGGACGCGTTGACCCTACGGGAGTCGACGCATCGCGCCGTGCACTACATCCCGATGGCCGACATCGCGACCGACAAGTTGCAGCGCAGCGAGACAACTTCGTACTGCCCGTACAAGGGGGACGCCGGCTATTACCACGTCCGTGCGGATGGGCACACCGTCGAGGATGCGCTGTGGACCTACCGGCGACCGTTCCCGGCGGTAGCCGCCATAGCCGATCATGTCGCCTTCTACCCGGATAAAGTCGAGATCGTGATTGAGGGGTCGGCCCGAACCTAGGTTCGGCTCCGCACCGCATACAGCCGCTCCGCGTATGCCAGGTCATCGCGCCACAGCCGGGTCGCGGCCCGCCGCATCAACGGCGTGATCAGCGGCGCGCCGCGCAGCGCGTGAACGAATCCCGGCCGGTCGGAGTGCGCGACGACGGCTTCGAGCACCGCCGTGCGGGGTAACCCGTCGGGGCCCGGCCCAATCGGCGTTGCATGGGTCTCGACGACGCTGCCGGTGCCTTCGCCGTCGACTATGCGCATCACGATGGTTCGCGGTTCCGGGCTGGTGAACTCGGCGACGACCGGAACGCCCAACCGGCCCATACGGAAGGTCACGGCGACCAGGAAGCGGTCGTCCTCCTCGGATGGTGACGACAGGACTTCCAGCTGGGTGAACGAGTACGGATGGAACCACGCGCCGTGCCACGGGTCGAGCCGGTTGGCGATGATGTCGCGCGGCTCGCAGGTTCCCACCAGCCGGGTGACGGCGTTCAGTCGCGCGCCGTCGGGACGCGGCGGTATCACCGGCCGGTCGGTCGGCGGTTCGGCACCGAGGCCGTCGAGCCGAACCCAGGTCAGCACGCCGTCGTCATGAGCGGGATAAGGCTTCCAACCGAACTCGCGGCGTCCGTCCAGACGCAACCCGTGCCAGGGGCAGACCAGAGTGCCGCAGTCGACCCTCCCGGTCGACAGATCAGCCCCGAGGTGCGGGCACGACCTCGGGCCGACGTGCAGATCCCCGGACTGACCACGCCATGAAACGATCTCATTCCCGCCGACCGAGGTACCGAGCGGACGTCGGCGGATGTCATCGGATCCGGCGAAGGCGAACCAGTTACCGCTAGGCCGAGCCTGTGAGCGGGCGAGTACGTCATTGATGACGGACGGTTGCGCGTCCCGGTAGGTAGGCTGCTGAGCCGCCCACCGGGTGCGGGGAAGGAATTGTAACGGAACGGTTTTCGCCAGTCGCGATCTCAACTCGGTCAGCCCGCTCATGGTTGCGGCTGCCTCTGTCGCTGGGCGAGCCGCCGTAGCACCGCGGAACGGCCCCTGGTCGGAACTGTCTGCAGGACGTGCCCGGCGAGGCCGAAGAGCGTCAGCAGCCGGTTCGCCGCGGCGAAACCGGTGGTGGCCGCGCGTTCCATCAAGGCCACCGGATAGTCGATGCGAATTCCGTCGCCGGCCAGCACCAGGCCGTCGTGCGGGGTGGCCACGGTGGGCCGGAGCTCGAAGTCGCCGGGGGCGAATCTCGGGCAATCATGGCGGAACAGAATGCGTTCTTCTACCACGCCGGCCCCCTCGGTCTCCGGAAACAGTTCGTGCATCCGCACCATCATCGCGTCCCGCAGACCGTCCTGATCGCCGGAGACCGCATAGGAGTGCAGTTCGACCACCGATCCGTTGTTGCCGGCCGCCCACTGGGCGGCTTCGCGTTCATAGCGATTCAGCACACTGATGTTGTCCAGCGGCGGACGCCCGCCGGTGCCGAGGAACGCCGGCCGGTCGGTGTTGACCGCACGATCCAGCCAGAGTCGCAGCACCGCGAACGGCGGCGCCGTTCCCAGCATCGCGACGCGCCGGCGCCAATCGGCGTCGCCGAGTCCGGATGAGGCTGTCACGATGTTCTGTAGCGCAGCCGCATCGGTGGCGATAACGACGCCGTCGGCGCAGTACCGTATCCCCGCACCGCAGTGCACCAGGAATCCGGAATCGCATGGCTCGACGGAGGTGACAGCCCCGCCTAGATGAAACTTGACTCCCCGTGACTCGAGGTATTCGCGCAGTGGATTCCACAGTGCCACATCGAAATTAGCGTTCGCAACGTCAAAGACCAGGCCCTCGCTGGAACCGAGGAAGTAGATGTGGAACATGGTCGCCAACTCGGCGGCCGACAGCTGTCCGGGCTCGGCGAAGAAGCTTCGGGAGAACACCTCGAAGGCCAGATGTCTGGCCGCGCCGGGGAAGTTGATGTCGCGCAGGAACTCGTCGGCATCGATTCCGTCGAGGCGGTGGTAGATCTCGGGCACCGACACCGCCGCCAGCGGCGCGGCGGCCCGAGCGTTGAGCCGGGCCATGTCCCGCAGCCGAAATGTGGGGCTACGCAAAGCAAACGCCATGGCGTTGAACGGAGGAGTCTGCGGCAGTCCGCGGAAGGTGTCGCGTCGACCGTGCGCATCGACCAGTGGATAGTCGTCTACCGGCGTCAGCATGCCGAGCTCGGGGTCGATGCGGCGCAACATGTTTCGAAGATTGTAGTACTGGCGGAAGAACGCGTGGAAGCCGCGATTCATCGCCAATTCGGTGCCGTCGGCTAGACGCTCGGACCAACCGCCGACGCGGCCACCGAGGTAGTTCAGGCTCTCCACCACATCGACATCCACTCCGCGTTCGGACAGCCCGGTGGCCGCGGCAAGGCCGGCGACGCCCGCCCCGACGACCACCACCCGCGGTCGCGCGTTCAGCGCGCCAGAATAGAAGAACCCGGGCGGCGCGGGGTGAATCTCGCTACGGGGGTCGGTCACGGTGCCGCCTCCCCAAGGAACGTATGCACGATGTTGTGCTGCCAACCCGGCATCGTTTGACTACTTACCCCTACGAAGCCGTTGCGTTGCAACCGCTTCCGAAAAGCGGCGGCGCCGTCGAAGTTGTTGACGCTGCGACGCAGGTATCGGTACAGGGCGGCGTCGCCGGTACGCAGCCGACCGGCCGGAATGATGACCGCCGTGCACACGGCGTTCCACACCGCGGTGGCCAGCCGCGAGTCGCGCACCGAGTATTCGTGCACCGCGAGCCTTGCACCGGGCCGCAGCATGGCGCGGAACATCTGCAGTTGGCTGTCGGGATCGGCGAGATTGCGGACCAGGTAGGCTGCGAGAATACCGTCGAAAGGTCCCTTGACACCGGCGTCAGCAAGGTCCTCGATGCGGCTCTGTACGAACCGAACCGTCGGCGGCCACGGCTTGGTTGCGGCCTCTGCGAGCATTCCGGCCGACGCGTCGACGGCGACGATCTCGGCCTGCGGGGCGACCGACAGCAGCGCGGATGTGGACAACCCTGTGCCGCAACCGGCATCGAGTAGCCGGATCCCGCGTCCACCGTTGGGGAGAGTCATTCGCTGGGCCGAAATGCGCAGGTGTGCGTGATAACCCGGGTTGGCGCCAACCAGCTTGTCGTATGCGCCGGCGCCAGAATCGAATGCGGCGGGCACCTGTGCGTAAGGCAGTTCGCGGCGGGCGATCACGGCGATTGATCCCGGCTGCGCAACCGCTGCCACTCCCACACCAACAACACCGCGGTCACCAGTGAGAAGCCGAACAAAAAGTCCTCGACAGGAATGTCGAGTGGAAACCGGACACCGCTGGAATGACTCTCGTCGTAGATGACGATGGGGGCACTGAGCTTTGTCAGCCAGCCGTCGACCGGGATCTGGAAGCCGAGCACGATTGCCATCGAGAGCCAGTAGGCGGGCCGCCGGAACAGGCCGGTGCGCAACATCGCAAACTCGAGCATGCATACCACCCCGACCGAAATGACCGCGGGAAGCGTATAGCCGATCACCGACTCTCCTCGCGTGCGCGCAACCGCTTGATGCGACAGAGGTTGACGCGAGAAAGAATGGTGCTGACGGCGTTGTAGGTGAGCAGCCCGCACAGCGGGATCACGAGGAAGAACAGCATCTCTTCCAGCGGTAGGCCTCCGGGCAGATCGATGCCGGTGACAAAGCGCGGGTTGAAGCTCCACACGTCTGCGGCGATGGCGATGAGATCCCAAACCACGAAGATCGCTGCCACCGGAAGGATCGCGACCGCGGCACGCCGCGCTTGGCGGTACACGCCAGCGCCGAAGAATTCCAGTGGTGCGGTGATCACCAGACAGGCGGCCAGCACGAGCAGGTATTGCCATCGGTCCAACGTTATGCCGCTCCCGGCCATCGGTCGCTGCGCCGAGCCCGCCATGCTTGCAACAACCCCAGCCCCGCCACCTGCAGGCGTCTCCGATTGCCGACCGTCGCGCGGTGGGTGAATACGGCGAAAGAACTGTCCTCGATGCGGTCGAGAATCTCCGAGTACAAGGTCAGGGCCGCAGCGATGCAGGGCCGAGAACGGCTCTCGAGCAAGTCGATCCCGGCGAGGGCGAAGTCGTAGATGCGCCGGGTCGTGGCCACCTGTTCTTCCAGCGCACGGCGTACCCGGGTGTCGGTGCGACGATTGGTGTGGCACCACATGAGCAGGTCGCGATCGACGTCATGGGCGGCCAACTCGTCGGCTGGCAGGTACACCCGGTCACGTTCGAGATCTTCGTCGACGTCGCGCAGGAAGTTGGTGAGCTGGAAGGCCTTGCCGAGTGCAGCGGCGTACGGAGCGGCCTGTTCGCGGGGTGCGACGGTGCCCAGCACCGGCAGCATCTGCAGACCGATGACCTCGGCCGAGCCGTGCATGTAGCTGTTCAGGGCGGTGCGGTCCGGGTAGTCGGTGACGGTGAGGTCAGTCCGCATCGAGGCCAGGAAGTCGTCGAACAACTGCCAGTCGATGTCGTACCGGCGGGCAGTGTGCGCCACCGCGGCCAGCACCGGCTCGTAGCCGGTAGGTGCCCGCTGCACCAAGTGATCGTTCAGGCCGTTGGCCAACCGCTGCAGCCGATCCGCCCGTTCGGCCGTGCTGAGCGGTTGATTGAGGTCGTCGAGGATGTCGTCGGCCAGCCGGGCGAACCCGTACAGCGCGTGCACCGCGGGCCTCTGTTCGGGAGCCAGCAGCCGGGTCGCCAGGAAGAAGGTGCGGCCGTGGCGAGCGTTGAGATTCCGGCAACGACAGTAGGCGTCGCGTAGGTGCGGGTCGTGCACACCCGCGGCGTCGAGTTCGGAGCTCATCATGCCGCACCACCCCTACTGCCGCCCTTGATCTGGGTCCATTTTCGTCCTGCGGATCGCGGTGCGAGCGCCCCGGTGATCCGGTCGGCGGCGAGCCGCCCGGACAGCAGCGCGGTGGGCACGCCCACTCCTGGCACCGTTGATGATCCTGCCAGTACCACATTATCGACACCGCGCACGATGTTGCCAGGACGGAACGGACCGGTCTGCCCGAAGGTGTGGGCCAGCGCGAACGGAGTTCCGAAAGCCATGCCCTGGCGCGTCCAGTCGGCCGGGGTGACGACGTGCAGCAGGCGCGCGTCTTCGACGACCCCGGGCAGTCGCTCGGACACCGTGGCCAGAATCTCGTCCGTGTAGCCGGGGCCGTCTCGGTCCCAGTCCATCGTGCCGGTCGCGGTGTTGGGCGCGGGCGCGAGCACGTACAGCAGGTCCCGCCCTGGTGGTGCGAGCCGGGCATCGCCGGTCGTCGGCCGGGTAACCAGCAGCGACGGATCCCGCATGACACGGCCGTCGTCGATGATGTCGCGGAAGGTCTGTTCCCATTCGCTGCCGAAGAGAATGGTGTGGTGCGCGGATTCGGTTCCGCTCCGGGCCCGGTCTGCCCGGACGCCGACGTGCGCGACGACAGCGGACGGCGCGGGCCGCAGCGGCAACAGCCGGCGTGGTGTGTGACTCAGCAGCCGATAGGCGTCGGCCAACTCCGTCGTCAGGACCACGGCGTCGGCCGGCACGCGTTCACCGGTGTCGGTGATCACCGCTGTGACCAGGCCGTTGCCACGTTCGAGGGCGGAAACCTCAGCCCGGTAACGGAATTCAACGCCGGCGTCGGTTGCTGCGGCGGCCAGCGCATCGGGCACCGCGCGCATGCCGCCGCGCGGGAAATAGACCCCGGCGACGGTGTCCATGTAGGCGATCACCGCGTACGCTGCCAGGGCGCGAGCTGGTGGCACACCGACATAGAGGGCCTGAAAGGTGAAGACCCGCAGCAGCCGCTCGTCGGTGATGAAGCGCCGTATCGCCCGGTCCCAGCGTCGGAAACCGCCAATGGCGGCCAATCGCGCAAGCTGGGGCGTGACCAGTCCCAGTGGTGAATCGAAGTTCGAGGCGATGAAGCCGTCGAACTCGACACGGTAGAGCCGGATCAGCCAATCACGCAGCCGTTGGTAGCCGGCTACCGCATCCGGCCCTGCGAAGTCCTCCACTGCGGCCGCCATCGCTTCGGGGTCGGTGTGCACGTCAAGTGCGCTGCCGTCGGCGAACGCCGCCCGGTACGCCGGAGTGACGGGCAACAGGTCAAGGCGATCCGACATCGACTCACCCACGGCTGTGAAGGCCTCTTCGAGGATGTCGGTCATGGTCAGCACGGTTGGCCCGGTGTCGAGGCGGTAGCCCTCGACGTCAAGTCTGCCCATCCGGCCGCCGGGCTGGTCTCCGCGTTCCACCACGGTGACCTGCCGGCCGCGGCCGGCCAACTGCAATGCGGCAGACAACCCGGCCAGACCCGCCCCGACCACCACCACACGATCGGTGTTGCCCGCCACAGTCCGCATCCGCCTACGCCCTCACTTTCATGATCGTCGTGTTCCATAATCGTCGTGCCGGCCGTTTGGCGCAGATCGACGTTTGATGCAGACCGTTTGATGTAGATCGTTTCGTGTAGATCGTACGGAGCCAGCCGATGGGAGCCAGCGTGAACGGGCCGACGCGGCGCACGGTGGTCTTCGACGGCCCGGTGAGCCATCGGCTGACGCTGACGCCGCTGCGGCGTGGACACGGTGATCCGTGCTACCACCAATCCGCCGACGGCGCGATCTGGCGAACCAGCCTGATGGACGCCGGCCCTGTTACCGCGCGGATCGCCAGGGCTGCGGCCAACGCCGTCGACTGCCGGGCCTGGGGACGCGGTGCGACGGAGTTCATCGAGACGGTGCCGGCGCTGCTGGGCTCCGAGGACGACCCTTCGGGATTCCAGCCGGCCGAACCGACCATCGCCGCGGCCTGCCGGCGCGTACCGAATCTTCGGCTCGGGCGCACCGGCCGGATGCTGGAATCGCTGATTCCCGCAGTTCTCGAACAGCGGGTGAGCGGTATGGATGCTCGGCGATCCTGGCGCCGGCTGGTGAGCAAGTTCGGCTCTCCGGCGCCGGGTCCGGCCCCGGCCCACATGCGGGTGCCGCCAACCGGCGAGGTATGGCGCCGCATCCCGTCGTGGGAGTTCCACCGGGCGAACGTGGATCCGGGCCGTGCCCGCACGGTGGTGGCCTGCGCGCAGCGCTCCGACTCGCTGCAGCGTTTGACGCAACGACCGGTCGAGCAGGCCCACGCCGCGCTGCTGACGCTGCCCGGTGTCGGGGCGTGGACGGCCGCCGAGACCGTTCAGCGGGTGTTCGGCGACGCCGACACGGTCTCGGTGGGGGACTACCACTTGGCGAAGATGGTCGGCTGGAGCCTGCTCGGCCGTCCCGTTGACGACGCGGCCATGTTGCGACTGCTCGAGCCTTTGCGCCCGCACCGTCAGCGAGCGGTGCGACTGCTGGAGGTCAGCGGGCTGGCCCGCAACCCGCGCTTCGGTGCCCGGTCACCGATCCCGAACCTCCGCGGGCTGTAGGCGATCAGCCGCTGTCGGTCGGCGCGATACGCGTGACGGAGTTCCTGCCGGATCTCTTGGCCCGGTACATCGCCACGTCGGCCCGGGCCATCAGCGCGTAGCCCGAATCGCCGGTATCGGCGATCGTTGCGCCGATACTCAGCGTCGCGTGCAGGGTCAGCCCGGCGTGGTGGATCGGTTCATCGACATGGCTGCGGATCTTCTCTGCGATCTCGGCCACCTCGTCGAGGTTGTGCACTCCGGGCAGCAGTACCAGCAGTTCGTCACCACCCATCCGGCCCACGATGTCCCCCTGCCGGACGCTGTCGCGGATTCGGGCCGCGATCGTGGTGAGCACGACGTCACCGGTGGGATGGCCCCAGGTGTCGTTGATCTCCTTGAAGTGATCGATGTCGCAGAACAGCACGCCGAGGTGCGCCCCCGGGGACCGGGGATGCTGCAAGGCGGCATTGAAGCGGGTGATGGTTTCCGAGCGGTTCAGTAGCCCGGTGAGTGCATCGAAACGGGCAAGCCGTTCGAGTCGCCGTTCCGCCTCGACCTGTTCATCGACATTGCGCAGCGCGGCGATCACCCCGTCGATGTGGCCGTTGACGTCGACGTAGGACTTCCCGTGGCCGTCGAACCACCGATAGCCGCCGTCGGCGGTGCGCAGCCGAAACCTGGCCCGGGCCGACTCGTCGCGACCGATCCGGATCAGGGCGGCGACGACTGCGTCGAGGTCGTCTGGGTGGACGCGTTGCCCCAGGTCCGAGCCGATCCACTCGGCGGGCGGATCACCTAAACCGGCCTCAACCGATGGCGAGATCCACTCGACCTCGTTGCCGCGCAGGTGAACGACGATGTCCACGGCGTTCTCCGCGATCATCCGGTACCGCGCCTCGGCCTCAGCCCGCTGCATGGTCAATGTGTCCCGCGCCAACTGCAGACCCCGCCTCTCACGTTGGGCGAAGTAGACCGCGGCAGCCCCAATGACTGCGGCGCCCAAGATCACCGACAGGGCCCAGGCGCCGTCGTGGGACAGTCCGAGCCCCAGGAATACCAGGCGCGAAAGAACAACGACGATCGGAAGGCCCGCGATGATGCCGACCATTTGAAGCAGCGCCCATCCGTCGGGCCGGGTGAGCAGCCAGGCGACGGGATTGCGGTCCGGGCGTGCGGTGAACGTCCCGGCGACGAGCAGAAGCAATGCCACCGCGGTCGGGATGCTGATGGCGGCCGAACCGGCGACGGCCGGTGTCGAGACCGCGTCGAAGAGAAAGACCGTCACGGCAAGGACCGGCTCGACCATCGCGGTGACCAGGCACAGCGGCCACGCCACCCGAGTCCATCGACGATCTACTCTGGTCAGCCCGACGGCAACGGCGATCAGCAGGACCGAGGCAGCCGTACGGGGGCTCGGGCGCTCCTGCCAGGCTTCCTCCAGCGTGCGCACCGCTTCGGCGAAGAACACGTCGTGCAGGCCCGACGACCCGTCGATCAGATACTCGAGCAGGAACGCCGCGGCCAGGACACCGGTCGCCGCGACAACGACTCTCGCGGCCCACACCCGGGCCGGTGGCGGGCTTCCCCACTGCAAAAGGATCGCCGCCGCCAGGGCTGCCGACAGGACGGCAGCCCACGGCGCCATGGGTGGCCAATCCGCGGAAACCTGGGTCAGCCGGTGGTTGCCGGTCGCCCAACCCGCCCAGCCCAGCGCAGCGACGACGAGCACCGCCACTACCGCGGCACGGCCACCACGGTCCAGCACCGTTCCCAATCGCGGGACGCGACCGGTGTTGCCCATCGAATGATCTCCTGGCCGAAAACGATCTCCTGTAGCCGACGCTCTGGCAGTCGTCTGTCCGACTGCGAGGCCGGGAAGGAACGCTACATCCAGCCATGGTGCCCCACGGTCGGGGACCTCAGCGGGTGCGGCGCCGGTGGCCGTGACTCGGCATAGACATGGCACACACATGGCACAGACATCGAGTAGACGCCGGGTAGTGATCGCATAATCTGTGGCGGTGGAACCGACGGAGGTGCCGGTGCCGGCGCGGCCCATCGACGGTTTCCGCGATCTGCTCCCACCCGAGAGATGGGAATCCCTGCAGAAGCTGGCACGGTTCGGGAAGTCGGTGTTCGCCGATCGCCCGATCTGGTGTGTGAACTCGACGGCTACCGGTGGCGGGGTAGCCGAGATGCTGCGGACGATGCTGTCCTACGTCCGTGGCGCCGGCATCGACGCCCGCTGGGCGGTGATCGGAGGCGACGCGCCGTTCTTCGGCACCACGAAGCGGATTCACAACCTCATTCACGGGAGCCCAGCGGGTGTCCTCGGCCCGGATGAACGTGACGCCTACGAACGGGTGATGGCCGCCAACGCGCCGGGCCTCTGCGCCCTCATCGAGCCGGGCTCGACGGTGATCCTGCACGATCCCCAGACCGCCGGGCTGGTCGGGCCGTTGCGACAGCACGGCTGCGCGGTGGTGTGGCGCTCCCATGTCGGCGCCGAGCAACCGAACGGGTACGTGGAGGCGGCGTGGTCGTTTCTGGAGCCCTACGTGCAGGATGCGCACCGCCTGGTGTTCTCCCGCTTCATCTACGTCCCGGAAGGATTCGCGAGAACGCCGATCGCGATCGTGGCGCCCTCGATCGATCCGTTCGCGCCCAAGAATCAGGATTTGGCGCCGGACACAGTTCGCGCGATTCTCGTCGCCGCAGGTTTGGTGGCCGACGGCGCGATGAGTGCGCCGCCGGTGTTTCGACGGCTCACCGGTGAGATCGCCGAGGTGCGCAGCCGGGCCGAGTTACTCGACGGCGGTCCTCCGCCAGATCCTGACCGGCCGATCGTGCTGCAGGTGTCCCGGTGGGACCGCCTCAAGGATCATGCCGGGGTGATGAGGGGTTTCGTACGGCATTCGCTCGCCAGATCCGAGGCCGACCTGGTGCTCGCCGGTCCGGGCGCGAGCTCGGTTCCCGACGATCCCGAGCAGACCGAGGTGCTCGCAGAGCTTCTCGCCGAGCACGCCGACCTGCCGTCGAAGGCGCGAGAGCGTGTCCACGTCGCGTCGCTACCGATGGCCGACGACGCGGAGAACGCCGCCATCGTCAACGCGTTGCAACGCCATGCCACGATCGTCGTGCAGAAGAGCATCCAGGAGGGCTTCGGTCTGACCGTCACCGAAGCGATGTGGAAGGCGCGCCCGATCATCGCATCGGCGGTCGGGGGCATACGCGACCAGGTCAGTGACCAACGCACCGGCGTATTGCTGACCGATCCCCACGATCTCGACCAGTTCGGGAGCGCCGTCGCTGCGCTGCTCAACGGACCGGGGCATGCCCGTGAGCTCGCCGAAGCCGGCCAGGACAACGTGTTCAGGCACTTCCTCCATGACCGCCATGTGCGGCAGTACTTCGAGGTGCTCGGCTCGATCCGGCTCGACTCGCAGGTGATGGGTTGACCGGACCTCAGTGCGCGGCCCAGACGTCCTCCAGGTAGCGATTCGCCGCGCGAAGCTCTTCCAGCCAGGCCACGCCCTCGTCGCCGGAACATCCGGCCTTGCGTTGATAGATGTCGGCGAATGCGTCGCGCAACGCGGGTGCCACGGTGCCCGCTCCGCCGCAGACGTAGGTGGTCCCGCCCGCTGCGATCAGCTCGAGAATCTCATCGGCGTGCGCACGCACGGCATCCTGCACCCGGGCGCGGGTGCCCTCTTGCACGCGGGAGTATGCCGTCACGACGGTGACGACGCCGTCGGCCTCGAACTGCCGAATCTCGTCTTCGTAGATGAAATCCGAATCGGGCAACCGGCATCCGTAGATCAGCAGCGCTGGTCCGAGCTTGGAGCTCACTCCCTGGGCCGCTCGTTCTTGCAGGAACCCACGGAACGGCGACAACCCGGTGCCGGTGGCGATCATGATCATCGGCGTCGCCGGGTCGTCAGGAACGTCGAACGGTAGGCCCGGCGGACGGATGAAGCCGGGAACCATCGCTCCGGGCTCGGTCCTGGCCAGGAAGTTCGACGAGGTTCCGTGATAGAGCCCGGCACCGCTGCGGGCCGGTGTCCGCAGCACCCCTACCGTGATGCTGCACCGATGCGGAGCAACCGACGGCGACGACGAGATCGAGTAGTAGCGCGGCGCCAGGCCGGGCAGCAGGTCCAGACAGGTGTTGAGCGGCACGTCGACCGACCGGTAGCGCTGCACCATGTCGAGCAGCGACACCCGCTTGAAAAGGATTTCCTCGCGGTATCGGGTGACGTTCTCATCGGCGGCCAGGCTTGCCAGTTCAGCCTGCTCGTCGGGGTTGGTCGCGAACTCCGCCAGGGTCCGGATCTGGGCGCGCGTCATCGGAGCCTGCAGTTCGACCCGTGCCGCCAGCAGTTCGGAGACGACGAACGGTGTGTCCAGGGGAAGATGGCTCGGCGCGGCGGTGTTCGCCCGGATGGTCACCAGCTCGTCGAGGTCGAGCTCGGCCAGCGCAGCGGCCCGGCCGACCAACTCTGCGGCGTTTCGGGGGAGCAGGGCGATGTGGTCGCCGGTGCGGTAGGTGGCGCCTTCGGGCAGATCGAACTCGATATGCCGGGTCGATTGGACGACCGGGCCACTCTGCGCGACGCGGCCGAGCAGTTCCCGGTTCTGCACCATCCGAAAGGCCGTCGCCTCCAGCGAGGAGAAGAAGGAACTGTGCAGCCGCTGGCCGGTGGAAGCTATCTCGTAGCGGTTCATGTCGGTGGCGACGTCGGTCTGCGGAGCGAGTCCGAGTGCGTCACCGGCCTGCCGCCAGAACGAGGCGTACCAGTCGCGGAACATCCCGTCGAAGTCGTCTGATGCGTCGGCGACGCCACGCGGGCAGAACCGTTCTGCACCTGCGGCTTCGAGCATGTCGTCGATCTCGGCCGGTACCTTCTGAAACGTCGACGCCCAGACCCGGTCACCGGCACCGAAGACGGTGTAGGTCACGCCGGCCAGCGCGTCCGCTGCAAGGCCACTGCCGAGCCAGCGATGAAACCTCAGCGCGTTGTCCGGTGGGTTGCCGTTGTAGGAGGACGCGCAGATGACGACCAGTCCATCGCTGGGCAGTGCGTCGACGTAGTCGTCGAGCGGACCCTGGGTCACCGCGAACCCGCGGGCGCGGCCGTCTTCGGCGATCTCGTTGGCGATCCGCTCGGAGGTGCCCAGATTGGAGCCGTGCAGCACCAGAATCGGGTTGCCGCCGCCGTAGTCGGAGACGACGCGGCTGCGCGCGACCGTCTCGGCCGGCGCTTGGGTGGGGGCAGCGCGCGGGCCGGCGATGACCGCTGCCTCGCGCCCGGCGCGGGGTTCGACCGTGATCGTGAAGTTCTCCGGCTTGAGCGAGAAGAAGTCCTTGATCTTGAGTTGGTAGTCGAACGAGTCGATGAGCTTGAACCGCTGCAGGATCAATCCCAGCAGCAGCTGTGACTCGTGGAATGAGAAGTGACGGCCGATGCACGCGCGCTGGCCGTTGCCGAAGGGCATCCATGCCCAGGGCGGGCGTGCGGCTTCGAGCTCGGGGGTGAACCGGTCAGGGTCGTACTTCTCGGGTTCGGGGAATATCGACGGGTCACGCTGCAGCTGGGGCGTCAGGAGCAGAATCGCCTGCCCCTTCTTGACCCGATACTTGCCGGCGAGAACATCGTCGGCCAGCGGACGGACCTGGAAGCCCACACCGATCGGCCAGAGGCGCAGCGCCTCCTTCATGCACTGCAGCAGATAACGCAGCTGGGGTATCTGCGTCTCAGTCGGCAGGACCGACAGGTCGTCGCCGAACACCTCGTCGACCTCCGCGTAACACTTGGCCAGCGCGTCCGGATTCTTGAGCAGGTAGTACAGCGTCCACATAAGCATCCCGCTGGTGGTGTCGTACCCGGCAGCAAGGAACGTGATCATCTGCTGGCGGATGCTGAGTGTGGTCAGCTTCTGACCACTGTCCTTGTCCGCCTCGGTCAACATCAGATCCAGTACGTCGCCGTTCTGCCCGACCTCGGCGCTGCGGATCCGGTCTTCGATGATCTTGTCGGCCAGGTTGTTGAGGAAGCTGGTGTTCTCCTTGTACCGGCTACGGCCCTTGATCGCCTCGTAGATGTCCTGACCCGGCAACCTACTGGGGCGGTTCACGCATTCGGCGATGGCTTCCTCGAGCGCGGTGACGATCGGGGGCATCTCCTGGCGGTAGAACGATCCCGGCCGGTAGCTGAAACAGACCAGGCAGATGGTGTCGAAGGTGAGTTTGGTCATGTCGGTGCCGATGTCGACCGGGTCCCCCGGATTCAGCCGGGCCCACTTCATCACCAACTGGTCGGCGATGTCGGCCATCTTCTCGGTGTAGCCCTTGATCGCCTGCGGGGAGAAGGCGGGCAACAGGATGTTGTGAGCCTTCTTCCACGCCGGTTCCTGTGTCCACGCGGTGAAGACGGCGTCGCCCACGATCTCTCGCATGGCGACCATCTCGGGAGCGTTGTTCTTCTCGAATCGAGTCTCGTCCAGACACTCGTCGGCAATGTCACCGCCGGATACCACCACCAGGTCCTGTCCTGGGGCGACCATGCTGTAGATAGGCCCGAGTTCGTCGGCCAGATTCATCAGGCTGCGCGTCGGCTGCTCGGCGTCGAGGTGTAGCGCATCGCCGAGCAGCGGCAGCCTGCCCTTCGGTTGTGGAATCTCCGCTCGCGGAATGTCTTCGTAGGAGTCGGTCATTCGGATAGCCACCTTCCTGGTTTGCTGCGCATCAGTGTGCTTGCAGCGCCACTCGTCGCTTGGCGATGCGCACCGGAAGGACCAGCAGCGGTATGGCGATCAGCACCATTGCCAGCCCGGTCACGCCCAGTCGAGACCAATGTTCGTTGGCCCCGGCGATCCATGCGCCGAGAGCCGGGGCTGCAGCGCCGGCAATCAAGGCGAAGCCGCCCGCGAGCACGACGAGTCGGCCGGAGTTGGTGTCGAGTTCGGCTGCCAGTGACAGCAACAGCGGGGTGGCGCAGAAGAACGCGACATTGATAGCGAGGAACCCGGTCATGTAGGGCGTCGGACTGACCGCGGTGCCGACGAGCAGATTGCCCACGCCCAGGGTCAGCGCGGCAGGGACGAGCAGGATCATCTTGCCCACCCTGGCGCCGAACGCCAGGGTGATTCCGGCTCCGAGCAATCCGATGAACTGCGATAGCCCCAGGAACGTCGCGGTGTCCTGGACCGAGAGACCGGCCCGCATTCCGATCGGTTCGGCGAATGTCCAGACCATGGCGTTTCCGATCTGCAGAAGCCCGACGGCCGCGAGCAACAGCACCGCGAGTCCGGCGCTGCCTGCCGGGGCTTCGGTGTCCTCGAGCTGCGCGGCGGCCTCGTCGTCCTTGGATATGCGCCGTACATCGGGCAGCCGCCTGATGAAAACGACGCACAGCAGTACCGCCGCTGCCATCCCGAGCAGAACGCCGACCTTCGGCCACAGGTCGTGCAGTGTCGGCCCGAGCGTCAGCATCAACGCCCCGACGAGCATCCAGGTGATGGTGACGATGCTGAACGCGCGCTCCGGAAAGCGTGCGTAGGCGAGCGCCGAGTTCGCGCACGCGTAGCAGAGTCCGGCGCCCAGCCCGGTGATGATCTGCAAGGCCAAGACCAGGCCGAATCCGCTTGCGAAGCCGGTCAGGGAGAGACCGGCTGCGGTGATGAGCGCTCCGGCGGTCCCGACCCTTCTCCGGTCCAGGTGGGGCAGGAAGGGCAGGACGCCGAAGGCCGCAAGCGCAACGCCGCCCTGCCCGCAAGCCACCAGCAGACCCGCCGGGCCGATCCCGAAGTCGAACTCCTTGGCGAACGAGATCGCCAGCAGGGGAGACAGGAAGGTGGTGAGGAAGCCGGCGGCCATCATCCCGGCGGCACCGACCACCAAGCCCCGGTGTTCTTTCATGCCGGGTTGATCCGGCGGCGCCACGGGATGCGACGGCGTCAGGGTCATTGGCTTCGAACGGTGGTTCAGCTCAGCTACGGTCCAGGGCGTCGTCGCGCACAGGGCGTTCGGCGAGCTCTTCGTGACTGCCGAACAGGTACGGGTAGGCGAGTCCGGCGATGGCCGCACCGACCAGCGGTGCCAGCCAGAACAACCACAACTGGCCCGGCGCGCCGTCGCCGTTGAAGAAGGCAACCCCGGTGGATCGGGCCGGATTGACCGAGGTGTTGGAGATCGGGATGGAGATGAGGTGGATCAATGTCAGGCTGAGGCCGATCGAGAGTCCGGCGAAGCCCTTGGGTGCCCTGTCGTCGGTGGACCCGAGGATGACGAGCAGGAACATCCCGGTGAGCACGACCTCGGCGACCAGCACCGCCCACAGCGAATACCCGCCGGGGGAGTGGGTGCCGTAGCCGTTGGCGGCCATGTTCCCGGTGGCCGACCAGCCTTCCTTACCGTGCGCCACCACGTAGATGACCAAGCCGCCGACAAGCCCGGCAACCACCTGGGTGATCCAGTACGCCGGCAGCGCCTTCCACTCGACCCTGCGGGCCAGTGCGGCACCCAGCGTGACGGCTGGATTGAAGTGGCCGCCGGATATGGTGCCGAACGCGTAGACGCCGGTGAGCACAGTCAGGCCGAAGGCCAGCGAGACACCGAGAAAGCCGATACCCAGCGAGACGCCGTCATCGGCTACGAACTTGGCGGCGAACACGGCGCTGCCACATCCGCCCAGGACCAACCAGAACGTGCCGATGAACTCTGCGGCCAGTCGATGCGCCATCGTCGGTTGGTTCATGGCGGCCTCCTCGTCGGCTTCTGAATCGTGCGTCGCTCACGCCCGCACCAAACTATCCCGCCCAAACCGACGTTTCGCAGCCCTTCTCTCGCCAATCTTCTGCGAAACGTACGTTTCGGCGGGTGAACGTGCCGGGTACTCGTGGCGACACGACGCGAAAAGGAGTAGCTGATGACGCGATTCACCGTTCCCGGTATGACGGACAAGGAAGGTGCACGGGTCTCCGAGCTTCTTCAGAAGCAGCTCAGCACCTACAACGACCTGCATCTGACACTCAAGCATGTGCACTGGAACGTGGTGGGACCCAACTTCATCGGTGTCCACGAGATGATCGACCCGCAGGTCGAGCTGGTCCGCGGGTACGCCGACGAGGTCGCCGAGCGGATCGCGACGCTGGGGGAGTCGCCCCGGGGCACCCCCGGCGCCATCATCAATGATCGCAGCTGGGAAGACTATTCGGTCGGCCGAGACACCGCACTGGCACACTTGTCGGCGCTGGACCTGGTCTACAGCGGCGTGATCGAGGATATTCGCGACCGCATCGCGGAGTCTGAAGATCTCGATGCGGTCACCAACGACATCCTCATCGGCCATGCTGCGGAACTGGAGAAGTTCCAGTGGTTTGTACGCGCCCACCTGGAGAACGCCGGGGGAAAGTTGGCGCACCAGGGCGCAACGACCGAGTGGCAGGCGGCCGCCGAGTCCCGTTCGGCATCCGCATGACGCCCAGATCGACGTTTTGCAGCAGTCTTCTCGCACTTCTTCTGCGAAACGTACGTTTCGGCGGGTAGTGCAGCGCGGTCAGCCGGGGCGTTCGTCGGCTTCCCGGTCGAGTCGCTGGGCCTCGTAGATCGTCACGTCGGTGCGCCTGATCAGCAGATAGGCGATGCCGACGGAGATCATCGCCCCGGGAAGGACGGAGAACGAACCGGTCATCTCGGCGACCATGATCATCACCGCCAGCGGTGCGTGGGAAACGCTGCCGAAGCACGCCATCATGCCCACCACGACGAAAACGCCCGGACCCGAAGGCAGTCCGGGCGCGTCGAGGTGTTCACCGATGCGCCAGATCGCCGCGCCGACGAATGCCCCGATGACCACGCCGGGGCCGAAGATTCCGCCGGATCCGCCGGTCCCGATGGACAGCGACGTCGCCAGGATCTTGGCCAGCGGCAGGATGATGACGATCCAGAGCGGGATGGCCATCAGCGTGTCGGTGGCCGAGGCCTTCTGCGCCCAGCCGTATCCGCTCGCCAGGATCTGCGGGACCACCAACCCCAGCAGGCCGACGGCCAGGCCGCCGAGGGCCGTCTTGGTCACCAGTCCCGCCGGTCCGCTGCCCGGCAGCCTCGCGGTGAGCGCGACGGTGCCGTAGAACACGCGGGCGTACAGGTAGCCGAAGAATGCCGCGACGAGACCGATCAGGATGAACCACAGCAGCTCCACCGGCAGGTTGAACCGGAAGTCGGCAACGATGTAGCCGAACAACGGCTCGAACCCGAGGATCGAGCCGTAGACGACGTAGGCGGTCGCCGAGGTGATGAAGCCGGGTATCAGAGCCTTGTAGTTGAAGTCCTCGCGGTAGACGATCGACGCGGCCAGCACCGCGCCGCCCAGCGGGGCACCGAAGATGGCGCCGATGCCCGAGCCGACCCCGAGCGACACCGCGATCCGCCCATCTTCGTCGGAAAGGTCGAGCCGGCGGGTCAGCAGCGAACCGAAGCCCGCCGAGATCTGAGCGGCCGGGCCCTCGCGTCCGCCGGATCCGCCCGAACCGATGGTCAGCGCGCTGGCGATGGTCTTCACCACGATCGCGCGGACCCGGATCGCACGCGGGTCGGTGTGCACGGCCTCGATCGCGTTGTCGGTGCCATGGCCCGCGGCCTCCGGGGCGAACCTGGCGACCAGCAACGCCGAGACCAACGCGCCGCCGAAGACCACCAGCGGGATCGCCCAGGGCCGGTCGAATCCGCCGGATCCGGGGTCGCCGCCGTCGCCGTGTGCTTTGGGAATGTCGTAACCGGCCAGGTAGCCGAGCAGGAACTGTCCGGTGTAGTCGAGGGCGAGATAGAACACCACCGCGCCCAGCCCGGCGATGAGACCTATCAAAATGCCCAGGATCAGCCATTTCCGGAGATATCCCGATTGCCGGATGAATCTGCCCAGGCTGCCGCCGGTGTGCACGCGAGCCTCGGGCATGCGTTTCTCCTATGTCAAGCCGCTGCCATTTGGCAAGGCTTTTGGCGGTTGTTGTA
>CAZEMS010000018.1:0-78631 GCA_964513475.1 uncultured Mycobacterium sp. | reverse complement strand
CCGCAGGAAAGGGCCCACAGCGAACGGGCCAACGAGATCGGCGGGCAGTGAGTACCGTTGGAGTCATGGCTGACCCGCCCTTCGGCTTCTCCGCCGGCAACGACCCCGAGCGTGACAAGCACAAGAACCCGGAATCGGGCGCCGGCGGATTCGATATGTCCGAACTCGGTCAAATCTTCAGCAAGCTCGGCGAGATGTTCAGCGGCGCCGGCAACATGATGGCCGGCGGCAAGCAGGCCGGGCCGGTGAACTACGACCTGGCGCGGCAACTGGCGACCAGTTCCATCGGCTTCGTCGCCCCGGTACCAGAGCAGACCGCGTCAGCCATCGGCGACGCGGTTCACCTGGCCGAGACCTGGCTCGACGGGGTCACCGCGCTGCCCGCAGGCACCGACAAGGCGGTGGCCTGGACACCGACCGACTGGATCGACGGCACCCTGGCGACTTGGAAGCGGCTCTGCGACCCGGTCGCCGAGCAGGTCTCCACAGTCTGGTCCGACGCGCTGCCGGATGAGGCCAAGAGCATGGCCGGCCCGCTGCTGGCGATGATGACGCAGATGGGCGGGATGGCGTTCGGCTCTCAACTCGGTCAGGCGTTGGGCAAGCTTTCGCGCGAGGTGCTCACCTCCACCGACATCGGGCTTCCGCTCGGCCCCAAGGGCGTCGCCGTGCTGATGCCGGACACGATCGAGACGCTCTCCGATGGCCTGGACCAGCCACGCAGCGCGGTCCTCACGTTCCTGGCGGCGCGCGAAGCCGCCCACCACCGCCTGTTCAGCCATGTGCCGTGGCTGGCCAGCCAACTGCTCAACGCCGTCGAAGCCTATGCACGGGGGATGAAGATCGACGTCAACGGCGTCGAGGACATCGCTCGGGGGTTCAACCCGGCATCGCTGACCGACCCGGCGGCGATGGAGCAACTGCTCAATCAGGGCATCTTCGAGCCGAAGACGACGCCAGAGCAGACGGCGGCGCTGGAACGGCTCGAGACGCTGCTGGCCCTGATCGAAGGGTGGGTGCAGACCGTGGTGTCCGCCGCGCTGGGCGACCGCATCCCCGGTACCGAGGCGCTCTCGGAGATGCTGCGCCGTCGGCGCGCCTCCGGGGGGCCGGCCGAACAGACATTCGCCACCCTGGTCGGTCTGGAACTGCGGCCCCGCAAGATGCGTGAGGCCGCCGTGCTGTGGGAGCGCCTGACCGACGCCGTCGGCTCCGACGCACGCGACGGCGTGTGGCAGCATCCCGACCTGCTACCCGGCAGCGACGACCTCGACGAGCCGGCCGGCTTCATCGACCGCGTCATCGGCGGGGACACCAGCGGCATCGACAGCGCCTTCGAACAGGCCATCGCCGACCTGGAAAAAGAGGACGAGGACCGCGATCGCTAGTGGGTCAGGTAGACCCCGATCACCCACGCCGCGGTCGCCAGTAACGCACCGGTCAGTTCCACTCCTACGCTGAGCGCCACACTCTTGAGCGCGTGTACGGTCGACGCCCACGCCAGCCGCCCGTCTCGCCGATATGCCAGCTCGGCCAGGTAGATGCCGAGCACGAAGCCGAGCACCAGGCCGAGCACCGGGACGACGAAGAAGCCGACGATGCCGAGCACCGCCCCGGCAATCAGGCTTCGGGTACCGACGTCGGCTGCCCGCATGCGCCGCATCGGCCACAGGTACTTGATCAGGGTGGTGCCCCCGAGCAGCACCGACACCACCGCCAACGTGATCCATGAGGTGGCGGATTGCTCCACGATCGCCCAGACCGCGATAGCGGCGAAGACCAGCAGGACGCCCGGCAGGAGCGGCACCACGATGCCGACCAGACCGACGGCAACCGCCAACGCGACCAGGACGATGCCGGCGGCGCTCATGGCTATGGCCGCCGAAGCGCCCGTGCTGGGCTGTCAGCCAAGGGTGAACGACGCCCGCTTGGCCGCCGAGAGGTCGGTGATCTCGCCCCACTTCGCGGCGACGTCATCGAGCGAGGGCACGCCGTCGGAGAAGACCACGCCGTCGTTCTGGAACAGCGCGGCGCGCTGCACCTTGCCGCCGCCGACGATGAACACCGAAGCGGTGTCGGGCACTTCCTCGGTGCACAGGTAGCCGACCACCGGCGCCACGTATTCCGGGGTCAGCTTGTCGAATACCTCCGGCGGCAGGATGTCCTGGGTCATCCGGGTGGCCGCGATCGGTGCGACGGCGTTGACCTTGATGTTGTACTTCGCGCCTTCCTGGGCGAGCGTGTTGATCAGGCCGACGAGGCCCAGTTTGGCGGCGCCGTAGTTGGCCTGCCCGAAGTTGCCGAACAGCCCGCTGGTGGAGGTGGCCACCACCACCCGCCCGAAGCTCTGCTCGCGGAAGTGTGGCCACGCTGCGCGGATCACGTTGTAGCCGCCGTACAGGTGGACCTTCAACACGGCGTCCCAGTTCTCGTAGGTCATCTTGTGGAAGGTTCCGTCCCGCAGGATGCCGGCGTTGCTGACCACGCCGTCGACCTTGCCGAACTCGTCGAGTGCGCTCTTGATCATGTTCTCCGCACCTGCGGCCTCGGCGACGCTGTCGTAGTTCGCCACGGCACGACCGCCGGCTGCCTTGATCTCGGACACCACCTGGTCGGCCATCGCCGAACCGGCGCCGGTACCGTCGCGGGCTCCACCGAGGTCGTTGACCACCACGCTGGCTCCCTCACGGGCCAGGGTCAGCGCGTACTCGCGACCCAACCCCCCTCCGGCACCGGTGACAACGATGACGCGATCCTGAACTCCTGGCACTGAAACATTCCTCTCGTGACGGGGCTGGGCTGGCCGGCGGCGATCGAACTAGAACGGCTTGCGCGACAACTTCCAGACCTTTTCGGTGTGCGGCGGGCAGATCATGGCCTTGAATCGGCCCCTGTAATCAGCCACCGTAACCGGCCGTGTCAGGGCGACTGATTCGGCGGTCACAGGTGGTGTCCTTCCTGACCAGAGGAGTCTCATCCTAGCCAACACGTCGGGTCGGGCAGGTGGCAGGAACTCAATCCGCCGGCGCCACCCCCACCGCCGCCTCGAGTTCGCGCAGGCACCTTTCGGTCAGCGGGATCAACCTGTCGATGTCGGGCATCACCGCACCGTCTGCGACGTAGCCTATGCCGACACGTCCGGCGTACGAGCAGGCCGTGACGTTCAGCGTCTGCCCGTCGTAGATGGTCGAGACCGGAAAGATTTCTTCGACATGCGCCCCGTTCCAATACAATTCGCGACGCGGGCCGGGCACGTTCGAGATCGGCACGTTGTACCCGGTCCGCCGCTTGGGCCCGACCGGCGTCAGTGCCTGGAAGATCGTGGTGGCGATGCTGGGCACGAGCAGTGACATCGACACCGCCGCCCCATACCTGGCGACATAGCGTTTTCCTTCGAACATCGACCGGTGCACGGACTCCAGCCGACGCGCCGGGTCCGCCAGATCGGTGCCGATCGGGCAGAGCCAGGCGCCGAACATGTTGCCGCCCTGCCGGTCGTCGACGTCGTCGTGCGCGCGCACGGTGATAGGGCAGAGCGCGACCAGAGATCGATCCGGAAGTTCCCCGTGGTCGGCAAGCCATTCCCGCAGCACGCCGGCCACGACGGTGACGAGGACATCGTTGCCTTTGACCCCCGCGGCGTCCTGCACCGCTCTGATGCGGCTCTTGGGCCAGCTGTCGGCCACCACGCCGCGGCTGCGGCCGAGCCGCCGGTTGAACGGCGTGTACGGGGAGCCGATCGCCGGCGCCGCGGTGCGCTGGGTGACGGTGTCCACGGCGCTGCGCGCCTGGCCCACCACGGCATGTTCGAGCAGCGTTGCGCTCCGGCCGAACGAACCGGCCAGCCACCGCAGCGGTGCCAGCAGGTCCGGCACACCGTCGCGGCCAGATCCAGGCCCTTCGCCGGGGAGTGCTGCTGGGTCCTCGCAGTAGAACGGCGGCAAGTTGCGCCGGTCCGGGTCCGGAGCCAGCCCCTCGCTGATCATTCGCAGGCCGGCCACCCCGTCCAGCAACGTGTGGTGGATCTTGACGTAGAGGGCGACTCGGCCGTCGCCGACGCCGTCGATCAGGTGAGCGGCCCACATCGGCCGAGACCGGTCCAGCCGCTCCGCGTGCAGTTCGCCGATGAGCCGCCAGAGACCGGCGCGCCCACTTCCCCCGGGCAGGGTGTGGCACCGGAAATGCTCTTCCAGGTCGATGGCGTCGTCCTCGCGCCAGACCCACACGCCCGCGGTGTCCAGGCCGCGATGGGGCCGGCGTCGCAGTCGCCGTTCGACCCGGAACCTCGCAGCGGCCGCGTCACGGTACACCTGGTCGGCCCAGCCGCCCTCGGCCCCGTCGGGCGGAGCCAGGATCAGGACGGCGCCCATGTTCAGCGGGCTGGACAACAGTTCGCCGGTCATCATGGCTGCGTCCAGCGGGCTGAGCACTTCCATGTCAGCCCGTCAGCGCGGGTGGCGCATCGATCAGCCCGGACTGTTCGAGGGCGTCCTCGACGAAGCGCTGCACCGGCCGGGACCGAAAGAATCCGGTGTGCCCACCCTGATACCACACGATCTCGGGTTTACCCCAGTGCTCCCACAATCGAATGACCTGCTCGCGCGGGTGCACCACCCGGTCAGCGACACCGGCGTAGATGAAGCGGCCCCGCATCGGCACCCGGGGTTGAAGTGACAGCGGCGAGACCATCCGGCCCAGTGGCCGGGCCAGTTCGACGGTGCGACGGCGCGGGTCGGTGCGGCCGATGGGTGCGTGCCGGCCCAGCAATTGGACGACGTCGGCAACCGGGACACCGAGAATGGCACAGGTCAGGCCGTCTTCCAGGCTCGCCACCAGCGCCGCGATGTAGCCGCCCAGGGAGATGCTGTTCAGCCCGATCGGTGAGCCCGGTTCCTGGGCCCGTATCCAGGTCATCAGGCGGCGGACATCCCATACGGCCTGCGCCGCGGCATGCACGTTGTCGAGTACATCCCCGCCGGGAAACGCTGCTCCTCTGGGCAGGCCCCGAGCCCGGGGGCCGTGCATGGGCAACACCGGCAGCACGACGTTTAGGCCGTACTCGTAATGCAGTCGCCGCGCCCGGAAGAGCGCCAGATCCAATGGTGCGCGCCCCATCTCGGCGCCGTGGATACCGACCAGCCAGGGCCGCGGTTCACTGTGCCGCAGCATCAGCGCGTAGCAGCGGCTGGTGGCGGTGTAGCCGAGCCACCGCTCGCGCCCCGGTTCCCCGGGACGGGGCTGGTACCCGCTGTCCCATCTGATGCGGTCGTGAGAACGCCTGCGGGCCTCGCGCGGGAGAACGGTCACATCGGTCAACGGCGGAGGCCGGTCGAAGAACGCCGCCGGCCGGTCCAGAAACCCGCGATCGCCGTAGAAATCCAGTGCCGCAACGACTTCGCGGTTGATGCGCTCGAAGTCCCGGTGATCGCCCAACGGCCGGCGACCGCGCAATCCGAGCAGCACGACCTCATCGCGGAACGCCTCAGCGGCCAGTGCCATCGTTGGCCGGGCGACCGGCAGCGCCTGCGGTGACTCGTTGAGGTAGTCGCGCCACAACCGCGCGTAGTAGCGGCCGGTGCGCCGGAACGGCCGCGCGACGCTGTTCAGCGGGGCCAGGCCAGGCAATCGACCGGCCCGATCGCCACTGGGTCGGTGATCGGTCCCATCGGCGGGACCGCCGGATTCCGGTACGGCCATGACTGCGACGTTACGGAGAAGTCAACCCCGCCCCTAGGGGCGTTGGTCCCGCCGAATCCGCCAAGTGATCCTTCTGCGCGGTGACGAAGACGGGGAAGGCGTCGGCGCTGAACGTGGGTTGGGTCGTCACCGTCTCATCGAAACGTCCGAGCCGGCGCATCTCGTCGATCGAGTGGCATGCGGTGGCTTGCCAGCCGTGTTCGTCGAGCCACTGCGCGACGTCGGAACGTTCGGGGTCGTCGTACATCAACTGCTGCAAGTCCGGCACGCCCTCCATGCCGAACTGCTCGGCGACGCGCTCGAATCGGCGTCGCATTTCGTCGCGGCGGTCCTGCGTCTGCACCCCGACGGTTTCGACGGCGATGCGGCTGCCCGCGGCGCTGAGTTCGGTGATCTGCTCGAAGAGACGGTCCTGGGCCGCGCCGGGAAGGTACATCAGCAGCCCTTCGGCCAGCCATCCGGTCGGCTCGTCGGCAGCAAAGCCTGCCGCGCGCAACGCCGCCGGCCAGTCACCGCGCAGGTCCATCGGCACCTCGCGGCGCCGCGCCGTCGCCTCGATACCGTGCTCGACCAGAGTCGCCGCCTTGTACTCGAGCACCCGGGGCTGGTCGATCTCGTAGACGGTGGTTCCGGGCAGCCATGGCAGCCGGTATGCACGCGAATCCAGTCCGGACGCCAGGATGACGACCTGACGGAGCCCGGCCTGGTTGAAGAACGTGTCGAAGAAGTGGGTGCGCACCGCCTGGTAGTTGCTCATCTGCTCGATGAGCACGGCCATCTCGTCGTCGACCGCGGCAACTTCGGCCAGGAAACCGCTGTCGGACATGAAGTCCCAGAACCCGCTGCCCGCACCGGCCACCAGGATCTTGGCGTACGGGTCGCTGATCAGCGCGCCGTCGCGGTCGGTCTCGCGCGCACGCGCGGCGGCCACCATGACCGCGGTGGTGCCGACACTGGTGGTGATGTCCCAGGTGTCGCCGTCGCTACGCAATGAACTCATCGAAGACCTTCCGTCACGTCCCCATGCTACCCAACAACTTAGACCAGCTATCCGGCGTCCGGCCTGTTCGGGCCGCTAGCAAACATCTCAGGCCGGCTGCGCAATGGTGTCCGGCAGTCCGTGGAACTACTCTGCCGGTATGTCCACTGCGGTTTCCCGGGACGCGTATTTCGAGACCGGGCTCGAAGTTCTCGCCGATCGCGGCTACGGCGGCCTCAAGCTCGCCGAGGTGTGCCGCAGGCTGGGGGTGACGACGGGTTCCTTCTACCACTACTTCGCCAACTGGCCCGCATACACCCGTGAGCTGATCGCGCACTGGGTCGAGGAGCGCACCACCAGCATCGTCAAGGCGGTGAGCACCGAGCCGGACCCCCGGCGCCGACTCGACGCCTACGTACAGGTTGGCGTGGACCTGCCACACGGCGCCGAGGCCGCCATCCGGATCTGGGGTGCGACCAACCCGGAGGTGCATGCGGTGCAGGTCGACGTCGACCGGGAACGATTCAACAGCCTCTACGACACGGCCATGGAGATCATCGACAACGAGCGAGGGGCCCGGCTGTTCGCCACTTCGGCGATGTACCTGCTGGTCGGATTCGAACAAGCGACGCTCACCCGCGACACCGATGCATTCGCGTGGCTCGCCGGCCAACTCGTCGATGGGCTCTACTCCGGACAGTTCGAATCGGCGCCCGACGTTGACTGAGGTCGACAGCACCGAGTCGCTGCCGATGCAGCATGTCGCCGCGGTGCTGCGGGAGCGCCTCTACGGGGCCATCTCCTGTCTGGCAACACTGGCGGTGCTGGCCCGCTACACCGACGCGAACACCAGCGGCTGGGTCCGGGTCCTCGATGTCGTCGTCGCCACCGGGGGGCTCTGGCTGGTCTGCCTCTTCTCCGACTGGGTGGCTCATCTGGGGGCGCACCGGCAGGCACCCCGCGGTCAAGAACTGCTGCGGGTGCTGGAGTCGTCGAGCCAGATCCTGAGGGCGGCCGCCCTGCCGGTGCTGGTGCTCAGTGCTGCCGGCCTCGGGTTGCTCGACACGATGCTGGCGGTGTGGATCGCCATGTGGGTGGTGGTCGGCGAACTCGGCATCATCGCGCTGCTGGCCGTGCGCAGAACCCAATTACCTTGGTGGCAGCAGCTTCTCAGCGTTGCCCTGCTGGTCGCGGCCGGGTCCGTTGTGGTTGCCGTCAAGATCATCGCCCATTGACCGCAGGCATCGGGCTGCTGGACCGGGTGCGGCAACGCGACCCGGATTTCGACGCGTTGCGGCGCGCGATTCGGGCGGCGGTGGTGGTCCCGGTGGCGGCCGCGATCGGCTTCACCGTCGCGGGCGGCACGCAGGCTCCGTTCTTCACGATCTTCGGATCGTTCGCGTTGATGGTTCTTGCCGACTTCCCGGGTAACTGGACGAACCGCGCGATCGGATATCTGGGCCTGGGGTTGAGCGGCGCAGCCTTGATCAGTTTGGGCACCTTGGTGTCGCCGCATCCGGTGGCCGCGGTGGCGACCATGTTCGTGCTCGGCGTGTTGGTGACCTTCTCGGGTGTGCTCAGCGAGACGCTCGCGGCCGGACGACGCGCGACGCTGCTGACCTTCGTCCTTCCCGCATGCACCCCGCCCGGCCCGATCAGCGAACGGCTGCTGGGGTGGTTGATCGCCCTGGCCGTCTGTGTGCCCGCTGCGCTGTTCCTGCTGCCTCCACGCCATTACGGCGAACTGCGCCGCCGCGCGGCGCAGGCGTGCCGACTGCTCGCCGACCGACTCGACGGCACCGGTTCGGCCGAGAGTGTCGCCGCGGCGATGCACGAATTGCGCTCGGCGTTTCTGGAAGCCGACTACCGCCCGGTCGGGTTGAGCGCGGGCAGCCGGGCGCTGGTGCGGGTGGTCGACGATCTGGAATGGGTCGCCGACCGGACTGGTGACGACGCCGGCGCGGCGCTGCGCGACACGAAGGCTCCGGCCGTGCGGGTGCTGCACGGCTGCGCTGCGGCGCTGTCGACCTCCAGCGCCGAAGAGCGCACGATACGACGCGCCGAGCTTCAGGCGGCACTGACTGATCTGCGTTCGGTGGCGATCGGCCGCTATCGCGAGGACATCGTGGCCATCCTCGACGCCGAGAACGACAAGACTGCGGTGTTGCTGGGACGGGAGTTGTTGGGCCGCAGGACGATCGCGGCCACGGTCGCCGCGACCGGGCGGATCATCGCCACAGCCGCCGCCGCAGACGAGCGCCCGGTGTGGGCGCGGGCCCTGGGCCGCGGTCTGCCGCCAACCGGAGCGTCGGACCGGCTGCTGCCGGAAGCCGTTGCGGCCACCGAGATCACGAAGGGATTCCTGGCCGGCCGGACGGTGGCGTTACGCAACAGCCTGCGCACCGGACTGGGGCTGGCGCTGGCGGTGACGGCGACCCACATCATCGACGTCGAGCAGGACTTCTGGGTGGTGCTGGCCGCGATGTCGGTGCTGCGCAGCAGCGCGCTGACCACCGGAACCTCGGTGGTGCGCGCCGTGGTCGGGACCGGCATCGGCTTCCTGCTCGGAGCAGCGCTGATCGGCGTCCTGGGTACCGACCCGGTGGTGCTGTGGCCGCTGCTGCCGTTGGTGGTGTTCGGCTCGGCCTACGTCCCCGAGATCGCCTCGTTCACCGCTGCTCAGGCGGCCTTCACGATGATGACGCTGATCTTGTTCAACCTGATCGCGCCGGTCGGCTGGCAAGTCGGCCTGATCCGGATCGAGGACGTCGCGGTCGGCGCGTTGGTGGGCGTGATCGTGTCCCTGCTGCTGTGGCCGCGGGGAGCGACAGCCTCGGCCGCCCAGGCGATCAAGTCCGCGCGCAACGTCTTCATGGGGTATCTGAAGGTGGCGGTGCGGCGGATCACCCGCGGCGCGTTCGAGGAGATGACCGACGAGGTGGCCAAATTGAGCCACGAGGCGATGGCCGCGTCGCGAACCGCCGATGACGCCGTGCGCCACTATCTCTCGGAGAGCAGCGGCGAGACGGATCTGCGCGCACCGGTGGTCCGCGCCTTCCACCGCGCGATCCGACTGCGAGTGGCGGCAGACTTGATCACCGACATTCCCACTCCCCCGCCGCTGAACGCCTATCCGCGCGTGCGCAGGGTGCTCGACATCCACGTCGAGGCCTTCTGCGACCGCCTGTCCGGGCATACCCCACTGGCGTTGGAAGCGATCAGCGACGACTTCGTGGTGGCGCTGCGCGCCGAGTCCAGCGGCGATGAGATGTCGGTGTCGGCGGCGTTGCCGTTGGTGACCGTCGCGGCCAACCTGGCCGAGTTGGAGCTGACCTACCCGCTCCCTTCTTCCACCCCCACCCCCACCTCCGCCCACGCCCAAACCAACGTTTCGGCGCAAAAGCTCGAGTAACTTACGCCATTTCGTCGACTTCGAGCAGCGCAGCCGCCGCCGACCGGGCCGCCGAAGCGGTTGTCGAAGCCAAGACCGCCGTTGCCGCGTCGCGGCACTGCTGAAGGGTCACCTGAGCAAGTCTCGCTCCCACCGAGGGCACCGCGGCCGCCGCCGCCGATAGCGATGTCACCCCGAGGCCGACCAACACGCATGCCAGTAGCGGATCGGCGGCCGCCTCCCCGCACACGCCGACCGGTTTGCCGGCCACGCTGCCCGCCCGGGCCGTCATGGCGACGAGAGTGAGCACCGCCGGTTGCCACGGATCGGTCAGCGAAGCGAGTCGCGCCGACATCCGGTCGGCCGCCATTGTGTATTGGGCGAGGTCGTTGGTGCCGATCGACACGAAGTCGACGTGCTCGAGGATGCTACCGGCCATCAGCGCGGCGGCGGGCACCTCGATCATCACACCGGGCGTCAGATCGCGCGAACGAGTCTGCGCGGCAAAGCGTTCAGCCTCGTCAGCGGTCGCGATCATCGGTGCCATCACCCACGGCCTGCTGCCGGTACGCTCGGCCGCCGCAGCGATGGCGTCCAGTTGCCGTTCAATCAGTCCGGGGTTGTCCTGCGCGATGCGGATGCCGCGGACTCCCAGTGCCGGATTGCCTTCCTCCGGATGGCCGACGAACTTCAACGGCTTGTCCGAGCCCGCGTCGAGCGTCCTGATCACGACCTTGCCGCCGGCGAACGCCGCCAGCACCTCCGCGTAGATCTCCGCCTGCTCATCGACGGTCGGCTCGCTGTCGCGGTTGAGGAAACACAGTTCGGTGCGGAACAGGCCGACGCCTTCGGCATGCGTGGCCGCGGCGGCCCGGGCGGCGGCGCCGTCCTGCACGTTGGCCAACACCGCGACAGCGTGGCCGTCAGCGGTCGCCCCCGGCCCATGCCAGTGCGCGGCGAGCGCGGCCTCGCGCTGCGACTTGGCGACGGCCTCGGCCGCCTCGGCCTGCGGGGGGGCAACCGTTACGGTGCCTGCGGTGCCGTCGACGAGGACCATCTGATCTACCGGGACCGCGTCGAGCCCGGTGACAGCTACCACACACGGGATGCCGAGCTGACGGGCGATGATCGCGGTGTGGCTGGTAGGTCCGCCGAGGCCGGTCGCCAATGCGACGACCAGCGCCGGATCCAGGCCGGCGGTGTCCGCCGGTGCCAGATCCTGTGCGCACAGGATCGAGGGCACCTCCGGCAACGGCACGCCGGGTTCGGGAAGACCGCTGAGTTCCGCGATGACACGATCGCGGATGTCCTGCAGATCGGTGACCCGCTCGGCCATCAATCCACCGAGCTGGGTGAACATCTCGACGAACTGGCCGACCGCGTCCACAACGGCCCGAACCGCAGGAGCGCCGCCGATGATGCGTTTCTCGGCCGCTGCGATCCAGGCACGGTCCTGAGCCATGCTGGCGTTGGCAGCGAGAACCTCAGAAGCCGCTCCGGTGGTGTGGGCCGCGCGATCGCGCAGCCGGCCGGCCACCGTTGCCGCCGCTGCGCTGAAGCGCGCCACCTCGGTGGACCTGTCGGCTTCGGGGACTTCAGATTGCGTCTGCTCATCGAGGACCGGTACCCGGCCGGGGCGGATCACCGGCCCGTACCGGACCCCGGCGACCACTGGGACGCCGTGTAGCACCGCCCCCGCGGCCGGTGGTTCGGCCCTGGTTGACGCCGGAGGTGAGGTAGGCCGAGTCGAGACGCTCATGCGACCAAGGCTACAAGAAATCCTTGACAAGTCAACATAGTCAGTAGTAAAACAACACATATCAACATCCAATCGGAGCCATCCGCAGCGATACCAACAGCGACTGGAGTCACATGTACGCCGAAGAGCGGCAGCAAGCGATCGCCTCGCTGGTTATCGGCAGGGGCCGCGCTTCGGTAGCCGAGTTGGCCGCGGTCTACGACGTCACGACCGAGACAGTGCGACGCGACCTGGCCGTCCTGGACAAGGCCGGCGTGCTGCGCCGGGTGCACGGCGGCGCGGTGCCGGTGCGAGCCCTGCATCTGGTTGAGCCCGGCGTGGGGGAACGCGAGACCACCCGCGCCGACCACAAGGACGCGATCGCCGCCGCGGCCGCCGAGTTGTTCCCGATGAGCGGGGCCAGCGTGCTCCTCGACGCCGGAACGACGACGTCACGCATCGCCGCGCGAATCCCGACCGACCGCGACCTGGTGGTGGTGACCAATTCGGTGCCGATCGCCGCCCGGCTGGCCGACATATCCTCGGTGGACCTGCAGCTGCTCGGCGGCCGGGTACGCGGCGTAACCCAGGCGACCGTCGGTGAACAGGCGCTGCGGGTGCTCGACGCCATCCGGGTGGACATCGCGTTCATCGGAACCAATGCCATCAGCGTCCGGCACGGCCTGTCCACACCGGACACCGATGAGGCCGCGGTGAAGAAGGCGATGGTACAGGCCGCCAATTACGTTGTGGTGGCCGCGGACTCATCGAAGGTCAACCGCGAAGAGTTCGTCAGCTTCGCTGCGATCACAAGAATCGATACCCTGGTCACCGACTGGGAGCTCGGCGACGCCGAACGTGACCGGATCACCGCGGAAGGCGTCGAAGTCGTCTGCGCGGGAGCGCCCGAATGATCCTGACCGTCACGGCGAATCCGAGCATCGACCGCACCGTCACACTGACGGTCCCGCTGGTTCGCGGCGCGGTACACCGCGCCGAGTCGGCCACCAGCGAACCCGGCGGCAAAGGGGTCAACGTGGCCAGGGCGCTCACGCTGGCCGGCATGAAGACGGTTGCCGTCCTGCCCGCGCCCCCCACCGATCCGCTGGTGTCGGCGCTTCGCGCGATCGAGGTACCGATCCGCTGCGTGCCGACCAGCGAACCCGTGCGAACAAATCTCGCGATCACCGAAACCGACGGCACGACGACCAAACTCAACGAAGCCGGTGCGGCGCTGGATGCCGATGCGCTGGCCGCCCTCACCCGCACGGTGCTCGCAGGCGCCGACGAGGCGACGTGGGTGGTGCTCTCCGGTTCGCTGCCGCCCGGAGTTCCGGACGGCTGGTACGGCGACGTCGTGGCCCAACTCGCCGACTACCGGTGCCGGGTTGCCGTCGACACCTCCGATCGACCTCTGACGGCACTGGCCACCTCCTTCCACTGCGCCGCACCCGACCTGATCAAGCCCAACGCCGAGGAGTTGGCCGGCCTCGCCGGTGTGCCCGCCGCGCAGATGGAGACCGCTGCCGCTCAAGGTGATCTGAGACCTGTCCTGTCGGCGGCGACGAGTTTGGTGAACCGGGGCGCGGGCGCGATCCTGGCCACCCTCGGCGCCGCCGGTGCGGTGCTGGTGGAGGGTTCCGAAAGCTGGATAGCGACTCCACCCACGATCACACCCCTCAGCACCGTCGGTGCCGGTGACGCATCGCTGGCCGGCTACCTGCGCGCGGCTGTTGGCGACGCCGAGCCTGCAGAGCGCCTGCGCATGGCGGTGGCCTACGGGGCAGCCGCCGCCGCGCTTCCGGGATCGGCACTGCCGACCCCGTCCCAGCTGGACCTCGATGCTGTTGAGGTGACAGCTATTTCACCCACAACGCTGAGCTCTTGACCACCACCGACCGGAAAGCAGCGCCATGACACGCCCCGGAGCGACCCAGCCGATCATCAACGCCGATCTGGTCCTACTCGACGCCGACGCCGGCGTCGACAAACGCTCGGTGATCGGCCGGCTGGTGGATCGGCTTGCCGCCGAAGGACGTACCGCCGACGCCGACGGCCTGATCAGCGCCGCCATGGCCCGCGAAGAGCAGTCCGCCACCGGTCTTCCCGGCGGCATCGCCATCCCGCACTGTCGGTCACCGTTCGTCGACGCCGCCTCGATCGCCTTCGCCCGGCTGCGTCCGGCCGTGGACTTCGGCGCTCCCGACGGGCCAGCCGACCTCGCCTTCCTCATCGCCGCACCGGAATCCGGTGGCTCCGAGCACATGAAGCTGTTGTCCAGCCTGGCCCGCGCCCTGGTACGAAAAGACTTCGTGACGTCGCTACGTGAAGCGTCGACACCCGACGAGGTCGTCGCCCTCATCGACGAGGTGCTCAACCCGGCACCGCAGGCCCCGAAGCCGACACCGGCGCCCAGACCAGTCGAGCGGCCGCTCTCGCTGGTCGCGGTCACCGCCTGCCCCACCGGCATCGCCCACACTTACATGGCTGCCGACGCTCTTGCCGCCGCGGCCAAGAATGCCGGCGTCGATCTGAAGGTCGAGACTCAGGGATCATCGGGCAACACACCGTTGTCCGCCTCGGCCATCGAGGGCGCAGACGCGGTCATCTTCGCCACCGATGTCGGTGTCAAGGATCGGCAGCGCTTCGCCGGCAAGCCCGTCGTGGCCTCAGGGGTCAAGCGTGCGATCAATGAGCCGGACCGTATGGTCGCTGAAGCCCTGTCGGCGGCAACCGATCCCAGTGCCGCGCGGGTGCAAGGACAAACCGGCCAGGACGATGCCACATCGGCTTCGGCAGGCGATGTCGGGTGGGGCACTCGGACCCGCCAGATCCTGCTGACCGGCGTGAGCTACATGATTCCCTTCGTGGCCGCCGGCGGCCTGCTCATCGCTCTCGGATTCCTTTTCGGTGGCTACGAATTGGCCAACAGCCCCGAGGGCACGGCGACGTCGCTGGGCAACATCATCGCCACCGGCAACTCACTGGCGGAACTGCCCAGCGGCGGGTTCTTGCAGTATCTCGGAGCCGTGCTGTTCACCATAGGCGGGCTGGCGTTCTCATTCCTGGTGCCGGCACTAGCGGGCTACATCGCGTTCGCGATCGCCGACCGGCCGGGCCTCGCACCGGGATTCACCGCCGGCGCGGTCGCCGTCTTCGTCGGTGCCGGATTCATCGGCGGTATCGTCGGCGGTCTGATCGCCGGATTCGCCGCACTGTGGATCAGCAAGATCAACGTTCCGCAGTGGTCACGCGGGCTGATGCCGGTGGTGGTGATCCCCTTGTTCGCCTCGATGGCCGTGGGCCTGCTGATGTTCCTGCTGCTCGGCCGCCCGCTGGCGTGGGTCACCGAGAGCCTCACCTCCTGGCTCAACAACCTGACCGGGACGTCGGTCATCCTGCTCGGGGTCATCCTCGGCCTGATGATGTGCTTCGACCTGGGCGGCCCGGTCAACAAGGCGGCCTACGCGTTCGCGACCGCCGGACTCAACATCGCCGACCCGGCGTCGCTGCGGATCATGGCCGCTGTGATGGCCGCCGGCATGGTGCCACCGCTGGCTATGGCGCTCGCCTCCACCGTGCGACCAGGCTTGTTCACCGAACCGGAGCGGGAGAACGGCAGGGCCGCCTGGCTTCTCGGTGCTTCGTTCATCTCCGAGGGCGCGATTCCGTTCGCGGCAGCTGACCCGTTGCGGGTGATCCCGTCGATGATGTTCGGCGGCGCCATCACCGGAGGGTTGATCATGGCCTTCGATGTGACGCTCAAGGCCCCGCACGGCGGCATCTTCGTATTCTTCGCGATCGGCAACCTGCTGTGGTTCCTGGTCGCCCTGGCCGCCGGGACCATCGCCGGCGCGACGGCCGTCGTCGCCGCCAAACAGTTCGCCACACCCACACCCACACTTGCATTCGCCCAAACCCACGTTTCGGCGCAAGAAGTCGAGTAACTCACGCCATTTCGTCGATTTCGACGCCCAGTAGAAGGAGAGAACCATGCCCGCCAAGACCGTGATCGTCGGCTCTGCCATCGGTTTGCACGCCCGCCCCGCCGCGATCATCGCCGAGGCCGTCGTCAACGCCGGTGTCCCTGTCACCTTGTCGATGGACGGTGGTGAACCGGTCGACGCCGGATCGGCGCTACTGATCATGACCCTCGGGGCGGTAAAGGGCGCCGAGGTGACGGTCGAGTCCGACGACGATGCGGTGCTCAACACCGTTGCCGAACTGGTCGAGCAGGATCTCGACGCTTAGCCGGGACCACCAAGTGCTCGGGGCAAATTGCCGGATCAGCCCCCTCTGAAACCCCCTTATCATGGGCTGACGCAGCTAGTTCGCCGACGCGACGGGACAAGATGTACCCTCGCACGGGCGGCGAATAGTTTGCTGGAAGGCGCCATGCAGCGGGGATGGTTCGACGACGGGGGGAGCGAACATGCATCGTATTGCTGCGCTCACCGCCGCGCTGCTGCTGTCACTGTTCAACGCACCGCCCGCAGGAGCCATAGAGCCGCCGACGATCGACGCGGGCGCGGTCCCGCCCGATGAGACCGGTCCGGATCAACCGACCGAACAACGGCGAATGTGTTCAGCGCCGACTGTTCTCGCCGACGCGAACTTCGCTGACAAGCCCTGGGCCGACGACTACCTACGACTGAGCGAAGCGCAGATGTTTGCAACCGGAGCCGGAATCACCGTCGCTGTCATCGACACCGGGGTCAACGGCTCCCCGCGCGTACCTGCCGAGCCGGGCGGAGACTTCGTCGACGAGGCCGGCAACGGCATGTCTGACTGCGATTCGCACGGGACGCTTACCGCGTCGATCATCGCCGGAAGACCCGGCCCCGCCGACAGCTTTGTCGGTGTCGCACCCGGTGCCCGCATTCTGTCCTTACGCCAGACCTCAGACGCCTTCCTGCCGGTAGGCGCACGATCTGACCCCAACGATCCGAACACCACGCCGACCGCGGGCTCGCTGCGCAGCTTGGCCCGGTCGATCGTGCATGCAGCGAACCTCGGCGCGCAGGTGATCAACATCAGCGAGGCCGCCTGCTACAGGGTGAGCCGACCCATTGACGAGCGCGGGGTGGGTGCGGCGATCCACTATGCGGTCGTCGTCAAAGGCGCGGTGCTTGTCGCGGCGGCCGGCAACACCGGTCAGGACTGCGCCCAGAACCCGCCGCCCGACCCCGCAGTTCCAGCGGATCCGCGAGGCTGGAATCAAGCGCAGACCGTTGTTTCACCCGCCTGGTACTCACCCTTGGTGCTGACCGTGGCCGGCATCGGTCCCAACGGCCACCCGAGCTCCTTCTCGATGTCCGGACCGTGGGTTGGCGCCGCAGCCCCGGCTGAGAACATCACCGCGCTGGGATACGACGGTGCGCCGGTGAACGCGCTGCAAGGCCAGGATGGTGCTGTCCCCATCGCCGGGACATCGTTCGCGGCCGCATACGTGTCCGGGCTCGCGGCCATGGTCAGAGAGCGTTTTCCGGCCCTCACACCCGCCCAGGTCGTCCACCGCATCACCGCGACGGCACGGCACCCCGGCGGAGGTGCCGACAATTACGTCGGGGCCGGTGTCGTCGATCCAGTTGCGGCATTGACGTGGGATGTCCCACCTGGGCCGGAGATCGTCCCCCACCGTGTCAAGCGTCTGCCGCCGCCCCCGTCGGTGCCGGCGGCCGATCGTGGACCCATCACCGCTGTCGTCATCACCTGCACGGCGTTCGCAGTGGCACTCGGACTGAGCGTGCTGACCCGACGGGCGCTACGCCGCCGATGAAGGCCACTCGGGTCCAGCCAGGTCTACTGTTCAGCACGGGCCACACCCTGTGGGCGGCGGTTCTTTGTCCCGCCGGCATCGCTGTGACACTGACCTCCGGGAACCCCTGGATCGCAACCTCTCTGGCGCTCAGCGTGGCGATGGCGAGTGTTCTGACAGTGCGGGGGCGACGTTGCACGGGCTGGATCGCGGCACTGTTCTCATGGCGTAGACGTCGCCGACTGCCGCCACCGTCACCGTCCCGGCAAGCGTCGGTGTGCGCGGTGTTGCCGAGCGATCATGTCGCCGTCCGCTGGCATGGCGACCATTTGACTTCGTTGATCGAGTTGGTGCCGCGGCCGTTCACTCCGACTGTGATCGTCGACGGACACGCCCATACCGATGACGTCGTAAACACCCAGCTCATCCAGCAACTGCTGCAAGCACACTGCCCCGACCTGACAGCGGATGTGGTTTCAGCGGGCTATCGCGTGGGCCGAACAGCACCAGGTGGCCTCGTCGGGCTCTACGAACAGATCATCGGTCCGTATCCGGCGCCAGCGAACAGGCGGACGTGGATCGCGTTCAGGGCAGACCCGGCACGCACCCAGAAGGCCGCTCAGCGACGCGACGTCGGCGCAGTCGGTCTAGCGCGCTATCTCGCCGCATCCACGATCCGCGTGGCCGATCAGTTGGCCAGCAGAGGGATCGACGCACGGCCCGCCCAGAGCTTCGCCGAGTTCGACCGCGCGACGGCGATCAGTTTCGAACGCGAGACCTGGTCATCCATCCACGGGCGCGGCACATTCACGGCGGCGTACAGCGCGTCAGGAGGCCCCGACCTCTGGTGGTCGGCGCGAGCTGACCACACCATCACCCGCGTGCGCATCAAGGCAGGTACCCCTCCAGCGGCGACCGTACTACTCACGACCTTGACGACTCCGACGACACCACAGGGCTTTTCTTGTCTCTTTGGAGGTCAGCGGGCAGCGCTGGAGGGCGGGAACCCGGTGACCGACCGGCATCACGAGATCCCTATTGGTTCAGCGGGCGTGCTCGTCGGCGAAACCGCTCACCGTTACCCCGTCTACATGCCGTTCGACGACGTCAACTCCTGCATCGACATCACCGACGCCCGTATTTTTGCCCAGTTTCTGACGCGCTCCGCGGCCGCCGGTGCAATCGTGACGCTCGGTCCGCAGTTCCATGAGTTCGCGGTACTGATCAACGCCCATACCGGGGACAACACCAAAGTGGCCTGGCCCAACGCCACCACCTTCCTCGACGAGCGCCCAGGGTGCCAGCAGGTCACTCTGCGGCAAGACTTCATCGGGACACCGCGGCACCAAATACTGCCGATCCGAGCGATCGATCCACGTGAGGAGAGCCGCTACCGCGTGGCATTAGATCTAGCTACGGCATGTCCAACGGGTAGTGGGTGACAGACCGGGTGACAGACGTGGTGCGGGTTGAACCCGAGCATTTGGAACGCAAGGCCGAACAGGTTCGGCAACACATCGGCGACTGTCTGCCGACACCGATCGCCGCTTGCACATTGGTCTTCGTCGAATCCGCGACGGCTCAGATCGCCGCAGCGGCAAATACTCTCAAGAGCCATGTCGCGTCGGGAAACGCCGAGGCCGACCGTCTGGCAACCATCTTGGGCGCCGCTGCGGAAGCCTACCGAGAGGTCGACGAGACGGCCCGCCACGCACTCGAGAGCGGCATACCGCATCGGGCTGCGCCCCTCCTGGTCAATCCGGCGCTGCCACCTGCTGTGCCTGCCGTCATCTTCTCGCCCGCGTTGCCGGCCATGGCATCAGGCGACACCGGCGGCTACCTGGACATGAAACAAACGGCGGGGAAATTGGAGTCAGGCGATCCCGGCCCGATGTGGGCTTACGCCAGCGACGCCCGACTCTTCGCTGATCAGTTGCGGACACGGTCCGAGACGTTCTCACTCAGTGGCGTCTCCTGGGACGGAACAGCGGCCGAGTCCGCTGGCGATTCGCTCCAACGGCATCGGGAGTGGTTGTCGGACATCGCCGATCATTACGAACGTCTGGCCGCCCAGGCTGGCGAACTCGCGCAGGCCCACCTAGACGCGGAGTCCGCCCATCCCGCAGTCGAGGAGATCCAGCAGATCGAGAAGGAGATGCTCGATGCCGTCACGGCCAGCAACCGCCTGGCATGGAGGATCGCCCAGGACAAGTACAGTGCGCTGGTCGCCCGGTCTGATTCGGTACTGGCCAGCTACAGCGCGAAGGTGGGTGGCAAAGGGCACCTGAATGTCCAGACTCCACCATCAGGTGCCGCTCCTATCAAACCTATCGTGACCAATGGTGATCCCCGAGTCCGTCCCGAAGCGAGTGGACGAAAGGCCGTCAAACCGGCCCCCGCTGTGCAACCGCGCATTCCGATCACTCATCGCGGGCGTCGCGTATCGGAGGCATCGCCAACGATGCGGCCAGCCACAGCGTCATCTGATCCGGACGGTGCATCAGCCCAGTCACAAATGCCATCGATTGGCGGCGCGGCGCCTTCCGCCGGCAACGCAGCAGCCGGCCGTCGGGGCGGCTCGTCGCCGAAAGATAGCTCAATGTCCCCAAACCACATGTTTCCCACCGCTCCGAGCCCCAAACCGGCCGGGAGCGGAAGCGACTCCGCGGGCGTTTCCGAAGGTCCCGCGAGGGCATCTGGCCCTCTCTCACCGACCGTCGGAGCCGAGACTGTCGCTTCCGCTCCGGTGGAAAAGGTTTCTCGCCCTGGCGCAACCGGCGATGTTCCCGCCGTGGCAACGGGAGGCGCGATGGCGCCCATTGCGCAGGGCAGCGGCCAGGCTTCGGGCGGGGAGAAACGTCGCGATCCGCGCCTGACGCCTGAGGATGAGCTGTACACCGAGGACCGCGCATGGACCGAGGCCGTCATAGGTAACCGCCGACGGCATCAAGTACGAAGTGGGACGGAGTCGAAATGACCGATGAAGTGCACCCTAAAGTGGCCGCAGTACTGGAGCAGACACAACGTCTTCAGTCAGTACTGGATGCGCAGCTTGCCAAGATGAACAGCGAGAAATTCACTGCCACTGATAGATTCAGCACGGTCAGGGTGACTCTCACCGGCCATCATAGGTTGGATGGAGTCGTCATCGAGGACGGCTTGTTGCGGCTCGGAGCCCAGGCCGTCGAAGATCGGCTGAACGAAGCGCTACAGATCGCTACCGCCGCTGCGACGCAGTCGATTGAGGCAGACCTCAGGCGGCTCGACTCAATGGTGGCCGAGATAACCTCCGAGAACCCGATCACGTAGTCGATGCCATGGCTACGACATGTAGCCATGGATGTCGCGTCAGAACCGCAAGTTACGCAGGAGGTCGTAGACTCCCGCGATCCACAGCAGCAGCGGTATGACCGCCGCGATGGATGCGCCATCGAGGAGCTCTAGCGCGCGCTTGTGTATCGGCGATACCCGTTTCACGTCGGTGGTCGCACCGACCGCTATCAGCGCCACCAAGACAAGCGTGCTGTAGATAGCCAATACCAACCAGGCGCGGTCCGGCCACCACATGCACACCTTGACCATCACACCTGTTGGAGTGGCAATCGCTGAGGTCAGCAGCGCCCACGCACACCACCGCTCGGTGTACAAACGTGAGCGGAAGGCGCAAATCACCGATACCAGCCCGGCAACGACGACGCTGTGCACGAAGAAATGCCCCTGCACCACATTGGAAATCGCGCCCGCAGTGAGCACCGCCGCGCCAGAAGCTACGAAACCAATCAACAACTTCTTCGCCGCCATGCTGCGCTCACTCAGCCGCGCAGCCGATTCCGGTACGGACGCGATGATCGCCTGCCAAGTAGGTGATTCCTCGTCAGCAGAATCCAGACCCGCCACCGGGTCGAGAAGGTCGTCATTGGACACCGATTCCCCCGGGGCCGGAACCGGTGGCAGAGCGATCCGGGCAACCGCCACCGTGAGCTTCGCCGCGTTCGTCACGATAAGCAGGCCGAACACGACCGCCCCCGCGGGCACCCAATGCTGCATCCCATATCCGTAGGCGATCGCCGCCCCGGTGACGGCTGCAGCTACCACCGCGAGGAACGAAGCCAGTTCCGCACGCCGACGCGGGCCGCCCCTGGACGCAAGCACCAGCAGCAGGACAACTGCACTGGCACCAGCGAGCTGCGGAGCGCCCAGCGAGCCTATCCCCTGCGGCAATGGAACGGCCAGCGCCGCGGCACCGCCAAGCGTCGGAATGGCCGCCAACAAAAGGCTTTCAGCCATGCCCACGCTGCCGTAGTGGGTGCTCGACCAGATGCTCCCCACGAGCAACCCCAGGCCAGTGCCGCCTAGAGCAACCGCCCACCACCAACCGTGCCCCGTGGCCGACCAAGCCAGCAGCGACACCGCCATGACCACCGACGCGACCACCGGTATCGCGATTCCGACCATCCCGAGCAATGATCGGCGGTCGAACTCCGGTGATTCGTCCAGCACTGCGATCGCATCGATGACATCTTCGACCAGCGGCCGATACCTCTCGGTGCGGCTCACCGCCACCAGCGTCAACAACGTGCCGTCGACAATGCCTGAATCGTTGAGCGACTCACTGGGCCGGAGGGGCGGCGCACCCGGACGGCTAAATGCCCAGGTGCCCTGCGCCTCGACATCAAACCCTGCCAATACATCAGACGTGGCGTCCTTGAGCATTTCCGCCAAGACCGAGACAACCTCGTCGACGTAGGTTTCGATCGGCGCAGCGGCCGGCAGTACCAGATCGGTCATCCGACGACCAGTGAGCAACGTAACCCGCGTCGTCGGGGTGCTTTCGAGCCCGGTACTCGCTGTGCTGCATGCGACTGCCGAGGACGTCAACGGCGTTCGAGCCGGTCGAAGTCGTCGGACAACGCGGCGGCAAGTTCGGTGATCCGCCGTCGGAACCTACCTCCCAGCAGGTCCAGCTGTATCTCAGTGCCGGCAGCGACGTGTTTGTCCCACGGCAGTACGACGACCCTTCCGGAAGGCACATGCCGCTCGAACTGCTGGACGAGATCGGCCACATCCACATTCGGCTTGCCGGGGACAACGTGGTTAACGACCACACAAGCACGGCCGAGAAGATCCTGATACCCGTTTTGCCGCAACCAATCCATGGTCACCGCCGCCTGACGCGCCCCGTCAATTGACGCGCTCGCGACGATCACCATGCCCGAAACCGTCGAGAGCACTGCACGCGGTGCCGGCTGAAAGAGGCCCGCACCGGTGTCAGCCAGCACCAGGTTGTAGTAGCGAGACACTATGTCCGTTGCACCCTGCCAGTCCTCGTCGTTGAACTCACGCGCGGCGCTGCTGTACTCCTCCGAGGACAGTACCTCGAGGTTTGACAAGTTCATGCTGGTGTAGGCACGAATATCGTTGTAGCGCCGAAGTTCCTGGTCGCACAGCAGGTCGCCGACGGTGGCGGCCGACTGTCGTCCTGAGCGATCGGCGAGGTTGCCCCCGTCAGGGTCAGCATCGATCGCCAGAATCCGATCGCCACGAACCCTACTCAACGCCGAGCCCAGCGCGACGGTGACCGCCGTCTTGCCGACACCGCCCTTCAGACCGAAAACACCGATTTGATAGGAGTCCCGTGCGTTTCGCCGAATCCTCGCGTGCAGATCCATCTCATACACTTCATCCGGAGATAGACCCAGATTGATGCGAGTCAGCACGTACAGCAGATGGCGCCAACCGCGCTGCGAGGGCATCTTCACCGCCGACTTGACACCGACGTGGGTGAGAGCGTCGATGGCACGGTGATTGCCCGCGGTCGTCGCCGGTGGTGGGGCCGACTGCGACGATGGTGGCAGCGGCCGGGCACCGCGCTTCTCGGAAGGCGACCCGGCCGATACCTGTTGGGGAGCCGACGGGGCATCGGGCGGCCGCGCCCCTTCGTAGTCGGTTTCGGCGCTCTGCGGTGGATGCAACATCGCGCTCGGTTTCCGTTGTGGGCCAGTGGCGCGCACTGCCTCCAGCTGCGTTGTCATCTCGTTTGATCGAGGTGGCAGGGTGGGCATCCCATGGGGCTGGGACCGGGCGACGGGGATCGGCGGCGCACTCACTTCTCCCACCGTGCCTACGGCTCCCGGTGAGTGGAAGAGCCGTTGATAGTCGGCCGACATAACTACCTTTCATGAGTTGGTCTCGTCAGGACACCCATGGGGTGGGCGGGACAAATGCAGCTGGAACCCGCCCACCGCATGCGTTTCTTCACACGTGGTGTCGTCAGACAAACATTCCGGTAACGCCGGCCTCGGTCTGAGCCATGTTCCCGCCTGATTCGCTGATCGTGTGCGCAAGATTCAGAAGCGCAGCATTGAGCTCGGCTGCGGCACTGTCCCAACGCATCTGAATACTCTGGTATGCCTCGGAACCGCTTCCACCCCAAACCGCGGCGAGAGCGGCGAGAGAACCCTTTCCCTCGTCGAGTAGCCCCGCGGTGGTCGCCACGGAACGCTGGATCTCACTGGCTCCGCCTTCGATCCCCGCGAAGTTCCACACCTGTTCAGTCATCTAGTATCTCCGTTTCGGTTTCGTGTGAGGGTCACAGGTTCATTGCCGACGACAGGGCCGCGGACTGGTCCTCGTCGGTCGCCGAGTAGCGCATTCCACTGGTGTGAATGTTGACCGAGATGTCGTTCAGTTCCTGAACCTGGCGTGCGGCGGCCTCGTGGAAACGAATCACCGCTGCCTGAGCTGCCGACCCGGCCTGACCCTGCCACTGCGATTGAAGCGCGGCCGCAGTCGATTCCACGTGCGCGATGACACCCCGGAGCTCACCGGAGATGCGCTCGAAATTCGATGCTTCCTTGGCGAGGACGGCACCGTCCGTATTCATCTGTGGCATAGAGAAATACCTATTCTTTCTTTCGGTTTCCTCACCATGTGCTGGCGAGTCCTTCCCGCCGAGTGGCTGGAAAGCTTCCGGGATAGCGCTACCAGTCGTCCCCGTCTTCTTCGCCGAGGTCGTGGACCAACGGAGCCGGCGCCGTCAAACTGGGTTTGGAACTAGCGTTCTTGGCGCCCTGCCCGTTGATGCCCATCGGACCAAGAGCGCCACCGCCGGCCCCGATCGGAACCGGGCCGGATGGCGCGGAGACTCCGGTCCCGCCCATCGCGACCGGTGACACCATCGTGCCGAACTCCCTGCCGACCAGGTTGTCCATCAACGGTGTGCGAGCCGGACTTCCTCCCGCACCAGGCAACGCTGCCGCCCGCATCAGGCCCGCGCCTGAGGCTGGTCCTGCTCCACCCGCCAGTGGATGGTTCGAGAACGGGCTGGCACCAATGAGTCCCAACTGCGCACCGGGCCCGTCAGCACCCCTCCCACCCATTTGGCCCAAGAGCGACGCCACCTGCTGCAATGGTTGAGACAGCTGCTGAACCGGCTGGGACAGCAGCTGGCCCCCTTGCTGTGGAACCTGCCCCATCACGGAGCCCAGCTGGGACATCATCTGTACACCATGTTGGGCTCCCTGCCACACCGGCTGATCCGCATCGGCTTGGGTGGACTGAGTGATGACGCGGCCTTCCCGCAGACCCGCCGACTCGGCAGCGGCCTGCAGACTCACGCGAGTGAAGGTTGTCTCGCGAGCTGCCGCGCCGGGCAGCAATGCCACGGATCGATCGAGGGCACCGGCTGCAACGACTTCACCGGTACCCGGGGCGACGATCGGTCCCATCGGCAGGATCGGTTCGAAAGTGACGTTCAACGCGGTCTCAGCCTGATAGGCCTGCATCGCGCCAGCGGCCTGATTCCACATGCGGACGAAATAGTCCGCTTCGTTCAGGCCGATCGGGACCGTGTTCACACCGAGGAAGTTGGTGGCTTCCAGGGCCGCGTGCGTGATGTGGTTCTGCTCGATCTCCGGGAGCGGCGGGGTGGTGGCAACGGCCAGCGAGTACGAATCTGCCTGCGCCGTAGCCTGTATCGCACGCTTGTGCGCCTGGGCCGAAGCCGTACGCAGCCAGGCGACCATCGGCATCGTTGCAGCGAGAGCCCTTTCGCCGGCGACACCGGACCAGACCGAAGCCAACGCTGACAGGCTCGCGGCGAGTTCATCGGCCTGGATCTCCAAGGCTGCCGCTAGCCCTTCCCATCCCGCAGCCGCCTGCAACATCGGGGCTGGACCGGAACCGGCCATCAGGCGCGCGGTGTTGACTTCCGGTGGCAGCGCGAAGTAGATCAACATGCAGGATTTGACCTCGACCGAGAGCTCAGCGCTCAGGACAGACCGGCGGCGCCGGCTTCATCGACCGCGGTGTAAAGAGCGGCAATCTCCACATACAAAGCACCCGCCCTGCACAGTTCTTGTTGAGCGAGGGTGTTGATGCCGAGCATCGCGACACCCTCGGCCGCGAACGCCGTTGCAGCCCAAGCAGACACCTCATCGGCACCGGCGGGCAGCAACGCTGTTGTCGCAGCGCCAACGGTCGTGCCGGTCGCGAGGCCACGAGAGCCGTTCGCTGCTACGTGCGCACCGATCGCCGCGGCACCTGGATCATGGGCCATAGGCTGCATGGCTACTGCTCCTTTACCTATTACTAGCCTGTTCCTACACCGATGGAATTACCGCGCCAAGCACCTAGACCGCCGCCGCGCAGCTAACTCCATGAGATCTCTCGATCTGTTTGCTGAGATGGCTGTTGGGTCGTTCCCCTCAGCATCCACCCCAAGTCTATCCACCCTCCGATGGTGGTCCGAACGCAATTTCTCCTGGCGGATCGACGTACGCCGCCTGAATGACCTCCTTGCCATCCGGAGAAACGAAGAATGCCTGTCCAGGTGGCCTTCTCTTGAGTTTTATCTCGGCCGAAGGAAACTCCTGTTTCTCCCCCGACAGAAAAAGGGTGGGTGAACCCGCGCCGTAGACGGCACCCACGAACCGGTCCATGGTGGCCCGATGGGCCTGGCTCATCTGACACGTGGCAATGATGTGCAGGCCGATATCAGCAGCAGCAGGTAGCAACGGCGCGAGCGGGGCCATCGGTGGCTTGACTCCACCCGCCGCGACGATCATGTGCCAATCGTCGACCAGCAGAACCACGTCGGGCCCGGTCCACCATGACCGCGCCCGCAACTGGGACGTCGTCAGATCGGGCGGGGGAAGGCGCCTCTGGAGGTTGATCGCAAGGGCCTCGATGGACTGCTCGAGGCTCGCGTTGTTGCGATTGACGGCACCCGCTTCCAGCAGGTGACTCTCCGGCACCGCGTCCAGCAGACCCGATCGGTAGTCGGCCAACATGAAGCGGACCTGCGACGGGGCATTTCGCGCGCAGATCGCCTGCGCGACCGCGTGAGCGATCCTAGTCTTACCGGTCTTCGGCGCGCCGAAGATCAGTAGGTGTGGTGTCGCATGCATGTGGTCGTACACGACCGACAGATCCGACTCGCGGATGCCTATGGGCACAGACCAGCGCGTGCGGTAGTCGGCCGCTGGTCCGGGCGGATCCGGATCCATATCATGAAGGTGGATCTGCTCGGGAAGAACGCGCACTTGCGGGGCCCGATCGCTCGTACTCGCCGAGACAGTGTCAACGGCTTCGGCTATCGCCGACGCCAGGTTCTCGGTGCTGTGAACACCATCAAGCCGGGGTACGCCCATCATCAGATGGTGCTGCTCCATCGATACCGCTCGACCTGGCCGATCTATCGGAATCTCGCGGGTGATCCGGTCGATCTGAGTTTCGTTCACGTCCCCGAGCCGGAACTCGATCTTGGTACCGAGATAGTCGCGGACGCGGGACTTCAACTCCGTCCATCGCGGAGTCGCCACAACGGTATGCACACCGAAGGCGAGCCCCTGTCCGGCCAGGTCCTGAACCACTGGTTCCAGATCGGGAAACTCGGCGACGAAAGCCGGCCATCCATCGATGACTAGGAAGACATCTCCGAAGGGGTCGGCAGCCACCGGATGGGTCGAGTCGGCGCGTAGCTGTCGGTAGGCGCCGATCGAACCGACACGGTGCTCCTTGAATGTCGTTTCGCGTTGGCGCAAAACGCCTTTCATTTCTGCGACGATCCGGTTCACCCTGTCGGGCTCGGAGCGCGTCGCCACTCCTCCTACATGTGGCAGGTCCTCCAGGTACATCAGCCCGCCCCCGCCAAGGTCGATGCAGTAGAACTGCACCTGCCGGGGCGTGTGGGAGACGGCAGCGGATAGCATCAACGTCTGCAGAAACGTCGACTTGCCGGTCCGCGGCGCGCCGCCGACTGCGATGTTCCCACCGCCGCCCGAGACGTCTATGCCCCACACTTCTTGGCGGTGCCGACGGGGTTCATCCATGATGCCCAGGCCGAAACGAAGTGGCCGCCGCTGCTCATCACGTCGGTTGAGTTCATCGACTGGCACCGGATCGCTCAGCGGCGGCAACCACATTCGGTATGCGTGACTGTCGTTCACCGTCAGTTGGTCAAGGACGACCTCGCGCAGTACGCGCTGCTCAGACTCGAGTGTCACGGGTGATTCACCTCCGGTTCGGCGAGCATCGGTGCAGCCGTGAAGGTTCTGACTCGAGGCCCGCTCCGCGACTGCTCGGCGGGCCGCTCGTTTCCATCGTCTCCCGCTGCGCATGGCGGAACGTAGTTCACTCCTGTGTAGACACTGCGGAACTTGACTGGATCTTCCATGCCGACGCGTAGGAACCCGACACCGCTTTCGTTGTTCGAGATGTATTGCGCTTCTGGCGTGCCGATTGCCGCCTTTGACTCCGCTGAACTCGTCGTGCGCAAAGCGATTCGGTAGGTCAGGTTCGGTTCAAGCTTGTCGATTCGGACGCCCCCGGTGTTCAACGACTGGGTAGCCAGCAGCAAATGCACTCGAAGAGACCGGCCCACACGACAGATGCGATCGAAAAGGTTGATGAAGTCAGGGTGGTTCTGCAGCAGTTCCGCGAACTCGTCGATCACAACGAAGAGGGTCGGCAGCGGACGAAGATCGGCACCGCGCTCACGATGCTTCTCGTACTCCGCGACGCCGGACAGCGCCCCGGCGGCTCCCACTTGCATACCTGCGCTTCGCAGGATCGACTGCCTGCGGTCCAACTCGCCGGTGAGAACCTCCCCCATCCGGCTCACTAGCTCGGCTTCTTCCTCCATGTTCGTGACCACCGCCGCAGTGTGTGGCAGTTTTTCCATACCCAGGAAGGTCGAACCGCCCTTGAAATCTGTCAACAGAAGGTTCACCTGATCGGGATGATGCGTGGCAGCCAACGACAGGATGAGGGTACGGAGGAACTCGGATTTTCCGGATCCGGTTGTACCGATGAGCATTCCATGAGGACCCGCACCGAACTCCGCACCTTCTTTGATGTCGAGATACATGATCTCGCCGCTCTTGAGCTCATGCCCGAACGGAATTCGGAGCCGGTCCCGGTCTAGGTCAGCGAACATCCTCCACCGGCTCGGCGTCACCTCCTCAACAGCGTGCGCGCCGACCAGCTGGTGCCATTCGCCGATAGCCTTCTTCTGCGTTCGCAGGCTCTTGTCGATGATGGTTCCGGCGGCGGACCAGCCGGCCAGTTTGCGCGCGACACGGTTGGCCTGCTCCGGTGTCATTCGGTCGGCGACTCTCGCCACTCGCCGAAACGTCTGGCTCGGCAGGCGGTCGTCAGCAGTGCCATCGGGTTCGACCCGGATCCGGTAGGCCGAGCCACGGTGGTTACCTAACGTGATCACAGCGACGCCGGCTCTACCATCCACCGGGAATCCGGCCCTGCCACCGGTAACGTCGATGACGACAACGTATGGGCCAGTCGGAGCAGCTTCTGCGGCGTGGGGTCCGCGGGCAAAAAGATCGGACAAACCGTCCGGACGAGTGAAGATCAGCCGGGCCGTCCCTGCTCCGTCAGTGTCGCAATGGTGCTGCACATGCGGCAGCCACTTGAGCCAAGACCAGTCCGGGTCTTCTGGATCGTCGATCATCACCCGCATCTGAAGCAGATCGGGTGAATGGAACACGGCCAGATGACAGATCACAGCTCTGAGCAAGCCGGCTGCTGCCCGCCCATCACCGCCGATAGCGATAGTCGGAAACGTACGCAACTGAACTAGCTTGGGGCAGTCAAGGATCAGGCCGTGGGTACGCAGAAACTTCGTCACCCACATGTGGCTGACCGGTTCCAGGTGGGGCTGCGGCGCGCTCGCCGGCCCGGATAGTTCTCCGCCTAGCCCGGGCCTGAGCAGCCGATCCACCGCGGGTTCCGCACCTATCCCAATTCGGGTGGCGGCATAGAAATCTGCATTCGACGGTCGCGACCATTGACGGTGAGTTCCCACGATGGACAGCAGGTCATCGGGATGCGGCCCGTGATAGTTGAAGAACGCAACCTGCGCGGCCGCTGACGTGGTCACCCGGTTCCGCAATCCCGCCAGATATCGCAGATACTCCTTGCGGTCGGCGTTAATCTCCGGCACCCGTTTACCGCCCGGCCCGCCGCCAGCCATGAAGCCGACCGTGGCCATGATCATCATGAGGGGCATCATCAGCATGTACGGCGAGAGCGCTCGAACGCCGCTGAAAACCATGATCGCGATCATGCCGAGCATTCCGCCGCCCATCACCCAGGGCAATGCCTTCTGAACGCCGGACCGCGGGACGTCAACGCCCAGATCTTCAGGGGGACGGACATCGATCTCACCAGGCGTCAGGCGCGGTCCCCGCTTGACGTTGGGGGTCAACTTCTTGGTGGCCATCAACGACCAGAAGTGCCCAACGTACCCGGCGTGGCCGGCGAGTCTCCGGTCAACGAGTCACCGACTCTCCGCGGATCGGGGTCTGCCGGCAGCGTGTCGTGTTCCAGCATCGCCGCCGTCCTGGACAGCATGGGACCCTCGACCAGCCGACTCACCACCTGCCAGGGCGCCATCAACGGCGTGGTCAATCCCAGGATGCTGCTGGTTTCCTCGTCCGGCAGACCGTAGCGCACACCCTGCGGGTCGATGTAGTAGCGGCTCTCGCCATAGCGCGGGTCAGGCGCCTGAATACGAACGTATGTCCCCCCGTTGACGTACACGGTTGACCCGCCACCGATCTGGTTGATCCCGCTATTCATGGCCGACGCCGGGATCGGCAGGTGCCGTCCACCTATCACCGCGGTCGCAGGCGCCTGGTCGCCTGGGGTTCGTCGCCACGCCCAGCACAGTGTCGGAGCATCCTCGCGGAGTCGGATCTGTAGCGGCCGGTCCGGCAGGGGTGAGACGTATACCCGTTCGGCGATCCTCGCGACGGTGCTGGCTTCGACCGACGGAGGAGCGATCAGACCGAACGAGTTCGTGGCCCGCAACGCCGCGGCGGTCGTGGCATTGATCTTCGCCACACCATCGGGCAACACAACAAAGCTCTGCTTCTCGGACTCAGTGACGGTCTGAAGTACCGATCCGATCACCAGCTCCGCCGGCAGTCCAACGGTGTTGGGCGCTCCGGCAGCCGGAACCTGCGGTAGCTGCCACGGCCCGGCATTGGGCAGCGCGTTGAACAGATCTTCCGAAATGGGGGCAGCCTCGGCGGTGACGGGAATACCCACCGCCGAGGTAATAGCACGATCGGCCAGATCGACCGCGTGCCGACCATCAGCGGTGACCAGCCAGTTCGCATCTCGGTACGTGACGAGCATGCCCTGGCCCGCCTGCATCGGCGCAACTGCTTCATCCAAAGTCAGTGGCAGGGCAATCACCGATCTCTCGACGGCAGGTGTCACACTCTCCGGTCGGATCACCGTGTCACACAGTGCCCACGTCGACTCTGCGGCATGAGCGACTGGAGTCGCGTAAGGTGCGCCCGGAATTCCGATTGGCTGACCTTTGGTCATCTGTTCCAGCTCTGCGGATTTCACTGCGGAGGGACTGCCTGCGTTTCCCAGCACCAATCGTGCCGAAGTCAAGTTGTATACCGGCCGCAACTGTTCGCTGCCCGGTATCACGACGAAGAGCTGATTGGTTGCCCGATCCACCAGAAGACGTTCCCCGCCCCTGGTGCCGAGCGGCTTGAAGTAGGCGAGCAGTGCCGCACCGACACACACCAACGCTGCGATCACCATTCCCGCAGACACCGCCCGGCCATAGAATTGCACTGGGTCGTCAAACATTCGGGTGTCTCTGCGCACGATCGCATGCTCGACCCTCCTGAGCAGAAAGCGCCAGCCGCTGACCTGAACCTTTGTCGTAAGCCGAAAACCTGCCATCATCTCACCTGCTGATGGCGAGACGGGCGTGCACAGACTCGATCGCTGTGGCCACGTCCTCGCCATTGATTTCGCTCAGTTTCTCGACGCTCAGGCCCTCGATGTTCGGGGATCGCACCAACCGAATGTCGCGGGACTGCTCCGCTGCCTCGACGATCTGTCTGGCGTAGCGACCGTTTCCTGCGACGTCGAGCGCTGGCTTTTCATTCACCGCGCTTCGACTCAGCAGCGACGCCGCTTCGCGCACCTGCTCGACAGCATCAACGCTCAGCGTTGAATCATGGTCATCGGCGATAACTTTAGCGATCGAAACGATCTCATCGGGCGAGTAGGAGTCGAAGTCGATGCGGGTCGCGAATCGCGATCGCAGACCATCATTGACTTCCAATAGCCTGTCGAGGTCAGATCGGTATCCGGCGATGATCACCACCAGTCGGTCCCTGTCGTTCTCCATTCGAGCAAGCAGAGAGTCGAGCGCTTCGGTCCCGAACGGATCAGCCCGCCCGTCACGCTCCTGCACCAGGGCGTACGCCTCGTCGATGAACAGGACGCCACCCAGAGCACGGTCGATGGTGCGGGCAGTCTTCACTGCCGACTGCCCTTCGTACTCTGCCACGAAGTCCTTGCGCGACGTCTCGATCAGCTTTGGCTCAGCGATGACACCCAGCCCAGCCAAGATGTTGGTAACTATTCGCGCGATAGTGGTCTTGCCGGTCCCCGGTGGTCCGGTAAAGATCATGTGCTTGGACGCCTGAGTCACCCTCATTCCTCGGGCCGCTCGCACTTTGGCCATTTGGGTAGCAGCACGATAGCGCTCCAGCTGCTCTTTCACCCGGCCCAACCCAATCTGGCGGTCCAGTTCGGCCTGCGCTTCAGCGAGCAGCTTCTCTCTGCCGAAGTCGTCTGCGGCAGCACTGCCCGGATCCCACGGGTCCTGTCGCGATGCGATCCGCTCAGCCGTTGTTGTCACCAACCGGAAGTTAGGATCATTCAGCGCTGCAGTTACTTTCGGTTCGGGGTAGGTGGCCTCCAACCATTCCAGCAGTGCGACCGCGGACTCCTCGCTGCCGTGGGCCCGGCGGCTCATCGCCAGATACCAGGCGATGGTTGGGGCGCATGCCTCCCCCGCCGGTGACGAATTCGCTTCTGCGAGGCAGCGTTCGGCCTCGGTGAACAGACCCAGATTGGCGGCAGCGACTCCGTGGGCGACACCCCCGGCAGCAGCGAGGAACCTGTCCGGCCAGTTTCCCGCCCCTCGGACTTCGCTGACTACGTCGGTCCAACGCTCGGCCGAACCGTATATCACCGATCTTGCCCAGGAAACCAAGTGTTCAGCACCGGAGGAAGGCACATCATCGAGCGCTTCCATGGCATCGGAGTAGTTGCCCACCGACGCCTCTCGGACGGCGAAACCCACCGTAATCGCCAGCGGAGAGTTAATCGGGTAAGTGATGTCGCCGTACAGTCCGCCGATCCCGATGCGGGCACTCAGTCCGTTCATGGACAGCTCCGCAGCACCGGCCAGCTGCCCGAATTTCGTTCGTGAGTACCAGGCGCGGAACAAGGTGGCCCGGTCGGCATCCCCGCAGCGAATACGGCCCACCCATGCATCACAGGCCGATTCGTCGACCGCAGTGATCTCGGTGAACAGTTCCAGTGAGCGCGCCGGCGCACTGCCCAGCATCCCGACGGCCGCGCCGAAGAGGCCTGCCAAGTTGTCAGACATCGTCGGAGTACCTAGCGGCGAAGATACGTGCTCTAGCGGCGCGAGCCTCCTCCGGCGAGGGCAGACTGAGCTCGCGGGACAGGAAGTCGCGAGTGGTGACGCTGTCGTGCCCCTCGTCGCGCATGCTCGCGAGCATGTCGGAGAACTGAGCTGACCTGGCCTCTTGATTGGCCAAGTCCGCGATAAGCACAATCTCCTCGGCAAGCTCGGACTCGGTCATCCTGGTTGCCTTCTCCCCGAGTTCGATTCGTTGACTGCATCCATCGACAGATGTTGAGAACGCCACGGTGCCAGGAGGATTGGCAATGGTGACCAGGTCGATCGCGACGCTGTCGTCGGCGTCGGTTTCGGGCCCGCAGGCGAAGTCGAGCGCGGCGAGGTCATCGTGCACCTCGTCGCCTTCCGAACATGGGCCAGTATCAGCCACCGGCTTGCGCTTTCTCGCAGTTCTGGTGCGCGGCAACGATGTCGATTTGGCCAAACCACGACTTCGAAGGGATGAATTCCATCAACCCGTCGAGTGCACGTTGGAGGTTCTCCTTAGTCCCCGGGAGAAAGCTCCCGTACAGTTCGCCGCACACGCGGCGCGGGACAGCCACGATCCTGCCGTGCTGGGATTCGAGAACCCCAGCAGCCGCTTCGGCCCTGCTGGTGGTACCACCGGCATGCCGCTCAGTCGCCGTGATCTCCACCCAACTGCTCGGATCTGCGACCACGTCCGAGTAGGCACGGGCCGACGCCGGCGCGATGCCGAACCGCTCAAGCTGTTTCGCCGTCCGGGCTTCGGCAAGTTCGGCCGCTAGGCCCGTCAGTGGCTCAACAGGTGCCGCCGTCGCATCGCCTATCACGGTGTTCACCATCGCGGCCAGCCCGATCTGCGGTGCGACCCTCTGCAGCACCAACATCGCCTCGTCACGAGCCGCAACGACGTGCCGGTCACCCCTCCGGCACACCACAAACCGAAGCATCTTGCAGCCGCGCACGTCGCGTCGCCACCAACGACCTTCAAGCACACGCTCGGGCCTACCCAGGCAGTCGAACATGGCAGCGACCTCCGGATGAGGCATACCGAACGCGTCGAGTACCCCTTGCGCGGTCAGGTCGCGGGCGACCTGGTCCCACACTCGATCCTGCAACTCCCGGTTCGCGATGTTGGGCCGGATACCCAAAGAAACCGGGAAGTCCATCAGTTCCAGTCGGCCGCCGATCACCAACATGCCGTCGACGGTCAACTCGACACCGATGACATCACCAGCGGGTACCTCGCCCCGGCCGACGGTCTGCGGAACTGTCATCATCAACGCGGCCACGGCTGCACGGCAGGCGACACACTCGGCGGGCCATCGAGATCACGGCGTGATTTGCCAGCGACCTCGCAAGCACTGAACGTAGTTATGTTCACAATCCCCCTTGACCGGATGGAGCGTACCAGCGAAATCCACCCGCCTCGTGCACAAGTTCTCCCGCGAATCCCCGGTATGGCTCGAGATATACGTGCGACCTCCAGCAATGGAACTTGAACAATAAAATCGCCAGATATACATCTGTGACTAGTGATAAAAGTGTGCACGCTCGATCTACAGCGAACTCCGCCTCCTCCGGATTCGAGCCCCTCGCTGTCAAGCCGCATACTCACGCACCGACCCGGAACGGCAGCCGAATCGTGTGATCTCAACGATCAACTACCCGGCTCCACCACCGTCCGCCTTGCCTTCAATCGGCCGTGAAAGTCGTCGTGATGAGTTTGCTGGGCGCGGTAGCCATGCTTGAGGCTCCGACGCTAAAAGGCAGGTCTGCGATCTTGGTCGCACGCGCGGGAATGACCTTCGCGGCCGGGCTATATTGCGACGATCAGAGCGTCAGACCGGGGTACAGCGGATTGGCTGCCAGCATCTCCGCCGAAGCCGCGTGCACCCGTTCGGCAGTGCCGTCAGCCAAGGTGTACTTGGCCTTCGACAGCCCGCTAGGTCCTTGTGCCGCTTGCGTGTTGGCAAGAACGTCGACGACCAGTTCGGCAACCCGGTCGAATTCGGCAGCGCCGAATCCCCGAGTGGTCAGAGCCGGGGTTCCGAAACGGATTCCACTGGTGTACCAGGCACCGTTCGGGTCCGACGGTACGGCGTTGCGGTTGGTGACGACGCCGGCATCGAGCAGCGCCGCCTCGGCCTGGCGCCCGGTCAGCCCGAAGCTGGTGACGTCCAGCAGCACGATGTGGTTGTCGGTTCCGCCGGTGATCAGCTTCGCACCACGGGTGAGGAACCCCTCGGCCAGTGCCTGAGCGTTGTCGGCAACCCGCTGCGCATACGAACGGAAGGCCGGCTGACGGGCCTCGGCCAGCGCGACCGCCTTGGCAGCCATCACATGCGACAGCGGCCCGCCGAGCACCATCGGGCAGCCCTTGTCGACGGCCTCGGAGTACTCGGGGGTGGCCAGCACCAGGCCGCCGCGCGGCCCGCGCAGGGACTTGTGCGTGGTCGTGGTGGTGACGTGGGCGTGGGGCACCGGATCCTCATCGCCGGTGAAGACCTTCCCGGCGACCAGGCCGGCGAAGTGCGCCATGTCGACCATCAGCGTGGCGCCCACCTCGTCGGCGATCTCACGCATCTTGGCGAAGTTGACCCGTCGCGGGTACGCCGAGTAGCCGGCCACGATGACTAGCGGCCGGAACTCGCGCGCGGCCGCGGCGACGTCGTCGTAGTCGAGCAGGCCGCTCGCCGGGTCGGTACCGTAGCTGCGCTGGTGAAACATCTTCCCGGAGATGTTGGGCCGGAAACCGTGGGTAAGGTGCCCACCGGCATCTAATGCCATGCCCAGCAACCGCTGGTTGCCCAGCTTGTTGCGCAACTGCTCCCAGTCCGCCTCGGACAGATCGTTGATGTGCTTCACACCGCGCTCGGCGAGATCCGGCGCCTCCACCCGGGTGGCCAGAATCGCCCAGAAGGCAACGAGATTCGCGTCGATGCCGGAGTGCGGCTGCAGATAAGCGTACGGGGCGCCGAACAGTTCTCGCGCGTGCTCGGCTGCGACGCTCTCCACCGTGTCGACGTTCTGGCAGCCGGCATAGAAGCGGTGCCCGATGGTGCCTTCGGCGTACTTGTCCGAAAGCCAGGTTCCCATGGTCAGCAGCACCGCGGGCGAGGCGTAGTTCTCGCTGGCGATCAGTTTGAGCGAGTCGCGCTGGTCAGCAAGCTCCTTGCGGGTCGCGGCCGCGATGCGAGGTTCGACCGTCTCGATAACCTGCAGTGCCGCGCGGTAGGCGGTGCTGGCAACGTCGGCGTAGTCGGCGCCGGGGGCGGCAGAGGAGGTCACAGTCGAGTCAGCGGTCATGGTTGCAGCGTAATCCGGCGGTGTCGGCGTCCGGCTGCGGACTCTGGGCCGGCGACGCTAGACCCGGGCGAAACTCGTTCACCTCGATTCTCACGGGCCTCATCTGCCTCGTCTGCCTCCGCGGCCGACGTGGTGGGCTCTTTGCCCGCAGATGAGCGACAACCGCGGTGGCCGCTCTTCGCTCATGCCTTCGCTCGCAACTTCGCTCGCATCTTCGTTCGTGGTTTGCCGCTCAGAGTCGGGCACTTCTAACCACCGGTGCCGAGCCGGGGCTGCTGTGACTGGAGTGACGGTGCTGCTGTCGTTCAGGCCGATCGCAGCGACGACGGGGTCAACGGCTCATCGAGCAGCCGGCCGAACCGTTCGGTGAGGCTCACACCGCCCGGGCGGACGTCGAGCCACTCCCGCAACAACCGGTAACCCTCCACATACGTGCTGGTGTAGGCCCGCCACAGCGGCGAGGACAGAAACCGCAATGACTGCCGGGCACGAACGTCGTCGATCAGCAGCCAGCGACGCAGGAAGCCGGCGACGTCATCGACGTCGCGGTGTTCGTCGTGCAGCATCAGGGCCGCGTCCTGACGCACTCCGGACAGACCTGCGGCAGCCTCCGACACCGCTTCGGCGCGTTCACCGTCGAATCTCAGACCCAGGTCTGCGTAGATCTCAGCGGCCCAGCTCCCCCATCCCGGCCCGACGGCGACGTGCAGCGCAAGGTCGGCCAGACCCTCGGCCATCAGGCACTGGGGGGTATTGACCAGGAAGATCGTCTGCTCGGTGTGTCCTTCGCGCTCGACCAGCCCGGCCTCCTTGCGGCAGTGCTCAGTGTGATGTCCCGGGTAGGACTCGTGGGCGATCAGTCGCGGCAAGTTGGCCATCTGCTGTTTGAGGTCGGCGTTGACCGCAACGGTTGAGCGGTAGCCACCGAGGTAGTAGTTGAACCCTGACCACGGCTTGTCGGTGACGACCTGGTAGTCGATGGTCTCGGTGTCGGGTAGCGGGAAATCGGCGCGGACCCGGTCGCGCAGGGCGCTGGAGAACGCGAGGATGCACTCCTCGAGACGCTGCGGCGGGATCTCCTCGGACGCACGGTAGGCCTGCATCCGCGCGGCCAGTGGACCGGAGCCGCCGAGCGCTTCGTCCAACCTGCGGTGCGCCTGTCGGTAGGTGTCCGGGTTCCCCTTCTCGATGCGGACGTCGAAGTACGCCTGCACCTCGTCGACGAAGCCGACCGCATCGCCCGCGAACTTGCGTCCCGCACACGCCAGGGCGCGCAAGTGGGATTCGACGTAGTCCGCGCGAGCGCGGTCCAGCCCAGCTAGAACAGACAATTCGGCCAGCAGGGTCTTGGCTTGTCGGGCCAGGTCGGCCGGATCTGGTGCCGGCTCGGATTCCACGGCCCGCCGCAGCGCGGGATCACCGGTGAAGGAATCGACATAACCCTGCTCGACCCGATCGAAGCGCAGACCCAGCAGTACATACTCGCGAACGGCACTCTCGGCATCCAGAATCTCCGGCATGGTCTCAACGCTAATCCGGTCGCCCCGCCGGTCGCGGCAGATCAGATACTGCAAGACTTAGCCCCATGCCGCGGCTGAGCGAGCCGAGCCCATATGTGGAGTTCGACCGGAGTCAGTGGCGCGCGCTGCGCATGTCGACACCGCTGAAGTTGACCGAAGACGAACTGGTCAAGCTGCGCGGGCTGGGCGAGAAACTCGACCTGCTCGAGGTCGAAGAGGTCTACCTGCCACTGGCCCGGTTGATCCACCTGCAGGTGGCCGCCCGCCAGCGACTGTTCGCCGCGACCGCCGAATTCCTCGGCGAGCCGCAGCAGAATCCTGACCGACCGGTGCCCTTCGTGATCGGGGTGGCCGGAAGCGTCGCGGTAGGCAAGTCCACCACGGCGCGTGTGATGCAGGCGCTGCTGGCCCGCTGGGAGCACCACCCCCGCGTCGATCTGGTCACCACTGACGGGTTCCTGTACCCCAACGCAGAGCTTGCGCGGCGCAACATCATGCACCGCAAGGGTTTTCCGGAAAGCTACGACCGGCGCGCCCTGATGCGCTTCGTCACCGCGGTGAAGTCCGGCGCCGACGAAGCCTGCGTCCCGTCCTATTCGCACCTGCTCTACGACATCATTCCGGACGAGATGCAGGTGATCCGGCACCCCGACATCCTGATCCTCGAGGGGCTCAACGTCCTGCAGACCGGTCCCGCGCTGATGGTCTCGGACCTGTTCGACTTCTCGCTCTATGTCGACGCCCGGATCGAGGACATCGAGCAGTGGTATGTGTCAAGGTTCCTCACCATGCGGTCGACCGCGTTCGCCGACCCGGCTTCACACTTCCACCACTACGCCACGCTGACCGACGAGCAGGCGGTGTTCGCCGCCCGTGACATCTGGCATTCGATCAACCGGCCCAACCTGATCGAGAACATCCTGCCCACCCGGCCACGGGCCACCCTGGTGCTGCGCAAGGACGCCGACCACGCGATCAACCGACTGCGACTGCGCAAGCTCTGAAGCCGGCCTGTCAGGCTTGGATGCGACGCACACCCTGGAACTGCAGTTCGGCCATGACGAGCGTGTAGACGCCGGTGCCCAGAGTGAGAACCACACCCGCGGAAGTCAGCGACCACACCCCGGCGATGACCACGACGACCGTAGCGACTGCGAACAGTGCATTACCGATGACCAGCACGATGCCCGAGGTGCGTATCTGCGGCCTGGCGGCCAGCGCCAGCACAGCGAGGCCGAACACGACGAACGATGCCCCGATCGTGTACTCGGCGGTGGCGGTGGTGCCGGACAGCTCGGCCACTTGGCGGGCGAAGGCGAGCAGCGCGATCCCGGCCAGGCCGCTGAGCACCGCATCGGCGCGCATCGCCAGCCGCAGCAGGCTGTCGCGGGTGTCGGTGCGGCTGGCTGACTGGCTGTCGGAGCGGGTGAAAGCTGCGGACATGATTCTCCTTCGGTTGGTTGGGGCCGGGCGCGGGGTCGCACACCTAACCTCGAAACGATGGCGCCCCGCCCCGGCGGCAAGGAGTCACGCCAGACGGCGCACTCCCAGGCACTGACAGGTACTGACGAGGTACTGACACCGCCGATGCTGCCCAGCGAGCACTGCCAAATCGAGACCGAACGCTGCCAAACGCTGCCAAGCGCAGGTCAGCGTGCTGTCGCGGGGACCCGACTGCCGCGCAGATCCGCAGCGATGATCCGGGCAGCAGCGTTCTGCCAGTTGTGCAGCGACCGCTGCGGCACTTCGGTGACGAACCACTGCCATGCCTGACGGGCCACTGGATCCAGCCCGGACGGGGTGGCGTTCTGCGCGTAGGCCCGCACTCCGGCGACGTAGGGGAAGTACAGCGAGTTGTAGTGGCGCCACTGCTCGGTCTTCCCGAAATCGCCGCCGTCGCGCGGCTTGAGCCGTGCGATCCGGTCGGCGAGCAGGGCCTTGAGCTCATTGGCCCGTTCCAGCGGCTGATCGGGTGCGCCGCGAGCGGCCAACCGCTCGTCGATGATCGGCAGGGCGGTCAGTGGACTGGCGAGCAGTTTGGACAGATCGCCGTAGTGGCCCAGAGCGCGACGGGTCAGCCGAACGAAGGTGTCCTCGTCAACCCCGTCGAGCGGGTTCTCCGATCGCAACGGTAGGGCCGCCTCGGCCTGGCGCAGTACCGCCCGGTCGGCCCGCAGCGCCGGCGAGCGCGAGAACGCCAGCCTGTCCAATACCCCTGCCAGCGGGTCAGCCAGCACGTTGATCGAGATCGCAATCGCCAAGCTGGTGAACAACAGCACCGTCAGCGCGGTCTGGCCGGCGCTGTCCCGGACGGTCAACGCCAACCCGATCAGCGCCTGACCGCCGAACAGAGTGCAGATCACCGCAGTAGCGGTGAAGGAGCGCAGCATGTCGGCGCGCAGGGCCTGCCCCTCATCGAACGCATCCCACAGAGCCACCGCGATGCCGAGCAGAGCGACGTCGAAACCGGTGGCGGCCAACGCCAGCCAGCTCGGCACCAGCCCGAGCGGGATGATCAGTATCGCGTTGCCCAGAGCGAAGAACAACGTGGCGACCACCGCGAACCCGAGCACCCGTCCGGGCTGGGCACGCCGTAGAACCGCCGTGACCATCGCGCCCAGCGACGGCACCGACACGGCCGCGAACATCAGCCAGTGACCGGCCCGCAGCGGACCGTCGACGTTGCCGGCCAGCGCCGCGCCCGCGAACGCCGTAGCCGCGACCACGGCCACCATCGCGATCTTTGCCCGGCGAAAACGGTAGGTGTCACTCGGCCGGGACAGCTCCAGCAGCACGGCGAACCAGGCGATCCCCGGCACTGCGACCAAATAGATCTCGATCCGGCTCAGCAACGCTGCAGAGGCCGTGCTGGTGAGCCGCACGGCATCGAGGGCCACCACAACCGCGAAACTGGTCAGGCCGATCGCGGCGAACACCGTGACCGGTTTGCGCGGGCTGCGTGCCAGCAGATACAACCCCAGCCACCAGCTGAGCATGAACACCACTGCGGACAGCGCAGCCATAGCCCCAAGTGTGGCACGGCCCGCAGGTTCTACATGCCGTACCGGCGGTGCCGCTGGGCGTAGTCGCGCAGCGCGCGCAGGAAGTCGACCCGGCGGAAAGCCGGCCAGTGCGCATCGGTGAACCACATCTCCGAGTACGCGCTCTGCCACAGCAGGAAACCCGACAGCCGTTGTTCGCCGGAGGTGCGGATGACCAGGTCCGGGTCCGGCTGCCCGGAGGTGTACAGGTTCTCCGAGATGGCGTCGACGGTAACGGCCTCGATCAACTGCTCCGGGCTGGCGCCGTCGGCCAGTTCCTTGCCCAGCAGGCCGCGAACCGCCTCGACGATCTCCTGGCGGCCGCCGTAGCCGACCGCCACGTTGACGTGAAAGCGGCCGGCTCCGGGGGTGGACGCGGCACCCTCCACGGCATCGCGCAGCCGGCGTGCAGGTTCCTCGCCGAGCAGTTCGAGGTCGCCGACGGTGCGTACGCTCCACTGATTAGCCGGTGCGCAGATTTCCTCGACGACATCGGTGATGATCTCGATCAGCGACGCCAACTCCCCGGGGTCGCGCTGCAGATTCTCGGTGGACAGCAGGTAGACGGTGGTCAGTTCGATGCCCGCGTCCTGACACCAGCGCAGCATCTCAGCGATCTTGGCGGCGCCCATCCGGTAGCCATAGCTGACGTCATGGTGGCCGGTGTCACGTGCCCAGCGCCGGTTCCCATCGCACAGCACCGCTATGTGGCGGGGCAGTTGAGATTTGGACCGCGCCAACTCTTGACGCAACCGCATCTCATACAGCCGATACGCCGGCTCTTTGAGGCGCGGGGGAATGAAGTCCATAGAAGACCAGACTACTGTGATCGGGTGGCTCCCCATGGGCGTTGATGGAGGTGACATGAGCGCTCCGCTCGATACCGCCGGCGAAGGCCGGCCACGCCAGGCCCAAGGCCATCCCGAGGACTTTCCGGAGGCTGTCGCCGAAGGCTTCGCACACCTGATCGGCAAGCCGCGGCTGCGCGGTTGGATCCACGTGTACTCGGCGGTCGTGGCATTCATCGCCGGCGCGACGTTGGTGTCGGTGTCGTGGTCGTTGCAGGGCACGCGCGCAGGCATCGCCACGTTGATCTACACGCTGACCATCGTCGCGATGTTCGCGGTCAGCGGCACCTATCACCGGACGAACTGGAAACGCCCGAAGCTCCACAAATGGATGAAGCGGGCCGATCATTCGATGATCTTCATCTTCATCGCCGGCAGCTACACACCGTTCGCGCTGCTGGCGCTACCGCAGCGGGACGGGATGGTGCTGTTCTGGATCGTCTGGGGCGGGGCGGCGGCGGGCGTGCTGCTCAAGTGCTTCTGGCCGTCGGCGCCGCGCTGGGTCGGCGTGCCGTTGTACCTGTTGCTGGGCTGGGTCGCAGCCTGGTTCATCGGGCCGATCATGCACGGCGCCGGCATCGCGGCAACGGTGCTGCTGATCGTGGGCGGGGCGCTCTACAGCATCGGTGGTGTGCTCTACGGCCTCAAGTGGCCGAACCCGTGGCCGTCGACGTTCGGCCACCACGAGTTCTTCCACGCCTGCACGGCGGTGGCGGCCACGTGTCACTACATCGCGATGTGGTTCGCAGTCTTCTGACCGTGCACCCGAACGCTAGTCGGGCACGCCGACCATCTCGACGAGTTCGGCAGCGCTGGTGACGGGCAGGTCGCAGACCCGTCCGCGGCACACGTAGGCCGCGTCGGCGCCGTTGACCAGATCACGGCCACGGAGCAGCTCCGAGGAGTCCACCGCACCGCCGACGACCATCGCTCCGCCGGGGGCCGACTCTCGTGCGGCACGCAGCAGCGGAGAGTCTGTCGACGTGCAGGCCACGGCTATCTGGATGGGTCCACGCACCGCGGCCTCGGCGACCGCGAGCCAATGTCCGCCCGCGAGAGGGGCCCTGGCCAGGATAGGCGTAGCGCACGCGAGGGTAGCCTCGGCGGCTGCTGCGTAGCGGTCTGCGTTCGGAGCCGCCGACAGGTGCGCGGCCAGTAGCAGCGCCTCGGCGACCGCCGACGCCCCCGACGGGGTGGCGCCGTCCATCGGATCGGCAGGCCGGACCAGCAGTGGCTCGGCGTCGTCGGCGGTATCGAACCATCGGCCGCTGCGTTGCGGATCGGCGAAGTGGTCGAGCGCGGTGTCGAGCAGCCCGGTCGCGGCGCGGTGGCACTGGGCGTCGCCGGTGATCTGATGGAGCGTCAGCAGTCCGGTAGCCAAGGCCGCGTAATCCTCGAGGATGGCGGCGCTGTCGCCGACCCGTCGACCCAGACTGGCCCGGCGCAGCCGACCGTCCACCAGGTGCAGGTTCAGCACGCTGCGCGCGCAGTCGAATGCCGCCCCCACGAGCCCGGGCTCGTCGAGGGCCACACCCGCCTCGGCGAGCGCGGTGACGGCGAGTCCGTTCCAGGCTGTCACGACCTTGTCATCGCGCTCGGGTTGGGGCCGCGCGGACCGTGCGGTCCGCAGGGCGATACGAACCCGCTCGAAACGCTCGGAGTCGCCTGAATCGTCCGGCAACTGGAGCACCGAGCTGCCGTGCTCGAAGGTTCCGGTGTCGGTGACGCGGAAAACAGCTGCCGCCCAACGGCCATCGCTCTCACCGAGTACGTCGCATAACTGCTCCGGTGTCCAGACGTAGGTGAGACCCTCGCTGCCACCGGTGTCGGCGTCCAGCGACGACGCGAACATCGCGTCGACACCCAGAGAGTCGATGATGAAGCGGGCGGTCTCCTGGGCGACCCTGCGTGCCAACGGATTACCGGTGCGCCGCAGCCAGTGCGCATATGCCCGCAACAACAGGGCGTTGTCGTAGAGCATCTTCTCGAAGTGCGGCACCACCCAGAACTCATCGACGCTGTAGCGGGCGAAGCCACCCCCGAGCTGGTCGTAGATTCCGCCGCGCGCCATGGCGGTGCACGTTCGCTCGACCGCGGCCAGGACTTCTGCCGCACCGGTCCGCTCGTAGTTCCGCAGCAGCGCCTCCAGCAAAGCCGACGGCGGGAACTTCGGCGCGCGAGCAGCGTTGCCGGTGAACCCACCGGCGGCGTCCTCGCCACCGATCACTGCCGCCGCCGCGTGATCGCACAGGTCGGCCCCCACCGGCGGTGCACCTCGCGCGGGTAGCCCGGAGGCAACCGAACGCAATTCGCCGGCAATGCGTTCCGATGCCCGCTCTACTTGGTCGCGACGGGTGCGCCAAGTCTCCGTCACGGCCGCGAGCAGCTGCAGGAAGCCGGGTTTCGGAAAGTAGGTTCCACAGAAAAACGGTCGTCCGTCGGGAGTCAGAAAGCAGGTCATCGGCCAGCCACCCTGACCGGTGAGCGCGACGGTGGCGCTCATGTAGACCGAGTCGAGGTCGGGCCGTTCCTCGCGATCCACTTTGATGCACACGAACCCGGCGTTGAGTACCGCGGCCACCTCGTCGTCCTCGAACGACTCATGCGCCATGACATGGCACCAGTGGCAGGCCGCGTAGCCGATCGACAGCAGGATCGGCACATCCCGTGTTTCGGCCTCGGCGAGCGCTTCCGGCGTCCACTGCCGCCAATGCACCGGGTTGTCCGCGTGTTGTCGCAGGTAGGGGCTGGTGGCTGCGCCGAGGGTGTTACCCGCCGGGTTCACGCGGCGAACCTCCTTGGTCTGCGCCGGGGTCGGGTTCCGCGCTGTTCTGGGCGCCGGCTTCATCCCGGTGCTCCGGATCGAAGGATTCCGGCAGCTTCCGCAGGTGACGGTTCATCGACCGCACCAACAGGAAAGTCCCGATCAACAGCAGCACCACGACGATGAGACCGAACGGACTGGCCTTGCCGAAGTCGGGTCCGGTGTTGCGGGGTGCGTCTTCGGCCAGGATCAGCACGGACGCCAAGGTGTACCCCGTCAAAGCAACGCTCACAGTTCCTCGATTCCGGCGAACAGGTCGTTCTCGGGCAGCAGGACCGGCACCCGGGACCGGGCCAGTTCGAACTCCTCTGTCGGCCAGAGCCGCTGCTGCCACTCGATCGGCGCGGCGAAGAAGTCGCCGGTGGGGTCGATCTGGGTGCAATGCGCTCGCAGCGCGTCATCGCGCTGGGCGAAGTACTGCGCGCACTCCACGCGGGTGGTCACCCGGTTGGCGAAGACGTCATGGTCGGGATCCCAGTGCCTGAGCCACTTCTCGAAAGGGCCTTGCTGGCCGTTCTTGGCGAACTCGTCCTGCAGCATCTGCATGCGCTGACGAAGAAAGCCGTGGTTGTAGTACAGCTTGGAAACCGACCACGGCTCCCCCGCGTCGGGGAAGCGCCGGTAGTCCGCGGCGGCCTCGAATGCCGCGATCGACACCTGGTGGCAGCGGATATGGTCTGGATGCGGGTAGCCGCCGTTCTCGTCGTAGGTCGTCATCACTTGCGGACGGAACTCTCGTATCACCTTGACCAGCGCATCGGTCGCCTCATCGAGCGGCGCCAGCGCGAAGCAGCCATCAGGCAACGGCGGCGGTGGGTCACCCTCTGGCAGCCCCGAGTCGACGAAGCCGAGCCAGTGATGCTCCACGCCGAGGATCTCGGCCGCCTTAGCCATCTCGTCTCGGCGGATCTCCGCCATCCGGCCGTGCACCTCGGGCAGATCCATAGCGGGATTGAGGATGTCGCCGCGCTCCCCACCGGTCAGCGTCACCACCAGTACGCGAGCACCTTGAGCCGCGTAGCGGGCCGTGGTGGCGGCGCCCTTGCTGGACTCGTCGTCCGGGTGGGCATGAACCGCCATCAACCGCAGTTCACTCATGTCGTCTCATCCGCCTACGAGGTCCTTCTGACTGGTCGTCACCCACCGGGCATCTGTCCAGACCTATAGTTCCAGTCCTGAGCAGATCCTTCGAACGACGGGCACCCAAGCCGATGATCGAACGTCCCGAGGCCCGCTACGGGCGGCAGCGCCAAGCGCGGCGTGCGCACCGCGCAACGATCATCGCCCTGACCGCACTGGCGGTGGTAACCGGGGTGGCGGTAGCCGTCACCGCGTGGCAACGTCTCGGCACCAGCGAGGTCGAAGGCGAACTGGGAGCCTACGAACTGCTCGACGATGAGACGGTGTCGGTGACGGTCACCGTGACGCGCGAGGATCCCTCGCAGCCCGCGGTCTGCATCGTGCGCGCCCGGTCCCTCGACGGCACCGAGACCGGTCGGCGCGAGGTGTTGGTACCAGCGTCGTCGGAGTCCACGATTCAAGTGACCACGACCGTGAAGTCCAGTCGCCGGCCGGTGGTCGGTGACATCTACGGCTGTGGCACCAACGTCCCGGCTTACCTGACCCAGCCGTAGGCTGCGGGATAGCCAAGCCCTGCGGAACCGTAAATTGCCCGTGACCGGCGGTGGTACGCTGGATGGGTACACGGTTCCTCGCCGGGAGCCGTGTATTGCTGCATTTGAGCGCCGGGACGGTTATTCGACGCCAGCGGTACACGCGGCACCCCGGCGCCACATAACGACAGGAGCGCGACGAAATGACCGACACCCAGGTCACCTGGCTGACCCAGGAGGCACACGACCGGTTGAAGGCGGAGCTCGACCATCTGATCGCCAACCGCCCGATCATCGCCGCCGAGATCAACGATCGACGCGAAGAGGGTGACCTGCGGGAGAACGGCGGCTACCACGCTGCCCGCGAGGAGCAGGGTCAGCAGGAAGCGCGCATCCGCCATCTGCAGGAACTACTCAACAACGCCAAGGTGGGCGAGACGCCCAAGCAGTCCGGGGTGGCTCTGCCGGGTTCGGTGGTCAAGGTGTACTACGACGACGACAAGAACGATGCCGAGACATTCCTGATCGCCACCCGGCAGGAGGGCATCACCGACGGCAAGCTGGAGGTGTATTCGCCCAACTCTCCACTGGGCGGTGCCCTGCTGGACGCAAAGGTCGGCGAATCGCGCACCTACACGGTGCCCAGCGGTAACACCGTCAAGGTCACACTGGTCAGCGCCGAGCCCTACCACAGCTGACATCGGCACCGAGGGAAAGCCGGCACGCCGGCGGTCTGCAGTCCGGTAATGGCGAGGATCGCCGAGGATCTGTTCCTGCTGCTGCTCGACAACGCTGCCGGGCAGCCCGCACTGGATCGGCCGCGCCGCCAACGGGTGCTCACCGCGGCGGTTCTGCTCGACCTCGCCTACGCCTGCCAGATCCGGCCTGCCGTCGCCGGTGAGCCAGTCGAAGCCGGCCGGCTGGTGGCGCTGTCGCCCCGCGGGCCGGTCGACCCGGTATGTGCACCCGCGTTGCGGCTACTGTCCCAACGTCCGTTGCCCCCGTCTGCCGCGCTGTCGAAGCTGGCCAGGCACACCGAGTCCAACCTGAGCGATCACCTGCTACGAACCGGACAGATCGGACGTATTCAATTACCGTCCAAGCGATTACGGCGCAGCTACTCTTGGCCGCTGACCAACCGCGAGCGGGTGGGCACAGCGCGTTCCGAGCTGCTGTCGGCCCTGTTCGACGGCCAACCCCCCGGTCCGCAGACGGCTGCGATCATCTCCTTGCTGCATGCGGTCGACGGCCTCGGTGCGCTGCTGAGCCTCAATGAACGCGGCTGGCGCTGGGTACATGCTCGATGCACCGACATCACCACAGGCGGTTGGATGGGCGAGTCGGCGGGCGCCCTACCCGAGATGAACCTCGCCGTCACCATGTCGGTGGTGCGTCCGGCGCTCACCCGGAACTAATCCAGCGCCTGCCCGAGATCGCCGAGCAGATCGGCGGCATCCTCGATGCCCACCGAGAGCCGAACCAGGTCGTCGGGGACCTCGAGTTGCGATCCCGCCGTCGACGCATGGGTCATCGCACCCGGGTGCTCGATCAGCGACTCGACCCCGCCCAGAGATTCTGCGAGAATGAAAAGCTCAGTGCGAGAGCAGAACTCATGCGCAGCGGCAGCCCCGCCGCGCATCCGAACCGACACCATGCCACCGAAACCGCTCATCTGCCGGCTGGCTACCCGGTAGCCGGGATGCCCGGGCAGCCCCGGGTACAGCACCGTGTCAACGGCTGGATGTCCGTCGAGGAATTCGGCTACCAGTGCGGCGTTTTCGCAGTGCCTCTGCATCCGCAGCGACAGCGTCTTGAGTCCGCGCAGAGTCAGGTAGGCGTCGAACGGGCCCGGCACCGCGCCCGCGCCGTTCTGCAGGAATGCGAAGGACTCGTCGACCTCTTGGTCGTTGGTCAGCAACGCGCCCCCCACCACATCGGAGTGACCACCGATGTACTTGGTCGTGGAATGCAGCACGATGTCCGCGCCCAGCAGTAATGGCTGTTGCAGTGCAGGTGAGGCAAAGGTGTTGTCCACCAACACCTTCACCTCAGACGCGGATGCGATCTGCACGATCCCGGGGATGTCGGCGATCGAAAGCAGCGGGTTGGTGGGCGTCTCCACCCAGATCAGCCGGGTGCGCGTGGTGATGGCAGCACGCACCACGTCGAGGTCCGCCAGCGGCACCGGCGTGTACTTGATGCCCCATTCGGTGAAGACCTTGTCGATCAGCCGGAACGTGCCCCCGTAGGCGTCGTCGGGAATGACCACGTGATCGCCGGGCCGCAGAACAGCGCGCAGCGCGCAGTCGGTGGCTGCCATACCGGAGCTGAAGGCGCGACCGTAGGCGGCCTCCTCCACCGCGGCCAGCGATGCCTCCAGAACCGAACGGGTGGGGTTGCCGGTGCGGGCATACTCGAAGCCACCGCGCAGGCCGCCCACCCCGTCCTGAGCAAACGTCGAACTGGCATAGATGGGCGCGTTGACCGCCCCAGTTGCCGGATCGGGACGAAATCCTGCGTGGATGGCCTTGGTGGCAAGGCCCTGCAGCCGCGGTTTCTCACTCATCCCGAACAGGGTAATGGTGTGCTCGCGGAGTCCATACCGGTGTAGACAGTCACTATGGGCCCTGAAGACCTTCTTGACGTCGACTCCCTGCTGACGTCCGAGGACATCGAACTGCGAACTACCGTCCGACGGTTCGGCGAACAGCGGCTGCGCCCGCACATCGCCAGGTGGTTCGAGGCGGCCCGCCCGGAAGACCAGGTCCCGGTGCGTGAATTGGCGGCCGAATTCGGCAAGCTGGGCGTGCTCGGTATGCACTTGGCGGGTTACGGCTGCGGCGGGTCGACAGCGACTGCCTACGGGTTGGTCTGCCAGGAGCTGGAAGCGGTCGACAGCGGCCTGCGCAGCATGGTGTCGGTCCAGGGCTCTCTGGCGATGTTCGCCATACATCGGCACGGCAGCGAAGATCAGCGCACCCGGTGGCTGCCGGGAATGGCGGCCGGAGAACTGATCGGCTGCTTCGGTCTGACCGAACCGGACTTCGGGTCGAATCCGGCCGGGATGCGCACGACCGCGCGCCGCGACGGATCGGACTGGATTCTCAACGGCTCGAAGATGTGGATCACCAACGGCTCGGTCGCCGATGTCGCGGTGGTGTGGGCGCGCAGTCACGACGATGCAGCGCGCGGCATCGTCGGCTTCGTCGTACCAACCGACACCCCGGGGCTCAGCGCCCGGGACATGGGCGGCAAGCTCTCGCTACGCGCGTCGGTCACCTCCGAGCTGTATTTCGACGACCTACGCCTACCGGCCGACGCCCAACTGCCCGAGGCCAGGGGCTTGTCCGGTCCACTGAGCTGCCTGTCGGAGGCGAGGTTCGGAATCGTGTTCGGCAGCGTCGGCGCAGCCCGAGACTGCCTGCTGACCACACTGGACTATGTCGGGACCCGCGAGGTGTTCGACAAACCTCTCGCGGGGTATCAGATCACCCAGGCCAAGCTGGCCGACATGGCCGTCGAACTGAGCAAGGCGCAGCTGCTGGCTGTGCAGCTGGGACGACTGAAGGACGACGGACGCATCCGGCCCGAACAGGTCAGCGTCGGCAAGCTCAACAACGTCCGGGAGGCACTCAAGATCGCGCGCCAGTGCCGTACCTTGTTGGGCGCCAACGGAATCACTCTCGAGTATCCCGTGCTCAGGCACGCCAACAACCTGGAGTCGGTACTGACCTACGAGGGCACCTCCGAAGTGCACCAGATGGTCATCGGAGAGGCGCTGACCGGGATCAGCGCATTCCGCTGATCAGTGCCGCGGCGGCGGTGGCTGATGCGGCTGCTGGGGCTGCGGGCTGAGTGGCACACACACCGTCGACATGATCTTGTCGGCGAAGGTCTGCCGCTTGTCGTCCCACAGTGGCCACAGAAAGCCGATGTAGCAGACAACTGCGTCCACGACGTGGGCGATCTGGCGCACAACGGACATTCCGAAACCGATCGGCTGTCCGGTCTTCTCAGCGATCACCTTGAACTTCAACACCGACTTGCCGATGCTCGAACCGGTGGTTCCCTGCCGGTAGCCCCAGTTCCACAACGCGTAGGCCAGCGCGGCAAGGGACGCCAGCAGAATGATGATGACGCCGAAGGCGCTGTAGCTCGATGTGCATGCGATGCCGTTGCCGTAACTCACGCACTGGTTGTCGCCGGTACCGATGGCGATGCCCTGTGCAATTCCGACGACCAGCAGGATCGGGATGGAATCTATGATGTAGGCCCCGACCCGATGGATCCACGGCGTGAAGGCCTCTTTCGGCAGCGCCGGTCCCGGCATCGGCGGCGGCGGGGGTGGGTAGCCGCCCTGCGGCGGGGGTGGGTAGCCGCCCTGCGGCGGGGGTGGATAACCACCCTGCGGCGGGGGTGGGTAGCCACCCTGCGGCGGGGGTGGGTAGCCGCCCTGCGGCGGGGGTGGATAACCGCCCTGCGGCGGGGGTGGGTAGCCGCCCGGAGGCGGCGGCGGGTTGCTACCCGGCGGTTGCTCGGTCATGGGCGCCTTTCAGGTGCTCAGCTCGGCAGAAGCGGTGATCACACTACCGGAGAAAGTACCGCCGGTGTCCCACTACCGCGCCGACCCCCGAGTGCTCAGCGGCGGGCATCGCCTTCCGATAGGAAGCCGAGCAGGTCATGACGGGTCAGCACGCCGACCGGCTTGCCATCCTCTACGACCATCACCGCATCGCACTCCCGCAGCGCCTTCGCCGCACTGCTGACCAGCTCGCCGGCGCCGATCAGCGGCAGCGGCGGGTTCATATGCTGCGCCACCGCGTCGGCGAGCTTTGCCCGGCCCTCGAACACCGCGGACAACAGCTCCCGCTCCGATACGCTCCCGGCCACCTCGCCGGCCATCACCGGCGGTTCGGCGCCGACGACCGGCATCTGCGACACCCCGTACTCCCGCAGGATGCCGATCGCGTCGCGCACGGTCTCCGAGGGATGGGTGTGCACCAGATCCGGCAATGCTCCGGACTTGCGGCGCAACAGGTCCCCGACGTTGGGTTCGTCGATCGTGCCGTCCAGACGGTTGCGCAGGAAACCGTAGGACGACATCCAGGTGTCGTTGAAAACCTTGGAGAGGTAGCCACGCCCACCATCGGGCAGCAGGACGACCACCAGCGAGCCGGGCCCGGCCTCCAGCGCGACCTTGATCGCACCGACGACCGCCATGCCGCAGGAACCGCCGACCAGCAGCGCCTCCTCGCGGGCAAGCCGCCGGGTCATTTCGAAAGAATCCGCATCCGACACGGCGATGATTTCGTCGGGCACCGCCGGGTCGTAGGCAGCCGGCCAGAAGTCCTCGCCGACGCCCTCGACCAGATACGGCCGCCCGCTGCCGCCGGAATACACCGACCCCTCCGGGTCGACTCCCACGATTCGGACCGGCCCCTCCGGCCGGTCGGCCGACACCTCCTTCAGGTACCGCCCGGCGCCGGTGATGGTGCCACCGGTGCCGACGCCGGCGACGAAATGTGTCACCTTCCCGTCGGTGTCCCGCCAAACCTCGGGTCCGGTGGTCTCGTAGTGGCTCTCCGGGCCCATCGGATTGGAGTACTGGTCCGGTTTCCATGCACCGTCGATCTCACGGACCAATCGGTCGGAAACGCTGTAGTAGCTGTCCGGATGGTCGGGCGGGACCGCGGTCGGACAGACCACGACCTCGGCGCCGTACGCCCGCAACACATTCTGTTTGTCCTCGCTCACCTTGTCGGGGCAGACGAAGATGCATCGGTAGTTGCGCCGCTGCGCCACCAGTGCCAACCCGACGCCGGTGTTGCCGGAGGTGGGTTCGACGATGGTGCCGCCGGGGCGCAGTTCTCCAGAAGCCTCGGCGGCGTCGATCATCTTGACCGCGATGCGATCCTTGGCGCTGCCGCCCGGGCTGAGGTATTCGATCTTGGCGGCAACCGTTCCGGCGCCCTCAGGCACTACCGAGTTCAGCTTTACCAGGGGGGTGTTTCCGATGAGCTCGCTGATGTGTGGGGCGATCCGCATGTCTCCATGCTCCCAGGCCCGCGATTCCGCTACCAGGTCGCCTCTCGGATGTACTCGCCGATCTGACGCAGCGAGCGGGTGGCCTCCGACACCGCGGGCGCGGCGAGCTGGAAGACATGCATCTGACCCGGCCAGACCCGCAGCTCGACCGGCACACCGGCGGCGGCCAGCCGGCGCGCAGCCTTGCGCGCATCACTGATCAGCACCTCGGAGCCGGAAACGTGGATCAGCGTGCGCGGCAACCCGGGCTCGATGTGGTCGATCGGTTCGTAGATCTCCTCGGGGTGGCCGTCGACCATGTGGCGTTCGTTGGCCTCCCGGATCAGCTCTACCAGCGCGTGGAACGCCCGCGGCGGGAACATCGCATCGGTCCGGGTGTTCGGGTGGCCGCTCCGGGCCTCGTTGTCGATCTCGAACAGCGGCGACATGGCGACCAAAGCCGCGGGATGCTCGCCTTCGTCCTGCAGGCGCTCGGCCAGCGACAGCGCCAGGTAGCCGCCGGCGGAATCGCCGGCCAGCACGATCCGGTCCGGCTCGTAGCCCTGCCGCCGCAGCCACCGGTAGGCGTCGTAGCAGTCATCGACCGCCATCCCGACCGAGTGTTTCGGGATCATCCGGTAGTTGACCAGCAATACCGGGCTGTCAGAGAACTTGGAGAGTGCCGTGACAAGCCGACCGTGCGAGTTCGCGCCGCAGGTCAGGAAGGCCCCGCCATGCAGGTACAGGATGACGCTGCGCCTACCGTCGGCCGGCAGCACGCCGGCCGCCCGGACCAGTTGGCCCGTGCAGTTCGGCAATCCGATGGTGGCGCGAACGGTCCCGGGTGCGGGCCGCATGACCCGGGCCACGAAGTCGACCATGCCCCACGGCCAGGGCATTCGCGGTGCCAGGCTGCCAATCGTAAGGGTGGGTTTGATGGTCATCATCGCGACCAACGCGGTTATCCGACCGGCCAGACTCGGCCCGTCCTCGAGGTGTTCGACCGGTGACCCGTCGCTGACGGGGAACTTACGGGTTCTACGCGCTCGATTCGCGCCCACAGCGGCGCGCGAAGTGCTCGGTACCTTGCTCGGTGCGGTCATCGCCACCACTTTCTACGCCGTTGTAGTGCAGTGTCCCCGGGGCCTTGAGCCAACCTCGGTAACTTAGCTTGACATCGGTATGCATTTCAACGCTCAAATAGGCCGAAATGATACCGGACTCGATACAACAATGTGATCGAGAAACCGATTTGCCGAGCAAACAACGAGGTCCAAGGCACCTAGACTGATGGCGTGGGCAGACGTGCACCGCGGCGGTCCACCGTCGCGCTGGCGGCCGCGGCCGCGCTCGCATCGACAGGCTCCGCCTTGGTCGGAGCCCGCAACCTGCTGACCGGCCAGGCCGACCAGGCCCGCCGCGTGATCCCGAAGTCCTGGGACATTCCTCCGCGAGCCGATGGCGTCTACGCACCCGGCTGTTCGGCGATGCAGCGGTGGAACCGCGACGTGCCCTTCGACCTGCACTTAATGATCTTCGGGGACTCCACCGCCACCGGGTACGGCTGTCGGGAAGCCGAAGAGGTGCCCGGCGTACTGATCGCCCGTGGACTGGCTGACGAGTCCGGAAAGCGGGTCCGGCTGAGCACCAAGGCGATCGTCGGCGCCACGTCCAAAGGGCTGTCCGGCCAGATCGACGCCATGTTCGTAGCGGGCCCGGCGCCGGATGCGGCGGTGATCATGATCGGTGCCAACGACGTCACCGCCCTCAACGGAGTGGGACCGTCGGCTCGCCGGCTGGGTGCCGCGGTGCGGAGGCTGCGCGCCAGCAACGCCGTCGTCGTAGTGGGCACCTGTCCGGACTTCGGTGTGATCACCGCAATCCCGCAGCCGCTGCGGGCGGTGGCCCGAACCCGGGGCCTACGGCTGGCGAGCGCACAGGCTGCAGCTGTACGGGCTGCCGGCGGGGTTCCGGTGCCGTTCGCCGACCTTCTCGCCCCGGAGTTCCGGAAGGCGCCAGACGAGCTGTTCAGCCACGACATGTTCCACCCGTCGGCGGTCGGCTACTCGTTAGCGGCCAGCCAACTCTTGCCGGCGCTGCGCATGGCCCTGGGCACGTGCGCCGGCGACACCGGGCTGGATCTGCCGTGGCAGCAGCGTTCCCCGGCCTCCCGAGTCGGCGCGCTGAGCAGGCTGTGGCGCCGCTCGACTGGTGTGCCCGCCCCGATCGTCGCTCCCGCCGGCTGACGGGTCCGGCGCACGTGCCACATCGGTGAGGGGCTAGGTTCAAGTCATGCCTGAAGCCGTTATCGTTTCGACCGCCCGCTCGCCGATCGGCCGGGCCAACAAGGGTTCTTTGGTGGACATGCGGCCCGATGACCTGGCCGCACAGATGGTGCGCGCCGCGCTGGACAAGGTGCCCGCACTCGACCCGCACGACATCGACGACCTGATCATGGGATGCGGCCAGCCCGGCGGGGAGGCCGGCTTCAACATCGGCCGGGTGGTCGCGGTGCAACTCGGCTACGACTTCCTCCCGGGCGCGACGGTCAACCGATACTGTTCGTCGTCGTTGCAGACCAGCCGGATGGCGTTCCACGCGATCAAGTCCGGTGAAGGCCACGCTTTCGTCTCGGCCGGCGTGGAAACGGTTTCCCGGTTCGCCAAGGGCTTTTCCGACGGCTGGCCTGACACCAGAAACCCGCTGTTCGCCGCCGCTACGGAACGTTCGGAACGGGCCGCGGCCGGCGCTGAGGAATGGCACGATCCCCGCGAGGACGGCTCGCTTCCTGATGTGTATATCGCGATGGGCCAGACCGCCGAGAACGTCGTCCTCAAGACTGGCATCAGCCGCGAGGACCAGGATCTGTGGGGAGTGCGCAGCCAGAACCGCGCCGAGGAAGCGATCAAGGCCGGGTTCTTCAAGAATGAGATCGCGCCGGTGACCCTCGCCGACGGCACAGTGGTCGACACCGATGACGGGCCCCGCGCCGGCACCACCTACGAGAAGGTCAGCCAGCTCCAACCCGTATTCCGGCCCAACGGCACGGTCACCGCCGGCAACGCCTGCCCGCTGAACGACGGCGCGGCGGCCCTGGTCATCACGTCTGACACCAAAGCTCGTGAGCTGGGCTTGACCCCGTTAGCACGCATTGTGGCAACGGGTGTGTCAGGTCTGTCGCCGGAGATCATGGGTCTGGGTCCGATCGAGGCCTCACGTAAGGCCCTTGCCAACGCCGGGATGACGATCGGCGACATCGACCTCTACGAGATCAATGAGGCGTTCGCGGTTCAGGTGCTCGCCTCGGCCGATGAACTGGGCATGGACTTGGACAGACTGAACGTGTCGGGCGGCGCTATCGCTCTAGGCCATCCGTTCGGCATGACAGGCGCCCGCATCGCCGCCACGCTGCTGAACAATCTGCAGACCCACGACAAAACGTTCGGCTTGGAGACCATGTGCGTCGGCGGCGGTCAGGGCATGGCGATGATCATCGAGCGCCTCCACTAGTCCCGGCTGCTGATCGGCACGGATCTGTGCACGAACCGCGGTCTGTGCGCAGAGTCGAACGCAAAACGGAGTCGAACGCAAAACAGAAAGCCCGGCATGCGCCGGGCTTTCTCGGGGTGTTGCTTTTGGCTAGTCGCTGTTGAAGTAGCTGAGCAACCGCAGAATCTCGATGTACAGCCAGACCAGCGTCACCGTCAGGCCCAGGGCGATGCCCCATGCGGCCTTCTCCGGCGCCCCTGCGCGGACCATCTGATCAGCCGCGTCGAAGTCGATCAAGAAGCTGAACGCCGCGATGCCGATGACAACCAGCGAGAAGATGATCGCCAGTGGGCCGCCGCTGCGCAGGCCGAAGCCCTCCCCACCGCCGACCCCGAACATCGCGAGCACCAGGTTGAGCAGCATCAGCGCGAGCGCACCGAACATGGCGGCCACGATGAACCTGGTGAACTTCGGCGTCACCCTGATGGCCCCGGTCTTGTAGACGACGAGCATGCCGAAGAACACCCCGATGGTGCCGACGATCGCCTGGGCGATCATGCCAGGGCCACCGCTGGAGATCAGGTTGGCGAAGACGAACGACGCGGCACCGAGGAAGACGCCCTCCACCGCGGCGTAACTCAACACGATCGCCGGGTTGTCCTGCTTGCGGCCGAATACGGCGAACAGCACCAGGCCGAGTCCGCCGAGCGCACCGACGAGTGCGAACGGCATGGCCAGGGCGGGGTTGCCTGCGACCAAGAAGTAGGAGACGACCGCCACCGAAGACAGCACCGCCAGCGTGATGCCGGTCTTGGTGACTACGTCGTCAATGGTCAGCGGCCGCGAAACGCCGGTCTGTTGCTGCTCAGGGTACTGCGTGGAGTACGGCGCAGCCTGGACCTGCTGGGCACCGTAACCGGCTGCTCCGGTACCGAATGTCGCGTATCCACCTTGCGACTTCGGCAGCGAACGGAACACCGGATTGCTGCTTTCCCGCACCGTCGAATCCTCTCCTCGATCTGGGGTTCGATAGAACGAACACCCTCTCAACGAACGTCGCGCCGATGGGGTTCCCACCGACCCGTTTCTTCTTCGCCTGTTCTTTCCCGACCAGTTCTTTCCCGGCCTGTTCACACCCACCTGTTCATACCCAGACGTCGCCGGAAACCTTACCCGTCGCGCGTCGACGCATGGCAACGATCTAGATTGCTAACCCGTGGCAGGAGAAAACGAGGACATCCTAGTAAGCGTCTTGGTCAGAGAGACCAACGGTGTCGGCCTCGTCACCCTGAATCGGCCCAAGGCCATCAACTCCCTGAACCAGGAGATGGTCACGACGCTGGCCCAGGTACTCGACCGATGGGAGAACGATGACGGCGTCCGTGCCGTCCTGCTGTCGGGCGCCGGTGAGCGCGGCTTCTGCGCCGGCGGTGACGTCGTCGCGATCTATCACAGCGCCTTGGCCGACGGGGCGGCCGCCCGCCGGTTCTGGTTCGACGAGTACCGACTCAACGCCCAGATAAAGAGATACCCCAAGCCCTACGTGTCGTTGATGGACGGGATTGTGATGGGCGGCGGCGTCGGCGTCGGCGCACACGCGAGCATCCGGGTCGTCACCGACACCACCAAGATGGCGATGCCCGAAGTCGGCATCGGTTTCGTCCCGGACGTCGGCGGCACCTATCTGCTCTCGCGTGCACCTGGTCTGCTGGGCCTACATGCCGGTCTGACCGGGGTGCCATTCTCTGGCGCCGACGCCATCGCGATGGGCTTCGCCGACCATTTCGTGCCGCACGACAAGCTCTCCGATTTCGCCAACGCCGTTGTCGCCGAAGACCCCGAGACCGCGCTGGCTACCTACGCGCAAGAGCCACCAGTCAGTTCGCTACTGGCACAACGTGATTGGATCGACCAGTGCTATGCCGGGCCGACGGTCACCGAGATCGTCGACGCCCTGCGCGACCACCCCAGCGCGGCGGCCAACGAGGCCGCCGAGGTGATCTCCACCCGCTCCCCGGTCTCGCTTGCCGTCACCTTGGCGGCAGTGCGCCGTGCCGCGGACCTCGACACACTCGAAGACGTTCTGCGCCAGGAGTATCGGACCTCGTGCGCGTCACTTCGCAGCCATGATCTGGTCGAGGGTATTCGCGCCCAACTGGTCGACAAGGACCGCAACCCGCGGTGGTCCCCAGCGGCGATCACCGCGGTCACCCCAGCCGATGTCGAAGACTACTTCGCCCCGGCTGATCCAGATCTGACCTTCGGAGAGGAACGGCAATGAGCTACCAGACCATCCTGGTCACCCGCGACGACCGGGTCGGCACCATCACCTTGAACCGCCCCAAGGCACTCAACGCCCTCAACAGCGAAGTGATGGCGGAAGTCACTACCGCCGCAGCAGAACTCGACGGTGACGAGGGCATCGGCGCGATCCTGTTGACCGGTAGCGAGAAGGCCTTCGCAGCCGGCGCGGACATCAAGGAAATGGCCGGGCTGTCATTCGCCGATGTCTTCGATGCCGACTTCTTCGCGCCCTGGGCCAAGTTCGCCGCCGTCCGCACCCCGACCATCGCCGCTGTCGCCGGATACGCACTCGGCGGCGGCTGTGAACTCGCGATGATGTGCGACGTGCTGATCGCCGCCGACACCGCCAAGTTCGGCCAACCCGAGATCAAGCTGGGTGTTCTTCCGGGCATGGGTGGCTCCCAACGGCTCACCCGCGCGATCGGCAAGGCCAAGGCCATGGACCTGATCCTGACCGGACGTACCATCGACGCTGCGGAGGCAGACCGCTGCGGCTTGGTGTCGCGGGTCGTTCCGGCCGACTCGTTGCTCGACGAAGGCCGGGCCGTGGCCGCCACCATCGCTGGGATGTCACGCTCGGCGGCCCGAATGGCGAAGGAGGCCGTCAACCGCTCGTTCGAGACCACCCTGACCGAGGGTCTGCTGTACGAGCGCAGGCTCTTTCACTCGGCGTTCGCAACCGAGGACCAGACCGAAGGGATGGCGGCGTTCACTGAGAAGCGCACGCCCAACTTCACCCACCGCTAGGGTCTGACCGTGACCGACACCACCCAGGAGACCGAGCAGGCGGCCAAGGAGCCAGCGGCGGAGTCACCGCTGGCCGAGCGAGATTGGTGGGTTCGCCGATACACCTTCTTCGGCACTGCGGTGGGCCTGCTGTTCATCTGGTTCTCGCTGACGCCGTCACTGCTCCCCCGCGGCCCGTTGTTCCAGGGGCTGGTCAGCGGTGGGGCCGGGGCGATCGGCTATGGGCTCGGAGTGCTCGGTGTGTGGTTGGTGCGCTACATGCGCTCGAAGGACACCAGCCCGCCGGCGCCGCGGTGGGCATGGCTGTCGCTGGTCGTGGTCGGCGCCATCGGCCAGACCCTGATGATCATCTACTTCCATGTCTGGCAGGACGAGATCCGGGACATGATGGGTGTGCCCCGGCTGGGTTTCTGGGATCATCCCCTGGCAGCGGTGCTGTCCATCGTGGTGCTCTTCGCGCTCGTCGAAATCGGTCAGTTGGTAGGCAAACTCGTAAAGTTCCTGTCCCGCCAACTCAGTCGCATCGCACCGCCCCGAGTGGCGAGGGGCGTCGCGGTGCTGCTGTTGGTCGCGTTGACCATCGCCCTGCTGAACGGCATCGTGGTCCGCTTCGCCATGAGCACCCTCAACAGAACCTTCGCAGCGGTCAACGACGAGACAGACCCCGATTTCGAGGCGCCGACCTCACCCCTGCGCTCGGGCGGGCCGGAGTCACTGGCGAGCTGGGAGTCGCTGGGCCATCAGGGCAGGGTGTTCGTGGCTGCAGGCCCGACGGTCGAAGAGCTGACTGAATTCAACGGCACCCCGGCAGTCGAACCGATCCGCGCCTATGCGGGGCTGCACTCCGCCAAGGGCATCAAGGAGACTGCGGCGCTGGCCGCCGCCGAACTCGTGCGCACCGGCGGCCTTGATCGCGCCGTGGTGGCCGTGGCCACCACCACCGGTACCGGCTGGATCAACGAGGCCGAGGCCGCCTCGCTGGAGTACATGTACAACGGCGACACCGCGATCGTGTCCATGCAGTACTCGTTCCTGCCGAGCTGGCTGTCGTTCCTGGTCGACAAGGAGAATGCCCGCCAAGCCGGCCAGGCCTTGTTCGAGGCCGTCGACGCGCTGGTGCGCGAGATGCCCGAGGCGCAGCGGCCCAAGGTGGTGGTGTTCGGCGAGAGCCTCGGGTCATTCGGCGGCGAGGCGCCGTTCCTGGCACTGAACAATCTTGTCGCCCGCACCGACGGGGCGTTGTTCAGCGGGCCGACGTTCAACAACACCATCTGGACCGACCTCACCCGCAATCGCGACCCGGGTTCACCGATGTGGCTGCCGATCTACGACAAGGGTGAGAACGCCAGGTTCGTCGCCCGCCCCGACAACCTGGCCAGACCCGACGACCCCTGGGGCCACCCCAGGGTCGTCTACCTACAGCATGCATCCGATCCGATCGCGTGGTGGAACCCTGACCTGTTGTTCGCCGACCCGGATTGGCTGCGGGAACCCCGCGGCTACGACGTGTCCGGGCGAATGCAGTGGATTCCGATCGTGACCTTCCTGCAGGTGTCGGCCGACATGGCGGTCGCGGTGAACGTTCCTGACGGGCATGGCCACGTCTACGTGAAGGACGTCGCCAACGCGTGGGCGGCGGTGCTGCAGCCGCCGGGATGGACCGCAGAGAAGACGGAGAGGCTGCGGCCACTGCTGAGAAGCGACGAGAACGCCTAGCATCGTGCCCGTCTCCGTCGGCCGTGCCACCATGGCATTGATGACGGCGTGCGTGACAGGCACAGCAATCCTGACCGGCTGCTCATCGGCGCCCGGTGGCGATGCCAAGTCGACCCCGCCGCAGATCTCGGTAGCGCCGACGTCTGCCCAGGCCTCCCCGGCACCCGGTGCGGTCGGCGTATCGGCCGATGGCGTCACCACCGCCGTTGGCGCGCCGGCCGAGTCGACCGAGGAAGAGTACTTTCAGGCGTGCTACGCCGCCAGGTTGTGGATGGATCAGCGCGGAAACGATCCCAAGGCACAGATCGAGCCGTACCTGGCGATGCTGCAGTCCACCCAGGCGCCCGGCCCGGGCACCTTCGGGACACCTTGGTCGCAGTTACCCCCGGGACGGCAGGCGGCGGTGATCGTCGCGGCGCGAGCCGCTGCCGATGCCCTGTGCGGATGACTGAGGAACCGCAAAGGAGCTCAGCGTGAACGCATCCCCCGAGGTCGTCGTCGTCGGCGCGGGACCGGTCGGCCTGGTCGCGGCCATCGAGCTGGCCCGGCGCGGGGTGCGCATCCGGATCGTCGACAAACTGCGGGAGCCCACCGACGAATCCCGCGCGATCGCGGTGCATGCGCGCAGCCTGGACATGCTGGACCGGATGGGAGTTGTCGACGAACTCACCGCCACCGGCCTCAAATGCGTTGCCATGCAGATGTATACCGGCGGCAAGCCGCTGTTCCGGGTTCCGCTGGGCGGGGTCGACAGCGCTTTCCCCTACACCCTGGTTACCGCTCAGACCTCGACCGAGCGCGTCCTCGGCCACCGCCTTGCCGACCTCGGCGTCACCGTCGAACGCGAAGTCGAGCTGGTCGGTTTGACCCAGAGCGACGAAGGCGCGGTGCTGACCCTCCGACACGACAACGGGTCCACCGAACAGGTCAGTACATCATGGGTGGTGGGGGCCGACGGGGGCACAGCACCGTACGTCACCTGCTGGGCGCCAAGCTGGCTGGTTCCTTTGCGGGAGAACGGTTCCTGCTTGCGGACATCGATGCGAAGCACCACCTGGACATGCAGTCCATGCACACGTTCTTCTCACCCGACGGCCCGGTCGCGGTGTTCCCGATGCGCGACGGCCGGATGCGCATCATCGCCCAGACCCGCTACGCGCCCGGTTCGCCCCTGGACCTCCACCCGGGCCAGGACGAGGTGCAGACCGTTCTCGACCACCGGATCGGCGGCATCCTCATCGAGCGCTCGCACTGGCTCACCTCATTCGAGGTTCATCACGCTCAGGTGCAGTCGTACCGCTGGGGCCGGGTCTTCCTGGCCGGCGACGCCGCCCACATCCACAGCCCCGCCGGCGGTCAAGGCATGAACACCGGAATGCAGGACGCGTTCAACCTGGGATGGAAGCTGGCCGAAGTGGTCTGCGGTGACGGCGGTGAGGTGCTGCTCGACAGCTACCACGCCGAACGCCACCCGGTCGCCGCGGAGGTCATCGCCTTCAGCGATCGGCTGACCAGGTTCGCGGTGCTGTCGGGCGCACCTCGACGAATCCGCGACGTGGCGATGCGAGTTCTCTCGCACGCCGGGACAGTACGGCGTGCGCTGGCAACCAAGACCGAAGAGGTCGACATCGCCTATCGGCGCAGCCCCATCACCGTCGCCGTCCGCCATAATGAGACCAAAATCTCTGCGGGCGAGCATATCCCGAAGCTCAGCGACGACATTCTGCACAGACAGCTCGGTACCGTTTGCGGCCGGGACCACACCGTGATCACCGTCGCCACCGGCAAGGTCGCACCCGTGGACGGCTGTCATGGCCGGACCCAGGTGATGGTCACCGATTCCGATGTGCCGGTTGCCGGCTACCGCGCGATTGTGACCGACCCGGAAGGGTTGTTGGCCAAACGTCTTGGCTTGCCCCGTGGCGGTCGTATCGTGCTGCGGCCCGACGGCTACCTCGGTGCGATCACCACCATCGACGATCCTGCACCCATCACCGACTACTTCTCCGGTATCGCCGGCTGACCACGTTCGGCGGGCCGGGACGTGCAGGCGCAGAATGGACACATGGTCGCCCCACGAGTCGCGCTGGTTCTCGGCAGCGGCGGCGCCCGCGGTTACGCCCACATCGGAGTGATCAACGAGCTGCGAAGCCGCGGATACGAGATCGTCGGAGTGTCCGGATCATCGATGGGCGCACTGGTCGGCGGGCTGCAGGCGGTCGACAAGCTCGACGAGTTCGCCGGGTGGGCCAGAACGCTGACCCAACGCGCAGTACTACGGCTACTTGACCCGTCGATCACCGCAGCCGGCGTGCTACGGGCCGAGAAGATCATCGACGTGGTCCGCGACATACTCGGCGAGGCGACGATCGAGACCCTGCCCATCCCGTACACCGCGGTAGCCACAGACCTCATCGCCGGCAAGTCGGTCTGGCTGCAGCACGGACCCGTCGATGCGGCGATCCGGGCGTCGATCGCGATTCCCGGTGTGATCGCACCGTATGTGCTCAACGGCCGACTTCTGGCCGATGGTGGCATTCTGGATCCGCTTCCGATGGCGCCCATCGCGGCGGTCAATGCCGACCTGACCATCGCGGTCAGCTTGGCCGGCAGCGACGCCACCGCCGACGCTGAACCCAGCCAGAGCGCCGAATGGCTGAATCGGCTGCTGCGGAGCACATCCGCCCTGCTGGACACGAACGCCGCCCGCACCGTACTGGACCGATTGGGGACCACCCCCAGCGCCCTGATCGGCTCCGGCGTAGAGGCAGACGCTGACACCGACGCCGACACCGATGCCGACACCACCGACACCGTGGTGCCGCGGCTGGGCGGTTTCGAGGTGATGAACCGCACCATCGATATCGCGCAAGCCGCGTTGGCCCGGCACACCCTGGCCGCCCATCCCGCTGACCTGCTGATCGAGATCCCACGCACCACCTGCCGCAGCTTGGACTTCCACCGCGCCACCGAGGTCATCGATGTGGGACACGAACTGGCCGCCCGAGCACTGGACACGGTTGACGCACCGGACCAACCCGCCGCGCGCCAGGATCCGACGGTAGACGACTGAGGAGGAGAACGACATGGCTACCACGATGCGGGCAGAGCGCTTCTATGCCGACTCGAAAACCGTTGCCGTCGAGGATGTCCCGATTCCGCACCCCGGACCGGGCGAGGTACTGGTCAAGGTTGCGTTCTGCGGAATCTGCCATTCGGACTTGAGCTTGATCAACGGTACGTTTCCGGCTCAGCGTCCGGTGGTCACGCAGGGACACGAAGCATCGGGCACGATAGCCGAGCTCGGCACCGGGGTCACTGGGTGGAACGAGGGCGACCGTGTCGTGGTCGCCGCCGGTAAGCCCTGCACCGAGTGTCCGAACTGCCTGCGCGGCGACATCGGCAACTGCCTTCGCACTCAGCTGATGGCGTTCGCCTACGACGGCGGCTGGGCGGAGTACACGGTGGCGCAGGCGGTGGGGCTGACCCGGGTGCCCGACAACGTCGCGCTGGAGCACGCTGCGATCCTCGCCGACGCGGTCTCCACCCCGTTCGGCGCGGTCGTGCATACCGGAAAGGTGGTGATCGGGGAGTCGGCAGGCGTCTGGGGTGTCGGCGGCATCGGCACCCACATCGTGCAGCTTGCCCGTCTGGTCGGCGCAGCCCCGATAGTCGCGATGGACGTCAAAGCCGATGTGCTGCAACGCGCCCTGGACCTGGGAGCCGACTACGCACTCGACGCTCGCGACGAAGACTTGCAAGACAAGGTCAAAGAGATCACCGGCGGGCGTGGCCTCGACGTGGCGTTCGACGCGGTGGGGTTGAAGTCTACATTCGAGCAGGCACTCGACAACCTGACCGTGGGCGGCCGGCTGGTGGCGGTCGGGATGAGCGCAGAGTCGCCTACGCTGGGACCGACCTCGATGTTCGGCTTGAGTCAGAAGCAGGTCCTTGGCCACCTCGGGTATCAGAACACCGACATCGAGACCCTGGCCACTCTGGTGTCGCGTGGCCGGCTGGACCTGACCCGATCGATCAGCGAAGTGGTGTCGCTGGAGAATGTGCTCGACGGCATCGAGCGCCTCGAACGCCAAGAGGGCAGTCCGATCCGGATTCTGGTTCGGCCCTGACTAACTAAGCCGCGAAGCTGCCTTCCCACTGATGAGCGGCAGGTCGAGATAGGTCGCGATCCCCGGTTCGGCGGCACATACGGCCGGGACCGAGTTGACGCAGTGTGCGGCGGTGGCCACGATTCCCGGATTGCTCTTCAGGCCGGCTTCGACGCTCTCGGGCTGAAAGCCTTTGACTGTCAACGCGAAATCCGGATTCCCGCGAACCTCGATCTCGTAACGTTCGCCGTCCGGACCGAAGGTCCATTGCGGCTCCAGGTTCTCCTGCCCCATCAGCCAATTGACCGTGATACGGACGACGACCTGACCATCGACTAGGGCCTCCCAATGGAACCTGCGACCTGCCACCTGCCCGGGCGCGACCACTCCGATCGGCGAGTCGATGGGTGCGGTAGCGACCGCGATCTCCTGGGAGGTCCGCACGGCAGGGTCGGCGTCGAACCCGAACTTATCCACGCACATCCGGACCGCCTGGATGAATCCGCCGTCAAGTAGTTTCTGCATCGGCCCACTCAATGCCTTCTCCGGTGCGTCACCGAATCCCATGACGTGGCGAAGCACATCGGGCGCATCGTAGGTTCGCAGGTCCGAGAACTCCTCGACGCGGACGAACGACACACCAGATGTCATCGCCGAGAACAGCAGCGGGAACTTCTCGCTGATTCCGCCGGGGGCGATGCCGGTGCCGTGCAGAGTCGCGTTTCCGGCGACCGCTGCCGCGCGAAGTGGCGCGGCCTCCTTCTCCCCCGGGTAGAACCAGCCGACCGGGGTGACGACGTTCTTGCCCGAGCGCAGCAGCGCCGCGACTTCGTCGGCGTTGGGCAGAAGCGGCGCGTAGATCACCGCATCGGCATCAGCGGCAAGTACCTCCGCCACCCGGTCGGTGGCGGTGACACCGATCGCCTCGGTGCCGATGATCGCTCCGACGTCTCGGCCCGCTTTGTCCGCAGAATGCACCCAGCAGCCGGCCAGCTCGAGTTCGGGATGCTCGAGCACGCCCCTGATCGCCGCGGCACCAACCCCACCCGTTGCCCATTGAATGACTCTCAGAACCATGCAGACTCCCCTTGACCACTTCAACTAGAACACGTTCTATTGGATGCGTCTATACCAGGGCCGGGCGCGGCCGGCGTCATATAGCGGAAGGCAGGTACACGGGCATGCCGAACAGGGTTTTCGTCGCCGGCGTCGGGATGACGAAGTTCGAGAAGCCGGGTCGCCGGGAGGGCTGGGACTACCCGCAGATGGCCCGCGAGTCGGGCACCAAGGCACTGGCTGATGCCGGCATCGACTACGCACAGGTTCAGCAAGGCTATGTCGGCTACGTCGCGGGTGACTCCACGTCGGGTCAGCGAGCTCTCTATGAGCTCGGGCTGACCGGCATCCCGATCGTCAACGTCAACAACAACTGCTCCACCGGGTCGACCGCCCTGTTCTTGGCCGCACAAGCGGTGCGCGGCGGGCTGGTGGACTGCGCCATCGCACTGGGTTTCGAGAAGATGCAACCGGGCTCGCTGGGCGGCGGGACCGATGATCGGGAGTCGCCGATGGCCCGGCATATCAAGGCGCTGGCGGAGATCGATGAGTTCGCGTTCCCGGTCGCACCCTGGATGTTCGGAGCCGCGGGACGCGAACATATGCGCAGGTTCGGCAGCACCGCCGAACATTTCGCCAAGATCGGCTACAAGAACCACAAGCACTCGGTCAATAACCCGTATGCGCAGTTCCAGGACGAGTACGCGCTCGATGACATCCTGTCGGCCCGGATGATCTCCGACCCCCTGACCAAGTTGCAGTGCTCGCCCACATCGGACGGATCCGGCGCGGCGGTCGTGGTCAGCGAAGCTTTTGTCGACAGACACGGGCTCGCGGACCAGTCCGTCGAGATCGTGGGTCAGGCGATGACCACCGACTTCGCCAGCAGCTTCGACGGCAGCGCCAGAAACCTGATCGGCTACGACATGAATGTCAAAGCCGCCCAACAGGTTTACCGAATGTCGGGGTTGGGCCCGGAGGACTTCCAGGTCATCGAACTGCACGATTGTTTCTCCGCCAACGAACTGTTGCTCTACGAGGCGTTGGGCCTGTGCGGTGAGGGGGAAGCGCCGAAGCTGATCGATGACAACGACACCAGCTACGGCGGACGCTGGGTGGTCAACCCTTCGGGTGGGCTGATATCCAAGGGCCACCCATTGGGCGCCACCGGATTGGCGCAGTGCGCCGAGCTGACCTGGCAGCTCCGTGGCACCGCCGACAAACGTCAGGTCGAGGGTGTCGAAGCGGCGCTGCAGCACAACATCGGCCTAGGCGGGGCCGCGGTGGTGACCGCCTACCAGCGCGCCGAGCGTTAGTCTCGCCCGGGCTGCGGAACCGTCAGTCGCGGATCTCGATGACCTGGTAAGCGTTCTCGGCGTAGCGCGCACGGATGACCTTCTTGTCGTACTTACCGACGCTGGTCCGCGGCACCTCTGCGACGAAGGCCCACCTCTCCGGCAGCCACCAACGCACAACTCTGTCCACCAGATACGCTCGCAGATCAGCGGCCGAAACCTCGACGCCCTCGTGCAGCACCACCGCCGCCAGTGGGCGCTCCTGCCAGCGGTCATCAGGCACGCCGACGACCGCGGCTTCCAGTACCGCGGGGTGGGCGATCAAATGGTTCTCCAACTCCACCGTGGAGATCCATTCACCGCCTGACTTGACGACGTCCTTGGCGCGGTCTGTCAGGGTGACGTAGCCGAACGGATCGATCCGGCCGACGTCCCCGGTGCGCAGCCAGCCACTGTCGAACTTCTCCTGGTCCTGTCCGCGATAGTAGGCCCCGGTGATCCACGGCCCACGCACCTCCAGCTCACCAACGGCCTTGCCGTCGTGTGGAAGTGGCCTGCCTTCGTCGTCGACGATTCGGGCCTGCACTCCACACATCGGACGACCCTGGCTGCCTCGGATGGCCCAGTACCGGTCCTCGGGGGCATCTGGCATCGGCACCGCCACCGTGGCCAACGGAGACGTCTCGGTCATCCCCCAGGCCTGCCTGATGGGCACCGAGTAGCGCTGCTCGAAGGCCTGCATCAGCGACACCGGCACTGCCGATCCACCGCACACGACCAGTCGCAGCGACGAGATGTCGTGGCCCGGATTCGTTTCCAGGTAATGCATCACGTCATTCCAGATTGTCGGAACCGCGCCGGCGACCGTGGGGCGCCGCGCCTCGATCAACTGCACCAAGCCTTCGGCTTGCAGGAAGCGGTCGGGCATCACCAGGTTCGCACCAGCCATCATCGCCCCGAACGGCAGACCCCAGGCGTTGGCGTGGAACATCGGCACGATCGGCAACACCGAGTCGGAAAGCCCAATGCCCAAACCGTTCGCGGTGCAGACTGCCATCGCGTGCAGATACGAAGAACGGTGGCTGTAGACAACACCTTTCGGGTGTCCGGTGGTCCCGCTCGTGTAGCACATGGCAGCCGGCGCATCCTCGTCGAGGTCCGGCCAATCGAACGACGGCGACTCACGCCCGACAACCTCGTCGTACCGCAACACGCTCTTACCGGAGCCGGCGAGCGCACCGACATCGCCCTGACCGACGATGATCACCGTATGGACCGTCTCCAGCAGCGGCAACACCGGCGCCAACAGCGGCACCAGGGACATGTCCGCGATGAGCACCCGATCCTCGGCCTCGTTCGCGATGTAGGCGATCTGATCCGGCGCCAGCCGGATGTTCAGGGTGTGCAATACCGCCCCCATGGCCGGCACCGCGAGGTAGGCGACGACGTGTTCGGCGTTGTTCCACATGAACGTCGCTACCCGTTCGTCGGACTTGATGCCGAGGCGGCGCAGAGCGTTGGCCAACCGTGCCGCCTGCTCACCTGTTTCCCGGTAGGTGATGGTGCGATGCACTCCGTTTCCCGCTGTCCCCGAGTCGGTGGCGGTCGAGATGGTGCGGTCACCGTTGACTTGGCACGCGTGCCGCATGATGGCGGTGATGGTCAGCGGCACGTTCTGCATCGTGCTGTACACCGGCGTATCCCCCTTCGGTGGGATCCTCTTGGGCGCCGATGCTAGCGCGAGGCACCTCAGACGGTGGCCGGCTCCCGCAGACGATCCCCGGCCATGACCCTGGGCTGCGCGGTCAGGATCTGTGAGTAGAGCAACGGCATCGTGGACGAAGCAGAGACCACGGTGACCCGGCCGGCGTAGTCGGAAATGTAAAGGTGCGCGCCATCGGCGCTCACCGCGACACCGGACGGAGGTGCGCCGACCTGGATGCTGTGGACCACTTGATGCGTGTCTGTACACAGCACCGCGACGTCGTCGTAGTCGACGATGTAGGCGTAGCTGCCGTCTGGGCTCATGGTGAGCTGTGTCGGGGCGCCGCCGAGTGCAACGACGTCACTGATCTGCCGGGTCACCAGGTTGACCACCGCAACCGCGCCTCCACGGGCACGGTCGGAGGTGAGCAGATAAACGGTGTGGTCCGGCCCCAGCGCGATGTCACGGATCGGCGCACCGATCCGGATGGTCCGCTGAACCCTGGCGGTCTCGGTGTTGATCACGACGAGCCGGCTACCTCGGACATCGGTGGCCGCGACGTACAGTCGGGTACCGCTGGAGTCGACGCACATGGCGTCGACGTTGATGCCGGGTCCCCGCGCGACGTCGATGGTGCCGACACGATCGGCAATGGGGTCGATGACCGCGACGTCAGCATGATCGTCCATGTGGTCCGAGCCGGTGCGGCCGACGTAGACGCGTTTACCGTCGGGACTGGCCACCAGGGATCGCACGCTGAATGCCAGCGGGTAGGCACCGGCGACGGTCATGGTCTCGGCGTCGAGCAGTGTAACCCCGTCGCTGCCGGCGGATGAAGTTCCGACGTGGACGTGGTCGTCGGTGACGGCGACGCACACCGGATCGGCATCAAACAGCACGGTCTCCTGGACGGCCAGTGCTCGCGCGTTGAAAACCGACATACTCCGGTCAGCGCTGTTGACCGTCAGAACGGAGCCTCCGGCGGAGCCCATCACAACTTCGCCTATCGGGCCCCGAGCCACTGCGATCTGGGTAACGACGGCATAATTCTTTGCAACGTTCTTCGCATTGTTCTTCGCGTTCTTTGCAACGTCCTTCGCGACGTTCTTGCCGACTGACTTGGCATTCACGTCGTCGCCCCGGTGTTTCGGGCGCGCAGCATTATTCGCCATTTCTTTCAGCACCTCCGCCGGTGGGTTGCGCCGGCACTAGATTCACATTCCGTCAGCGCCTGCTGGCGCGATCTGGATCGAGTTTAGCGACGAAAATGGGGCGCAACTCGCCGCTCAATCGAGGCCGGGACCAAGACCGCCAAAGCCTCTCAGACAGTGCTTAGGAAACTCTTCGTTATCGTGTCGTGATCTTCGATCAGCAACATTCTCTGCGCCTGTGATTTGGCGTTATCGCCAGCAAGCTAACCGCAGGGCGCCGCTTGAGAATGCCGGCAGACGCGAATCTCTCAGGATTCGCCGCGGAAAGTGAGCGTCAGATCACACGGCGATCGCCGCGTCGGCCGACGCCCAGCAGGTGATTAGGTTAGCCTGACCAAATGGTTGCATCGGTCCGTGTCAGGCACGTCGCGGTCGTGGCGACGATCGGCTGCGCCGGCGGCGCGCTGGCAGTCGCCGGTCTTCAGGAAAGTCCACATGGCGAGGCCGGACAATCCCTGGCTATCACCCTCATCACCACTGATGTGCCGATTCCGTCCGAGGAACAACACCTCGCCGACGCGGCGCCCACGGCCGCCGAACTCACGACGGTGCTGATCTCCGCTGTCGATCCGGACAACTCCCTCGACGTGCGGCAGAGCTTCGTGGAACGCGGCCCTGAGGCGACCGACGTCCTGGAACGGATCGCGAGCCGCGCCGGGAAGATGATGCGAATCGTGAAACCGCGGGTCATCGATCCGATCGAGTTCTCCGACGGCGAGGCCACCGGCCGACTTCAGGCGAGCCTGCGGGGCGGCTCCGGCCCGGTGACGCCGCTGTCGCTGACTTTCAAGAACATCGACGGCCGCTGGACGCTGTCTGCCCGCAGCGTCTGCGATGTCGCCTCGTTCAACGGTTTCGTATGCCCTCCCGGATACCCGGACTGATCGTGTCGGAATCCGACGCCCGGAGGTCTGCAGTTCGCCGGGTCGACAACCGACGCACTCCGGTTCGAATGGCGATGTCCACCAGCAGGGCGGATGCCACGATCGCCACGGTCCAGGCAAAAAGCTCAGGCGTCTGCAGCAGGGTGCGGTTCTGCGCAATCGCCGCGCCGACGCCGTTGGGTGCGGACAGTAGTTCAGCCATCACGGTGACCCGCACCGACCCCGATGCCACCGCACCTCCGGCTGCGAGGACCGGCGGCAACGCGCCGGGAGCAAGTATGAGAAGCCACCGCCGGATTCGACTGAGTCCGAACGCCTGGCCGAGTTCGACCAGTTGGACGTCGACCGAGCGCAGCGCGGCGGCGGTCGCGACGGCGATGACCGGCGTCATCACCGACGAGCACACGACGACCGTGATCACCGGATCGCTGCCCAACCACAACACCAGGCACACGATGAGCACGATCGGCGGAAGCCCCTGCAGCACAGCACGAACCGGCGCGATCGCACCGTCCAAGAAGACGGAGAGGTACGCGCCCCAGCCCAGCAGGGCCCCCGCTGCCAGCGCCAACGCGGTCGCCAATGCGGCCCGCCCTAGCGTCACCGCCAGCTCGGTGACAAGCGAGCCGTCGAGAGCGATCGACCACAGCGCAGCAAAGGTTTCGACCGGACCCGGCAGGACGACCGATGACTGATCCGTCGATGCCCACTGCCACAGCCCCAAAAGTGTTGCGATACAGGTCACCGCACCGGCGACGTAGAGCGTTCTCCCGCGAGGGCCCGCCTGCGCCCTCACGGCAGTTCTCCGAGATAGAAAGGCGAGGGGGGCATCGCACCGCCGACGGCCTCGGGCTCATGTCGCATGAGTGCCCGGTACAGCTGTTCGGTATCCGAGCGCCCGGTGGACGCCGGGGTGAACACCGGAGCGAGACTGGGCAGCACGGCCGCGGTCACATCGACGGGGACCGGGATCACCGCCGCGATCGCCGCCGCCCCGTCGACCGGATTCGCCCTGACGTCGGCCACCGATCCGACAAAGTTCGCCTGCAACGCGTTCACCAGGTCGGGGTAGCGGTCTGCAAGTTCGCTTCGGACGACGAACCCGGCGAAGGGCAACGCATCGGCACCGGTCTGCTCGACCCAAAGGTCTTGCAGGCTGATGGCTTTGACGGTCCCGGAGGAGGTGTCGGCGACCACCGTCGCCAGATGCTCCGGCAAGACCGCATAGGTCATCTCGCCCGCCGTGATGCCGGTGGCGATATCGAGTGGCGTCGGGTGGTAGGTGAGGGCGGCTTGGCCGTCTGTACCGCCGAAGCCGATGCCGGCGCCGGTGAGGATCTGGCGGGTCATCAGGTCGACGATGTCGTTTCTGAACGGGACGTGCAGGGTCTTACCGCGCAGATCGTCCAGCGTCGTGCCCGGCGGCGCCATCAGGTACACGATGTTGCCGCTGACGGTGCCGAGCAGCGCTACGTCCACACCGCGGGCGCACAGGTTGGCGGCCACGTTGATGGGCATCGCCGCCACGTCGTAGCGGCCGGCGATGAAGTTCACCCGCAGCTCTTCCGGAGTGCTCGCGTTGCGCAGTGCGGTTTCGTTGATGGCGAGTGAATCCAGCCGCGTCAGCGGCGCAGCCATCGCGATGTTGTTCGCGACTCCGACCGTCAGCTTCTGCGGCAGTCCAGACAGCTGTCCGGATGACGGCGCACGCTCGCCACATCCGCTCTTCACCTCGGCGCCGCCACACGCCGACACCAGCGCCACGGCCAGCACGGTCAGCAGGAGCATCCGGAGCACGCGCCGATGACCGGTCACGAGGAGCCCTTGGTCGAGTTCTGCGATGTCGCGCTCGAGCGCGGTGGTCGGCTCGTCGTCGCCAACCTTTCGCTGCAGCTGGGCCGGGGCGAAACCGTGGTACTGCATGGCCCCTCCGGAGCGGGCAAGACCACAGTGCTGCGGGCGGCGGCCGGGATGCTCACCCCCGCCTCCGGAACGCTCACCCGAAAAGTGCGCCGCCAGGGCGTGCTGTTCCAGGAGTCGCGGCTGCTGCCCTGGCTCAGCGTCGACCGCAACGTTCGCATCGGCATGCCGGGCAGATCGATTTGGTCACGGCGGAACGACCCTGAAACCGCCTGTGTGTTAGGCGCTTTGGGTCTCGACCACGTTCTTCGCGACCCGCCGCACCGCTTGTCCGGGGGCATGCAACGGCGGGCAGCCCTGGCACGGGCAATCGTCGGCAAACCCGACGTCATCTTCGCCGATGAGCCGTTCGCCAACCTCGACCCGGGCACCGCATCCCTGGTTGTCGGTGCACTTCGCGAAGCACGTGCGGCCGGTACCGCCGTCGTTCTCACCAGCCACGAACTCGATGATCTACCGATGTCCATAGGCGGACACCGTACAGTGCCCGTCAGAATTTCAGGAAGGTGTTGAAAATCCATGTCAGACAACACGAAACGCGACGGCGTTGATACCACCATTCCGATGGCCGCCCGCAAGACCGAGGACCTGCCGGGCCACTGGCTGCTGGCCAAGCTGGGCAAACGGGTACTGCGACCCGGCGGCCGGGAACTCACCGAACGCATGCTCGCCGCGGCGTCGCTGCGCGACGCCGACGTACTCGAACTGGCTCCCGGCCTAGGGAAGACCGCGACCTCGATACTGGCGCACGAACCGGGCAGCTACACCGGGGTAGAGGCGGACGACGATGCGGCGCGGCTGACCCGAAGCGCGATAGGCCAGGCCGGCCAAGTGATCCGGGGCGAGGCTTCGGAAACGGGTCTGCCGGCCGACAGCGCGGACGTGGTGGTCGGCGAGGCCATGCTGACGATGCAGTCGGACTCGCACAAGGCCGAGATCGTCAGCGAAGCGTTCCGGGTGCTGCGCCCAGGCGGGCGCTATGCCGTCCACGAGCTCGCGCTGAAACCCGACACCGTCGACGACTCGGTCAAGAAAGAGATTCGCAGGGCGCTGGCGCAGTCGATCAAGGTGAACGCCCGACCACTGACCGCCGCGGAATGGCGACAACTTCTGGCAGACGCCGGCTTCGAGGTGGACGTGGTGACCTTCGCGCCGATGGCGCTACTGCAACCCAAACGGGTCATCGCCGATGAGGGGCCGTTGCGCACATTGCGATTCATGGCCAACGTTGCGCGCGATCCGGCGGCGCGGTCCCGCGTGCTGCGAATGCGTGGCACGTTCCGCAAACACCGCGAGAATCTGGCAGCCGTCTCGATCATCGCCCGCAAACCTGCCTGAGCCCGAAGACCTAGCAGGCCGATGCCGGGACGGTGATCGTCACCCGGGTCCCGCCGCCCGATGGGCGATCGATGCTCATGGCACCGCCCACCGCGTCGATACGAATGACCAGCGAGGCCAGTCCGATGTGACCATCCGACACGCAGCGGTCGAGTATGCGGGGGTCGAAACCGACACCGTCGTCAGTGACCTCGAGCGTGATCGTGCCGTCTGACTTCGCCAGCCGCAGACGCACCATGTTGGCCTGCGCGTGCTTGTGCACGTTGGTCAGCAGCTCACGGGCTGCGCGGTACAGCAAATACTGCGCCGGCGGCCCTCCGACTTCGGCGAGTTCGGATTCGACCGCGAATTGTTCTCGACTCTCATACTGCCGCAACAGCTCTCGCAAGGCGGCCGTCAGACCCGCCTCTTCGAGCACGTGCGGATGCATGGCGGTGACGGTGCTGCGCAGCTGCGCGGCCGACTCATTCAGCGCCGAGTAGACGGTGTCCAGAGCCGGATCGGGATGGCGCTCACGGATTTCCTCGACGTCCAATCGGGCCGCGAGAAGATTCTGCAGCGGGCCGTCGTGAAGCTGTTCGGCCAGTTCCCGGTTGCGGCGATCGTCTGCACGTTTCGACTCCGACAGCAACCTGCGCCGGATGTCCAACAACACCGCCATTCGCTCGGACCTCCGGGCCAGCACCGCGCACAACAACGTCGCAGCGGCCGCCAGCCACAGCAGGAAGCCGAACTGCAAGAGAACCGCCGCCGACACACCTGTCATGAGCTCGCGGGCCGAGTACACGCTCCAGACGACGAGGTATCCCACCGCTCCGGTGAGCCCGAGAACCGCTGTGAGCAGAGGAGACTCCTGGACGGTCAGCAGAATCGGCAGCAGCAGGAATACCGGCAGTAGCCACGTCGTCGCCCCGCCGGAGACCAGACACAACACCAACAGCACAGCCACATCGATGGTGACCGAAGCGGCCGCCGCCCACGGCGGAACGGGCAGGCGCCACACAAGCCACAGCCACAGCAACGCGGAGACCGCGTAGCAGCCCAACACCACGCCGTAAGCCGTCGGCAGCCAATGCTCCACTTCGCCGACGTAGACCAACACCGCGATCAGGGCGATCAGCGGCAGCCGCAGCAATGCCGATGCACGCGCAGGCTCGGCGGCGAAGAAGTCGACCACGCGGTCCGGCGAGCGCCCCACGTTAGTCGAGTAGTCCGCGCCGCATCGCTTCGGCGACAGCCGCCGCCCGGTCACCGACCGCAAGCTTCTCGTAGAGGCGTTTGGCGTGGGTCTTGACAGTGGACGGCGCGAGGAACAGTTCGGCGGCGATCTCGGGAATGCTCCTGCCGCGGGCGATGTGCTGAAGCACCTCGCGCTCCCGGGGACTCAAGACGGGTCCGGACTGCGCCGCATGTCGCCTGATCTCCTTCGCCAACCCGGTGGCCACGTGCGAAGGGATCACGTCGCGGCCCTTCGCGACGTCGAGCACCGCGCTGACGATCTCGCTGCGCGTCGAATCCTTGGGCAGGAACCCGGCTGCACCTTGTTCGAAGGCCTGGTAGACCACTGCGGACTCGTCGTGAGCCGATATCAGCAGCACACGCGTCGGAAGGCCGTCACGGCACACCGCACCCGCGATCTGGGCGCCACTTATCCTCGGCATCCGGTGGTCGAGCAGGGCCACCTCGGGCTGATACCGCCGGATCAGTTTGAGCGCCGTGGGGCCGTCACCGGCCTCGCCAACGACCTCCACCTCACCGCAGGCCTTCAACGCTCTTACCAATCCATCCCGAAATATGGGGTGGTTGTCGGCAACCACCACCCGCACCTTCTCGGTCATCGTCGCACTGAGACGGAAGTGTCGTCCGCTTCACACTGCGCTGCCAAGGCATCCTCCAATCGGGGGACAACGGATTCATCCATTTGCACAGCCGTTCACCCGATAGACGTCACCCCGCCGACGCGGAACAGTAGGCAATACAGTTGTGCAGTGTTGCCGAGGCTGCAGACGACGGAGTCGAGAGATCAACGGTACACCGAGGGCACCCCATGAACCGGGCATTCAACCGCCGGGCATTGTGGAAAATGCCCGATCCTTCCCCCGAAAGTGTGGTTGGGTTGTGGGTAGGTGTGGTAGACGGTCGGGTTCTGTTGCTCTCGGCGAGTGGGGTTCAAGTCGCTGTCGGGTAAGGGGGTCGGGGTCAATGTCTATTTCGCTGTCTGCGCCGAATGCATTGCAACGCCCCCAGGAGTTTATGGGTATCTCCTGAGGAGGGGTTCGTGGATACTGGTGCGTTCGGTTCACGTGTAGGTGCGGCAGCGTTTGCCGTTGGTCTTGGTCTGGCGGTGGCCACCGGCCCCGGTACCGCGCTAGCCGATGAATCGGACGCCGGTTCGTCGTCACAGGCTTCCGAATCTTCCTCGGCACCCGGGTCGGGATCATCGCCGGGCTCAGAGTCCACGCCGGACGCCACGTCCACCCCGGCCGCGGAGTCTGACGCCGACACCCAAGAGGAGGGTGCCGGCTCATCGTCGGAGACGGAGCCATCGCTGTCGGAGACGGAGCCATCGCCTACTTCCGAAGGCGCGGACGACGCCGATTCCTCGGCCGATGTGGAGTCGGCTCTCGCCGACGAGGAGGCCGAACAGGAGCTCGCCGAGTCGGAGCCGGTCACAGACGTGGACGAGGCTCCCGGCGAGCCCGAGGTCCCGGCCGAGCCCGATCCGGTGGGATCGGATGACTCGACGCAGCAAGATTCCTCGGAAACCGTTTCCCCGGACATCCTCACCGACGCCGACTCGGGAAGTGCCGACGACTCCGAGGCCGACGACATCGCGGTGACATCGGACGACGATGGCTTCGCCGACCCCGGCGCGGGTGACGGGCAAGCCGTCACCGAGGTCGACGCCGAAGACCTGAACAAACTATTGGACAAGGCGACCGAACTGGCGGATTCGGTGGCTGCCGACGTTGAGCCCACCGATGTGGAGTCACTGCAGCGGCAGCTGACCGCGGTGTTGGTTCCGCAGCCGGAGGTCGACGAGGCCGAGCCGTCCGAATTCCTGTCGGGGCTGTTGGCAGTGCTGGGAATTGCGCCGTCAGCGGCCGGCACCGACGGCCCGATGACCCCCTCGGCATACATGGCGGCGGTGCTCGAGGCGATTCGTCGCGAGCTCGACCGGTTGTCCAACAGCCAAGAGCCGGCCGCCGCTCAGTTGCAGACCAGCGAAGCCCTGATGAGCATGCCCGAGCAGGAGGTTGCCGCCAGGACGGCCGCGCCCATGGCCATGGCCATGTCGATGGACGAACATCAGCACCCGTCCGAAGACAGCGAGTACATCGACCTGGCCACGTTCGGCATGACGAACGGCAGCGACCACACCGGCCACGAAGGTCTGGTGGGTGGCAGGACCGCCATCACCACCGAAGCGTTGGTTGCCTACAACAACCTGCGTCAGTTCGTCGGGCTTGCGCCGGCGACCCTCGATGAAGTCGGTGCGTGGGCATTCGCGAACCAATTGACCAACAACGCTCAGGCATGGGGGACCGACCAGCAGGGCGTCGGCCTCTGGTACTCGATGCAGGGCGCCAAGGTGGGCTGGATCGCCGACGACGCGTTTGATCCCCAGATCGTTGCGGACATCGAACGCACAGCGCGACTGGGTTCGGCCGACGACGTCATGGCGATGGTGGCCCAGTACGGCCACGCGGGCTACGCCGACTACCTGACCGACAACGGCTTCGACGAGGCCTTCATCAACACATTGAAGATGGAGCCGCACTACGCCGGATGGATGCACGACCGCGCACATGGCCGGCTCTCCATCGAGGGTGTGGCCACCGCCCACGACGTCAACCACCTCACGGTCCTCAGCCACGACCAGACGCAGCCGTTCATGAACGACACCTGGGACTACCCGCAGTGGCCTGCGCTCGACGTGTCGCACGAACGCGTGCTGGAGTACTTCCAGAGCATGGTCGTGCTCGGTGATCCGCTCGGTTATCACCTCAGCGAGCTCAGCGGGCCCACCGCGGGCCCCGGGATCAATTCGGGCAATCCTGGTGATGAGTTGTGGGGTGAGGCGCATTTTGCGCCGTATGTGGATATGGCGGGTTGGCCGCCGCCGGATTTGGTTGGGATCGCCC
>CAZEMS010000017.1:0-83378 GCA_964513475.1 uncultured Mycobacterium sp. | reverse complement strand
GATCACCGCGATCGGCTCGTCGGCCATCCCGACGTCCCGAGGCGTCGCCGAGGCCTCCACCACCGGCCAGTCGTATGGCTCGACTTCGCCTCCGGTCAGAAACCGCGCCAGCGCGTTGATCGTCGGGTACTGCCAGAACTCAACCGGCGAAACCGTGCGGCCCAGCAGTTCCGACAACTCACCGGTGAGCACCACCGCATCGCTCGAGCCGACTGCCAGGTCGTTCAGTGGAGCATCGAGGTCGATCTCATCCGGACTGCAGCCGATATTGGTGACCAGATAGTCAACCAACCAATGCTGCAGAGCGGACTCGTCGAAAGCTCCTGTCATCAGGTGGTGTCCAACCGGCTGAACTCATCCAGCCGGTACTGCTCCAAACACGCTGCACGCCGCACTTTGCCGCTGGTTGTGATCGGAAGCGATCCTGGCGCCACCAACACCAGATCCGACACCCGCACATTGTGCGTGTTCTTGATTGCCGAGGCCACTCGCCGTTTCAAGACGCGAAGCTGGTCCAACGCCTCTTGCTCAGAGGCGCCGCGCTTCTTGAGCTCGGCGATCGCGACCAGCTGTTCGCGGGCTTCGTCGGCGATCGAGATCGCCGCGACCCGGCCGCCGGTGATCTCCTGAACGGTGGCCTCGATGTCATCGGGATAGTGGTTGCGCCCGTCGACGATCAACAGGTCCTTGATGCGCCCGATGATGAACATCTCACCGTCGGACATCACGCCCAGGTCCCCGGTACGCAGCCACGGCCCCCGCGGCGTGCCCGACGTCGGGTTGACCAGCTGGCCGCCGAAGGTGCGCTCGGTCTGCTGCGGATTACGCCAGTAGCCCGACGCGACGTTCTCGCCGTGCACCCAGATCTCCCCTACCGATCCGGCGGGCTTCTCCACCGAGGTTTCCGGGTCGACGATGCGCACGGTCGACGACCTCGGCGCACCATAGGAGACCAACTCCGAACCACCCTCGTTGCCGCAGCGCTTGGCGTGGCCGGCGGACAGCTTCTCGTAGTCGAAGCGCACGGTGGCCGGCGAGTGCCCGGTCGGTGTCGACATCACGTACAGCGTGGCCTCGGCCAACCCGTAGGACGGGCGGATCGTGGTCGCGGGCAGGTTGAACGGCGCGAACCGCTCGTTGAACCGCCCGATGGTCGCGGAGTGGATGCGTTCACTGCCGCTGATGATGCCCAGCACGCCGCCCAGATCGAGTCCGGCCAGATCCTCGTCCGACGTCCGGCGCACGGCCAACTCGAAGGCGAAGTTCGGCGCGGCCGACCAGGAGTTCTTGTGGGTTGCCAGCAGCTGCATCCATCGGGACGGCTTCTGCAGGAACGCCACCGGACTCATCAGCACCGCAGGACGTCCGACCGGGCCGCCCGGCACCTCCGACGGGATGAGCAGCGGCGCGAAGACGCCCTGTATCAACCCCATGTCGTGGTAGAAGGGCAGCCAGGACACCATGTAGGCATCCTGCGGAGCCACCCCGCCGCGGTGCTCCATGTAGTCGGAGAAGATCTGTTCGACGTTGACGATCACGTTGCGGTGCGAAACCACCACACCGGCTGGCTGGCGAGTCGAGCCCGAGGTGTACTGCAGATAGGCGGTCTTGGGGTACGAGCGTTCCGTTGCCGCCGGCTCCTGAAGAGATGTCGGGAAAGACGTGTAGTTCAGCGCATCGACCTCGATCACCGAAGGCGTCGGTCCCCCGGGCTGTGCGCAGGCGTACGGCATCACCTCGGAGACGGCTGTGGAGGTGGTCAGAATCGCCGTGGGCGCGCAGTCGCGCAGTGCCCCCGCGACCCGCTCATCGAGAGCGCCGAAGTGGGGCACCGGAAGCGGTACCGCGATGAAACCGGCCTCCATGGCGCCGAAGAAGGCCACGATGTAATCCAGCCCCTGCGGAGCCAGTATGGCCGCCCGATCCCCCTCAGAGCCGTGATTCGAGAGTTCTTCGGCAACTACAAGGACGCGCCGATGCAACTCCGACCAAGTCAGGCTCTCAGCAAACCCCTGTGGGTCCAGCTCGTAGTCGATGAACGTGTACGCAACATCGTCGGGCTGCTGCTGTGCGCGCTTTGCGAGGAGCGCGGGGATCGAGGAGTCAATCACGGTCATCACGGCACCTTTCGTTCGCTCTAATATAGGCCCACCGACCAGATTCGTTACTGGTTTCGAACGCCCGGGCCGTGCCCCCCGCAATCGGAAGGCTAACATCGAAGGGGTCAATTTGTCGCCCCAATGCGGTCACCTCCGACTCTCGCTGGCGAACTTTGACGATCGACTTTTTGAATTTTTCGGACGGCTGCTCGGGCAGATGTCGCGACATCCCTTTGGTCACTCGCGTCTCGCCAGTCACAGACTACAGTGGCGCACCCTGGTCTGAGAAATTTTTCATGGGGGCTTGTACCCCCATTCGTACCTGCTGTTTGCGCTTGTCAGGCGAACGCGGTGCCACCGGTCTCCCGCTGCCCCTGCCGTCTTCCTCGTCGAAGACAGCACCAGCATCCGACGGTCGAGTGCGGATACTACCAGCTACAGCGGGACCTGATTTTTTCCTCGATATCGGACACCAGATCAGTCAGGTGGTCGGCCAGATAGAAGTGGTGGCCCTTGAACTCCCGAACGCTGAACTCCGACGACGTGCGTTCCGACCACGGCAGCACCTTCTCCGCGGTGGCTACTTCGTCGTCGTCGCCGTGGAACGCGTAGATGGGGCACGACACCTTCGCGTCCGGCGGACACTGATAGTCGATGATCGCCTTGTATCCGCGCAGCGTGGGCAGAATCTTGGCCGCGAACTCCTCGTCCTCCAGGAACTCGGGCTTGGCGCCGGTGGCCTCGCTCACCGCATCGAGGAGCCCGCGATCAGACTCCGGAATGTGCTCATAGCCCGATCGCCCGGGCGCCGCACAGGCCGACACGAACAGAGCGGCGATGGGGTTGCCCTCCGCCTCGAACCGGCGAGCGACCTCGAAAGCCAGCAGGGAGCCCATGCTGTGGCCGAAGAACGCGACCTTCCCGTCGGTTTGGTCCAATGGCGAGAGCATCTTGTGCACCCGTTCGGCGAGATCGGGAATGCTGGTGAAGGACGCCAAGTCGTGGCTGCCCCCTTGGCCCGGGTACTGAACCGCGACGCGCTTGATATCCGTGGTGAAAGCCTTGGCGAAGGGAACGTAGTACTGCACCGATCCGCCCGCGTGGGGGAAGACGTAGAGCTTCGGCGTGGGCTCGGTCACGGCGCCACACTACCGCCGGGAGCCGTGCACCAGAAAAACGTGCACCACCAAACGCGCAGCCGCCACGTCACTGTGCCAGCGCTGCGACCGGTGGGCATGAGCAGACCAGGTTGCGGTCACCGTAGGCGCCGTCGATGCGGCGCACCGGCGGCCACATCTTGGCCCGAAACTCCTTGCCCAGCGGGTAGGCCGCCTGCTCCCGGGTGTACGGGTGGTCCCATTCGGTCCGCAGCAGGCACTCCGCAGTGTGTGGCGCGTTGCGCAGCGGGTTGTCGTCCACCGGCCACGCCCCGGACCCGACCCGGTCGATCTCGGCCCGGATGGCGATCATCGCCTCGCAGAACGCGTCGATCTCGGCCAGGCTTTCACTCTCGGTCGGCTCCACCATCAATGTTCCGGAAACCGGAAAGCTCATCGTCGGAGCATGGAACCCGTAGTCGGCCAATCGCTTCGCCACGTCGTCGACCGTGATGCCGGTGCCCTTGGTGATCGGGCGCAGATCCAGGATGCACTCATGGGCGACCATGCCGTTTTCGCCGGTGTAGAGCACCGGGTAGTACTCGTCGAGCCGGCGGGCGATGTAGTTCGCCGACGCGATCGCGGTCAGCGACGCCGCGCGCAGCCCCGCTGAACCCATCATCCGGATGTATGCCCAGGTGATGGGCAGGATCGACGCGGACCCGTACGGTGCCGAGGACACCGGATGGGTGTCCGACAGCTCCTCGGCCATCGGGTGCCCGGGCAGATAGGGAGCGCGGTGCGCGCGCACCGCGACCGGCCCGACGCCCGGGCCACCGCCGCCGTGGGGGATGCAGAACGTCTTGTGCAGGTTGAGGTGGCTCACGTCGCCGCCGAACCGGCCCGGCCGGGCCAGCCCGACCAGCGCGTTGAGGTTGGCGCCGTCGACGTAGACCTGCCCGCCGGCATCGTGCACGGCCGCGCAGATCTCGGCGATGTCGTGTTCGTACACTCCGTGCGTAGAGGGATAGGTGATCATCAGCGCCGCGAGGCGATCGCGGTTCTCGGCGACCTTGGCCCGAAGATCGTCCAGATCGACGTCGCCGGCTCCTTCCGAGCCGCCACGACAGGCCACCACCACGACACGCATTCCGGCCAGCGCCGCCGACGCCGCGTTCGTGCCGTGAGCGCTCGACGGGATCAGGCAGACGTCTCGATCCGGCTCCCCTCGCTCCTGGTGATACGCCTTGATCGCCAGCAGCCCGGCGTACTCGCCCTGCGAGCCGGCGTTGGGCTGCAACGATATTGCGTCATAGCCGGTCATGTCGGTGAGCCAGGTCTGCAGGTCGGCGATCAACGCACGAAGGCCGGGGGTGTCCGACGCCGGCGCGAACGGATGCTGACGCGCGAACTCCGGCCAGCTGATCGGTTCCATCTCGGCGGCCGCGTTCAGCTTCATCGTGCAGGACCCGAGCGGAATCATGCTCCGGTCCAATGCGAGGTCCTTGTCGGCCAGTGACCGCAGGTAGCGCATCATCTCGGTCTCGGTGCGGTACTTGGTGAACGCGGGATGGGTGAGGAACCCAGGGGTGCGGTTCGCGATCTCGGCGGCCTCGAAGCGCCGGCCGGGATGGTCTGAGCCAGAGGGTTCCGCCGCGAACGACTGCACCACAGCGGAGATGTGGGCCGCGGTGGTCGTCTCGTCGCAGGACACCGAGACGTGATCGGGGTCGACGACCCAGACGTTGACACCCCGCGACTTGGCGGCGTCGCGGATCGCGACGGCACGTCCGGGCACCCGTACCAGCACCGTGTCGAAGAACGCGTCATGCACCACTTCGATTCCGTTGCCCGCCAGCGCGTCGGCGATCACCCGCGCGTGGCCGTGCACCCGGCGCGCGATCGCTGTGAGGCCCTCGGCGCCGTGGTAGCTGGCGTACATCGCGGCCATCACCGCCAGCAGCACCTGCGCGGTACAGATGTTGCTCGTCGCCCGGTCGCGGCGGATGTGCTGTTCGCGGGTCTGCAGGGCCAGCCGGTAGGCGGGAGCGCCGTCGGCGTCCACTGACACACCCACCAGCCGGCCGGGCAGCTGCCGGGCGTGGGCGCTGCGGCAGGCCAGGTAACCGGCGTGCGGGCCGCCGAAACCCATTGGCACACCGAAACGTTGGGAGGTTCCGAACGCGACGTCCGCACCGATCTCCCCCGGCGGTGTGATCAGGGTCAGTGCGAGCAGATCGGCTCCCACGGCAACCAGCGCCCCGCGCTCATGCGCGCTGCGCACCAGCGGCGCCCAGTCGGTCACCGCGCCTGTCGCCCCGGGAAGCTGGACGATCACCCCGAAGAACTCCCCATCGGGCAGGCCGCCGGCCAGGTCGGCGACGACGATCTCGATTCCCAGAGGCTCGGCTCGGGTTGCCAGCACGGCCGCGGTCTGCCGGAACACGTCGCTATCGACGGCGAGCCGGTTCGACGACCCTTTCGCGGCGCGATGCATCAGGGTCATCGCCTCGGCGGCCGCGGTGCCCTCGTCGAGCATCGAGGAGTTGGCCACCTCCAGCCCGGTCAGATCGGCGATCATGGTCTGGAAATTCAGCAGAGCTTCCAGCCGGCCCTGACTGATCTCCGGTTGATAGGGCGTGTAGGCGGTGTACCACGCTGGATTCTCCAGAACATTGCGGCGCAGCACCGGCGGAGTGATGGTGTCGTAGTACCCCTGTCCGATCATCGAAACGGCGACGGTGTTCTGGTCGGCCATCGCGCGCAGTTCGGCGAGCGCTTCGGACTCGGAGGCGGGTGCCGGCAGACACTCAAGACCCGGTCCGGTCCCGTCGGCGCCAACGGCATCCAGGATATTGGTGGGAAGCGCCTTCTGCGCCAGGTCATCGAGCGAGCCCACCCCGATGGTGGTGAGCATCGTGGCGATGGCATCGGAGTCCGGCCCGATGTGGCGGTCGGCGAAACGCTGATGGGTGTGGTCGAACACGAGGGCTTCTCCTGGTTCGGGCACGGAGCCTCTGTGGCTCCTCCCCCTCTGTCGTCGACCCAGATTGGGCGCCTGAGAGATTTCGGCCGGTCCGCCGCTACGGCTGAAGTCCGGGCCTTTCCCCATGGGCGGGCGAACAGGATGCTCGCCACTTTCCAGAGGCATCGTGGCCACGCGCGGTCCGGGTGCCTGAGAGGTTGACGGAGAGGTGTTGCTCCTTCGGCGTCCGTGGCTGGCGGCTACGGAACTCTCCCGCGCAAGGGCGATGCGCGTATGAGTTTACCGCCCCCGCGCTCGGGGCGCGTCAGCCGATCTTGCGGTCGCGGTGTTTGCGACGCGAGGCCAACTCGTCCTCGGGTGCGGCTATCGACTCGCCGCCGTCGGCGCGCTCGCCGGGGAAGTCCGCGATGGCGCCGGTCAGTTCCCGCATGGTCCCCGACACCGCGATGCCGAAGACGCCCTGCCCGCCCTGCAGCAGGTCCACCACTTCCTCGGCGGAGGTGCATTCGTAGACGGTGGTGCCGTCGGAGAAGAGGGTGATATTGGCGAGGTCACGCACGCCCCGCTGGCGCAGATGGTCGACGGCGACGCGGATGTTGTGCAGCGAGATGCCGGTGTCCAGTAGCCGCTTGACGATCTTGAGGACCAGTATGTCCTTGAACGAATACAGTCTCTGGCTGCCCGACCCCGCCGCGCCGCGGATGGACGGCACGACCAGTGATGTCCGGGCCCAGTAGTCGAGCTGTCGATAGGTGATTCCGGCGATCTGGCATGCGCTCGGGCCGCGGTAGCCGACCAGTTCATCGGGTACCGAGTTGTCGGGGAACAGGCCCGCCTGCACCGGTTGATCGGGTGCGCTCGAGGGGACCGGTGCCGGGGCGCTGCCGGAGGAAAGGTCTAGCTCCGCCTGACGTGGCGTGTCGCCCACTTGTCGAATCCTCTCGCCGATCGAGCTCGCCTGTTGACAAACCGCGTGACCTGGCCATCAGCACGTTCGCGACGAAGCCCGAGTGTGTCGAGCATACGCTTCCCGACGGACGCTGACTGCCCGTCGGAATAAAGTATGGCGGCCTGGTTCCCAGTTGCGGTAAAGCGCGCCGCGTGTCGATGCAGAAGTCGTCAGATGAGACGCTTCCGTGATGCACGAGCCGGAACGGGCCGTTCAGGTCGCCTTGAAATCGTCGGGCGAGACGCTGTCGAGGAACTCCTTGAACTTCTCCACCTCGTCCTCGCGGACGGCGCCGGCCGGTTCTTCGTCGCCCTCGTCGGGGATCAGCAGGCCGGCCTCGGCCAGCACCGCCTCCTCCACATAGATCGGTACCCCGACGCGCAACGCGATCGCCACCGAGTCCGACGGCCGGGCCGACACCGTGACGTCACGGTCGAAGACCAGGTCGGCGTAGAACGTGCCTTCCCGAAGGTCGACGATGCGTACTTCCTTCAACGAGTGCCCGAGGGCGGTGATCACGTCGCGGATGAGGTCGTGGGTCAGCGGGCGGGCCGGCTCGACGCCTTGTTGTTCGAGCGCGATCGCGGCCGCTTCGGACTGGCCGATCCAGATCGGTAGGTAGCGATCGCCGTCGGATTCGCGGAGCAGCAGCACGGGCTGGTTCTGGGGCTGCTCCACACGAATGCCGACCACACGAACCTCAGCCATCTGTGTCTGTCCTCCGCACCACTGCGCTCGTCGCCGTTTCGTCCGTACCAGGCGACGCTCCGGATCCCGATCCCAACCCGCACCCGAACCCGACTCCCGGTGAATGCGAGTCTAATCCTCAGCGGTCCAGAACGTCGCGCACAGCCGATTTGATCAGTGACGTGTGCAGTGTGATCGCCAGTGCGGCGACTTCACGGGCCAGATCGTCGGCACGGTCCCGCGCCCCCGCTTTGCCGGCCCTGACCACCGGACCGGCGATCTGCGCTATCAGGTCGGACTGGCGGTCGGCGGCCGACCGGAAGGCCCGCAGGTGGCGCGGTTCGACCCCGTAATCGGCGAGCGCGCGGGCACACTGGGCGATGAGCACCGAGTGTTCGTCGAAGAACCCCGCCGGTCCCGGCTTGATCACGCCCGCTTTCACCAGGGCGGCGAGCAGCTCGTCGGCTACCCCCGAACGTTCCAGCACGTCTTCACGGCTCAATCGGACCTGGGCAGGTCGGACCTGAGGGGATCCATCGGGGGCCGAATCCGGGACCAGCCGCGGTACGCCGTAAGTGCTTGCCGTGCGGGGAAGCTCACCGTCGGGTAGCGCATCGAGCTGGGACTTGATCACTTTCAGCGGCAGGTACTGATCGCGCTGGGCGGTCAGCACGAACCGCAAGCGGGCGCAGTCGTAGGCGGTGAACCGGCGGTATCCGGAAGCGGTACGCATGGGTGTGACCAGCCCCTCCGCCTCCAGGAAACGAATCTTGGAGATGGTCACGTCCGGGAAGTCGCCCCGCAGCAGATCGAGGACCGCGCCGATCGACATCCCGGCCAGTGCGGGCGTGTCGGGAGCGGTCACTAGTCGGCCGAACCGCTGTCGTCGTCCTTGGGCCCGGTCAGAAACACCAGGCGGAACTTGCCGATCTGGACCTCATCGCCGTTGGACAGCATCGCCGAGTCGACGGGTTCCCGGTTGACGTAGGTCCCGTTGAGGCTGCCGACATCGACGACCTGGAACTCGCCGCCCTCCAGCCGGAACTCAGCGTGCCTGCGGCTGACCGTGACATCGTCGAGAAAGATGTCGCTGTCGGGATGTCGGCCCGCCGACGTGGTGGGCTGATCGAGCAGGAACCGCGATCCCGCATTCGGGCCGCGCTTGACGACCAGAAGCGCCGACCCCACCGGCAGACCCTCGACACCGGACACCGCGCTCTCGGTGCCGGCGGCTGCCGGAGCATCCAGTTCGTTGAGGAAGTCCGCCCGGAAAACCGATGTTGTTTCCACGGTGACTTCGTCAGACGACTGGTCAGCCCCCGAGCTACTGTCCTTCTCCGTCACCCGCTGCTCCTCACTGGCTGCTGTGGCGATTCCTGGCCGACCTCGGCCCTTGCTGTTTTCACGCTAACTGGTGCCGCGTTTCCGGCGTCACATCGACCGTACCGCGCTAGGCCCCCGATTGTGTCCACCACCGCCGGATTAGGGCCGTGTCGGACTGGTCGGCGAGCACACTAGCAATTCCTCACTCCCCCGCGCTGGCGCGGTAGCCGTCATGGTCGAGCAGTCCCCCGAGCGCGTTCTCCAGAACCTCGCGGTCGAGCTGCAAGTCCACCAGCCATCCCGCGCCGTAGGGGTCGGAATTGACCAGATCAGGGCCGCTCTCCAGATCAGCGTTGACCGCAACGACTTTCGCGCTTACCGGTGCGTACAGGTCCGATACCGATTTGGTCGACTCGACCTCGCCGAACGACTCACCGGCGGTGAGCTCGGCCCCGACGTCGGGCAGTTGCACGTACACCACGTCACCGAGGGCCGCCTGCGCGTAATCGGTGATGCCGATGCGTACGGTGTCGTCGCCGGTGCGCCGCACCCACTCGTGTTCGGCGGTGTAGTACAGGTCGGCTGGGATCTCGCTCACGGCTCTCCTCGATCATTCTCATTTGACCGGCTGAGCGTATTGGCGCGGTTTCGGTTGCCGCAAGGCGGTGACGTCAACCCGGTCGGTCTGCTGCACAGCCATGGTCCCGCCGACGCGCTCCACCGCGTCCATCGCACCACCGGGAATGTTCAACGCGGCGGCCAGGGTCGGCGGATCGCCAATGGCCAGAACCGAATACGGAGGCCGGACGGTCTCGCCGTCGACGACCAGCGCGCCCGGCGCGCCGCCCACCCAGGTGTCCACGCCCACCCGCACCCCCGCCGTCGCACCGGCCGTGCTGCTTTCCGGACTGCCCCGGATCTCCATGGCTTCGGCGCCGGCATTGCGCAGCTCGTTGATCACGTCCAGCATGGTTTCGGCCGACACACCCGGCGCGGTGTCCCCGATGGTCAGCGTCACGCCCGGACCCGTGGCGGCGACCGTGCCGATCATGATCGACAATGCCGCCAGGCGGGCCTGGGCGTTCTCGATGGCCGCGGCGTCGCTGCTGCCGGAGGCCTGCAGCGCGGCCAGTGTGCGTTGCAGGTCGGCGATTTCGGTGTTGAGCGCTGCTTCGCGTTGTTGCAGCGAGTCCAGCAAAACGAGCAGGTCAGCCGGGCGGGCGGTCTCCAGCGAGTCACCGGACTCGTTCTGGCGCACCTGGGTGGCGATCGCCACACCGAGCAGGACGCACAGCAGCACCGCGAGCGCACCGAACACCACCCGGGAGCGGCCCGGCCGTGCCTGGGCGCCGTCTGCGTCTCGTGGCATCTCGTGGCGACCGTGTTCGTCCTGGCCGGTCATTTCAGGCACCGAACAGTCTGCGCCGCAGGGCCGCGGCGTTGCCGAAAATTCGGATGCCGAGGACGACGATGATCGCGGTGGACAGCTGGGTGCCGACCCCGAGCTGGTCGCCGAGGTAGACGATGAGTGCAGCGACCAGCACGTTGAACACGAACGAGACGACGAACACCTTCGGGTCGAAGATCCGCTCCAGGTACGCCCGCAACCCGCCGAACACCGCGTCCAGTGCGGCGACCACGGCGATCGGCAGGTAGGGCTGCACGGCCTCGGGCACGCTCGGCTGGAATACCAGGCCCAGCACGATACCGACGACGAGGGCGGCGATTCCGATCATTTCCCGACCATTTCAGCGTCCCAACTCCTGGGCGAAGTTCACTTCCCGCACCGACCCGGCCGGCAGTTGCAGATCGTCCTCCGCGCTCACGGTGACGCCCACGCCGTACGAGACCTCGAGAAGTCGCAGGCGGTGCAGGCCGGGGCTGCGCTCGAATGCCTCCTGCATCGAGTGCGGCGGCCCGACGGCAATGATGGTGTACGGACTGACGATCGGCTGGTTGTCGACCAGGATGCCGCCGCCGGCCTGTCGGATTGTCACGTTCGGTCCGATTCGCACGCCGCCGACCGACATCGCCTCGGCGCCACTGGCCCACAACGAATTGACGACCAACTGCAGGTCTCGGTCCAGGATTACCTGCCGGCTGCCCGCCACCCGCTGTTTGGAGACGTCGCTGAGATCGCTGGCCATGCCGGGGTCGGTCACCGAAACGGTCAACCCGGGGCCTTGCACGGCGGTAGCAGCGGCAGCGAAGTTCGCTTCGTCCAGGCTGCCCAACAGTCGCCGGCCACTGGCGTCGCCCTCGAGCAGTGCGCGCCGTTCGTCGTCGACCTGTGCGCCCAGCGTGTCACGGACGGTTGTGAACTCGTCGGCGGTGATCTGTGCCGATCGCACGTTGCCGGCCAGTACCTGCTGGGCTTCCCGGGTTGCCGGGGCGACGGATTGTGCCTGCGCGACGGCCACCGCGAACACCGAGGCGATGGTCAAAGCGGCCAGCACCTGCCACATCGCGTGGCGGACCCGGCGACGGGGCTGCGGGTCGGCTCGGCGTTCGGCGGCTGCCGCGGCGTAGCCGGGATCGAGATGATCGGTGAGCAGGGATCGCAGCAGCGACGGCACCGGAAGTTTCTCGGGCCGCCCGGCCGGGTTGGTGTTGAGGCCGGCTTCGGGCTCGTAGCCGCCCAGCAGGCGGGTCGGTCGCTTCCGGTCGTCGCTCATCGCATCGTTCACCTGGTCGCTCATCGCGACGTCACCTTCGGTAGTTCGCGCACGACCAGCACTACTTGGAGCAGGTACAGCACGCCTGACCACAGGTACAGCGCCAGCCCCCAGATCAGGAAACCCCAGCCGCAGGCCAGGATGACGCGACTCCACAGGGCGTCCCACTGACCGAGCAGTACCAGCGGGAAGGCAGACATCAACCCGAAGGTGGCCGCTTTGCCCACATAGGTGACCGGCAGCGCCGTCAGCCCGCGGGCCCGTAGCAGCGGCAGGGTGCAGGCCAGCACGGCGTCGCGACCGATCAGGGCGAGCACAATCCACCAGGGCACGATGCCGGCGAAACCGAACGCCAGCGGCACCGTGAGCATGTAGACGCGGTCGACGAGCGGGTCGAGCAGCTCCCCGAGCCGCGATGACTGGTTGTCGACCAGGCGCGCGATCTTGCCATCCGCCCAGTCCGAGACCCCGCTGAACATCAGCACAGCCACCGCCCAGCCGTTGGCGTGCGCCACCAGCAGCAGGTACAGGAACACCGGCACCAGCGCCAGTCGAACCACGCTGAGCACGTTGGGCACCGTCAGCACCCGGTCGTCGCCGACCCTGTCTGCCGACGCTTCGGCCATGGTGTCAACCTATCGGAATACCCCTGGCAGACTCAGCGCGGACTCGTCGGCGAGCGGATTGTCGTGAACCATGTAGGTCCACGTCGACGTCGGCCTGGCCAGCTTCGACAGGTCGACTCCCAGCTCGTCCTCGATCGACGGCGCGGTCTCGAACGTCTGTTGTGCCGCCTCGATGGCGTCGGCGGCCAGCGAGGCGAAGGCGTCTACGGCCATTCGGTGGAACTCGTCGAGCGGATTCTGCCGACCAAGCGCTCGCAGATGGATGCTCTCCCGGATGTCGGCGAGATACGCCAGGTGATCGGTCCAGCCGCGGTCGAGGTGGAACAGCATGATCTGACGGCAGATCTTCTCCAGGCGCTCCTCGGGCAACTCCTCGAGCAGTTCGGCGTAGCGCTTGGGCGAGCGCTCGGCCAGTTCTTCTCGGGCCGTCGCGGTGCGCAGCAGTGTGTTGCGGCGCTCGACGATGATGGCGCGCTGCTGGGCGATCAACTGGTTGTAGCGCCAGGTGTTGGAGTGCACGTCGAGCAACCGACCTTCAGCGACCCGCTGCGCGTGGTCGATCAGCGCGGCGGCCTTGGGTGCGGTGATGCGGCCCTCGTCGTCGGTGTCCGTCGGCAGTTTCTCGGCCTCCAGATGCGAGGCGACCACGTCGTCCTCCCAGCTGGCGAAGAAGACCGACGAACCTGGGTCGCCCTGCCGGCCGGCGCGTCCTCGTAGCTGGTTGTCGAGCCGCTCGGTGTGATGGCGTCCGGTGCCGACCACATGCAGTCCGCCCAGTTCGGCGACCTTCTTGGCGTCGGCGGCGTGGTCCGCGACCTCGGAGCCACCCAGCCGGATATCGGTACCACGGCCGGCCATCTGGGTGGACACCGTGACGGCTCCGAGTTTGCCGGCCTCGGCGATCACTGCCGCCTCCTCGGCGTCGTTCTTGGCGTTGAGCACCACGGCCGGCACACCGCGCTTGACCAGCCGCTCGTGCAGTTCCTCGGACTCGGCGACGTCATGGGTCCCGACGAGCACAGGTTGACCGGTCGCATGCACCTCGGTGATGTGCTCGATGATGGCGTCGTTCTTGGCGGCCGCGGTGATGTACACCCGATCCGCCTCATCCTCGCGGACGTTGGGGGTGTTCGGCGGGATCGGCGAGACCCCCAACTTGTAGAACTGGCGCAGCTGTTCGCCGGCCGCAATCGCGGTACCCGTCATGCCGCACACCGTCGGGTACCGGTTGACCAGCGCTTGCACCGTGATGGTGTCGAGCACTTCCCCGGTCTCGGTGGTTTCGATGCCCTCTTTGGCCTCGACGGCTGCCTGTAGGCCGTCCGGCCAGCGCTGCAGCGCGGCGATGCGCCCGCGCGAGGAATTGATCAACTGCACCGAGCCGTCGCGCACGATGTAATGCACGTCGCGCTGCAGCAGCACGTGCGCGTGCAGCGCGATGTTCACCTCGGTCAGGCTGCTGACGACGTGCTCTTCGGAGTAGAGGTCGATACCGCCGAGTTTGGCCTCGACCTTCTGTGCGCCGACCTCGGTGAGATGCACGTTGCGGCCGTCGCTGTCGGTGGCGTAGTCCGTTCCGGGTGTCAGTTCGCCGACCAGGCGGATGATCTCCAGCCGCGGCTGCTCGCGGTGGCTGGTACCGGCGAGCACCAGCGGCACCAGCGCCTCGTCGACCAGTACCGAATCGGCCTCGTCGATCAGGGCCACATCCGGATTCGGCGAGACGAGATCCTCGACGTCGGTGACGAGTTGGTCCCGCAGGACGTCGAAGCCGATCTCGTTGACCGAGGCGTAGGTGACGTTGCACTGGTAGGCGTCGCGTCGCTGCTGGGCGGTGGAGTCGGCGGTGATCCAGCCGACGGTCAGGCCCATCGCCTCCAGCAGCGGACCCATCCATTCGGCGTCGCGGCGGGCCAGGTAGTCGTTGATGGTGATGACGTGAACATGTCGGCCGCCCAGGGCGTAGCCGGCGGCGGCGATGGCACCGGAGAGCGTCTTGCCCTCACCGGTTGCCATCTCAACGACGTCACCGGCCAGCATCCGCAGCGCGCCGAGCAACTGGACGTCGAAGGGCCGCAGCGCGGTGGTGCGTTCGGCGGCTTCCCGGGCGATCGCCAGGAACTGCGGAATGTCGGGCGAATCGGCCAGGTCGTCGAGTTCGAGGAGGCCGGTGGCCTTGCGTAAACGCTCGTCGTCGAGCGCAGCGGCTTTCTCGTCGAACTCGGATGCGGCGTGCACCTGGGAGAGCGAGCGGGACTGATCCTTGTCGGTGCTGGCGCCGAGCAGCTTCCAGAACTTGGCGGTGAGCTTTCCCGGGCGGGTTTTCGAGTGGGCGCCGGATCGTGACGTGGAGTGGGATCGGGTCTTGGGCACACACTTACGTTACGCGGGCCGAACCGGGTTTCGGCCCAGTGTCGTCGCCGGGCCGGTCACGCCAAGTTGGAACGCCGGGGGTACACCACAGCCGGATCGGTCAGCACATTGACCACCGCGGGCAGCCCGGACCCGAACGCCCGGTCCAGGGCGGGACGCAGTTCGTTCGGCGTCGACACCAGTTCGCCGTGCCCGCCGAGCGCGGAGACCACATGGTCGTAGCGCGTACCTGGTCGCAACTCTGCCACCACCGAGTACCCGTAGAGCGCTTCCATCGGATGCTTCTCCAACGCCCAGATGCCGTTGTTCCCGATGATCGACACCACTTGAACTCCGTGGCGGACCAGTGTGTCCCACTCCATTCCGGAAAACCCGAAAGCACCGTCACCCTGCAGCAGCACCACCTGGCGTTCCGGCCTGGCGAGCTTGGCCGCCAGTGCGTAGCCGGGACCGGAGCCCAGACAGCCGAAGGGCCCGCTGTCCAGCCAGGCGCCCGGCACGTAGCTGTCGATCATCCGGCCTGCGTAGGAGCCGAAGTCGCCCGCGTCGATGACGACGATCGCATCTCGGGCGAGCATCGGGATGAGTTCGCCGTACACCCGCATCGGGTGCAGTGGCATGCGGTCGTCGGCAAGTTCGGCGTTCTCCGCCGCGCGGGCGGCGACCTCCACTGCTCGTAGGTCGGCCAGCCACGCCTGGTGATCGGGCAGCGCGACGCCGGCCAGGGCGGACAAGGTGGCACTCAGATCGCCGTACAGCGCCGCCTCGACGGCTCGCGGATGCGGCCGCTCGGGCTCGCTGCGGTCCGCGACGACAATTTTGGTGTCGGTGCCGAACACGCCGCCGAAGCCCAGACGGAAATCCATCGGCACCCCGACGACCAGTGCGATGTCGGCTTCTTTCAGGGCTTTCGACCGGGCGCGCGAGAACGCCAGCTCATGGTCGGCGGGTACTACGCCCCGCGCCATCCCGTTCATCAGCACCGGGATGCGTAGCTCCTCGGCAAGTCGCAACAACGCGGTTTCAGCGTGGCCCCACCAGACGTTGGTGCCCGCCATGATCACCGGGCGCCGGGCGTCGGCGAGCAGTCGGATCGCCGCGTCGATCTTGGCGCCGTCGGCCCGCGTCGGCGAGGCCGGAGGCTGGGTCAGCACACCCGGGCCTTCGCCATCCGCGCCCTCGACCAGGCCGAAGACGTGGTCGAGTGGAAAGTCGACGAAGGAGACCCCTGAGGGAGTGCCCATCGCCGAGCGCAGTGCCTCGTCGACCAGCGGACCGACCGATTCCGGTGACGGCGCGGTGGCGGCGAACCGTGTCAGCGGCTCGACGAAGGACACGTGGTCGATCTCCTGCAACGAACCCTGCCCCCAGCGCATCGCCGGTGCGCGCCCGCCCAGCACCACCAGGGGTGACTGATTCTGCTGGGCGGCGGCCATCGCGCTCATCCCATTGGTCACGCCGGGACCGGCGGTCAGCGCGGCCACCCCTGGCACCCGCGTCACCTTTGACCAGCCTTCGGCGGCGAAGGCCGCCGTCTGTTCGTGGCGGGTGTCGATCAGCCGGATGCCCTCGGCGCGACACCCGTCGTAGATCGAGAACAGATGCCCACCGGACAGGGTGAAGACGGTGTCGATCCCGCTGGCCCGCAGCCGACGAGCGATCAGATGACCCGCGCCGACGGCGCCGGTGGCCGGTCTGGTCCAGGCAGCTTCGGTGCTCATGGCCGCAGCATAGGCGCTTCGCACCCGGACGCATTCGCACCCGCGACCCGAAGCTGCGGTAGCTTCGCGCAGAACGGTGTCGCCGGACGCCCCGTGGACAGGAGTGTTCTGCAGTTGGAGACTTTCACCCCGTCCATGGACTGGGGCCACGAACTGGTCCCGTCGCTGCTCTGGATTGCCAGGACCTTCGGCATCAGTGCGTTCTGTGTGTTGGTCGTCTGCGTGCTGCTGGGCCGGTACACAGTGTGGGGTCGGCAATTCTGGCGAATCAGCGGTTCTTACTTCACCGGCCCGGAGAGCGTTCCGGTCTGGGGGTTGTTCGCGGTACTGCTGTTGTCGGTGGTCACCGCGGTGCGCCTGGACGTGCTGCTGAGCTACTACGGAAACGACCTGTTCACCGCCCTGCAGACCGCATTCGGCGCCGCCGGCAACGAGGCCGTGCGCCAGTCCGGCATCCAGGGCTTCTGGGACTCGCTGAAGATCTTCGCCGTGCTCGCCACGGTCCACGTCGCGCGCACCATGCTCGACATCTACCTGATGCAACGGTTCATCATCCGCTGGCGGGTATGGCTCACCGACCGGCTGACATCGGACTGGCTGGATCACCGCGCCTACTACCGCAGCCGGTTCATCGACCAGACCATCGACAACCCCGACCAGCGCATCCAGCTCGACATCGACATCTTCACCACCGGCTACGGCCCGACCCCGAACCAGCCCGCGTTCGGCACGGCGAGCGTGCTGCTCTTCGGTGCGGTGGAATCCCTGCTGTCGGTGGTCTCGTTCGCCGCGATCCTGTGGCACCTGTCCGGTCCGGTGACCATCCCGTTCGTCGGCCTCACACTGCCCAAGGCGCTGTTCTGGATCGCCATCGCCTACGTCATCGTCGCCACCGTCATCGCGTTCTGGATCGGCCGTCCGCTCATCCGCCTGGCCTTCCTCAACGAACGGTTCAACGCCGGCTTCCGGTACGCCTTGGTGCGGTTGCGTGACGCGGCCGAGGCGGTTGGGTTCTATCGCGGTGAGGGCGCCGAGCGGGTGGAGCTGAACCGCCGGTTTGCCGACACCATTGCCAACTACCGGCATTACGTGCGCAGGACGATCGCGTTCACCGGCTGGAATCTGACTGCGAGCCAGGCCATCAACGCGCTGCCGTTCGTGGTCCAGGCGCCGCGGCTGTTCGCCCAGGAGATTGATTTCGGGGACGTCACCCAGTCGTCGACGGCGTTCAGCGCCGTCCACAACGGCTTGTCGTTCTTCCGCAACTCCTACGACGCGTTCGCCGCCTACCGCGCGGCGATCGAACGCCTCCACGGTCTGGTGGTCGCCAATGAGCAGGCCCGCGACCTTCCGATGCTGAGCACCGAGCCGTGCACCGGAGACACCGTCGAGCTTCGGGACGTGGAGGTCTGCACCCCGGCGGGTGACCGTCTGGTCAACAGCTTGGACCTGCGCCTGGAACCGGGCGAAGCCTTGGTCATCACCGGGCGGTCGGGGGCCGGGAAAACAACCCTGCTGCGCAGTCTCGCGCAGCTGTGGCCGTACTGCTCGGGCACCCTGCTGCGTCCGGAGGCCGAACACGAGACGATGTTCCTGTGCCAGTTGCCGTACGTCCCGCTGGGCAACCTGCGAGCGGTGGTCTCCTATCCGGCCGAACCCGGTTGCATCCCCGACGTCGAACTGCAGCGCACGCTGTCTGACGTGGCGCTGGGCCATCTCGCCCACCGGCTCAACGACATTGCGGACTGGGCGAAGGTGCTCTCACCGGGCGAACAGCAACGTGTCGCATTCGCCCGCATCCTGCTCACCAAACCCAAGGCGGCATTTCTCGACGAAGCGACGTCGGCCCTGGACGAGGGACTGGAGTTCCAGATGTACAACCTGGTGCGCACCCGGCTGCCCCGCACCATCTTGGTCAGTGTGAGCCATCGGCCCAGTGTCGAACAGCACCATGAGCGGCATCTGGAGCTTCTCGGCGAGGGCGAGTGGAGGCTCGGCCGGGTCGAAGACCAGCCCGTCGGCGTTTGACGCGCCCGGCGACCCGTTCTTCAGCGTTGGGCCGCCGCGTGGACCCCGGCGCGGCGTCCGAAGAATGAACCCTCGCCCAGCTGTGTGCCACTGGCATAGCCCTTGCCGTCCTGGGCGAGGTTCGACGCGCACGCCCCGGCTGCGTAGAGTCCGGCAACCGCAGTGCCGTCGGAGCGCAGCACCCTGCCGTCGACATCGGTGGCGAGCCCGCCGACGGTGAAGCCGGCGTACATCGCCTTGCCGAGTGATAGATCGAATGCTCCCCACGGACCTTTGTCCTGTGCGGCAAGGAATTCGGGCTGCTTATGGAAGTCGGGATCTTCGCCGCGCGCCGCATGGGCGTTGTAGCGGTCAAGGGTTGCGGTCAAGTTGCCCGGCGGAATGCCAAGGGCAGCTTCCATTTCCGGTACGGTTTCCCATCCGTCGATCAAGGACACCAGCGGCACCTGCGGCTGCTGCAGGTGTTCCTCGTCGACGATCAGAAAAGCGGCGCTGTCGGGTTGGTCCATCACGAATCCCGAAGTGCGAGAATGGTATGAGTCCTCGTTGATGAAGCGCTGGCCGAGCTTGTTGACGATGATTCCGGTCAGCAGAATCGACGGTGGGTATGCCGGTGCGGTGACGAAGATTTGGTCCATGTGTTTGGTCGACCCGCCGGCGGAGATGCCCAGCTTGATGCCAAGACCGTCGTCATAGGTATTGCCGAGCACGAACGGCTTGGCTGCCAGCTTCGGGGTGTACTCGGCCACCATTTTCGGGTTCATCACGAAACCGCCCGCGGCTATCACCACCGCTTTGCAGCGGATGGCCCCGGTCTGGTCGAAGTGTCTCCAGGTGACTCCGGCGACTTTCCCGCCCGCAGTCGTGACCAGGCGAGTCGCCCCTGTTTCATATCGAATCTGCACACCGAGCTCGCCGGCGCGCTCCAGCAGGAGTTCGATCACCATGGCCGCACCCCCGGTGTCCCCGGGCACGGGCACCTTGTGGCCGCGGGGCGCGGGCACCGCCTGGTCTTTGAACGGCCACACCTTCTCGTTGCCGGTATACATCAGTCCCTCGGTGCCGGGCTGGATAACCGCCTTCTCCGGGTAGAAGCTGCGCTCGAACTGGAATCCGAGGCTCTCCAACCAGTCGAAGTGTTCGACGCTGCCCTCGCAGTAGGCCCGGATCTTGTCGTGCTCAGGATCGCGCGACACCGCGACGAGGTACTTGTACATCTCCTCGGCGCTGTCGGGGTGGCCGGTGGCCTTCTGCACCGCGGTCCCCCCGCCGAGGTAGAAGTGGCCACCGGCCATCGACGTGGTGCCGCCGGCCGCGGCGGCACGTTCCAGTACCAGCACCCGGGCACCGGCGGCGGCGGCGCTCACTGCTGCGCATCCGCCTGCGATGCCGAAGCCGATCACGACCACGTCGGCCTCATCGGACCACTCCGTCACGTCGGCGGTGTCGACGGTCTCAAGCATCTCGACGCTCAACCTTGCTCCTGTTTGACGTAGTCGAAGAACTCCTTGATCTCCGGTGGGATGTAGGCGATCTCCAGGTACGGCAGCCCGGCAGCTTCGGCTGAGACATAGGCGAACCGCATCCCGCCGGGCATGACACCGTGTGCCACCACCGGCGTGCCCTTCAGTTCGGCGTCTTTGCAGGCTGCTTCGAATGCCTCGACATCAGCAGCCTCCACGCAGATGTGGTGCAAGCCTGCTACTGCGCCGGCGTTGTCCCCTAGGAAATCGGAATAGATGCTCTGTCCGGACACTGGTGCGATGAGCTCGAGCTGGATGTCGCCGGCGTAGCTCAGGGCGATGTCGGCGACGAAATCGGCTGGGGCGCCGCGATAGCTGCAGGTCTGCTCCGGGAAGTGCACGGCCGGCATTCGCACCCACTTGCGCGCGCCCAGCAGCCCGGTCACGACCTTCTCGGTGGCAGCCAAGTCGCGGGTCACCCAGGCAATCTGGACAGGTGTCTGGTTGCGCATTGCATCGAGCGTAGCGAGCACGGCACTGACCGAGAAGCCAGGGCGCGATTGTGTGCTGGTTTCGCGCCCGGAGCGCAGAACGAACGCCGCGCTCGTGCTACGCGCCGAGTCGAGCAGAAGTCGACCTGACGACCTCTTCGTTGATCTGTCGCTGCGTGGCGTGCCAACCGACGGCTGCCGGGAGGTGGCCCCAGGTGCTGTTGAACATGCCGATGATCGTCGCTCGGCCGTCCGGTCCGATCACGTACACCGGCCCGCCTGAGTCGCCCTTCTGACTGACCACACCGTGCCCCATGGTGAACCAGCCGTTGTTGATGGACTCGATGTTGCCGCAACTCTCACCTGTCACCACGCCGAAGTGGCAGACCGGAGATCCAGGTGCGGGTAGCACGCTCGGGTCAGCAACCAGCTGCCTGCCGCCAGGCAGGATGTCGTTGATCACAACATCTTTGGTCAAGTGGATGGCGCCCCAATCGGAGATCTGGTGATCTGTGGTCACCGTCGCACCGTCGGGGGTGTTGTCTCGCCACATCGCGAGGTGGCCTATCACGTTGCCGTTTCGGTCGGTGACCTCACCACCAGCGCGGCAGTGCCCGGCGGTGAAAGCTACTCGCGTCTGCGGCTCGACGAATCCCAGAGTGCAAACATTGGTGCCCAGCCGAATCTCCATGCCGGGGAAGACCAGGACACCGGGTGGTGCCGCGTGCGCAGGCGCCATGGGAAGCAGTAGCAACATCGCGATGACCGAACTGGCCGCGGTTGCCAGTGCGTGCAGACGTCGACGGCTCACGGGTGCCTCCGATCGGTGCCGGGCGTTCCTGGGTGGGTGCGGTGGATATGTCGAGCGAGTTGATCAATTCGTTACTCGCCGTTTCAGCACCCGTCTCTGCGCACGTCAGGAGTCGAAACCAAGCCCCAGAGCATCGAGGGTGCGCAGCAGGACGTTCCGCCGTCCAGCGTTGTGATCTGAGCGGTCCAACGACCAGCGGGTGGCCTGGATCCCGACGCTGGCCAGGGGCTCCGGAGGGAACGGCAGCGGCCGCGTGCGCACCATCTCCAGCCGAGTCCGCTCCGTCTGGCATCCCTCCACCAGATCCAGGCATACGTCGGCGGCGAACCGGGCGGCACCGACACCGAGGCCGGTGAAACCGTTGACATAGGCGACGCGGCCGGCGCGGGCCAGCCCCCAGTGTGCGCAGAACCTGGTGTTCGCGTCGATCGCTCCGGCCCAACGGTGCGTGAAGCGCACGTCACTCAACTGCGGGAAGGTGATGAAGAAGTGCGCGGCCAAACGGCGGTAAGTCGAAGGACGATCCTCGTAGCCGGCTTTGACCCGGCGGCCGTAGTGGTAGATCGCGTCATAGCCGCCCCACACGATCCGGTTGTCCCGGGTGAGCCGGTAGTAGTGGAACTGGTTGGCGGAGTCGCCGATTCCTTGCCGGCCGGTCCAGCCGATGCGGCTGAGCTGCTCGTCGGTCAGCGGCTCGGTGGCCAGTACGTAGTCGTACACCGGGATGGTGTGAAAACGGTTTCGCCGCAGCAGGCTGGGAAACACGTTGGTCGCCAACACCGCCCGGCTCGCGGTGACGACGCCGCCTCTGGTGCTGACCCGCAGTGAAGAGCCGCTGGAGTCCAGCGCCGTGGCGTTGGTGTGCTCGTAGATCTGAACTCCGGCCTCGGCGCAGGCGCGGGCGAGTTCGACTGCGAGTTTGGCCGGATGCACGATCGCACAGGTGTCGGGGCTGAACAAGCCGGCCAGAAAGGTCGGCGAGTGCACTTCTGCCCGTACTGCGTCGCGGCCGAGCAGCTGTCCTTCGCCGTCCGCTGCCGCTTCGGACAACCAATCCACCTGATGCGGTTCGGTGGCCACCGACAACATCCCGGTGCGTTCCCAGTCCACATCCAGGCCGAGTCGGTCGATGTCGGCCTGCATGCCGTCGAGGTTCTCCATGCCCATCGCGGTGAGCCGGTCGAATTCATCTGGCCAGCGTGACTTTCCGTTCGCGGCACCGTGCGTCAGGCTGGCCTCGACAAAACCGCCGTTGCGGCCGGAGGCGGCCCACCCCACGCGACCCGCGTCGATGAGGACGATCCGACGGCCAGGGTTTCGTTCGGCGGCATGCAGCGCGGTCCACAGCCCGGTGTAGCCGGCGCCGACGACGAGCAGGTCGCAGGTGATCGAACCGGTCAGCGGCGGATGTTCCGGCCGGGCGATGTCCAGCCACATCGGCCGGAACGCGCTCGGGGCGAGCGAGCGTCCGACAAGTTCCGGGTCAACGTGAGCATCGAACACCGTCTCCACACGGCGGAGATTACGGGTTGACCGGTCACCATGACGGCGAAATCGGTTCAGCCCCGGTCAGGTGCGTCTGGGCACGGTCCGTCCGCCTCCGATGAAGCGCGCCAGAACCGGACCGACGAATGCCAGCACCAGCACGTAGGGGGTGGCCAAGGCGCCGACCTCGCTCGCGGTCGCACCGGCAAGGCCGATGATCACCAGCGAGAACTCGCCGCGCGCGATCAGCGCGGTCCCGGCGCGCAGTTGACCGGCTCGACCGATACCGTCGCGGCGTGCGGCGAACTGGCCGGTGAGCACCTTTGTGCCCGCCGTGATCACGGCCAGCACCAACGCCGCCGGCAACATCGGCAACAGCTCGCTCGGCTGCACCGCCACACCGATGGCCAGGAAGAATATCGCCGCGAACAGATCGCGCAGCGGGCTGAGCACCATGCGGGCCCGGTCGGCGGAGTCCCCGGTCAGCGTCAGTCCGACGAGGAAGGCACCGACGGCTGCGGAAGCATGGACATACTCGGCGAGCGCGGCGACGATCAGGGTCAACCCGAGCACACGCAGCAGCAGCTGCTCGTTGTCCGGGTGCGAGATCATGCGCCCGACGTGATGTCCCCAGCGATACGAAGCGACGAACGCCACCACCAGTCCGGACAGGGCGATGCCCATGCCGAGAAGCGCATGCAGCAGCGTGCCGCCGGCGGCCAGCACGGCCAGCAGTGGCAGGTAGGCCGCCATCGCGAAATCCTCCAGCACCAGGATGGACAGCACGGCCGGGGTCTCCCGGTTGCCGAGCCGACGCAGGTCGCCGAGCAGCCGGGCGATCACGCCCGAGGACGAGATGTAGGCGACCCCGGCCAGTGCCAGGATTCCCACCCCGTTCAGGCCGAGAAGCCAGCCGGCGATCGCGCCGGGGACGGCGTTGAGCCCGACGTCGACCCAGGCGGAAGGGAGATGTCGCCGTAGGCTGGACGCGAACTCGCTGATGGAGAACTCCAGGCCCAGCGTGAGCAGCAGCAGGACCACGCCGATGGTCGCCCCGGTTTCGACGAACTCGGCTGATGCCGGAATCGGCGCGATTCCGCCCTCCCCGACCGCCAGCCCGGCAAGCAGGTACAGCGGAATCGGAGACAGCGCGAACCGGCGTGCCGCGGTGCCCAGCAAGGTGAGCACAGTGAGGATGACGCCGAGCTCGAGCAGCAGCGCCGCCGATACGTGCATGGGTGAGCCCTGTCTCAGCCCTGCTCGATGATGTCGGCGACTCCGGCGATCCCGTCATCGGTCCCGATGATGACGAGCACGTCGCCGGCGCGCAGTATCTCTTCGGGGCCGGGCGAGGCCATCACTTCCTCATCGCGGACAATCGCCACGATGGACGCTCCGGTCCGGGTGCGCGCCCGGGTGTCCCCGAGTGGCTGGTCGACCAGCGGGGATCCGCTCCGAACCTCCACCTGCCCGGCGTCGAGCCCGGGAACCTCCCGGGTCAGGTCTGCGAAGCGCTCAGCGATCCGCGGGGCGCCCAGGATCTGCGCCAACGCCTCGGCCTCTTCGCCGCTGAGCCGCAAGAACTCGCGCGCCTGGTCGGGATCGTCACTGCGGTACACGCACAGGTCGAAATCGCCGGATCGCCGGGCGACGACGCCGATCCGGTCGCCGTCCTGATTCTCGAACTCGAAACGCAGGCCGACACCGGGCAAGAGGATTTCTTGAACATCCATAGGCTCAATCCTCGACGACGACCGGTCGCCTGCGCGGGAAATCCCGGAATCGCCCGTTACCTTTGCACGGCCGGTACGGGGCGCTCAGGCTCAGGTGATGGGGATGATCGGGCCGGCTGCCACCCCGGGGGTCCGAAGATGTACCCCATCCGGTCGCGCCACCGCGCAGCGTGCCGGACGTCGCGCGCGATGGAGACGTACTCGTGGGTCTGCAGTTTCCAGATGTTGTAGGTGTCGACCGGTTTGGTCAGCCCGTAGTGCGGCCGGAAAGTCTCCGCACGGAAGCTGCCGAAGAGGCGGTCCCACACGATGAAGATGCCGCCGTAGTTCTTGTCCAGATACTCAGGATCCATGCCATGGTGCACACGATGGTGCGACGGCGTGTTGAAGATGAATTCGATTGGCGGCCAAAGTTTTTCGATGCGTTCGGTATGTATCCAGAACTGGTATATCAGGTTCACCGAGAAGGCGGCGAAAACCATCCACGGCGGAATCCCCAGCAGTGGTAGCGGAAGCCATATCAGCACTTCACCGCTGTTGTTCCATTTCTGGCGCAGCGCCGTCGCGAAGTTGAAGTAGGTGCTGGAGTGGTGTGCCTGGTGCGTAGCCCAAACCAGCCGCGTCCGGTGCGCAATGCGGTGGTAGGCGTAGAAGAGCAGGTCCACACCGACGATCGCGATCACCCAGGTGTACCACTGGTTCGACGGCAAGTGCCAGGGCGCCAGGTAGGCGTAGATGGCGGCGTAACCGATCAGGGCGAGGAACTTCCAACCCGCGGTGGTGGCGATCGACACCAGCCCCATCCACAGGCTGGCCCAGGCGTCGCGGGACTCGTAGGAACCCACCGCCGGACGCCGCGACTCGACGTGCTCGAGCCTGCGCGCGGCGGTCCATTCGAGGATCAGCAGCAGCAGGAAGAACGGAATCGCGAACAGCACCGGATCCCGCATCTGGGGCGGCAACACCTCCAGGAACGCCCGCACACCGTCCACTTCCGACACCTCCGCAGCCGATCGTACGGACCAGCGGGGACGTCAGCGAAAATTGAGCACGTCCGGGCCCCACGCGTAGCGGATGTGTTCGTCGACGTCATCGAGCACACGGTCGTTCTTGTCGATCAATAGGCATGACCGGCGAACAAGGTCGTATGGAGGCCACGGTGGCTCCCCTACGGGCCCTTGCGGGTCGCCGGTGACGGCGAAGTTGATCCATCGCGCACGCATGCGCTCGGACACCGACCGGCCGATCTGTCGACCACCTAGCTTGAAGGTCGGATCTTTGGGACCGGCGTTCAGGTTGCCCCATACATAGGGCAGTTCGGTGGCGTGCGCCGCGCCGAGACGGATCAGCCGCAGCAGCGGTGTGCTCCAGTCGAAGCGGTAGAGATAGGTCGGCGCGGACGCGGTGTGGCCCTCGGCGAACCAGACCGAGGGCATCCGGAACCCGAGATCGCGGGCGACTCCCAATCCGTGCAGTTGCCCGCGCTTTCGCCCGTAGACACTGCCGATCTGGCCCTCCGATGGGATCTGAAGATCGGGTTGCTCGGCCGCGATCTCGGCGAACATCGCCCTGATCGCCGCCGGCGTGATCGGCATCAGCGGTGACTTCATCCAGCGGAACAGCGCGGCCTCGTGCTTGTTGGTGCCGATCACCAACGGCACCGGCAGCGTTTTTCCCTCGCGCGCCAGCTTTACCGGATAGTCGGGCACGATGTCCCCGTCGATGATCGGCGCAAAGGCCAACGTGCCCGGGGTATGCACCGGCACGTGGTCGAACACGTGCTTGGAGGCGGCCACGATCGCCTCTACCGGCAACTCGGGCAGCCGGTCGACCTCACCCGGTGGGACACCGAGGAAGTCGAGGAACTTCTCGGCGACCCGGCGGGCACGCACCGTGTCGTAGATCGACGTTGCCGGGGAGCTTTGGGCGATGGCCGCCGAGAACAACCCGGCGGCCGCCGGACTGGCCAGCAGCGTGGTGACGATACCGCCCCCGGCTGATTCACCGAACAGCGTCACGCGGTCCGGATCGCCGCCGAAGGCCGCGATGTTGTCGCGCACCCATCGCAGCGCGGACAGCACGTCCCGCAGTCCCAGGTTGGTGTCGTATGGCCGCTTGCCGCTGCCCAGCGTGGCCAACTCGAGGAATCCGAACGCCCCGAGCCGGTAATTGACGGTGACGACGACGACGTCACCGCCCCGCGCCAGGGTCCGCCCGTGGTAGAGCGGCTGGCTGGCCGCGCCGATCACGTAGGCGCCCCCGTGCACCCACAGCATGACCGGCTTGCCGGCGCCGGCCGAGATCTCCGACGAGGCCCACACGTTGACGGTGAGACAGTCCTCCCCTTGCGGCGCGCCCAGGATGAACGGAATCCGCGGGTCGGTGGGCTGCGGGCAGGCAGGCCCGACACCCCCCGCGTCGGAGACGGCGCGCCACGACTGCGGAGGCACCGGAGCGCGCCAGCGCAGATCGCCGACCGGCGGAGCGGCATAGCGGATGCCCTTCCACACCTTGACCGTTCCATCGTCGCGACCCCGCACCGGCCCATGCGTTGTTTCAACGACGGGCCGGCCATCGAGGGGCCGCCCAGTCTGTGACTCGGCCGTCATACGCACTCCTCGACGTCATCGGCAATGGCCTGCCCTAAACTATCGCGGCTGCGGCGAACGGGGTGACCGCAGCGCTGATTGCGGATAGGTTTTTGCGGTGCGCAAATGGCTGTTGCTGTGCGGGGCGATCGTGGCCGAGGTAGCGGCGACGCTGTCGCTGCGGGCCTCTCAGGACCACATCGCGTGGCTGGCGGTGGTGGCCTCGGGATACCTCTCCGCGTTCTTCTTGCTGGCGCTGCTGATGCGAACCGGCATGCCGATCAGCGTGGCGTACGGCATCTGGGCCGCAGCGGGCACAGCGGCCACCGCATTGCTGGCTGCGGCGATCTTCGGCGACCCCTTCACCTGGCCCATCGCGGCCGGCATCGGGTTGATCATCGCCGGGGTGCTGCTGGTCGAGTTTGGGTCGCATCCGACCGGCGAGAAGGTCAGCTGATGTTGTGGGCGCTGGCGGGGGCCATCCTGCTCGAGGTCTTCGCCACGCTGTCGTTGCGGGCGTCGGAGGGGTTTCGGAAGAAGGTCTGGATCGTGCCTGTGGTGTTGGGCTATGGGGGCGCGTTCTCGCTGCTGTGGGTATCGCTGGCGTTGGGAATGCCCGTCGGGATCGCCTACGGGATGTGGGCAGCCTGCGGTGTCGCCTTGGTCGCCGTCGTCGCCCGTTTCTTGTTCGCCGAACGGCTCACGCCGATGATGGGATTCGGCATCGCGCTGATCGTGGTTGGTGTCATCACGATCGAGTTGGTCGGCGCGACCCACTGAGCGCGCCGGCCAGCGCCACCACGGCCAGGCCGGCAGCAGGAACGCTGAGCAGCCCGACGCGCAGGCTGGTCGAGTCCGCGATCACCCAGATAAGCAGCGGTGATCCCAGGAATCCAACCCGCATCAACCAGGTCAGCACGGCCAGCCCGGTGCCCGGCCGCAGTCCCCGGAGTTCGTCCGCACGGTGCATGGCGGCCGGGATCAGGCTGGCCACCCCGAAACCCGCGGCGGCAAATCCGGCCACGGTGCCGGCAATGCTGGGGAATGCCAGTGCGAAACCCATGCCTGTTGCCGCGATCAGCCCGCCGAATCGCGCCACCGCGCGCTCGCCGAAACGGTCCACCAGCCGGTCACCGGTCAGCCGTCCGACGAACATGGTCACGGCCATCGCGATGTAGCCGGAAACGGCCAACGCGGGCGCGGATCCGAGGCTGTCCCGCAGATACAGTGTGGCCCAGGAACTTCCCGAGTCCTCGATTACTGCCGCGGCGATCGCGATCAGCACAAGCGCCGCGAGGGCGGCGTACACCCCTTTGTCGGTCCGGCTCTCGCCGCCCGGTCGCGGGGCCGGGCGGTGGTCGGGCCCGCGCAACAGCGATGGGTAGGCGGCCAGCGCCACGGCGCAGAACACTGCTGCGGCGATCGGAAGGTGCACTGCGCGCGGGACGTGCAGCGCAATGGCCGCCGCGCCCATCAGGCCGCCCACGATCGCTCCGACCGACCACACGGCATGGAACGAGTTGATGATGGACCGGCGGTAGATGCGCTGCACCCGCAGTCCGTGGGCGTTCTGTGCGACGTCGGTGACCGCGTCGGACGCGCCGGCCAGGAACAACGCACCGGCCAGCAACACCGGCGTACTCGCCAGCGCAGCTGCGACGACGAACACCGCGATACCGATCGTCCCGGCGACCATCACCCGCGAGGAGTGGAAGCGCCGGATCAGCACCGCGGCCGTCAACCCGGCGACCAGCGCACCGGCCGAGAACGCCGCGACGGCGGCGCCGTAGGCCGCGTTGGACAACCCGAGGTCGGCCTTGATCTCGGGATAGCGTGGCAGCAGATTGGTGAACAGGGCGCCGTTGCTCAAGAACAGCGACGCAACGGCGATCCGGGCCCGCCTGTTGTGCGTGGTCGCCGCGCTGAGGCGTTCCGGCGCCATGGTTTTCGACGATACCGGTGGCGATCGCCGGGACCGGTCGACGGTCGATCCGGCACTATTGCAGGCATGAGCGAACCGGCCTCCTCGCTGCTCGAACTTGCTCGGTGCCACGGCGTCGCGTGTGACTACGAGGACTGGTCGGGCCGGCGGGTGGCGGCGCCGGAGGCCACGCTGGTGGCAGTGCTGGCCGCCCTCGGCATTTCGGCGGCCACCGAAGCGGACCGCGTCGCCGCGCTCGCCGCCGGCGACCGCGCACACTGGGAGCGCACACTGCCGGCCACGATTCTGGGTCGAACGGGCGAGACGTCGTCGTTCTGGGTGCACGTCACCCATGGCGAGCCGGTCGAGGTCACGTTGCGCCTGGAGGACGGCACCGAACGCACAGGTCTTCGGCAGCTCGAGAACAACACGGCCCCATTTGATTTGGGGGACCGTCTGGTCGGTGAAGCCACTTTCGAGCTGCCCGCTGATCTGCCGATGGGCTACCACCGAGTCCAAGCGCGCACGGGCTCGGCCGAAGGCCCCGCCGAGGTGCGCACGAATGCCCAGGCCACCCTCATCGTGTCGCCGTCGAAACTGGAGCCCTCGGCCCGACTGGGCTTCCGGCGGGTCTGGGGTCTGGCCACTCAGCTCTACAGCGTGCGGTCCCGACGATCTTGGGGGGTCGGCGATCTCACCGACCTCACGGATCTGGCGGTATGGTCGGGCACCCAGCACGGGGCGGGCTTCATCCTGGTCAACCCGCTGCACGCGGCAGCACCGACCGCGCCGATGGAACCCTCGCCCTACCTGCCGACATCGCGGCGCTTCGTCAATCCGCTCTATCTCAGGCCCGAGGCCGTCCCCGAGTACTCGGAATTACGGGGCCGCAGCCACATTCGCAAGGCGCGACGGGAGGTGCAGGAAAATGCCGACCGTGTCGATCTCATCGACCGCGACCAGGCCTGGCGGGCCAAGCGTCGCGCCCTGGAGGCCCTGTACCGGGTAGAGCGCTCCGCGGGTCGCGAACTCGCCTATTCCGGATACCGGAACCGTGAGGGGCTCAGCCTCGACCACTTCGCCACCTGGTGCGCCCTGGCCGAGTGCCACGGCGGCGACTGGCACCGCTGGCCCGAGGAGTTGCAGCATCCGAACTCCCCGGCCGTCGCGGCCTTCGCCGCCGAACGCGCCGACGCCGTCGGCTTCCACCGCTGGCTGCAGTGGCAGCTCGACGACCAGCTCGCCGGAGCCCAGGCGACGGCCCTGCAGACGGGTATGGAGCTGGGCATCGTGCACGACCTGGCCGTCGGGGTCGACCCAGACGGCGCCGACGCGTGGGCGCTGCAGGACGTGCTGGCGCTAGGTGTCACCGCAGGCGCCCCACCAGACGAGTTCAACCAGCTCGGGCAGGACTGGTCGCAGCCGCCGTGGCGTCCCGACCAGCTCGTCGAATGCGGCTACGAGCCGTTCCGTGCGCTGGTCAACGCGGTATTGAGGCATGCGGGCGGCGTCCGCATCGACCACATCATCGGGTTGTTCCGGCTGTGGTGGATTCCCCGGGGTTCCCGTCCGACCGACGGGACTTACGTGCACTACGACCACGAGGCGATGATCGGTGTCGTCGCACTGGAGGCCGCCCGTGCCGGCGCCGTCGTCGTGGGCGAAGATCTCGGCACCGTCGAGCCGTGGGTGCGCGACTACCTTGCCGAGCGCGGACTGTTCGGCACGTCGATCCTGTGGTTCGAACTCGACCGCGATGCAGACGGTGGTCCGCTTCCGGCGTCGCGCTGGCGGGAATGCTGTCTGGCCTCGGTCACCACCCACGACTTGCCGCCGACGGCGGGCTACCTGGCCGGAGAGCACGTGCGGCTGCGCGAGCACCTCGGGCTGCTGACCCGCCCGGTGGACGAGGAACTGGCCGCCGACCGCGCCCAGCAGTCGGCCTGGCTGGCCGAACTGCGCCGGGTCGGACTGCTCGGAGACCAGGCCGGTGTGGAGCAGACGGTGCTCGCGCTCTACCGGTACCTGGGCCGCACTCCGTGCCGGCTGCTGGCCTTGTCGCTGGCCGACGCGGTCGGCGAGGTTCGGACCCAGAACCAGCCGGGCACCACAGACGAGTACCCGAACTGGCGGGTGCCACTGGGCGGACCCGACGGGCACCAACTCCTGCTGGAGGATCTGTTCGGCGACCCGCGGGCGAACACACTGGCCGAGGCCTTGGAAGAAGCCGCGCGCGCGGTGCGGCCGCCCCGGGTGTAACGAAAGCCGCCGCCGCTGCGGTTTCATATGTGTCAGCGCTGCGCTATGTTCGCAGCGCAGCGACACACGGAGGTCATGTGAAGAAGCTCGTCGTACTCGGGACAGGAGCGCTCGCCGCCGGGGCGGCCGCCCTGTTCGGCGCCGGCGCAGCCGTCTCGGCGCCGGACTACAGTTCGCTCAACGTGGTGGGCGAGCCGTACAGCCAGGCAGTCCAGATCCTCAAGAGCCAGGGGGTCAAAGCCACCTTCGGCGGTGCGTACGGAAACGCTGTACCCCTGTCACAGTGCCTGGTGGACCAGCAGAAGATCGCCGCAGGCAAGATGATTCTGATGATGGACTGCACCAAGGAGTCGCAGAAGGACCTGGTGCCGACCGGCGGTCCCACCGTCGGCTCCAACGGCGTCACCACCGTGACCGCCACCCCGGTGGTTCCCATCCAAGGCGCCCCCGGCGCGGGGGCACCGCCCCCGGCCTGACCCCACGGATAACCCGACCGCTCTACACTGGAACCAGCCTTCTTAACGCCCAAACCGACAAACGGGCGCAATAGTGCGAGTAGATTGCGCCATTTCGTCGAGTTCGGGCATGGCGTTTCAGGGAGGGAGCCCGCAATGTTGCGACCAAGACGCTTCGCACACGAGGTCGACCCTGGCCCGGTACAGATCCAGCCGCGCAAGGTGCATTTCGAATTCTCCGACATCCCGCTGCACTGGATTCCAGGTCATCCGGTGGCCTCCGACGTCGTCGGAATCCTCAACGTCGGATTGCCCACTTTTGAACGCTGGATCGTCGCGACCTTCGATGAAGCCTTGCCGCTGGTGAAGGATCCGCGGCTGGTCGAGGACATGCGGGGGTTCATCGGCCAGGAGTCGATTCACGCCGAAACCCACGATCGGGCGTTGCGGGAGTTCATGGTGGGCAACGGGCTTGACCCCGCTCAGATGCTGGCTGCGATCGAGAACATCTTCGCGCGCGCGTTGCGTCCGTCGACTTCCGACGATCCCAAGCGGCGGCGCGACAACTTGTGCGACCGGCTGTGGCTGATCGCGGCTCTGGAGCACTACACGGCCGTGATGGGCGACTTCGCCCTCAACAGCACGTGGGACGACCACGGCGCACACCCGACGTTCGTCGACCTGTTTCGCTGGCACGGCGCCGAAGAGGTTGAACATCGCAACGTTGCCCACGACGTGGCCACCTACTTCAGCGACAGCTACTGGGACCGGTTGCGCGCGATGGTGGTAGCAGCGAACTTCCTGTTTTTCGCGTTCCAGGTAGGTACCTGGCACCTGCTCAGGAAGGATCCGCAGGCAAACCTGAGCTGGTGGCAGGTACAGCGGCTGCGATACTCCGACGCCAAGAAGGGCCTGCTGCCCCGCTATCGCACTGTGTTCGGGCGGAACACGCTCACCTATCTCCGGCCCGGATACACACCGGACGAGATGGGCTCGACCGCGCAAGCAGTGGCCTACCTGGCCAGTTCTCCGGCTGCCCGGGCCGCCCACCTCTGAACCGGCAGTGACAGTTCCCTCGCGCGCCCAAGACCGGTCGCCGGCGCCCGATGCGCTCAGTGGCCTGGTCTCGGCGGCGATCTCGGGGTTCTGGGCGCTCACCCGGTCGGCGCGTCGGCCCACGGCCCCGCACGACCGCGACCGCAGGATTCCATTGCGGGTGGTCGACCGCCGGATCGTCGCCCACGATCAGGACGTCATCGCAGTGACACTGGCTGCGCCGGACAGCCGAGCCCTGCCGCGCTGGCATCCCGGCGCCCACATCGACGTCGCACTCCCGAGCGGACGGCTGCGGCAGTACTCGCTCTGCGGTGACCCGGCTGCACCGGACACCTACCGGATCGCGGTGCGACGCATTCCCGACGGTGGCGGCGGCTCGGTCGAGGTACACGATGCCCTGCCCGTCGGCTCGACCATCTTCACCAACGGACCACGCAACGCCTTTCCGCTTGCGGTGCCGGGCTACGGCTCACCGGCGCAACGGTTCCGGTTCATCGCCGGCGGGATCGGCATCACCCCGATCCTGTCGATGCTGGCGACCGCGCGGCACCTCGGCGTGGACTGGTCGATGCTCTACACCGGACGCAGCCGCGACAGCCTGCCGTTCATCGACGAGGTGGCAGCACTCGGAGACCGGGTCGAGATCCGCACCGACGATGTCAGCGGCGTTCCGTCGGCCGACGAGCTGCTCGGCGACTGCCCCGACGGTACCTGCGTCTATGCCTGCGGACCGGCGCCGATGCTCACCGAGATCCACAGTCGGCTAGCCGGACGAGACCAGGTGGAACTGCACTTCGAGCGATTCGCTGCACCGCCTGTCATCGACGGAAAGCCGTTCTCCGCCACGATCGCCTCGACCGGACAGACGGTGCGGGTGGGAGCCGACGAGCCGCTGCTGGCTGCTTTGGCCCGCGCTGGAGTGCATCCGCCCTACTCATGTCAGCAGGGGTTCTGCGGCACGTGCCGAACCCGCGTTCTCGACGGCACGATCGAACACCGAGACTCCCTGCTCACCGCGCCGGAGCGGGAAAGCGGGTTGATGCTGACATGCGTGTCACGGGCTCCCGAAGGGGCTGAAATCACCCTCGACCTCTGACTCGGCGGTGATCCGGCGGGCTACCATTCCGGCCATGCCGCTGACCGAAGGGGAGACCTTCGCGGGATACACCATTGTCCGGCTGCTGGGTTCCGGCGCTATGGGTGAGGTGTATCTGGCCCAGCATCCCCGGCTGCCCCGCCGGGACGCGATCAAGGTGTTGCCGGCGGCGGTGTCTGCGAACGCCGACTACCGCGAGAGGTTCGAGCGCGAGGCCGACATCGCGGCAAGTCTGTGGCATCCGCATATCGTCGGCGTGCATGATCGCGGCGAGTTCGAGGGCCAGATCTGGATTTCCATGGACTACGTGGAGGGCACCGACGCGGCACAACTACTGCGGGACCGTTATCCCGGCGGCCTGCCCGGCGACGAAGTATCCGAGATCATCGCCGCGGTGGCCGATGCACTGGACTACGCGCACCAGCGCAACCTGCTGCACCGCGACGTCAAACCGGCCAACATCCTGCTGGCCTACCCGGAATCCGGCGAGCAGCGGATTCTGTTGGGAGACTTCGGTATCGCCCGCTGGGCCAACGACATCAGCGGGCTCACCGCGACGAACATGACCGTTGGCACCGTATCGTATGCGGCGCCCGAACAACTCATGGGCGCCCGCCTCGACGGGCGCTCGGATCAGTACGCCCTGGCCGCGACGGCATATCATCTGCTGACCGGTGCGCCACCATTCGAGCACTCCAATCCGGCGGTGGTCATCAGCCAGCACCTCAGCGCCGATCCACCGGCCATCAGCGCGCACCGCGCGGATCTGTCGGCGCTCGATCCGGTACTCGCGAAGGCGATGGCCAAGGATCCTGCGGACCGCTTCGAGCGATGCGCAGATTTCGCCCGGGCATTGAGCCATCGAATCGGCCACGAGGATCCGGAAGCCACTGCCCTGGTTCCCGCAGCACCCGCACCGGGAAAGCGGCCCCACTTGCGACTCGGTGTCGTGGTGCCAGCGGTCCTGGCCGTTCTGCTTGTCATCGCGGTCGCGTTGGCGTTCATGGAGTTTCGGCGCGCGGACGAACGCCCTGCGGCTGAACCCACCCCGTCGGTTACCACATCGGTATCGCCGCCACAGGCCTCGGAGACCACCACAACGACCAGTGTCGCTGCGTCCACCACACCGACTGGCGCGACATCAGCCGCCGTGATCGGGGCCGACTGCTCTCCGGAGGGCAGCACCGGCACCACGGCAGGTGGTGCCACCGCGTACTGCTCGACCCTGCAGACCACCGGCACCACCATCTGGTCGTTGAACCCCGGCGACGTTCCAGCACCGACGGTGACGGCCGCCCCCACCGATGAGCCTCTGCCGCTCCTGGAGGAGTCGCCGGTACGGGTGTGTATGCAGCAGACCGGCATGACCCGACGGGAGTGTCGCGTGTCCATCCGGAGCAGCAACCTCGGAGTGCCGTGACGATGACCGTGGACGTATGGGCTCAGCACCCGACTGCGGCGTTTCTCGCTCAGGACATGTTCGCGTCTCTTCGCCGGTGGACCGGTGGGTCGGTTCCCAGTGGGCCGATCCCGCTGACGGCGACATTGGAGTCCATGGATGCCGGCGGCGTCGAGCGTGCGCTGCTCTCAGCCTGGTATGGCCCGGGCGGCCCGCTGATCTCCAACGCTGATGTGGCGGCATGGGTATCGGAGGCGCCGGATCGGCTAATCGCAACGGCCTCGGTGAACCTGACCAATCCGATGGAAGCGGTACGCGAACTGCGGCGCCGGGTCCAAGGCGACGGCTTCAAGGCGGTGCGTGTCGTGCCGTGGCTCTGGCAGCTTCCGCCCACCGATCGCCTCTACTACCCGATCTACGCCGCCTGCGTCGAACTCGGCGTTCCGTTTTGCACGCAGGTGGGGCATACCGGACCAATGCGCCCGTCGGAAACCGGGCGACCCATCCCCTACATCGACCAGGTTGCGTTGGATTTCCCGGAACTGACCATCGTGTGCGGTCACGTCGGTTATCCGTGGACCGAAGAGATGATCGCTGTCGCGCGTAAACACCCGAACGTCGTCATCGACACATCCGCATATACAACGGAGAGACTGCCGCCGGAACTGGTGGCATACATGAAAACCCGCAGTGGCCGAAGGAAGGTTCTGTTCGGCACGAACTATCCGATGATCACTGCTGCCCGTGCACTTGCCGGCCTGGCTGAACTTGGCCTGGATGTCGAGACGACCGACCTCTACCTTGAAGGAAACGCCTGCCGCGTCTTTGGGATTTGATTCTCGGTGGCTAGGCCGGGCTGCTCCATCAGCTGGTCCAGCAACTGCTGCTGGCCTCTCAGCAGCTTCACGCGGGCCGCGACCACCGGAAACCAGCCGACACGGTCGATCTCGGGATACGTCCTGACGATTCCGGAGCCCTTCGGCCATTCCAGTTCGAAGGTGTTGCTGACGGCGCCGTCCAGGTCGAGGTCGCCTTCAACGGCGAAAACGGTGATGACCTTTCCGCTGGGCTGCTTGATCGGGCCGAACGCGATACATGGCCCGCGCGGGACGGCCTTGCCGACTTCTTCGAGAAATTCGCGCTGCGCGACTTCCCACGGGTCTTCGCTCTCGGTGTACTCGCCCTTCGGTATCGACCAGACTCCGACATCCTTACGCGCCCAGAATGGGCCCCCGGGGTGGCCGATCAGCACCTCGACGACGCCGGCGACACTCCGGTATAACAGCACGCCCGCACTTGTTTTCGGCACATCCGGTATTGAACCAGCGCTGCAGGGGTGGCGCCTTGTTTCGGGCGGCGTTGAGTGCGCTTTGGTGCTTGTTGCGCCAGGCGTGGTCTCGAGTGCGGGTTCGTGGCGAGTAGGCGGCATCAGCTCATCGACTTCGGGGCACACACCGATTGCGAACCAGGCGCGCTGATCGTCTTCGCCAATATCGCATCCCGAGCAACCAGATCGTGTGTCTGGGTCAGCGGAGAAGGTGGAGGTAAGTGGGCCGCCTGATGTGCCGATGCAAAGACCGATGGCATGCTGCTTGGTTTATCGTCCAATGGGATTCGCAGGCCACTGAGCCACGGCTTGTCGGTAAGTTCAGCTCGATAGGAGTTTCGGTTCGTGATGACGGACGCTTCTTCACCCGCCGGCCATCTGAGGCCCTGCTGGCTCTGCCGACTGGACAGGATGCCGAGATGGGCCCGCCACCTCGCCGCCGTGGGTGTCATCGGGCTGGCTGCCGCCATGAGAATTTGGCCGTTGGCCTCACTGGGCTCCACTCTGACGTGGATCACTTTCTACCCGGCTGTGCTCGTTGCCGCCGTCATTGGCGGGTTGGTTGCGGGGCTAATCGCCACCGGCCTGACATGCGTGATCGCCATTTTCGGTTGGCAGCTGTTGGTCCACGCCCCGTTCATCAAAACCCCCGGCGACTGGCTGGGAGTCGCTGTGTTCATCATCAGCGGTGTACTTATCTCTGCAGTCGCCGAGGCGATGCGACGCGCCCACGCCCGAGCCAGGGCGGCAACGTCGCAGGCCGACAGGGCTAACCAGCTGTTGACGCGGCAACACGACGAGCTGGTCGAAGCGCATCAGCAGCTGGAGCGCATGTCCCGTCTGGACTCGCTGACCGGGCTGGTGAACCGGGCGGAGACCATGGCCCGCTTGGACTTCGCACTCAACAACCACCGAGCCCCCGGGACGGACCTCGGCGTGCTGTTCTGTGACCTCGACAAGTTCAAGCGCATCAATGACACCTGGGGGCACGACGCTGGCGATGCCGTCCTCTGGGCGGTAGCCGAGCGCATCAGCGATTGTGTACGTCACGGTGACACCGTCGGGCGCATCGGCGGTGACGAATTCCTGGTCCTCCTGCCCGGGCTGCACAGCCTCGACGAAGCCACTCGCATCGCGGAGAAAATCCTGGAGCGCATGACCCAACCCATCCAGCACGCCGGCGCGAGGTTCACCGTGCGGCTCAGTATCGGAGCCACCCTGGTCGTCCCCGGTGAGAAGGTCACAGATACGACATCGCGGGCCGACGCCGCCATGTACCAAGCGAAAAGCCAAGGCGGCAACATCGTGATGTCTGTGTGTGCTGGTTCAAAATAGCGTCTGACCTACCCCGGTGAGCACCGGACAACCGATCTCCATTGACTGATCTCCATGACCGATCACATGTGGTCTCCTACGGCATCAGCAGACAACCGGTGCGATGGCCAAAGGTGGTTCCACGGCAAGTATTTACGGCGTTCTAAGGCCCTGCTCATGCGGCTGGCGCAGCATCAGTCTCGCCCCTCAATACGCGGGGACTGCGCTGGAACGGGAGGCGGCCGGGTCCACCAGGGGCCCCCAATAGAACTCGCACACGGCTGACCGAATGGCTCGGTCGCCTCCCCAAGCGGCAGTCCCGGTTTCAGGTCGCGCCGGCGAGCGTCCGGCAGGACCGGGCCAGCAGCGGCGAAAACACCACATCCCCACACCCGAGACACGTCCAGATCGTGTGACCGCCCTCGCAGGAACACGGCTGATAACCGACAAGCACCTGGCCGGGGCCGAGCGGGTGCCCGCTACCGCAGCGGGTTGGTGCCACCACGATCCACCCTGATTCTGACCGCACCAGCTCACCGACTGTCATGCAGCGCACAGTAGTGACCATCAGCGACGAAGGTCACAGGACCGCACGGCCGGCTATTGGGATGCTCTCAGCCGATGCTCATTTGAACCGGGAAGTATCGGTGTCACCCCTTGAGGGTTCCCGCGCGGGGTCTATCCATTCCCCCTTTGGATACCGTGCGGAATTTCTGCAAGGAAGGCGGCTGGGCCGACCCCCCCAATAGGCTCAGCCGCCTTCCGTCAGGATTCTCGATCACCTGAGCAGCTTCTGTAGGCACACCGGGCGCCGGAGTCAGTTAGGCCAGCGTGACCTGCGAGTCGGTCCCACTGCAAACGAGCGCAGACAACGTCATAGAACGACTTCGTCCCCGCCCGGAACGCCGTCAACGCACCATCGCATCGAACACGTGTGCGCGCATGATCGGCATCACGGCGGGCCACGCCAGCAGCGATCGCTTGCCCGGTGTGCAAGTCGTGCGAACGGGTTTACCTGGGCCACCGGAATGACGGATGCTGGATAGCATGCCGCGTACCGGTCCAGTGTTCGGATGGGATCCGACCCGCCCGATCGACATGCTCTCCTCGTTGTGGTCGACGGCGACGGTAGCCCCGGTCAACACCGGCGCCGCGGCCGCGTACCGCACATTGTTCACGACCCTGCGCCGCTGGATGTTGGGTCGGCGAATGACGATTCGGGTTGGTGACGGCGATCTGACCATGACCGTCACCCGGTTCGATGCGCGGCTGGACATCCGTGGACTGGCGGTGGGCCAGCTCAGTGACGTGAAGCTGGAAGCTACCGAAATATCTTGGAATGGAAGTGAGTTCGATCGGGCGAGTGCGATCCTACGCAACGTTCATGTGCGTCCTGGGGTGCCACCGGTCCTTGTCGCTGCGCCGGTAGAGCTGACGTTGGAGGTTCCGACGGACGCGCTGGCCGATCTCTTCGGCTGGGCAACACCGCGGGTGGCCAGCGAGATCGGGCCCGACGGCGTCGCCAGCCTGCGTCTGTCACAGCGGCCGCGATGGGGCCGACTCGAGGTCGACGCGAGTCTCGACGGTTCGACCCTGTGGCTGCATCCGCGGGCGGTCGTCGCGGCGCGCACTCGACTGCCGCTGCCCACCCGCACTCCCGCCTACCCGGTGCACCTGCCCGCGCTTCCGAACGGGCTGCAGCTCACCGGGATCGAGTTCGCCCCGAGAATGGTCGTGCTGTCGGGCAGTGTGCCCGAATGGCGGATGGATGTTCCCCGCCCATCCGTAGGACTCCGGATCTGATACCGCGCGGTCAGCTCGAGAGGAATCGCGATTCACTGGCGCTGGCATGCCACCGCCCCCGACCGACGCAGGCGACGCTGATGTCCTGCGGCCGCGCTTGGAAGATGTGCAGGCCCATTACGACCGGGGTCAGATCCCGGTCCACGTCTCGTCGAGTTCCTTGGCGACGTCGATGACCTTGGCCTGCTCCGACTGTGGACTGTCGATCTCACCGGCGACGTGCGCCGCGATGAAGCGTCGCACCTCGGCATCGACGCCGCCCACGATACGCACTACCTCGGCTCGCAGAGTCCGTGAGGTGATGTGGATGGTGATGTCTCTCGGCCGGGGCTTCTTGACGTCCAGGATCAGCAGCAGAGGTGCTGCAGCCAGCGCAGTGGCACGCAGCGCGATCTCGCCGTAAACGCTGAACTTCGGCCGGTCGATCCGGAGGTCCACGACCATGTCGATCTCCAGCGGGATGCGGATGTCGAAGGTGATCATGTCGCCGATCTCGCGGCTGACCCGGGGTTCCTGAATCCGGACCCGTGCGGTGACCTTGGCGAGCCCGCCGGGTCCCTGGCCGATCGGACCCATCTCGAAGGCCTCGCCGGCGATCTCGCCGATTGCTGCACCGACGCGTTCTTCGGTGACCGCGACCTCGAAGAACCGGCGGCCGAACTCCTCGTAGGTCATGTACTCGTGGGCGTCCATAACCTCTCTACGTTCTCACGTCAGTTCGCCAAAACGGGGCAGCACTGACGAGACACACCGCGACCATCAGAGCCGAGCTCACTCCGGGCCGCCGAAGCAACTGATCCGGCTGATGACAAGCGGCTTCGGCGTGACTTCGGCGATCAGCACTTCGCGCCCCGCGGCGCCGTTGTGGGAGGCGACCAAGGAGGTGCCCGAGCGGATCACCTTGCGCGCCCGGGCCCCTGCGAGCCGGGTCATCAGGGCGGCGGCCGACATCGGGGAGTCATCGCCGGACGTAATGCGCGCGCCCTTGGCCAGCCGGCGCCGGACCGCCACCTCGTCGCCGGCGGCGGCGTCGTGCAGGAACCGGGTGAACTCACGCTTGGCGGCTGTGCCCACCCCCCGGAATCCGAGCAGGAACCCGGCGGTGCCGCCCGCCCCCTGGTTCATCAAAAGCGCCCGCGACAGTTGCGCACCGGCCGGCACGGAGCGCGGCCCACCCAGCAGGAACCGGCCCAACATCGCGGGCAGCTCCCAGAACGCCTGCAACGCCGCGATCTTCAACTCCCCGTTCTCTTCCCGCAGGTTGTACCGGAGGTACGCGGGAATCCGCATGTTCAGCGTCGAAGCCATCGTCACCTCGAGCTCGAGGTCTCGAATCACCGTGGCCCCCGAGGTGATGTCGATGTCGCGGTGGAAAACGATGTCGCGAGGTCCGATGAAGGTGTCATAGAAACGCCCGATCTGCGCCAGCCCGGTATGCGGCCGGGAACCGACCGGGTCCTCAATGCTGGCGTCCGCGGTGAACAGCCCCACCCAGGCATCGCGGTCATGAGCACCCGTGGCCTGCGGCGATCGTTCGACGACAGCAAGCATGTCGGTGCGTGTGAAGGTCATCTGCTCTGTTACCACCTGCGGCTAGGCGCCCGGGCGCACACTGGTTACTACCCTGAGTGTTGCGGGATAGTGCCGCGAATGCCAGAAGGAGGTTCACGAATGGGTACCAATGGTCCGTTCGGATTTGATCCCGACGAGTTCGATCGGGTGGCCCGGGAGGCAGGCGAAGGCTTGCGTGATGTGATCGACGGGCTGAGCAGGTTCCTGACCACCCCCGGTGAGCGATCCGGCTGGACGACGATTCTCGACGAGTTCGGTCGCCAGACCCGCCGCCGAACCGAACCCGAGACCACCGGGGAAACCGGTGACGGGGTCTGGGTGATCTACACCGTCGACGGCGACGGGGGTGCCCACATCGATCAGGTTTATGCCACCGAACTCGATGCGCTGCGGGCGCACAAGAACAACACCGACGAGAGCCGAAAGGTGCGGTTCTTGCCCTACGGCATGGCTTCCAGCGTTCTGGACGCGCCCGGCAGCAGCTCAGACGACGGAACTCACGACGCCCCCGAATGACACCCGTTAGGCTTTGCCGCAGGATTCGCTCGGCCGAGATGAGGGTGGGACATGATTCGTGAACTGGTCATCGCTGCTGCGGTTGCCGGCGCCGCAGTGGGCCTGGCACCGAACGCTGCCGCCGACGAGTTCTGGAACCACGATGAACCGGGCCGCTACCCCACCGATGTGCCGGGCATCAACTACGACGCACACCTCGCCGGCCCGTGCACCAGCTGGGAACGCAACGTGTTCGGCCGCGGCCCGGGAGGCGAGACACTGCAGTGCAAGTGGATCCCGAATCAGTGGCCGCCGGTCTACACCGGCTTCTGGCAGATTTCCTACCCGCTGCACGGCGTGCAGGATGTCGGCGCACCGTGTCCGAGTCCGCAGGCCGCCGCGCAGTCGCCGGACGGGCGCCCGATGCTGTGTCTGGGTGCTCGCGGCTGGCAACCGGGCATTCTCACCGGCGACGGCTTCTTCCCGGCTTGATCTGTCGAGGTTTGATCTGTCGAGCGTGACTCACGGTGAAAAAACCCACCGCGTTCGACTTGTCGACCGTCTTCGCAACCGTGGCGCGGACCGTGCCGGAGCAGACCTTCCTGGTGTGGCGAAACCGTCGGCTGACCTACGCCGAGGTCGATGTTCGCGTAGACGGATTTGCCCGCTACCTGGCTGGCGCAGGGTTGGGTTGCCACGCCGAGCGCTCGGAGTTGGCCGGACACGAATCCGGCCAGGACCACCTCGGCATCTATCTGCGGAACGGTAACGAGTACCTCGAGGCGATGACCGGCAGCTACCGCGCGCGGGTGGCGCCATTCAACGTCAACTATCGCTATGTCGGCGAAGAACTCGTCTATCTACTGAACGACGCGCACGCAAGCGCGCTGGTGTACGGCGCCGAGTTCGCGCCGCAGGTGGCCGCGATCCGAGACCGGCTGTCCGACTTGCAGCTGCTGATCCAGGTCGGCGACGATTCGGGCAACGCCCTGTTGCCGGGAGCCGTCGACTACGAGTCGGTGCTCACCACCGCTGAGCCGGCCGGGGGTATGCCCACTCCCTCTGGTGACGATCTCTACATCCTCTACACCGGTGGCACCACCGGAATGCCCAAAGGTGTGCTGTGGCGCCAGCACGACATCTTCATGTCGTCGATGGGGGGCCGCCCGCTGGGCGGCGGCGCCTTCCTGACCTCCTACGACGAGCTCACCGAACGCGCCCGCGCGGCCGCCGGGATGTTGGGAATCCTGGTCATTCCGCCGTTCATGCACGGCGCTGCACAGTGGGCGGCATACAGCGCGGTCACCATGGGCGGCAAACTCGTCGTCCCGGACCACGTCGACCGGTTACACCCGGACGACGCGCTAAGTGTCGCTGCGCGCGAGAAGGTGCTCGCCATCCCCGTGGTCGGCGACGCCGTCGCCCGCCCGCTGCTCGATGAGATCGAGACCGGTGACTACGACCTCGGCAGCGTGGTGACCATCACCAACGGTGGCGCGCCGCTGTCACCGTCGGTTCGTGAACGCATTCACCGAGCGCTGCCGCACGTAGTGGTGCTCGACGCCGTGGGGGCGTCCGAATCAGGTGCGCAGATGAGCACCTCGATCGCCGCGGGAGCCGAGCAGCAGCCGGCGACCTTCACCCCGTTACCCGACACGGCGGTGATCTCCGCCGACCTCGAGCGCGTGCTGCAACCCGGCGACGGCGAGGGCTGGCTGGCCCGGCGCGACTTCATCCCACTCGGCTACCTTGGCGATCCCGAAAAGACGGCGCGCACCTTCCCCACCATCGAGGAAGTGCGCTGGTCGGTGCCCGGTGATCGTGCCCGGTTCCTGGCAGACGGACGCATCGAGTTGCTCGGGCGGGACTCTGTGACGATCAACTCGGGCGGGGAGAAGATCTTCGTCGAAGAGGTCGAAAGGGCGATCGCCGCACATCCGTCGGTCTACGACGTTGTGGTGGTAGGCCGCCCGTCGGAGCGCTGGGGAAGCGAAGTGGTGGCCATCGTCCAACTCGCCGAGGGCAGTTCGGCCACCGACTCCGAACTGGTCGAAGTTTGCCGCCGCCACATTGCCGACTACAAGATCCCCAAGGCGTTCATCCGCACGACGGAGATGGTGCGGTCGCCGGCCGGCAAGGCCGACTACCGGTGGGCCAAGAATCTGGCCATCGAGCAGCGATAGGGGCGCGTCGGTGGATCTCAGCGGTGTGGGTATCTGGAGTTCCCAGCTGCGCTATGGCGACCCGGACGAGGCTGCGGAGGCCGCTGCAGAGCTGGAGGAGCTGGGCTTCTCGGCGTTGTGGATTCCCGACGTCGGCGGACCGGTGTTCGACTGCGTGGGCCGGCTGCTTGACGCGACCGGTCGAACCGTCATCGCCACCGGAATCCTCAACCTGTGGATGCACACACCTGCCGACGTGGCCGCGGCCTACTCAGCGCTGACCACCGCCCACGGTGAACGGTTCCTGCTCGGCATCGGCGTCAGCCACGCTCGCCTTGTCGACGCGGACGAACCCGGCCGATACCGCAAGCCGCTGGCCGCGACCCGGACATTCCTTGACGGACTCGACGACGCCGATCGGCCGGTGCCCGCCAGCGGCCGGGTTCTGGCTGCGCTCGGCCCCAAGATGCTGGCGCTGGCCGCTGAGCGAACCCGCGGCGCACATCCGTACCTGGTGACTCCTGAACACACGTCCAATGCGCGGCAGGCGCTGGGCACCGGACCGCTGCTGCTACCGGAACAGGCGGTGATCCTCTGCGATGGGCGCGAAGCGGCCCTCGCGATCGGCAGCGACTGGCTGCGTTCGTACCTCTCGCTGCCCAACTACGCCAACAACCTGCTGCGCAGCGGTTTCTCTCCGGAGGACCTCGCCGAGGTCACCGACCGCCTTTTCGACGCCATCATCGCCTGGGGTGACGAGGACGCAGTGCTGCGACGAGTCCGCGAGCACCGTTCAGCCGGGGCCGACCATGTCTGTATCCAAGCGCTGGAAGCCAACCAGCGGATCTTCCCCCGCGAACAGTGGCGCCGCCTGGCCGCGGCCCTGCTGTAGGCGCGCAAGCGGGCGCGCCCGCGTCAGTCTTCCGACTCGCTGTCGTCTTCGTCGATGATGTGAACCGCGGCCTCCTCAGCGGAGGCCGCGCCGCCGTCTATCCCGACGTCCCGGGCCGACAGCTCGGCGTCCTCGTCCTCGCCGTATCCCTGGTCCTCTGCCACCAACCGACCGGCTCGCGTGCGTCCGACCTCTTCCTGCCGCGGGAACTCGGCGTCGCGTTCGGACGTATCGGAGCTTCGCCGCTCCCCCTCATCGTCCATGTCGTACAGGTGTGCGGCCGGGTCCGGCTCCTCCTCGGCAAGCAGCTGGTCCATCGTCTCCGACGCCGAACCGAAGGAGCCACGGGCGTAGAGCCGCTCGGGCGGGGAAAACCCCTCGTCGAGCACATCGTCTACACCGCGGTCGATGAGCGTGTCTTCCGGCTGCAGTTGGTCGTCCCCGTCGGCGCCGTCGCTGGTACTCATAACTCAAGAATCTTACGAGCCGGCCCCGCGCCACGCCTCAGCGCCAAAACTCACACCAACAAGGGTTCCAGATCGCTGCGCATGCTCAGCACGTTGTAGTCACCCCACAGCGACAGGTTCCAGAAGAGATACCGCGGGTCTTCGACCGTCACGCCGTCACCCTTGCGCAGCTGGTCCGTCGAGGACCAGGGATGGATCATCGGCGCGTACAGACCGGGATGTTGCAGCGCAGTCGTAATGGTGACGGGGTCTGACCACGTTCCCTGCGGGGTGTCCGATGTCCGCAACACGATGGTGTTGTTCTTGTCGGCGTACATCATGATGTACTTCCCGAGATACTCGTTGTACTGCACCGACATCTCGCTGACGCTCGGGTTGACCTTGTAGGTGAAGAGGCCCAGGAAGCTCCGCGTCTCCTGCGGTAGCACCGGCTTGGCCGCCGACGGCCGGTCGGCAACCCACCTCGAGCCGTTCCAGTACTCGTACTTGCTGGTGTCCAGGATCTGGGCCTCGGCCACCCGTGACAGGTACGCAGTGCCGCTGCGCCCCGAAGGTGTGCCATAGGAGTAGACGTAGCCGTCCTCGACGCCGTTGACGACACCCTTGACGAAGGCACCCTGCTGGAAGTTCCGGTTGCCCCAGACGTAGGACTCGCTGGACCTGAGGAAGCCGGCCGAACGGATGCTGCTCGGCGCGACGGTCCAGTTCTGCCCGTTGTCGTCGGAGTAGGCGATGCCCGAGTAGTTCGTGGTCCACGAGCCTGGAGCGCCCCACTGCCGCACCGACATGTAGTTGATGTACTGGCGCGCGTTGCCTTCGGAGTCGGTTACCGAGATTCCGGCTGTCGGGATGAGCGTGACCTGCTTGGAGAACCAGCCGAGATAACGATTGGTGCTGATGATCTGCTTCGAGTAGTTCGACGACGCTAGCGGCGAGCCGGCGTAGACGTCGGTCGTGCTGCCCGGGGCCACGTACATCCCGTTCCACAGCACCCGGTCGGAACTGCGGAACAGCACGTTGTTCCGCCAGCCGCCCTGCATACCCGGTTGGCTGAAAGTGTCACCGAACGCGATCAGGACCTGGTGCTCATCATCGTCGGTCTCCGGGTCGTCGGCGGTGCCGTTGTCCCACATGATCCCGAGATCGGTGCCGGCGATCCCGAAGTTCGATTGGGTGTAGTTCGGGAAGCGTTGGCCAGTGAGCCATTCGGTGGTGATGGTCGGCAGCGAACTGGGCAGTTCCGCAACGGCTGCGGCCGCCGGAGCGACCGTAGCGGCCGGCGGGGTCAGCGCGGTGGCGGTGGCGATGGTCCGTGCGCCGGTGGCGGACCGATCCGGGTTGAACATCCGCTCGAACTCCTGGCGCGCCCATGCCAGCAGCCCCCACAGCATCGTTGGCGCGGGGGCCCCCGGCGAGCCGGCCGCGGCCGGCGCCAGCCCGATGGCGCTGAGCAGTCCGGTGACCACTTGACGGACGATGGTGCGGATCGGACCGACCGACGGGAGCGCGGCTGCGGCCGCGGTAAGCGCCACCTGCGACTGTGGGTCCGGTGTCGTTGGATCCACAGCATCCACCACGGGCTCTGCGCCGGCGGTGTCGGCGCTCTGCAGCTCGCGGTCCAACTCCGAGGCCCCGACCTGGACCGATTGCAACTGCGCTGAAACGTCTGCCCGCACGGTGGGCTCGGATGAACGGGGCTCGCCGATCTCCGCCGGCTCTGACGACGATGCTGTGGACCTCTGCGGCGCATCGGTACCGCGTTCATCCGCCGGTTGTTCTGCCGGCTCGGCTTCGGCTACCTCGTCGGCTGCGACTTCGGCCGAGTCGTCGGCTACGTCTTCGGCCGAGTCGTCGGCTACGTCTTCGGCCGAGTCGTCGGCTACCTCGTCGGCGATGTCCTCGCTGGCTTCGTCAGAAACCGCATCGGACTCGCCATCGGATTCGCTATTCAACTCAGAATCATGAAGGTCCAGCTCCGCTGCATCCAGAGCTGCTTCCAGTGACTCGTCGTCCAGCGAGGATTCCAGGTCGGCCTCGTCGAGGTCAGCGCCGTGATCGGTGTCGGGCGGGGTCTCGTCGATGGTCACCACGGCGCCCGGGTCGGGTGCACCGTCGGTGGACTCCCCTGGCGACGAGGAGGGTTCAGCAGACATGGATCCGGCGGAGACGGACCCAGCGGGCTCGGACCCCGCAGACGGGGCTGCAGCATCTGTCTCTGACTGGTCCGCCCATGCCACCCCGGGGCCGGTGGCCACCGCGGCGCCAATCGTCAGCGCGAACGCCAGCCCACTGAGCCGCCCCAGGTAACCCGTTGCACCCACATGCTCTCCTCGGAAGTCGATTCTTGAGGGTCTGACTATTGAGAAATCGAGGGCCGGCTCTCTGCCGTGGCAGAGTGCCGCCAGCCACAGCCGTCACCGCATCGCGCAGTGGGACAGCCCGCCCATTGACGGTACACAGCTAACTGCCGCTGATGCGAATAAATTGGTATCTATTCGATTGCGAAGTCCGCCGGTCGGCTCGCCGAGGTGCTTTGCCTAAGACCAGCACTACCATTTGCCCACGGTTCTTGGGCTGTGACGGCCGGCTCTCACCGACGACACCCCCATCGGCGATCTGGCGACGAGGCGTCGACACCGGAAGCATTCACTGCCCAGCAACCATTCCGCGCTATTTGTAGGCGACGGCGGCACTCGAGCCCGCTTCGAGGGGAATCACGTCGAAGGACCGGAACCCCGCCGAGCTGCACCACTTCCGGAAGTCGGCGGCGGTGTAATCGAAGCCGTCACCGAACTCGACGAGCATGTTCAGGGACATGAGCAGGCCGGCGGTGTTCTCGCGCCGGTCATCGTCGATCAGCGATTCGATCACGATGAACGCCCCGCCCGCGGGCAAGCTCTGGTAGGCCTTGGCGATCAGCTCTTGCTTCCGGTCGAGGTTCCAGTCGTGCAGGATCATGCCCATCGTGATCACGTCGGCTGTCGGCAACTGGTCGACGAGGAAGTTTCCGGCGACCGCACGCACCCGATCCCCCAACCTGTCAGCCGCCAGCTTGCGTTGCGCGAGCTCGGTTACCGCAGGCAGGTCCACGCTCACGCACTGCAGATGTGGATGGGCGGCGCCGACGATCCGCGACAGCAGCGCGTCGGCGCCGCCCACGTCACAGAGACACGTATATCGGTCGAACGGGAAGCGTTCGGCGAGTAGCTCGAAATTGCGCCGCGAGGACGACTCCATCGCTGACACGAAGATCTCGAGCCGTCGTGGATCGGCGTAGACCGCCTCGAAGAACGGCCTGCCGGTCTGTTTGACCTCGTTCTGCGGTTTCCCGGTCTGCAACGCCTCGGTCAGGTCCGCCCAGATGCGATAGTTGCGTTCGTCCCAGATCTTGAGCAGCCCGCCACGATAGTCCGGACTGCTCTCGTCCAGAAAGCGGCTCGTCGATGCGGTGTTGCGATACCGCGCCTGTTCGCCGCTGCCGTCGCGGACCAGCATGCCAATCGACACCAACGCGTCGAGGAAGTCGGTCGTCGGCCGCTTGACCAAGCTGAGGCGGTCGGCAATGGCCTCGGACGTCATCGACCCGGCGCCGAGCTGGGTGAACAAACCCAGCCCGATCGCCGACAGAAGCACCTTCGACGGGCCGTACCCGGACCCGATCGCCATGATCTGGGCAAAACCGGCATCGTCACCGGGGCCGACCATCGATCGCGCTTCCGAGCGGCGGTTTCCGGGTAGTCGCAGACCTGCCGCTAGTTGGCCGCGGGAGCAGCCTCGGGACCGGTGACCGTCTCGGTCTCTTCGACCGTCACGTTGTCACCTTCGACGATCACTTCGGTGTCGTCGACGATCATCTCGTCGCCGTCGATGACCACCTCGGTCTCGTCGAGGATCACCTCAGGTCCGGTCATCTGCCAGATGATGCGGTCCTGCCCGAAGGAGTTGTAGACGACGCTGTCAGGCGTGGGGCCGGTCACATCGAAGTAGATCTTCCCGGAGGTGTCCTGCCCCGGCGCCAGCGTGGCCGGGTTGACGCCCTGCGGCGTCGCCACCTGGAACAGCGCCGGGTAGGTCACGCCGTTGGCGGCCCGCAGGTTGAAGTCGGACACGATGGGGATGACGGTCCCCTGAACGGCCTGATCAGTGGCGATGATCTCCCACAAGGTGCCCTGAACCTGGTACGGGATGACGTCCTGGCTGGGTGAGAGTTCGTAGACGGTCCAGGCCTGCACGTTGCCGCCGTCGACCAGTGCGGCCTGGCTTCCGACCGTGGTGACGGTGACGTCATCGGCAAGGGCGGCTGGCGTGCCGAGCACGCTCAGGCCCACTGCGGTGACAGCGGCTGCAAAAAGGCTCGTGGTTTTCAACTTGGTTCACTCCTGAGTCGACCGGACAGCGACCTCCCCGAATGTACGGGGCGTCCCAGCACAGCAAGGTATCAGCTGGCTTTCCGGATACCCAACTGCGCAGATCCGAGTTGGGCCGGAGACCCGGAGGTTCGCCGACGCGGCGTTTTCGTCATCACGCCGATTTCCGGGATTGGACGGCCGCCGGCCGCCCGTACGACTAACGTCGGTCTTGCGTCGAGGAGGCTCTACTATGACGACGGCAAAGCAGGCGGGGCGCATTGCGGGTCTTGCCATTTCGCTCGGCATCGGGCTGGCGGTGGCATCTGGCGCAGTCGGCGAGGCCCAAGCAGAACCGGCGGACTCCCCGTCATCGGACGGCGCGGAGTCGGCCAGCAGCCAGACCGCGAACCGCGCCGGCGACACCGATGACACTCTGTCGCCGGAGGACTCAGAATCCGAGCGTGAGTCGCCGGCCAGGCTGCAGGCAGCGGCAGCTCAGGACAGCGACGGCACCGGCCCGTCGCAGGCCGACATCGCTCCCGATGACACCGTTGAGAAGCAACTCGACCTGGCTGCCGAGTTGGCGGACAGCCCGCAGATCAAGAATTCGCCGTCATCTTCGGTCGACGATTCTTCGACACAGCGACGGCAGCAGCCAGTGGAGACGCAGGCGCTGACCGCGGTTCTCGGCAGCGCGCGTCGCCAATCGGATCAGCCGGCCGCCGCAGTGGCCGATCCGGCTGTGACGAGTCCCGCGTCGGCGGCCGCGGAGACGGCCGAATCCCCGGAACCCGGTGAGCTCAGCAGGGGCGAATCGGCATCGGCCGCCACGGTCACTGCGTCGAACCCGGTGCCCACCGCCATGAGCACTGTGCCCACCAACGCTGTGCCCACAGCGAGGGCCACAGTGGCCTCCGTCGATGGGATCACCGGTGTCAACCAGGTGGTGGTCACGGCCGACGACGCCGACGACGATGTGCTGACATACACCGCGGGCAGCGCGATCTTCGGCGCGGTCGCCAACCTCGGCGACGGCAATTTCACCTACCGGCCGAACGAGTTCGTCCGATTCCTCGCCCGGTTCCTTCCGTTCCTCAATTCCGACCGTTTCTATGTCACGGTCAGCGACGGCCGCGGCGGCACCACGTCGGCCAGGGTGAACACGACCATCATCCCCGTCAACGCTGCGCCCGTGGTACGCGCCCGCAACGTCGGCGCACCCAATGCGGAAACCGGAGTCGTCGTCGGCAGCGTGCAGGCTTCCGACCCCAACTGGGACTCGCTGACATACGTCGAGGCGACCATCGTCACCGACAAGGGCACCGCCAACGTCAACCGCGGTGGCGGTTTCAGCTACACGCCCCACAGCGTCGCCCGGCACGGTGCGGCAGCCGACTCCGCCACCACCGCGGAGAAGACCGATACCTTCACGGTGCAAGCCGTCGACAAGTACGGCGCGGTTGCCGACATTCCGGTGACCGTTGTGATCAGCCCGTCCAACAGTGCGCCGACCGCGCTGGCCACCGTCGGAATTCCCGATGCCATCACCGGCGTCGCGACCGGCATCGTGGTGGGCACGGACGCCGACTCGGACGCGTTGCGCTTCGGTGGCTCGACCACGACCCTCAAGGGCACCCTGGTGGTCGAAGCCGACGGCAGCTTCACCTACACCCCCGATGCATACGCGCGCTACAACGCCTGGCATCCGTACGCGACCTTCTCCGACGGGATCGACACGGTCCGGATCACCGTGGACGACGGCCACGGCGGCCTCGCCACGGTGCCGGTCACCGTCGCAATCAGTCCCAGCAGCGAAGAGCCACCCGCCAAACCACTGTCAACGTTCTGCGGGTGCGTCCTGATGCCCGCCGACACAATCTTCCGTGCCGATGTCCGCAGCCTTCCGCTGCTGCCCGAGTCCGACGAGTTCATCGAACTGCTCGGCGGAAGCGCGGGCGAGACGCTCAAGGCCGGTATGGGGGCCAAGGAATGGATGGGCAGCACCGGTGGCGGACTGCCGGTGAACGTGGTGGATGAATCGCACCCCAAGGAGACGGTCGTCTTCAACCGTGGGTATTCCACCAGCGGCCCGGGCATCGACGACCGCCCCTACGCGATCCCCGACTATCCAATCGTGGAGGGGATGCCGTCGGTCCCGGCCTGGGATCGTCACCTGCTGGTCTTTCAGAAGGGAACCTGCATCTCGCAGGAACTCATCAACGTCGCCAACGGCGTCGAACTGCCGGCTGCCGGTGTCCTCGACGCTCTGGGCAATGCGGCGTACCGGCTGATCTGGGGTGACACCTGGATTGCGCAGGGCGGCGCACAGTACGACATGAGCTCGCACCTGTACCCGGAGATCGGCTTCGCCACCGCCTCACAGCTGCCGCTGGTGCCGATGATGCTGCGCCCCGACGAACTGGAGCGGGGCGAGATCGACCACATGCTCGGCATGGTCATTGCCAAGGACCGCGGAGCCGGTTTCAGCTGGCCGGCCCGTGCCGGTGACGGCTCCAGCCCGGAGGGCATCCCGATGGGCACCGTGTTCCGGCTGCGCGCCGACGTCGACATCACCCAGTACTCGCAGTCAACCCAGGTGGTGCTGCGTGCTCTGCAGGTACACGGCGCCGTTGTCTACGACTCGAAGGGGCCCGGCACCGAGGGCGCGAGCCTGTTGACCATGGGCACTGACTGGGACGATCCCGATCACATCGTTGCGGCCGCTGAACTGTCGACCGTCCCCATGGAGTTCTTCGAGGCCGTCGACGTTTCGTCGATCGCCGTCGATCCGGCTACGGGTTGGCAGATCGGCTGAAGGGCGCGGCGGGAACCTACTGAGGCGGCGCGTCAGTCTCGACCCGCAGGTCGCTCAGCCGCAGTGACACCAGGGTAGGGCCGGGCAGCGACCTGTTGCCGACTCCGATCGGGTGCACCCACCTGCGGGTTGGGAACAGTAGCCCATCTGCGTGGACGGGGTCGGCGCAGTAATGGGCGGCGCGCGCCCAAAGGCCGACCACCTCAGGGACGTAGTCGTGGCGGCGCAGCAGACAGCGGTCGTCGAAATAGAAGGTCTGGCGGGGCGAGTGGGTGTCGATGCCCGGCGGGAAGGTCGCAGTCAGACGTCGCCAGCTCTCGCCGCTCTGTTGCCACTGTCCTTCCTCGGTGGTTTCGATGCCCTCTCGGGTCAGGAGGTAGGGCGTGGTCAGGTAGTTCCACATGGCGTAGCCGGCGAAGTAGACAGCATCCAGCGGATCCCAGCGGATGTTGCGGCGCAGCCCGGCGGTGCCGAAGAACATGGCCCTCGGATTCGTTCGTGAGGCGATGACCTCGCCGTCGCGAGTCTCGATCCGTGCCGCCCCGTTCTCGAACACCCCGATCCGCCCGTCGTCGGGATATGGGTCCAGGACCGTTCGGGCCCGCTGGACATCCACCGAAATGCGGTAGTCGGCGAAGCGGTTGCCCGGCACTCGCGTTCGCAGCAGCAGCCCGCCGGTGCGTACCCGCGCATGAATCCTCACCGCGCTGCGCCAGCGCTGCGCTCCCCCGTGGGCGACCAGAACATCGTCGAGCAGCGCGCTCATTCGGATTCCCCGGCCGGCGACATCCCCCGATCCTAGGAGGGCTGATCGCCAGGTTCAGAGATGCCCCATAGACTGAACCGCTCCATCGCCTTGTCGGTCATTTGAACGATTCGCATGAATTAGGGAGTCCGCCATGCCAGAACTGTTCTTCGCGTCGACGGCATCGGTGTCCCCGTGAGCTCCATCGACTTGCCCGGTGCCGCCGTTGCCGTCACCGGCGGTGCTCGGGGCATCGGCTTCGCGACTGCGAAGGCATTCGCCGCCAAGGGCGCACAGGTGTTCATCGGCGACCTCGACGCAGAACTGGCCGAAACCGCCGCGGCCGAGATCGGCTGCCGCGGATTCGCACTCGACGTTCGGTCGCGGGAGTCGTTCGCCGATTTTCTGGCCGGCATCGACGCACCACTGCAGGTGCTGGTGAACAACGCCGGCATCATGCCGGCGGGGCGGTTCGCCGACGAGGACGATGCGGTCACCGATGCGATCGTCGACGTCAACCTCAAAGGTGTGCTGCATGGGACGAAGCTGGTGCTGCCCGGCATGCTGGAGCGCGGATCAGGTCACATCGTCAATGTCGCGTCTTATCTGGGTGTGGTGCCCGCCGCGGGTCTTGCCACCTACTGCGCCACCAAGCACGCGGTGGTCGGCTTCAGCGAATCGCTGCGCGACGAGCTGGCCGACACCGGCGTCACCGTTACCGCGGTGTTGCCGTCGGCGGTGCGCACCGACTTGGTCTCCGGGGTGAAACTCGGTGGAATCCTGCCCACCGTTGATCCGGAGAACATCGCTGATGCCGTCGTGGACACCTGCCAAACCCGCCCGGCGATCGTCGCCGTGCCCGGCTGGATGCGCAGTTACGAAGCTGCCGCCGCGCTGGTGCCGGACCGGTTGGTCGGCGCAGTCCGCGGGATGCTGACCCGGAGTCGGGTGCTGCAGAACCTCGACCACGCGGCCCGAGCTGATTACGACAAACGGGTCCGCCGCGACGCCGGCCCCTCCTAACTCTTCACCCTTCGCGGCGAGAGCCTGCACCACCCCGGCGAAATCCCATCCGGTGGTCCCGGTTCGCCACCCGGGACCGCGCACGAAGCTTTGAAATCGCCCTTACCGCATGTTGCTTCGTCGAATGTTGGCCCCCAGGCCAGCCTCCTGATGTTAGACAGGTCCCAGATACGCGTGACTACGCGAGGAAGGAGCCCGATGGCCGAGCAGTTTGCGGATGTGATCTACCGCGGCGGGACCATCGTCACGATGGTCGACGAACACCGCACCGCCGACGCGATCGCTGTGGCCGGCGGTCGTATCCTGGCCGTCGGCTCCGACGATGAGGTGATGCGCACCAGGGGCGAGGGCACCACGGTGGTCGACCTCGCCGGCAAGGCGCTTCTCCCGTCGTTCATCGACTCCCACGGCCACTTCATGTACGCGGTGCAGGTAGTGAAGTGGGCCAACGTGCAGGGTGTGCCCGCGGGGCCGATCACCAAGGTGGCCGACTTCGTGCCGGTGCTGCGGGACCATGTGAAGAAGTTCGACCTCAAGCCCGGCGACTGGATCATCGGCTACGGGTATGACCGCTCGAATCTGGCCGAGGGGCGCGAGCTGACCGTCGATGACCTGGATCCTGCGTTCCCGGACAACCCGGTGATGCTGATCCACAGCTCCACCCACGGAGCGGTGCTCAACAGCAAGGCGTTCGCGGAAGTCGGCTACGACGCGACCACACCCACCCCCGATGGCGGGGTGATCGTGCGTAAGCCCGGGACGAACGTTCCGGCCGGTCTGATCATGGAGACCGCGTTCCTGCCGCTCTTCGGCAACATGCCGCAGCCAGGTGAGCGCGAGCTGCTCGACACTCTCGACGAGGCCCAGCAGATCTATGCCCGGGCCGGGGTGACCACCTGCCAGGAAGGCGCAACGCTCGCCAAGGACGTTCACTTGCTGCGCAAAGGCGCCGACGAGGGCCTGCTGTATCTCGACGTCGCATCGCTGCCGTTCATCCTGGAGGTGGCGGAGCTGATGAAAGACTTCGCACCGGACTTCGAGGGAGCTCCGATGGAGCTTCCCGAGCGGGCTGGCGAGGCCTTCGGTCGATACCGCAATCACCTGAAGCTGCAGGGCGTGAAGTTCATCATGGACGGGTCACCGCAGGGCAAGACGGCGTTCTGGACCGAGCCGCTGCTCACCGGAGGCCCGGGCGGTGAGCAGAACTGGCGCGGTCAGCCCTTGTTCCCGCCAGAGACGGTGAACAAGGCGCTGGCCGAGGTGTACAGCAAGGGGCTGCAGGTGTTCTGCCACGCCAACGGCGACGCGGCCATCGACATGATCATCGACGGGATGCGCGCCGCCGGAGCCACCGCGGCCGACGACCGGCGAACGGTGATCATCCACTCCCAGTTCATGCGGCCCGGCCAACTCGACGACTATGTGGAGCTGGGCTTGTCGCCGAGCTTCTTCGCCGTGCACACCTTCTACTGGGGCGAGGAGCACATCGCCAACCTTGGTGTTGAGCGCGCAGCGTTCAGCAGCCCGATGGCATCGGCGATCGCCCGGGGCCTGCGCTGTTCGAACCACACTGACTTCCCGATCACCCCGATGGAACCGATGAGGGTCATGCGGTCCTCGATCACCCGCGAGTCGAGGAACGGCACCGTCGTCGGCCCGGACGAGCGGATCGACGTCTGGCAGGCCCTGAAGTCACAGACCATCGAGGCGGCCTGGCAGCTGTTCGAAGAAGACCAGAAGGGCACGCTCGAACCCGGCAAGCTCGCCGACCTTGTGATCCTGGACGCCGACCCCCTCGAAGTCGACACCGACGCCCTGCTCGACATCGCCGTGGTCGAGACCATCAAAGAGGGCAAGACCGTCTACCGGGCCGCGACGAAGGATGCCACATGGACCGTCTGACGGTTTATCCCGCCGCCAAGATCATCACGATGACCGAGGCCATGCCGACGGCCGGTGCAGTGGCCGTCGCGGATGGCCGGGTCGTCTGCGTCGGGTCGATGGACAGCCTGAAGCCCTGGTTGGACGCCCACCCATACGACATCGACGATCGTCTGGCCGACAAGGTCGTCATGCCGGGGTTCGTCGACCCGCACGTGCACCCGTCACTTCCGGCAGTTCTTACCCAGTTCCCGTTCCTCGCGCCCGACGACTGGTCGCTTCCCACAGGCGACTTCCCCGCCGCGCGCACCCCCGAGGCCTACCTGGCCCGGCTCGACGAGCTCGTCGCCAACCATCCCGATTGGGGCGTTCCCTTCATCACGTGGGGCTATCACCCGCTGTGGCACGGGCAACTGAACCGGGCCGCGCTGTCCGACCGCTACCCCGATCGGCCGGTGATGCTCTGGCACCGCTCTTTTCACGAGCTTTTCGTCAATGACGCCGCACTTGCCTGGCTGCAATTGTCAGAGGATCGCTTATCCGGCCATCCGGAGGTGGACTGGGCAGAGGGGCACTTCCGGGAGAACGGATTCCAAGCCGCGCTGTTGGCGAGTCCGCTGCCGAAACTGCTGTTCCGGCCCGATCGCTATCGGCAGGGAATGGCCACGTTCCTAAAGATGCTGCACCGGGCGGGCGTGACTACCTGTCTCGACATGGGTCTGGGCATCATGGGGCCGTCGGGCGATGAGCTCGAGTTGATCCGCGATGTGGCCGAGTCCACGCAGGCGCCGGCGCGGATCGTGCTGACACCGCTGATCCTCGACTTCCTTTCACGTGGGCTTTCTCCTGCCGAAGCGATCGCCGAAAGTGCCGAGCGCCAGAGTCGCAACAGCCGCCGGGTGCAGTTGGATCTGCACTTCAAGCTGATGATGGACGGCGCGATGTTCGGCGGTCTCGCGCAGTACGGTTACCCGGGCTACCTAGACGGGCACACCGGAGTGTGGATGGCGCCACTGGAGACCACCCGGGTCTGGGCAGAGGCCTTCTGGAAGGCGGGCTATCAACTGCATGCGCACACCAACGGCGACCTCAGCGCCGACGCGCTGATCGACCTGTTGAGGTACCTACAGACGGTCCAGCCGCGATTCGATCACCGAATGGTGCTCGAGCACTTCGCGTTCACCACCGAGGAGCAGAATCGCCAGATGAAAGAGCTGGGGATGCTGGTGTCGGCGAACCCCTACTACCACCACATTCTCAGCGACATCTACAGCGAGCGGTGGCTCGGTCCCGACCGCGGGTCACAGATGGTCCGGTTGGGATCCCTGGAGCGTCTGGGCGTGCCGTTCACGCTGCATTCAGACTGCCCGATGGCTCCGCTGTCGCCCCTTACACTGGCCTGGACCGCGGCCAACAGGGTGACCGTCAACGGCAACCTGAACTGTCCCGAAGAACGGATCAGCCTGCAGGCTGCGCTACGTGCGATCACGATCGACGCCGCATGGATCATGCGCAAGGAGAACGAGATCGGCTCGATCCGCGCCGGCAAGCTCGCCGACTTCGCTGTGCTGGAAGATGACCCGTACGACGCCGGCGTGGAGGGCCTGAAGGACGTGCGGGTGTGGGGCACCATGTTCGAAGGCGAACTGCATCCATTGGCGCCGTGAGCACCGACGGAATTCCCATGACGGTCATCGGGGGCTACCTCGGCGCCGGTAAGACGACCTTGCTCAACCGGCTGCTGGGCAACAACGCGGGTCTGCGAATCGCCGTCGTCGTCAACGACTTCGGCGACATCAACATCGACGCGGGCCTGATCGCGTCGACCGACGGCCAGGCCATCGCGCTGGCCAACGGATGCATCTGCTGCACGCTGGTAGACGGTCTGGCCGCGGTGCTGACCGAACTACGGGCACGCGCCGCGAACATCGACCATGTCGTGATCGAAGCCAGCGGGGTGTCCGACCCAGTCAGAATTGGCCACTACGGCGCGGCGCTCGGGTTCGCGCTTCAGGGCGTGATCGTGGTGGCCGATGCCGAGCAGGTGCGGGAGCGGGCCAGCGACAAGTACGTCGGCGACACGGTTCAGCGCCATCTGCGGGGCGCGGATCTGTTGGTGCTCAACAAGACCGATCTGGTGAGTACCGCGGAACTTGCGGGTGTGCGTCAGTGGCTGACCGATCTCGTGCCCGGGGGGCGGATTGTCGAGGCCGTGCAGGGAGATGTCGCCGTGCCCATCCTGCTCGGGCCCATGCACGAACACCATGCATCAGGTCCCGGCGAGGGCACCGGACTCCCCTACCCCGGACATGCACACTTCGAATCGTGGAGCTTCGGGTGCGGTGAGCCGCTGGCCCGCAAGGACGTGCAGCGGTTCCTCGCGCAGCTACCGGCGGATGTGCTGCGCGCCAAGGGCTTGGTGTGGCTGAGAGACGATGCTGACCAGCCATACCTGCTGCAGCTCGTTGGCCGGCGCTGCACACTGGTGCCGCACCGCGCGCTTGAGGGCGGTCGGGCCGACTCCCGGCTGGTGCTCATCGGGTTGCCCGGCAGCATCGACGGCGAGCGCTATGAGCGCATCCTGCGCGGCACCTCACCCTAAGATCCCGCGCAGTTGGGCTGCTGATTTGTCATGCTGGGATACATGGCCAGCATTCCTCGCCGGATCGCCTCGGAACTGAACGCGAAACTGCGCAGCCCTGAAGTAGCGGCCGCGGTGGCAGGGATCGAGAGCACACTCACCAAGCGCCGGCGGGACCAGAAAATGAAGTCCGGGGCGTTTCGCGGCGTCCACGTCATCGTCTACCGCGGCTTCGTGGCCGAAGACACGGCGAAGGTCCGGGTACGGGTATTGGAGGCTCCGGAGCTGCCCGGCGACAGCCGCATCCCGTATTGGGAAACCGCGCAAGCCAACCTCCGCCGACACGCCGCACTACCCATCGTCGGGGTCGAAGTCCGGCTGAGGATCGGAGAGCGCAACGGCAAAGAGGTGACCGACAATCACGGGTTCGCGAGCTTCTCGCTCCCCGTTCCGGGCCTGCGGGCCGGATGGCACGATGCCCACGCGGAAACCACACCCATCGAGGACGGCGAATCGGCCTCCGGAACCGGGCGGGTCATCAAACCGTCGCCGGAGGCGCCGTTTCTGGTCATCTCGGACATCGACGACACGATCCTGCTCACCGGGCTGACCGAAGGCATGGCGATGGTGGCCCGTACGCTGCTGCGTGAGGCCAACCAGCGCACTGCGATCGCGGGCATGTCCTCGCTCTACCGTGGCCTCGCCCGTGGTGTTGCCACCGCCGCCGGCGACCGCAAACCGGAGCCGACGTTCTTCTACGTGTCGACGGGAAGCTGGTCTTTCTACCCACTGCTGCAGCACTTCATCCAACTGCGTGCCTTCCCCCAAGGTCCGATGTTCCTGACCGACTGGGGTCCGACCGAGCGGTACCTTCGGCGCAGCGGCGCCGAACACAAACGAACCGCCATCCGCCGACTGTTCGAGTCCTACCCGAACGCGCAGTTCGTGTTGATCGGCGACAGCGGTCAGCGCGATCCCCGGACCTACGAGGAGATGGCCCGCGAGTTCACCGGCCGCGTCAAACTGATCGTCATCCGGCAGGTCGGCGCCGCCGACGACGACCGCAACCGCCAACTGCGCGAGCACGCATCGGCCATACGGGGCGAGGGCATCCCGTTGCACCTCGTGCCCGACGCGGCACGCGCCGCGGAAATCGCCCGCGCGCTACAGCTCTGCGACGAAGAGACGCTGGTGGAGGTGAGTGAGGAAATGGGTCCGAGATAGGGATCAAGACTTACCGGGCCTGTCCGCGCGAGTAGCGACCAAACCGGCCCTTTGCGGGCTATGGTGCTGTTCATGGGCAAAGCCACGTCAACCAACGGCCGCGGACGCTGGCTGGCTTTGGCAGGCTCGGTTGTGATCTCTGCGGCCATGCTCTACGCCCATGCCACGGAAGAGCCGTGCTGCCCGGAGAACCCGGTGGCGAATCCGGCGGGTCAGGGATCGGTCCAGGACGGCGATACGCAGATCGCCAGCCCTGCCAAGGCTGAGCTGCTGGCGGCGAGTGCCCCGGTCCCCGCCCCGGACTACCAGTTTCCGCTCCCGGCCGGCGTCACGTCGGAGAAGGGGCTCCAGGTCAAGACCATTTGGGCGGCCCGCGCCATCAGCGTGATGTTCCCCGAGATCACCACCATCGGTGGGTTCCGGCAGGATCCTCTGCCGTGGCATCCCAACGGGTTGGCGATCGACGTGATGATTCCCAACTATGACACCGACGAGGGTATCGAGCTCGGCAACCAGATCGCCGGGATCGCGCTGGCCAACGCCAAACGATGGGGTGTGCTCCATGTGATCTGGCGGCAAGGCCTCTACCCGGGCATTGGTGCGCCGAGCTGGACGGCAGACTACGGCTCGCTGACGGCCAATCACTACGACCACGTTCACATCGCCACCGACGGCGGCGGATACCCGACCGGTGAGGAAAGCTACTTCATCACTTCCATGCGCCGCACCCCGCCAGAGTGATCAACTTGGCCTCTTGGCAGCGGAAAGCCAGATGCGCGTTCTGATCACCGGGGGCACCGGATTCGTCGGCGCCTGGACTGCACGAGCCGTGCAGGAAGACGGACATCAGACCCGATTTCTGGTGCGCAACCCGGCCCGCCTCGCCACCAGCGCTGAGCAGATCGGCGTCGATGTCAGCGACTACGTCGTCGGCGACATCGCCGACTCGGAGACAACCGCGGCCGCCCTGGACGGCTGCGACGCGGTCATTCACTGTGCGGCAATGGTTTCGACCGATCCCGAGCGAGCCGAGGAGATGTTGCGCACCAACCTCGACGGCGCGCACAACGTGCTGGGCGCTGCGGTCGCATCGGAGCTGGATCCGATCATTCATGTATCCAGTTTCACCGCCCTGTTCCGGCCCGACCTGCAGATGCTGCACGCCAACCTGCCCGTGGTCGGCGGAGCCGACGGATACGGCAAATCAAAAGCGGCCGTCGAAACGTATGCGCGTGGCCTTCAGAACAAGGACGCGCCGGTGAATATCACCTACCCGGGCATGGTCCTCGGGCCGCCGGCCGGTGACCAGTTCGGCGAGGCCGCCGAGGGGGTGGAGGCCGCGGTGAAGATGCGCGGTGTGCCGGGACGCGGTGCGGCCTGGACTGTGGTGGATGTGCGCGACCTCGCCGCTCTTCATGCGGCGCTGTTGCAGCCGGGCCACGGGCCGCGCCGCTACATGGCCGGAGGTCAGCGCATCCCGGTGGGTGAATTGGCGTCGCTGCTGGGATCAGCCGTCGACCGCGACATCTCGGTGTATCCGGTGCCCGATACCGTGTTGCGCGGCGTCGGGCGACTGTTCGACGTCATCGGGGACCGGCTACCGTTCGAGACACCGATCAACTCAGCGGCGATGCAGTACTACACGCAGATGCCGCCGTCGGACGACAGCCCCAGTGAACGCGATCTCGGAATCGCCTACCGCGACCCGGCGGTCACAGTGAATGACACTGTCCACGGATTGCAGCAGGTCGGTCGTCTGTAGGAGTCTGGTCGGCCGACCGGGCTAGGGATTCTCAGCCGGGCCTGCGACGGCGATGATCGTGTTCCGTCCCGCCCGCTTGGCTTGATACATCGCTGTGTCGGCGCGGTCGGTGACCTCCTCGGCGGTCTCACCGGCGAGAGCGAAGGTGGCCCCGATGCTCAGCGTCACCTGGATGGTGCTGCCGTTGTGGTGGATCGGTTCGGCAGCGCTGCTTTGCAGCTTCTTTCCGATCTGGGTGACGTCGTTGGTGCATTTCGTGCAGAAGCACCAGCATCTCGTCACCGCCGATCCGACCCACCGTGTCCCCTGAGCGTATGCAGTCGCGGATCCGGCTTGCCAGCGTCGACAGCACCGCATCGCCGACGGCGTGTCCCCATGTGTCGTTGATGTTCTTGAAGTGGTCCACATCACAGAACAGCACGCCCAAGTGGAGTCCCGGCCTCCGGGAGTTGTTCAGGGCTGCGTCGAAGCGGGCAACTGTTTCGGCGCGGCTCGTGAGTCCGGTGAGCTCGTCGAACTTGACCAAGTGCTCCAGTTTCCGCTCCTTCTCGACCTGGTTGTCGATGATGCGGAATGCCGCGAGCACGCCGTCGATCTTGCCTTCGTCATCGACGTACTGTTTCCCCCGGCCCTCGACCCAGTGGTAGCCGCCGTCAGCGGTGGACAGCCGCGCTCGCGCGGTGGCTGATTTTCCTTCCGCGATCTCGCCTAGCCCAGCAATGACCGGGTCCAGATCGTCGGGGTGGATGCGCTGCAGAATGTCTGAGCCGACCCATTGTTCAGCCGTGTCTCCGAACGATTCTTCAACCGACGGAGAGATCCATACGATCTCGGTGCCACGAAGGTGCAGAACGGTGTCAATGGCGTTGTCGGCCAGTAATCGGTAGTGCGCCTGGATCATCGTGCGTTCTCGCTCGATCGCGGCGCGCTGGCTGCTCAATCGCTCGCTGTCGATCCGCTTCCTCAACTCGCGCTGTCCGAAGTAGAGCACGAACCCGCCGATCACCAAGGTGCTGATCGTGAGGGAGAGGACCAATGCCGATTCTGCGCGCATCCCAGCGGTGAGCAGCCCGACGTCCAGCAGCCCCACCGTGATCGGAATCGCGGTCAGTAGTCCGGCCATCCGGACCAGTACCCGGCGGTCGGGCCGGGCCAGCAGCCAGGCCACCGGGTTGCGGTCCGGTCGCGCCAGCAACGTCGCAGTCACCAGTAGCAACATGCTGACCGATGCCGGCATCGACAGCCCGCTGGAGCGCGTGACAGTCACCACTTCCGGCGAACCCATGAAGTAGGACGCGATCGCGAGAATCGGCAGGGCTGCGGCAAATGCTAAACACAACTCCCGCACGGTGGATGTCCAGCGTATGTCCTGCCAAGTCAGCGCGACAGCCACCGATGCGAGCAGAATCGACAATGCCGTCCTCGGCCCTGGATGTCCCGGCAGCCAGGATTGCCGCGCACTCACGGCCTCCGAGAAGAGCAGCTCGTCGAGGCCGAACTGCCTTCCAAGCATGAACTCCAAAATGAAGATCGCCGCGACGATGCCCGCCGTCGCGGCCAAACCCCACCCGAGATTTACCCGAGCCTGCGACGGGCGACCCGACTGGACCAGAATCGCTGCGCCCAGGACGGCCAGGAGCAAAGCCGTCCACGGAGGCATGTGCGGCCAGGTCGAGTGAATCTGCGTCAACGTGTTGACGCCCGAAGCCCACCCAACCCAGTTCAACGCTGCGATGATGAACACCACGCCGATGACGGCGCGCGCCCACCACGTCAGTGACCGCTCCCCACGATCCCCCATGACTACAGCTCGCTCGCCATAACGCCTCGCTGATCCAACACCTGAGTGCGCCAGCCGACTCGGTAATAAATGCTATCCCACACGGGGTTCGCCGTTGGGCAACCGCAGAGGCGGCTTCTCAAGCCAGCTGCCGCGGCGGAGGAGATCCCGACGGCGGTTGGTAGGACGGTTGATCCTGGGAAAAATAGCTGCACCGCACATCCGGGTCGTTCGCGTAGGTACCGGCAGCGGCCACCGCAGCAGTCAGCGCCGCAGCCGGGGTGTCCGCCGCCACAGCGTGGGGCCGGTTCAACGGTTGATCGATGTCCCACGCAACGGCGACGCAGTTCGGGCCCGACGCCAGAATCCGGCAGTCATGGGGGTTCTGCAACACGGCGCACTGCTCAAGCGCCCGTTCCTCGGCGGCCTGCCGGCTAGCGCTGACGCTCCAGTCCAGCGATTCTCCCGTCGGCGAATGCGCCACGGCGACCCAGCCGGAGTCCGCGTGTGCCGCCGGCTGGGCGGCCAGCGCCGTCGCTGTCAGCGTCGCGGCGGTCCACAGAAACATCCGCCCACTGCATGCCACAAGCCGATGATGGCAGCACCCACCGACATCGCGGGGCCCGAGTCCGTGGAGTCTGTGTCTACCGCGTTCACCGCAGCGACTCAGATGACGAACACCGTGTTCTCAACGTCGATGCCGCCACGCGGCAGCTTGGCGAGCACGCCGGTGTAGCCGAAGCGGCTTGGATCTTCGTCGAAGTAGAGGTAGCCGGAAGAACTGTCATAGACGAACTGGCTGTCGTAATTGGCCAACCCGCCTCCCAAGAACCAGAAGCAGTCGACGACGTCCACCTCGAAAGTCGTTGCCCCCAACTTCGCCCGGTCGATCACCACGATGTCGCCGTCTTCGCCGCCGGGCACCACGAGAGGCGCGACGAGGTTGTTCTTGAACACCGAGTCCAGAATGAAGGTGTCGGTGGCGCTCGTCCCGGTAATCGTGTCTCGGTTCTTGAACAAACCACCGTCATCGTTCTGCGCCGGCGAGCTGGTGTAGAACCAGCTGCCCCCCTCGATAACGCTGTCGCTGACGCCGTCGGAGGTGCCGTGGACGAAGATGTTCATCGCTACGGAGGTGGGGATGTTGGTGAACTGACCTGCTGTCTCGTCGTTGGGAAAGGTGAAGAACCCGTAAACGCCGTTTGCGTCTGAGGTCTTGAAACCATCCTTTACTGCGGCGGTATGCAGTGCCATCGGGTAGGGCGTCGACGATGGGCCGTCCACTGAGTGCTTCCAGAAGTCGAAGTTGTTGTCGAAGGAGGTGGACGCGGAGTACTTCGTGCCGTCATAGGCGTAGGGGTAGATCCCTCCGCTTTCGTCGTACTTGACGAAATCTTGGTACGACGTGGGAACCCACCCCGAGTTATCCATGTTCTCGTTGCCCGACGGTTCCAGGGACTGCGCCGTCCACACCTTGTTGGGGCCAATGATTCTCTCCACCGTTGCCGGCGGCTGGGGGCCGAAGGGGGTGCTGCCACTCCACACCAAATCCCCGTAGGGGCTGTTGCCGGCGGCGTTGAGCTGGCTCACCACCGTGTCATAGTCGGTGAAGCCATAGATCTTCTTGTCCACAGCGCCCGACCAGTCGGCGCCGTTGAGGAAGAACTGGGACAGAATCGGCAGCGACCATTCATCGATGTAGGAGATGTCGATGGTGTACTCGTACCCACCGTCGGCGGGATAGAGGTAGTACTCCAGGAAGTTGTAGTTCAGGAAGGAGTTGCCAGCCGTTGCGGCTGTGGGGTTGAACGCATCGACACCGGATGTCGCTACGACCGGAAGGTCGAAACCCGTTCCGCCTTCCACGATGTAGATCCGGTTCTTCGGCGAACCGACCGGACCTGTACCAAGCGCCAGAGTTATCGGTGTACTCCCCCCTTTGGGGACAGACACCGGCGTGAAGTTCGAGGGGATGCTGTAGTCACCGGAGTTCGGAAGGTTATAGACCCAGATCTTGTCCTCAGTGTGGTTGTGGAGCACGATCGTCGGCGTGGTTACCGGCGCCGCGGTCGGGTGCACGGTCACAGTGGCCTTGGCGGGATCCGGCAGCGCTTCGAATCCGAGCAGGGTCACTATCGCGCTCAGCCCGGACCGGAGGCCACTGATCGGGTCGATGTGGAACGGGTTGGCCGGCCCGGTGTCCTTGGCGGTGACCTTGAAGGTGTCGATGCCGCCGACGAAGCCGGCATCGGGCGTGTAGGTGTAGGTGCCATCCTCGCCGAGCAGCACCGTTCCGTGCTTGGGCGCTTCGGTCAGCAGGTAGGTGATGACGTCGCCGTTGGCGTCATATCCGCGCAGATCGCCGGTGATGATTCCGGTCTCGGGGTCCTCGGTGGCGGCGTTGGGTTGCAGCACCGGGGCCGAGTTGAAGAAGGTGTACTGCAGTTTGCGCATGCCGATCCACAACCCGGCGAGCAGGTCGGGAACCGGATGCTCCGGAATCGGCAGGCTTGGGCCCATGCCCATCCCGAGCCAAGCCAGGGTTTCGGTGAGAATCGAGCGCCAAGTCACCGGTGCGGTCACAGGCGCCGGATACGCGGGGTGGCTCGCCGCCGAGACGGCCAGGGCCTCCGCGACGCTCACCGTGGATGCCGCCGCGCGGACTGCCTCGGGAGCCGGCTCGGTCGATTCCTCTAGTGAAAGCTCTTGACTATCAACACGATCCGGTCCCGACGACGTCTCCGATACCGTCGGTGCTGATTCGCTGACCGCCCCCGACGAGCCCGATGTGTCGTTGGTAGAGGACGCCGCAACGGTTCGTGCATCCTGATTGCCGCCAGCCGACCCAGCAGCCACCGGGGCGGCGATGTCGGCTTCTATCTCCACATCCTCCACATCCTCAGCATCGTCCGCATCGTCTACACCGTCGGTGTTCGCTGCGCCGGACGAAGTGTCTGAACCAGCTTCCGAAAGTGAAGCGGCATCAGACGAGTCAGCTTCGGCATCGGCCAGCTCCGCCTCCAACTCGGAAAGCGACTCGGCACCCTCCTCGGCGGTCTGTCCATCGGAGGCTGATGTGGCGTTGCTGCTGTTACCCAAGTCTTGCGTGGAAGCACCGGTCGCATCGGAGGTCGTTTCGTTGTCGGCTGTGCCGGCACTCTCCGCCGGCGAGGCGCCTGCCTCCGCGGTCCCGGAATCCGCGGCAGTGCCGGAACCGGCCGTCGACGAACTCGAACCTGTCGAGGAATCAGCGCCTGATCCAGACGAGTCCGTATCGGCCAGCGCCGAACCCGGGGCGAGCACCAACGCCATGCCTACCCCTGCCGTCGCCGCCCCGACTTGCAGCCAGCGCAGCACCGGAAAACTGTCGGCACGCCGGCGACCGCTGCGACCCGACTGATGACTACCCAGTTCGACAGCCACGGCCCGACCTCCCTGTGGATAAACTTAGATGCTCATTAAACTCTCTCACCAGCAAAAGAGATACAAATTCCCCTGGCTGGTGGACACCGGTCGGTGGACACGGCCGTCGACCGCTAGTCGCAATACGCACCGTCTCCGATCGCCGCCTCGGGTGACATACTCCGAGCAGGTCACGTCCGCAACCGGCAGAAGGTGTCTGGCAGATGAGTGATTCCGTTCCCATGGACAGCGACGCGTGCGAAGACATCCGGACGTCGATGAGTCCCGATGCGCTGCGCAAAGCGATCGAGGACCACCTGCGCTATTCCTTGGGACGCCCGGCCGCCCTACTGGAACCTCAACACTATTACCACGCCCTGGCGCTGGCCGTGCGAGACCGCATGCAGCAGCGCTGGACCGAGACGACCCAGACTTACCTCGACCTCAGCAAGAAGGTGGCGTGCTACCTGTCGGCGGAGTTTCTGATGGGTCCGCACCTGGGCACCAATCTGCTCAATCTGCAGATCGAGGATGCAGCCCGCGACGCGCTCTCTGCGCTGGGTCAGGATCTCGACTCCGTGCTGGCCTGCGAGCAAGAGCCCGGCTTGGGCAACGGTGGGCTGGGACGGCTGGCGGCCTGCTACCTGGACTCGTTGGCCACCCTCGAGCGACCCGCCATCGGTTACGGCATCCGCTACGAGTTCGGCATCTTCGACCAGGAAATCCGCGACGGATGGCAGGTGGAGACGACGGACAACTGGCTGGCCGCCGGCAACCCGTGGGAGATCGTCAAGCCCGAGTTGAACTACCGCGTCGGCTGGGGTGGCCATACCGAACGGTACTGCGACGAGGGCGGCCGCGACCGGGTGCGCTGGGTGCCAGAACGTGTCGTCAAGGGCGTGTACTACGGCACCCCGATTCAGGGTTACGGTGTGAACACCTGCAACACGCTCGCGCTGTGGAGCGCCAAAGCGGTGAATGCGCTTGCCCTGGAGGCCTTCAACGCCGGCGACTACTACCGGGCGGTGCAGGATCAGGTCACGTCCGAGAACATCACCAAGGTGCTCTACCCGAACGACGAACCCGAAGTCGGAAAGCAGCTTCGGCTCGCTCAGCAGTACTTCTTCGTTTCCTGTTCTCTGCAGGACATCCTGCACCTGCTGGAGGATTTCGCCGGACTGTCCGCCCGAACACTCTCCGAGCGAGTTGCCATCCAGCTCAACGACACCCACCCTTCCATTGCCGTCGCCGAACTGATGCGTCTGCTGGTCGACGAGCGCGGACTCGACTGGGACGAAGCGTGGCGGATCACCGTGGCGACGATGGGCTACACCAACCACACCTTGCTGCCCGAGGCACTGGAAACCTGGCCACTGCCGATGTTCGCCCGGTTTCTGCCTCGCCACCTCGAAGTGATCTACGAGATCAACCATCGTTTCCTCGCAGAGGTACGAGCCCGGTTCCCCGGCGACGAGGCACGGGTGCGGCGGATGTCGCTGATCGGCGAGGAGGGTGAGAAGCACATCCGGATGGCGTATCTGGCAACCGTTGGCAGCCACGCCATCAACGGTGTTGCGGAGCTACATTCAGAGTTGCTGAAAACCACTGTGCTCAAGGACTTCTACGAGATGTGGCCAGAGCGGTTCAGCAATAAGACCAACGGCGTGACGCCCCGGCGGTTCCTGGGCTTGTCCAACCCCGGACTGCGCAGGCTGCTCGACGATACCCTCCGCGGTGACTGGATGGTTGACCTGAAGCGGTTGCGAATGCTCGAACCGCTCGTCGATGACCTGGCCTTCCAGAAGCGTTGGAGGGAAGTAAAATTAGCCAACAAGGCGCGGTTGGCGGAGTACATCGCATCCGCGACCGGCGTCGAGCTGGAACCAAGTTGGATGTTCGACGTCCAGGTGAAGCGGATACATGAGTACAAGCGCCAGCACCTCAACGTCCTGCACATCATCGCGCTCTATCACCGGATCAAGCAGAACCCGAGCCTCGATATTCCTCCGCGCGCCTTTGTTTTCGGTGGCAAAGCGGCGCCCGGTTACGCCATGGCGAAACTGATCATCAAACTGATCAACGCCGTCGCCGAGACAGTAAACTCGGATCCTGAAGTCAACGAGCGTCTCAAGGTCGCCTTCGTCCCGAACTTCAATGTACAAAGTGCCCAACTGATCTACCCGGCAGCTGATCTTTCCGAACAGATCTCGACTGCAGGCAGGGAGGCATCGGGCACCGGGAACATGAAGTTCATGATCAACGGAGCGCTGACCATCGGCACACTCGACGGCGCCAACGTCGAGATGCGCGAGGAAGCCGGGCCCGAGAACTTCTTCCTGTTCGGGCTCACTGTTTCCGAGGTGCAACGTGTGCTGGACGCCGGTTACCAACCGCGAAAGTACATCGAGGGCTCCGATGAACTCCGTGAAGTGCTGGGCCTAATGGCCGAAGGCCGCTTCTCCCGCGGTGACACCCAGGTGTTCGCCCCGTTGATCGACAACCTGACCCACCACGACCCGTTCCTGGTGCTGGCCGACTATGCCGACTACGTCGCCTGCCAACAGCGGGTCAGCGACACCTGGCGTGACGCTGAAAGCTGGACGAGAAAGTCCATCCTGAACTCCGCTCGCAGTGGCAAGTTCTCGTCGGATCGCGCCATCGCCGAGTACTGCGACGAGATCTGGAATGTCCAGCCGGCGGCGGTCCGGGTACGCCGATGACGACAAAACGAGCACACGCAGCCGGCAACGCTGTCCCGAGTCCTCCCGGGCGGGTTCGCTGAGCCGGGACTTCACCGACCGCCAAGCACAGCGGCGGCCGGGCGCCGTGGCCGGTCGACTGGCTTTGGCGCCCGGGCAAACATCCGGATGTAGCGTCGTGCCCAATGTACTGTCAAATGAGGATGCCCTGATTCTCGATTCGGGACTCGGGGCTAACTTGGCGACGACGAGGACGGTGTGAGTGCCATGGGGGGCGGTGCACGGGCCCAGAAGGTCATCGACCGGGCTCGCCGGCACATCATTCGGACCGCCGGTGTTCCGCGAACCAGTCTGAGCGTTTTCGCCCGGTTGACGTTGGTCGGCGCCGTTGCCACCGCGCCCAGCCTGCTCGTCGATCTGGTCGCACCACAGCAGAATCCAGCGGTGCGGCAAGCGGCGGCAGTGACGCCGCATCCGATCATCACCGACGAGCCGTCGGCTGGTTCCGGGTTCCCGGCGTCGAGCATCCTGCCGCTACCGCCGGGCGTCGTCGGTGAGCCCGGGCCCCTGAACATCCCAACGATGGCGCTGACCGCGTACCGCAACGCCGAACGACTGATGGCCCGGGCCATGCCAGACTGCGGGGTCAGCTGGAACCTACTGGCCGGGATAGGGCGCATCGAGTCCCGGCACGCTTTCGGCGGCGAGACCGACTCCCGAGGCAATCCCGTCAAACCCATTTTCGGCCCAGCGCTCGACGGCTCGCTGCCCGGCAATGAAATCATCGTTCAGGGGCACGCCGATGGGCGCACGATCTATGCCCGCGCGATGGGCCCCATGCAGTTTCTACCGGGAACCTGGGCGCACTATGGCGCCGACGCCGATGGGGACGGTCAGGCCAACCCGCAGAATCTCTTCGACTCCACTTTGGCCGCAGCCCGCTACCTGTGTGACGGCGGCCTCGATCTGCGCGATCGGCCTCAGCTGATCACCGCCGTCATGCGCTACAACAATTCGATGGCCTACACCCTGAACGTGCTGGGCTGGGCCAACGGATACGTCACCGGCGTCGTCCCGGTCAACCTGCCGCCGATCACCGCGCCGGCCCGGCCCCGCAGCTATGCGCCCGTCGCAACCAACACGACCGGCGCCAGCTCGGACGCCACCGGGTCCGACACCGCTGACCAAGGACTTACCGGAAACACGGGCAGCAGCTACAACCGCTCTTCGTCCGGCCCGACCGGCAGCAGCAGCCGGACTTCGTCGCCACCGGCATCCTCCTCGTCGGGGTCTGGGGGCACCAGCGCAGGACGGGGCGGCACCGCTGGAGCCAGCGGTTCGAGCAGCGGGTCGGCGCCCCGGGTGAAGATCGGCAATGGCCGCACCGGTGGTGCCCGCGACACTCTGCCGTGATGGCGTCCTCATTACGTCCTGCTTAGGTGTCGGCGCGCCCGGTGGAGGTTCGCCTGCAGGCTGTCACGGCTGCACCCACCCCCGGCACTGCAGGGTGAACGGGTCGCAGGAAACGGGCCCGTTCGTCCAACCCCCGTAGTACCCGGGGGTGTTCCAGGTCGGCATCAGCTGCCCGTTCCACGGCGCGGGCCGGCACCCGCCCTGGTTCAACACTCCATCGCACACGTCGTCGGCAAAAGCATGCGGAGTCATGGGCAACCACCCCATGCTCACTGCAACCAGCCCGCCGAGTAGCACTGTTCGCCACATCTTTCTGCCTCCCGATCACTCCCGATACCTGCCGCCCGAACTTCTGTACTTCTGTCTCGCAAGCGAATTGCCGATTTCACGGATACGTCGAGCTAGTCGGCAACCGCAGCACGTGAGGTGATGATGGCAGCACCCACCGACACGTCGGCTCGGTCAGGTCGGTGATTCGCTGGATTCGAGCAAGGACATCAGAATCCGAACCAGGCACAGGGCGTCCGCCACGGATGGTCGGATAGCGGTCCCACCCCATTCGCGCAGCTGGTGATCTCCAGCGTCAAAGACTTCCTTCGCAACGATCCCTGGCACCCTGTTCGACGCCAAACCCGCCAACCTCTACCCGGGACGCCTCGGTGTGATCACCGAAAGTGCCCTCGCCGACCTGATCCTGGTCCATGGTGGCCCGGTCGCCGAGATCTCGGTGATCACCCGGCCCGCCGAGGCGTCCACCGCGATCGTCAGAGACGGCCACGCAGTCAAGGCTGACGGAGACTGGCCGCGATATGGGCGCGGCCAGCGTGTGTCTGCTGGAGCGCAGCGAGTGATAGGCCTCCTGCGTCAGCAGGGGGTGGTCGGATCCATGTCGGTGACGAACGGCCGTCCGCTTTCGTCCAGGCAGGCCTGATAGCACCGTTGGTGGCTGATCCCGAACACGCTGGCACTCTCGCAGTGATTGAAACTACCGTCCGACAGCGGCGCCTGGTCGCAGAAGCCGCCTCCGAAACCGGCGAACGAGATGTTCTGGCACTCCCCCGGGGCGGCATAGGCCGGAGCGGCAAGCAGCAAACACGCCGCAGCTCCCAACGTGCCGCCAAGCACAGTCTTCAGGTTTCTCATGCTTACTCCAAGTGACTCCTGTGGTTATTGACACCTGTGTGATGCCTGTGCAAGGGGAGCATAGGCTCAGCGTTCTCCTCGCATAGGGGAATCGCACGATTCGGTCAGACTGGATCGGCACGACGATGGGGCGACCCGCGGGCGCACGCCGGTGCCGGGTTTCGCGGTCAGAACTCGTCGATGGGCCCGGCGCGGCCGCCGCTGAGATCGGTATCGCATTGGGCCGGAACCACTGTCGCCCGTCCTCCGGCGTCGGCGTGCGATAAAGTCACGTTGCCGGTGTGTCCAGTTCTGCGTTGTTGAGATGAGTGCACGAATGAAGCGCGGCGACGTCGTCGTATTCTCGATTTCCGCCGGTCTGGCTGCGGTCGTGGTCGCGGCAGTGGCCTTTAGCGTGCTCGTCATCGACCGCGAACCCCGTTCGCCTGCAAACGAACCCGGAAACAGCACTGCCAGCCTGCTCGTAGTGACGTGGGGGCCCAGCCTGTGCAAGGTCGACCCGGCCAATCCGGGGTGCACCAGTGGGCATGTCGTGAACCTGGGCTCGACGATAATCATGCACGGGCTGTGGCCCCAACCTCCGTCTGAACAGTATTGCGGCGTATCAGGAGAGATCGCCGATGAGGTTCGTGACGCTCGCAGCGGCAGCGTGCCGCCCCCCGATCTACCGGAAAGTGTTCGGGCAGAATTGCGGTCGATGATGTCGGACGCCACCGTTATGGCACCGCACGAGTGGTATGCGCACGGAACTTGTTCCGGCGTCGAACCGGCTGTTTACTTCGGCGATGCGATCGCGCTCACCGAACAGGCCAGTAAGATCCTCAACCCGGTGTTCAAGGATGCCCAGAACGGTCACTTGTCGTTGAGCACGGTACGTAGCCGGTTCGAAGCTGAGTTCGGCAAGGACGCGGGAAAGCGCGTCGGACTGACCTGTCGTGACGTCGATGGTGAAGGGATCGTCGTCTACGAGGTGCACCTATCGCTTCCGGCGGTGGTCCAGCTCCGGCACGCCACCGACACCCCGTCGCTGGCAGACCTGCTGACCGAAGGGCCAACGATAGTTCCCGAGTGTCGGCGCGGGCGCGTGCCCTGAGCTCGGCGGCCCGGTGATCGGTTCACGGCCGGTTCTTCGGGCGCTCTCAGGCCATACTCATGCGCGTGGTGAAGTATTGATCTCACCCAAACAGGGTGCCGCGCGAGGTTCTGTGGTGGATTCTGCGCGGACGTGCTGAATAGAGGCGGCCGGGCCACTCCGACCCCCCTGATCAACCTGGTCTGGCCGCCTCTCCAGCGAGATAACTCGAGATCGACCGTCCAACGTCAATAACTCCAAGATCAACAACTCCAAGATCAACAACGAGGCCCCGGCCACCCGATTTGCGGGTGGCCGGGGCCGAATCCTTCTTCGGAGGTGACCAGCTTCTCGAGAGCGGAGCTACCTAGAGCTACCTATGAGTGAGGTGGTCGGCGGTCCTACGCGGCGTGCCGGTGGCCCGCCAGCAATGGTTCACCTGTAGTCGGTGCCACACCGGCCTTCGCGTTCGGAGCGGTACCCAGATACTCCAACAGCGGCACAATGGCCATCAACGACAATGCCCCGACAGCCACGACCGGCCAAAGTGCGCCGGCCAGGAAAGCAACCGCTAGTCGAGTTTGGGGATGCGCTGCCGAACGTGGGTCGGAGAACCGGATTGCGCCGCCCAACACCGCCATCGCGGTGATGAGCGCGCCGCACAGGTACACAGTCAGCACGTGGATCACCTCTCTGCTTCACGGGTACCGTTGTCAAGTTTCGTTCAGTTCGATCCCGTTCATTCCAGACTGCGTAGACACGCTGTGCGCTGCCCAATGGTGGCCTGAGGACAACCTGTGGAACCGGTAACGAAACCTGCACGTTCACGGCCCCGGACCTTCGTGCCCCTGCAACTTCACTTCCAAAGTTGGGCTCTTCGTCCCATCTACAGGCGGCGCTTCATATGCTTGTTGCATTGCTTGCAAACGTATTTCACCTGGTGTGCCGGCACTTTCTGCTTATGCTTGCAATTGCCACACTTCACGACGGCCCGGCCCACCCGGCCCCGCGAAAGCAACAGCGAGCCGAGCAGGGCCACGGCGATCCCCCCGCCTGCCACGTAGACGGCAGTCCCAAGAGCGGTGCCGGTGGGCCAGCTGGTGTCGAAAAACCCGTCTAGCCCGCCCGCGAGTGCAACGACGCACAGGGTGAGGGGCAGGAGCCACTCATAGCTCTGGCGGCGGCTGGCCCAGTACCCCCCAGTAGCGATCGCCGCGGCGACGGCGACAAGCATCCAGTTCTGGTACTGAATCGGCATCGCACCTCGCGCGATGTGTCCGGCGGGCTGGTTGAGCGGCAGAAAGGCTCCCACCGCCATCGTGACTGCGCCGACGATCACAAGCCCGCCGGCGAGCCGATTCCCGTCCCGAATCATGGCGTAACACTAGCGATCAGCCAGCCCGAGAATGGCCAGGTTGCCTACCCGATGTCCGGCCGGATCACCTGGCCTGCGACGCGAAGAACCGCCCACTGGCCTGCGAGGCGTCGAAGGCATAGCTGGTCGGACCGACCATGGCAACCGGTAGCGAGAACTGCCCAGCCGGCCAGGTGTGGCCGCCACCGTCGATGCGCACGAAGTCAACCTCGGTTCCACCACCACAACCCGCCGACGTGAGACGGTGCACCACCGCGGCGTCCCCCTGGCCGACTGACACATTCTCCACAGGCGGTCCCGGGCAGCCGTCCAGCGACCGCCACCGCTGGGCCATCGCCGGCGCCGCCAGGATGTCGCTGGCTCCGCCGCGCCCGACCATCGGCCCGCCTCCGTAGGGCACCACAGGATCGGCCGTCCCGTATATCAGCATGACCGACACGGGCCGTGACGGATTGCAGGGAACGCCCGCTCCCAAGGTCCCCGCAACCGGCGCAATGGCAGAGACGAGGTCAGCTCGTTCGCAGGCCAGTCGGTTGGCCATGAACGCCCCGGCTGACATCCCGGTGACGAAGACCCGGCCCGGTGGAACACCGAAGTCACGTGCGAGGCGATCGATAAGTGTTGCCAGGAAGCCGACGTCATCGACACCGTCACGATCCGGTACTGAGGCGCCGCGGCCGTCGGCCCAACTGTGGTCGATGCCGTCGGGATAGGCCACGATGAACCCGTACTGATCCGCTATGGCGTTGTAGTTGGTCAGTGCGGCTTGATCAGCGCCGGTCTGTCCTGCGCCGTGCAGATTGATCACCAGCCCTGACGGATGAGAAGCAGTGCCAGGCGGAACGTGCAAAACGTAGGTGCGTTGCACCCCCCCGAACGTCAACGCGCCGGGAGGGTCGCCAGGACTGGCCGACCCACGCGCGCCCCCGGGCATGCCGAGCAGCAGCAGAACGCCGACCAGCGCCGTCAGACGTGCAATCACGGGTCGACAACGTCCGGAGAAGACATCATTGCCCGGACTCTACCGGCCCGCCACCCGCCCATTCCGGCCCGCTCGGGCCACATGGAACCGACTGCTTCGCGGGGGGGGCAAACGGTGTCAGCCGAACGCGGCGTTACTTCTCATCAACTCGCTGCCGGAAGGAGAAGGTGTCGCGCCGACGCTTCGGTCGCCGGTTTTCCCGCTCCGTGATGGTGTCGGTGACGGCGGTGCCGCTCGGATCCCTTGGATCCCTTGCGATCGCGGTCCGGCTTCGAGCCCGTTTCCTTGCCGTCGCGCGGCCTCGGTTTCTGCCCGGTGGGTTCCTCCGCGTCGAGTTGATCGGCAGCAACCAGCAAGTCTCCGATGCGGAAATCGCCGCCGGAGACGTCTGGGAGCTTCGGTTCCTGCATGGTGGTGCCGTCCAGGCGCAGTAGGTCTACGAAGACCTCGGCCACGATACTGCCGCCGACCGGTCCGAGTTCGGCGCCACCTGATGTCAATTCGGCTTCACTAAGCACGTAGAACCACAGCGGCGTGCCTTCCGGAAAGACGGGCTCACCGACGACCGGCACACCCATCGCTTCGGCGATTGCCTCACCAGAGGGCAGGTCGTAGAACTTGCCGCGCACGAGATTTCGAAATGCCAGCACGTTTGAGCCGCCGCCGGCCACACCGGGAATCGGCAAATCGAACAACGACGGCGAGATCTTCGTGTCAATCGCACGCCCCGTCAGCGCTGCAGCCTCGTCGACCTCCCGTGGCAGCTCGCTGAAGAAGTTGTTGAAGTCGATGATCAACTCGCTCGGGAGCTGGCGGCCGCCCCTCAAATCGGCCACGGTGGGATCAAGGGAGAACACCCGCACGAAGCCCGACGTGTCGTTGATGGCGTAGGCGTTCCCCACTTGGGAGTGGCCGAAGCGGAATGCCGCAGCCGAGAACTCAACCGGCGTCATCGGGGAGTCTTTCGACCCGGGCTGGTAGAACCCAGCACTGGGAGCCTGGCTCAGCGCCTGGTCCACCGCTTCTTGGCCGACGATCTGCGGCAGGTAGTCATTGAGCACCACGTGGCGGTAGGCATCAATCACCGTCTGCTGAGCCTTGTCGAAGGACAATCCTTCGTCCACCAGCGCGTTGTGCAGCCTGAGGAACGACAGATGAATCTGAGAAATGAGAAGGTTCTCGTCGTTGCGCGGCTCCACCAGGATGGCCGAGCCATCGGAATTACGCGGCAGGTCCGGTGACACCCCGTCGGTGGCAGTCCCGATCAAGAACTTGTCGCCGTCGTAGAGCTGCGGGCTCGTCTTTTGGCCGCCGCCGTACACCGAGTCGAGATCGAACGCGAAAGTACGGCCGTTGACCAGTCCCTCGACCTCGACGGTGTCCGTTGGCTGCGGCTCGGTGTCAAGCGTCAGATCGTGATCGATGAACTGGCCGAAGTAGGTGATACCGGCGCTCGTCCCCTTCGGATTCGGCGTCCCCTGCTCCTCCAGCATTGTCTGCGCGAGGTCTACGAGTTGCTGATCTGTCAGCTGGTTGAGCGGCTCGAGAACCGCCGTCGTCTCAGTGCCTTCCTTGACGGGGAACATCCGTCCGAAGTTCGACGGCTGCAGGTCCACTGCCCGGCGGCGCGCCCAGGCCAGCACCGCCCACATCGCCGGCGAATCGACCGGCGTCCGCGGGCTGTCAGAGGCAAACGGACTCAGACCCATTCCGGCCAGGACATCTGACACGACACCGGATACGCGGTTGGCGGGCGTCGGCGGTCCGCTCGGCGGATTCGGTACCGCCGACGTGTCGGCGACATGCTCCACGGCATTCCCGGCGGCCTGCTCAGCGACCGAATGCCCAGACGAAGACTCCGCTACCCCCGGTGGCATCGAGGCGGGCGCGGCTGCACTGACGAATTCACTTCCCATGCGATCAACTGGAGGCAGACCGGGCAACTCGATGCGGTTCGGTCGAAGGCTGCTCGCCGAACTCATCACGTCCTCCCCTACAGCCAGCGTCGGCAACCGATCGGCCGACGACGCCGGACGTGCCGGCTGCCCGGGAGGCGCTCCTGCCGCGACGGAGGGCGAGGCCGGTTGGTCGGCGGGTGCCGGAGATGCGGGTCGCGCGGCCGGTGTCGTCTTCCCGACGTCAGCCGAAACCGCGTTCTGGGTGGGCGCGGTTGCAACCGACGCGCTGCTTCTGACCTCAGAGGGCCCGGAGTTCGTGCGGGAGCCTCCTGAACTCCGCACAACGCCGGAGCGGGGTCCTGCCGTCCCCGGGTTGCGTCGTGAGGAACTCGAATCAGCGCGGGAGTCAGCGGACTTCTGCGCGCTGCCGGACCGGGTCGATCCTGGCGACGAATCCGACCGGTCTCCGCGCCGATTCGACGAACCAGATTGGCGAGAGTCTCTCGACGACTTCCCGGATTCGGATGAGTTCCTCGAACTCGAAGCCGACGACGAACCAGATGAACCACTGTCCCCCGGCTCGGCCAACGCCACCCCCGGCGTGGTGGACAGCGATGCTCCAACGCTGAGCGCGAACGCCAGAACCCCCAGGCGAACTTTCGTGTTTCTTCGGGCTGATCCGGTAGACCTGCGACGTCTCTTACTCATGGCTCGCTGTCGTCCTTTCTGCGCGTCCGTACACGCCGGCCAGGTCAGGGAACTCCGCGATCCTATCGCTATGTGAGGTAGATCACAACGACTATCTGGGGTTATCTAGGACTTTCTGGGACCACGCCGGCTGGTTGTCCCGACGCCAACCCGATTCGTACGCAATCACTTTCGGTCCCAACGCTGCCGGTGAGTCATGGCGACCACTGCCCAGGCCGAAGGGTCGACCTTCCTGGTACGCCCGCACGCAGGCAGATATCGTCCTGATCTGCGCCCACCCGAAAGGGGGATTCATGAACCGCACCACCCGAACGAGCATCGCTCTCTCAGTCGTGGGCTTGGCCGCTGCCGGCACGGGTGCATGCGCCGCCAGCTCGACGGCGCCCACGCCGGGGAGCGGTTCGGCTGATGCGGCCCACTCCGAGTCCACATCCCCCGGCATGACGACCGTTGGTGGCATGACCAGCTGCACCAAGGCCGAGCTTGCCGAGGCGGCTACGGCAGCGGCTCAGGCCATGGGCGCGGACAACGTCTACACCATCGACGATCTGCTGTGCGCCGATGGATGGGCGGTCACCGCTGGAGTGCTAGCCAACACCGACGACCCCGACATGGGCGCACCCACCTCTTTCGTGTTCGAGCAAGAGGGCCGATTCTGGGTCTTGCAAGACAAGGCACAGGTATGCGGAACGAAGCCCACCACTACCACCGCTCCGGCCGACGCCGCGATCCCCGGTGCGCTGTTCGTCGCCGGGTGCGCCGCAGGCTGATCGCCGTGGGTTTAGGTTGAATCGCCGTGACCACTCTGACCTGGCTCGGCATTCCCGGCGAGGAAGATGCGTGGTCGGCGCTCGGCTTTGCCGTCGATGATCGTGCGGTCCAGATCGGTCACGTACGGTGTGCGCTGGGCGCCGGGGAGAGCTGGGGTTTCGATGAGATCCATTCCGATCCATCCGTTCTGGGACTCAGCACCCTGTGCCGCGCGGCAGCGGGCGGCGCGGCGCATCCCAACGGAGTGACCCGCGTCGATCACGTCGTGTACACGGTGCCCGAGTTGGACACAGCCATCGGCGCACTCACGGCGGTGCTCGGCATCGAGCCGCGTCGACGTTTTCATCCCCGCGGTCCGAGCGGGCCGGAGATGGCCTTCTATCGCGCGGGTGAGGCTTTCATAGAAGTCGTTGCCACCGGTACCGAGCCGCAGCTACTCGGGCTCGCCCTCTGGTCCGCCGACCTCGATGCGACTGTCGCGGCGATCCGCGCGCTGGGTGGCCCGATCTCGGATCCCAAACCGGCCGTCCAGGGTGGTCGGATTGCCACCGTATGGCATGGCCATCTCGATTGGGGGCTGGCCATCATGGGCCGGGCGGGCGGAACACACTCTCACAGTGATCCGGTCCTGGACGGCGCCATAACATAAACTGCTGTCCGTGCCATTGCGTGGATGCACCATTGATGACAGTCCATCCGATCCGAACCCGGTGGCTCGCTGATGTCCGCCAACGGTGAGCCGGTCACCATACTGTCGGCAAGCGAGTGCTGGGATCTGCTGGCGCAGGCGGCTCTGGGCCGATTGGTCACCAGCGTTGATGGACGGCCTGAACTCTTCCCGGTGAACTTTGCGGTCCAGCGCCGTACGGTGCTCTTCCGCACAGCGGAAGGCACCAAGTTGGTCAGCGCAGTGATCAACAACGAAGTTCTCTTCGAGGCGGATGAATTCGATGCCACCACCGGCTGGAGTGTCATCGTGAAAGGTACCGCTCGCACGCTGCGCAGCGACGAGGAGATAGAAGAGGCCGAGAGTGCGCAGCTGCAGCCGTGGGTTGCGACGCCCAAGCCGCACTACGTTCGCATCCGCCCAATCTCGGTCACCGGTCGCCGATTTCGGTTCGGGGCCTAGCCGAACGAAACACTGCCGCTGGTTCGTAGACCCTGTCGGAGCCGGGAGCCCTGGGTGACTGGCTGGGTCTGACAATTCTCCTTCATCTGTGTGGGCCGAAGGCCTAAAATAACTGCACAGGTGGCGGGAGGCGCCGGTGGTCGGTTCCGATCAGGGGAAGCATTCGCGGCCGCACAAGGAGGCGCGGTCGCGAACCACCTATGTCCCATCCACGCCTGCGGCGTCTCTCTGCTCCAGCCATATCGGGCGGGTAGGCGCGTTAGCGGTCGCCCTCGGTGTCGGTATGGCAATTGCGTCAATGCCCGCGGCCGCGTTCGCAGATACCATCGGGTCCGAGGGTTCGACGGGCTCGAGTTCGTCGAGTGCATCGTCTGGGGCCGATCCGGCGGGAGCGCAGCAGTCGCCGCCGAGTGCGACCGCCGACGCGCAGGAAGCTTCGTCGGAGGGTTCGGGGCCGGGTTCGGTCAGTGAGGCATCGGTAGACGCGGCCCCGTCCGATGACCGGCCGATCGACACACCGACCGATCCGATCTCGGCCGCCGCGGATGCGGATTTGGACGCGGTAGAACTACCCAACGACGAGTTGGCGGACGACTTGAGCCCGGGTACCAGCACGGGCGATCTGGCATCCGGGGATGCCTCCGGCTCCGGTGGTGGCCTGGTCGTTGAGGCTGCCGAAGACGCGCGCTCGGAGGCTCCGGACCCCCACGACGATCTTGAAGACGATCTTGAAGGTGACCTTGCAACCGATGCAGGCGCCGACGACATTCTCCGCGACCGGGGCACTTCGGGTTCGGCTGGAACCGGTGGGTCTGGCCTTCTCGATGATGATGACGTTGATTGGGAGCCGGGTTCGGCAGGTGTCGGCGCGGTGGATGAGGTTGAGTCTGATCCGGTCGTAGTCCCGGAGGTCGATGATGCCGGTGCGCGTGGGGTCTCGGCGGCGGCGGTCGATAGGGACGTGCCGGCCTCGGTGGCCGCACACCTCGAGCAGGGCGCGGACGTGGCGGTGCCGAATATGTCCGTAGCACCGCAGGCTTCGGCGCCGGATACGCCGGTCGGGCTTGGTGCGCAGTTGTTGTCCTGGCTGAGACTCGGCGATCTGGTCAGCGGTGGTTCGGATGCGCCGATCGCGGCACCGCTGATGTGGACCGCTGCCGCATTCGCTCGCCGCGACATCGGCGGGGACGACGCAGCTGGATCCTCCGGGTTGGCAGGGAGCCAGTCGAGTGATCCGGTGCCGACGGAGCCCACCAGCACAGGAGTTTCGGCGAGGTTGGTTTCGGAGCTGAGGTCGGTTTGGCGGAACATCTTCGGTGACGGCGCCGCGGAGACCCCCAATGCCGGAATTCTGATCGGCGACGGCTTCAGCTACGACACCGAGACCTGTCCCGGGATCACCGCTTGCGACGGCGGCAACGGCGGTGCCGCCGGTGCCGACGCGGCCAGAGCCGACAACGCGCCCAGTGCGTCGATGGCGCGAGGCGCAGCTGGCGCAACCGCGTCGGTCAACAGAGCGCCGACGGCGGTCGATGACGGGCCGTTCACGGTCAGTGCGGGAGGATCGTTGACGTTGACCTATGCGCAGTTGGTGGGCAACGACACCGATCCGGACCTTGGCACCGGTGATGTTCTGTCGGTCAATTCGGTGTGGGCGCCTCCCGGCGCGACGGTGGTCAACAATGCTGCGGCCAAGACGGTCACCTACACTGCGGCCAACTACAGCGGCCCGGAGTATTTCGTCTACCGGACCAAAGATGCCGCCGGTGCCACCAGCGCCAACGTTGCGACGGTGCGTGTCACGGTGAAAGCGCCTAACAACAGGGCGCCCACCGCGGTTGCTGACGGGCCGTTCACCGTCAGTGCCGGCGAGTCGTTGACGTTGTCTTATGCGCAGTTGGTGGGCAACGACACCGATCCGGACCTGGGCGCCGGTGATGTCTTGTCGGTCAATTCGGTGTGGGCGCCCGCCGGCGCGACGGTGGTCAACAACGCCGGGGCCAACACGGTCACCTACACCCCGGCCAATGCCACCGGGCCGGCCTGGTTTATCTATCGGGTCAAAGACGCCACCGGTACTACCAGCGCCAACCTTGCCACGGTGAGTGTGACGGTGACGCCGGCCTTCAGCGGACCCAACGGTGCACCCGTGGCGGTCGATGACGGGCCGTTCACCGTCAATACCGGCGGGTCGTTGACGTTGACCTATGCGCAGTTGGTGGGCAATGACAACGACGCGAACCTGGCCAATGGTGATGTCTTGGCGGTTAATTCGGTGTGGGCGCCTCCCGGCGCGACGGTGGTCAACAATGCTGCGGCCAAGACCGTTACCTACACCCCGGCGAGCTACAGCGGGCCGGAGTACTTCGTTTACCGGGTCAAGGACTCGTTCGGAGCCACCAGCGCCAATGTTGCGCGGGTGAGTGTGACGGTGGCTGCGGCCAACAACAGCGCGCCGATCGCGGTCGATGACGGGCCGTTCATCGTCACCGAGGACGGGTCGGTGACGATGACCTATGCACAGTTGGTGGGCAATGACACCGATGCGAACCTGGCCAATGGCGATGTTCTGGCGGTCAATTCGGTGTGGGCACCTGCTGGCGCGACGGTGCTCAACAATGCCGTCGCCAAGACCGTCACCTACACCCCGGCACCGGATTTCAGCGGGCCGGCGTGGTTCGTCTACCGGACCAAGGACGCCACCGGCGCCACCAGCGCCAACCTCGCCACCGTGAGCATCACTGTGACCCCGGTCAACGACACTCCGACCGCCGTCGACGACACCTACACCGGCGCCGAAGACACACCGGTGACCGGCAACGTGGTGACCAACGACACCGACCCCGACGCCGATGTCCTGACCGCCGTCCGCCGCGGCGCCGCGACCCACGGCAACGTGACCTTCAACTCCGATGGATCGTTCACCTACACCCCGCACGCGAACTTCAACGGCACCGACAGTTTCACCTACACCGTCTCCGACGGCACCGCCACCAGCAACACCGCCACCGTGACGTTGAACATCACTGCCGTCAATGACGCCCCGGTAGCGGTCAACGACACCTTCAGCATCGCCGAGGACACGCCGGTAGTCGGCAACGTGCTGACCAACGACACCGACGTCGACGGCAACCCGCTGACCGCTGTGCTGGACAATGCGGCCGTGCACGGCAACGTGACACTCGACTCCAACGGCTGGTTCACCTACACCCCACACACCAACTTCAACGGCACCGACAGCTTCACCTACCGGGCTTCCGACGGCGCCGCCCA
>CAZEMS010000016.1:79124-83543 GCA_964513475.1 uncultured Mycobacterium sp. | reverse complement strand
CCATATCCACATACGGCGCGAAATGCGCCTCACCCCACAACTCATCACCAGGATTGCCCGAATTGATCCCATCCTCAGCCGGCCCGGCAGCCGCAGCCGCCATGGCCACCGGCGCCATCGTCCGGGCCGCAGACTCCTGACCACCAGAGAGCCTGTCGATCTCACGACGAATCACATCGAGCACCGCCGCCAGATACGCCGACGGAGTCATCGGACTATCGGAACCCACGGTCGAGGCCGCGATCCCCAAGACCGCCATCAACCCCGACACGAACCCCGACGACTCGGCCTCGGCGACCTCCGGCTGCCCAACCAATGCCGCCACCGCCTGCGCCTCCAAAGACGCCACATCCACGGCAACGCCGTCAGCAACCACCGAATCAGCCAGCTCCGAGGCCCTGTCCAAAACATCGGTCAGGTCATCGACGCCGAAACTCGCGTTGATCTGCGCTTCGCCAACACCATCGTCAGCACCGTCAGCAACACGATCAGCGCCGGGGCGCTCCGAACGATCCCCAGCTACCGACACGCCGGCCTCCGGCACCGCGACCTCCGAGGAACCCGACGCCTGCGACCCATCCGCATCCACCGACACAACCGCAGATTCCTCCGCAGCCCCCTCCACCGTCGCCACCGGATCCGGCGTGACCAGCTCCGACCCGCCCAGGCCGGACCCGCCCAGTCCTGGTTCGTCCAGTTCCGGCTCGTCCAGTTCCTCTGAAGCCAGCGCTGACTCGACATCCTCGGACACATCCCCGGATGGGTCCCCCGCAGTACCCGAGTCATCCGCCGCATCAGCATCCGCCGGCGAATCGACGCCCGCGCCGGCGCCTTGGTCACCAGCCTCGGAGTCGAACCCCGCTGCAGTAGAGGGTGCGGTAGGGGTGGGCGGCGACAATCCCGGCTCCGAACCCGGCACCGACGACGACTCCGAAGCCTGTGACGACGAGTCCGTCACTTGTGCCCCGTCTGCATCGTCGGCAACCGCCACGCCTGGGGCCGTAGCGATTGCTACACCCAACCCCACTACGAAGGCAGCCGAACCGGCACGTATCGCTAACGAGGATGAATCCATGTCGCCCCAACTGTCGATGCTCCAGTGGCCTTCGCTGTTTCTAGCGGCACCCCGGTGAGAAGTAAGCATAACCGCATCGTCGCGTCGCAGGAAATAGCCGGAACATATTGTCCTGTCGAAGAATTGGAACGTTTGCTACGGGACCTGCCGCGGCTGCCGTGCAAGGGGCCGAGCAGCGCGCCGATTGACCGCCGCGTGTCCCGCGACGTCGTCGATAGAAATGGTCGGAGCGGGAAATCACCGATGAGCACTAGACCCGCCGGTTTCGGGGCTACGGTGTCCACCGTCGTAGTCGACAAGGAGCGAACGTGACATCAAAGCCAGAGAAGGCGAGGGCATTTCTCGCCTTGCATCGCACCGGAACGTTCATCATGCCCAACGCTTGGGATGCTGGATCGGCGAAAATACTTGCATTTCATGGTTTCAAAGCGCTCGGGACGACCAGCGGGGGCTTCGCTTTCGGTCTTGGCCGTCCCGATGCGTTGAGTGCGGTGTCCAGGGATGAAGCGCTGGAGAACATCGCGGAAATCGCAGCAGCAGTTGATATCCCGGTGAGTGCTGACTTCGAGAACGGCTATGCCGATGCTCCGGCCGACGTTGCCGACAACGTGCGCCGCTGCGTCGATGCCGGAGCTGCCGGCTGCAGCATCGAAGACTGGACCGGTGACACCGAACGGGGTTTCTACGAGGAGAACGAGTCCGTGGAGCGGGTGGCCGCCGCGGTCGAGGCGGCAGGTAGCGAGCTCGTGGTCACCGCGCGCTGCGAAGCGTTGCTGTATCAGCATCCCGATGGCTTCGCGATGGTGTTGCGGAGGCTCCAGCGCTTCGCCGAGGTCGGCGCTCCTTGTGTCTATGCACCAGGCGTGACGGATCCAGCGCAGATCGAGATACTGGTGCGGGAGGTAGGCGCGCCGGTCAACCAGTTGGTCGGCGTGCGGGGCGCAGGGGCAACAGTGGGCCAGATGACCAAGCTTGGTGTGCGGCGGCTCAGCGTGGGCGCAAGCCTGATGCGCACCACCGTCGGACCGTTGATAGCTGCGGCACAGGAAATGAGCGACAAGGGCACGTTCACCTTCGCCGACCAAGCGCCGACCAGCGGCCAGATCCTGAAGATGTTCGGGCCCACCCGCTGACCGAGTTCCAGCGTGCTTGTTTCAGGCTGCCGGTTGGTCAGCGGTCTCGGTGGCCGTTCCCGAATCGCCGGCGGTAGCCGCCGGAGGCATCGGGCCTGACCGCCTCTACGAGCCTCCGCCGCTCAACCGGGGGACGCCGGCCCGAAGCGGCAGTGTTGCCGCGCCACGAGAGAGCCGCTGAAACAACCTGTCCTGATCCGTGATTGGAACACCTGGCACGAAAGACTAGGGGGCACTGTGGAACCAACAGCCGACTACAGTATTGCGAAGGTGAGCTGTCCTTTCAGGTGACTGCTACAGCACACAACGCTGCTTCAGTCCCGATCGCACCGGTGTACAGGAATCCATGACGCCGTATCGTTCGCCGAACCCGTAGCAGCTCAACCGATCAGCATCCGCATCAGCACGCACGACTGCTGTCCGGGCGACTGGCCTGCGTCGTGTCCACCGAACGGGGTCCACCGAACGGGGTCCACCAGACGGACCTTTTGCGAAATCGAACCGATGCAACTGCGACAACCGTGGGTACCGTTACAACTTACCGGCGACACGCCGTGCTGAGAACTGCTGAGGAGAACCAGATGAGTTGGTCCGATGCTTGGCTGACTACTGGAAACCATTCGCGTTCGACGGGTCGAGGGCGGCACCGTCAGATAGCGGACCGCGACGTTGGGGTGTCTCCGATTAGCTCAGCCGGTCCGACTCTGTCTCGGCCGGGGGCGTCGGGCTATGCCAGTCATGTGGGTCGGGTAGGCGCCTTGGCGGTCGCCCTCGGAGTCGGGGCGGCGATAGCGTCGATGCCAGTGGCAGCTTCCGCCGATCCCACCGATTCGGCCGACTCCACCAATTCGAGCGCGACGTTGTCTGGCGATCCAGCTGAAGAAGCAGGCACGACGTCGGATGCTGATGACACTTCTGACCCTGACCCTGACGCTGACCCTGAGTCTGACTCTGACGAGGTTTCCGGATACAACGCGGGTGGCGGGGCCTCGAATGACGACGAGAACCTCGACACCGACGCGATCGCCGACTCGATCGCTGAGGAGGCGGCCGACGATCTTGCGGACGAGGCCGCCGACGCCGACGTGGGTTCGGAAGACGCCTCCGATGTCGATGGGGGCTCGGGTTCGGATGAGGACGCCGCTGGCGGCGTGGACTTCGCCTCAGATCCCAGCTCGGACGAAAGGAACCCTGACGCGGCCTTGAGTTCGGTCGCGGCTGTTGGGTCGTCGGGTTCCTCGGGGGGCTCGTCAGGTTCGTCCGACGAGGCCGGGCCGGTAACGGTGCTAGGTCCGGGGTTCGATGAGGAGACGCCAGCCCCGGTACTGCCGGTAATCGACTCCGTCGATGCAAGCGATTCGCCGGTGGCTCCGGCTGCATCGTTGACGCCACCCGCAGATGCCGATGTCGATGTGCCGGTGATGACGGCGGCGCCGGAGGCGTCGGCGCCGGAGGCGGTGTCGGGTGCGGGTGCACAGCTGTTGTCGTCGTCCGGGCTTGCCGATCTTGTCTCCGGTGGTTCGGATGCCCCGATGGCGACGCCGTTGGTGTGGGCGGCGGCCGCATTCGCCCGCCGCGACTTCGGCAGCCAGACCGATAATGGTTCCGGTGCTGACTCCGATGCCGCGCAGAGTGGCGAGCTGGTCGACTCCGACGAAATCGGCACGCCCGGCATGCGCGGCGTCGCGTCGGCGATCGCAGCCGGCCCGGCCTCCGACTCGACTCCCCCGGCCGTCGATCGCGTTGTTGTTGCGAACGATGCAGCCAACGGTGCGGCACTTGTCACCGCGTCGATAGCCGACGACCAATCGGGGGTCAACCAGGCATACCTGATGATCGAGACCGCCGCTGGCAAGCACGTGCACGGTATCCGACTCAATGACGAAGGTCGCGACGGCGATACGACCGCGTCAGACGGTGACTACACCGGGCTGATGGATCACACACCCGCGGCGGGTAACTACGTCGCTTCGATCCAGACTCACGACGCGCGCTACAACGAGACGAAGATGCCATTTGCGTCTCTGGTATCAGATGGCGCAACGCTGCAGTGGACGATGCTCGCGGATGGCACCGACTCACCCGGCGATGATGCTGCCCCGGCACCGACCCCCGAGCCCGAGCCCGAGCCCGAGCCCGAGCAGGCTAGCGATGACGGGGCGCCGGTCGTCACCAATGTCGTACTGCCACAAGGACAGCAGCCGGCCGCCT